>JAICQO010000017.1 GCA_025937835.1 Polyangiaceae bacterium
AGCGTTCGGGGGTTGGCGACGAGCCGCCCTCGATGACCTTCCGCCGGTCGGGTTTACTTCTATGCGCTTCCGCGATCCCCTCAGATTTGTCCTGCCGCTCTGGGCGTTGGCTGGTTGCAGCTCGCCCCCGACCGAGCGCCCCCGCGGCATCGACCCGCCGCCTCCGCCGAATGGCGGCAGCGGTGGCAGCGGCGCTGGTAGCTCCGTCGTGCAAGGCGGCATCGTCGGTAGCGGCGCCACTGGCGTCACGGTAGGCGGCAAGCCGTCCAGCGTCTGCGAGACGATGCCGGACCTCGAGCAGTGCAAGCTCGTGCCCGAGGAGCCGGCTTGCGGCGACGGCCTGATCAACGTGCCCGAGCCGCCCGAAGATTGCGACGACGGCAACAGCAAGCCCGGGGATGGCTGCTCCGGCACCTGCAAGGTCGAGAGGTATTTCAAGTGCGAGACCCCGGGTCAGCCCTGCGTCTCTACGATCGTCTGCGGCGACGGCGTGGTGGGGCCGGGCGAGGCCTGCGACGACGGCAACGTGGAATCGGGCGACGGTTGCGCCGAGGCCTGCAACCTGGTCGAGAAGGGGTTTTCGTGCCGGGTTCCCGGCCAGAAATGCGTTCAGGTCTACACCTGCGGCGATGGCACGGTGGATCCCAACGAGGGCTGCGACGACGGGAACCGCGACGCGGAAGACGGTTGCGATCCGCGCTGTCGGATCGAGACCGGGTTCAAGTGCCAGGGTGCGCCGAGCACGTGTTCGCCGACCAAGTGCGGCGACAAGGTGCAGGAGGGCGCCGAGAGCTGCGACGACGGCAACACGCTGCCGTTCGACGGCTGTAGCCCGACCTGCCGCGCCGAACCGAACTGCAGCGGCGGCGCCTGCGTTTCGAAGTGCGGCGACGGCATCGTGCTCGACGAAGAGTGCGACGACGGCAACCTGCGCGACGGCGACGGCTGCTCGAGCGAGTGCAAGGAAGAAGAGTCGTTCAGCTGCACGAACGCCGACAAGTGCGTCGAGATCGACGGCAAGTGCACGATGACCGTGCCGGCGATCTTCCGCGACTTCAACCGCGACTTCGCGGATTGCGAGCCCGCCGAGAACAACCACGCCGTGATCCCGGGTATCGTCCAGAACGAGCTCGACGCGGACGGGAAGCCCGTCTACGCGATGGCTGGCGGGAAAACGCTGGCCACGGGCGGCATCACCTCGAAGGCGACGTTCGCGAACTGGTACCGCGACGTCGGCGGCAACACCAACCGCACCATCCCCGGCTCGATCCTGCTCTGGGCGAAGGCCGCCGACGGCAAGGGCGCCGAGGGCTACGTGAACCGCTGGGGCCCGAACGGCGAGCAGTGGGTGGGCCTGATGGAGTTCGACGCCAAGGGCGGCGAGATCCAGCCGGCCTGGTGCGGGACGTCCGGCGTCGAGCTCGATCCCGTGACCGGCGACCCGGCCCCGACGTGCATGGCCTGCACGGCGCCCGATCAGTGCAACGAGAACCCCGATCCGCGCTGCACGATCGACGATCCGACGACCCAGAAATGTCTGGATCGCTGCACCGTGCAGGACCCGAACTCGATGAACCAGTGCGTGGTCACCGAGACGCGCTACGACGGAAACCCGGTGTTCTTCCCGATCGACGGGGCGATGGGAGCGCTCACGCCGGCCGGCATGTACGCAGCCGGCGAGATCCCGCCGCAATACGGCTGGAACTTCAAGGCCGAGGGCGTCGCGATCCAGGGGCTAGAGAACGCGGGCTATCCGGTGCCGATGGGCGCCTACCGCGCGACCCACAACTTCCATTTCACGACCGAAGTCCGCTACTGGTTCCTGTTCGACGGTCAGACCGAGATGAAGCTCGACTTCACCGGGGACGACGACGTCTGGGTGTTCCTGAATCGGCGGCTCGCGGTCGATCTCGGTGGCTGGCACGTGCCGGTCCCAGGCAGCGTGACCATCACGGCCACCGGCATCGAGACCTGCGCTGCCGTCGGCGCCGACCCGTACCGACTGGTCTGTGACGACAGCACGCTCGCGGACTACGGGATAGAAGCCGGCAAGGTCTACGAGATCTCCGTGTTCCACGCCGAGCGCAAGGAGAAGGGCTCGTCCTTCCAGCTCACGCTCAGTGGTTTCAACCAGCTCCCGAGCGACTGCACCACCAACTGCGGCGACGGTGAGGTCGCTCCCGGAGAAGAGTGCGACGACGGCGCCGAGAACACCGGGGACTACAACCACTGCAGTCCTTCGTGCACGCTCGGGCCGCGCTGCGGCGACGGGATCAAGCAGGCCGAATACGACGAGGCCTGCGACGACATCAACGACGGCTCGTACGGCAACTGCGCCCCCGATTGCCAGCTCGGTCCGCGCTGTGGAGACGGCGTCGTTCAACCCGAGCACGAGGCTTGCGACGACGGCGTGAACGACGGTGGTTACGGCGAGTGCTCACCCGGCTGTGTGCTCGGCCCGATCTGCGGGGACGGCAAGCTCCAGGCGGAGTACGAGATCTGCGATGACGGCAACAACGTTGACAAGGACGGGTGCAGCGCCGCCTGCAAGCGCGAAATCAAGCCGCCCGATTGATGCGGCCGCGCGCGCGCTCCGTCGCGGAGATCAGCTCGAGGGCTCGGTCTGAACGTCGTACAGACCGAGCGCGCGATTGGCGGTGAAGCGAATGCGCCCGGCGATCGCCTCTTCGTCCTGGATATCGTGGGCGAGGGCGATCACGTCGGTCAGGGCATGGCGCGCCGCGCGGAGCTCTGCGAGCAGCCAGCGCACGTCGACCGCCGAAGGCTCGACGCCGCCGGACAGCGCGCGTTCGATGTCGCGGGCGCGCCACTCGACGAGCACGGCACGCGACGGCAAGAAGCCGGCTCCGCCGCAATCAGGGCAATCAGCGGGGCCGAAATCGGTGGGGACCTCGCCTGCCCCGCCGCAACTCGAACAGCTCGGAGCCCGGGACGCCGTTGGGGTCATCGGAGCGTCGTTTACCACATCCCGAGGTGTGTTCGAGCTCGGCTTGCGCTGCAAAGTGCCGGTTGCCCAGTTCGGCCCCGGTGCGAGGGAGGCCTGTTTCCCGCGCTCTGGCGCGCGGTACGAGTCCGGACTTGATCGGGCCGGATCGCGGCCCCTAGATTGAGGGTCCCCCTCGCGGGCCCGAGCCAATGGCGCTCCTTTTCGATCCAAAGATCCAGCGGACATTTGCCGTCGAACCCGAGCTGATGATCGGCCGCGCCTGGTTGTGCGGGTTGCGCCTGGACCGCCCGTACGTGTCCGCTCACCACGCGACGATCCGCTGGGCAGGCACGCACTGGGAGGTCCGCGATCTGGGCAGCCGCAACGGCACGTTCCTGAACGGCGCCCAGCTTCAGCCGGGCCGCGCCTACGCGCTCACGAGCGGCGCGGAGCTCGCGTTCGGTCAGCGCGCGGAGTCGTTCCGCATGACCGATGACGGCCCGCCTCAAGCGATGGCGATCCCGCTGGACGGCGGCGAGGCGCTGGTAGTCGAAAAGGACGTGCTCGGCATCCCGTCCGAGAGCGACCCCGAGGCCAGCCTGTATCGCGATGTCGACGGGCTGTGGAAGCTCGAGGATCTCGAGGGCAACCTGACCGTGCTCGAGAACCACCGCACCTTCGACGTGGCCTCGCGAACCTGGCGCTTCTCGTGTCCAGAGGTCGTGGGGTCGACCTCGGCGGGCGGCTACCTGCAGCTCCCGAAGCCGGTCGTGCTGCGCTTCTCCGTGTCTCGTGACGAAGAGCACGTCGAGCTCTTCGCCGAGCACGACGGCCGCGGCATCGATCTCGGCAGCCGGACGCACAACTACATCTTGCTCACTCTGGCGCGGCTCCGGCTCGAAGACGTGAAAAACCAGGTGGACGACGCGGGCTGCGGCTGGGTCTACCAGGAAGACCTGTTGAAGGGTCTCGCCACCACGGCCACCCAGCTCAACATCGACATTTTCCGGATCCGGCAGCACTTCGCCAAGGCGGGGCTCGGGGACGCCCTGAACGTGATCGAGCGTCGCCCCCGCACCAAGCAGCTGCGAATCGGCACGGCGAACCTGCAAATCGGCCAGCTTTGACCGAAGAATTTCGCTGAAATCGCGGGCGAGGCCGGGCACGGTCCGGTTTTCCAGGCTTTCGGCCGATCGCGGTCGATGAAATTGGCTGTAATCGCGTGTAATCGACGAATTTTGGGGTTCCCGCTTAGATGGGTTCGTTCGGGTGAGTCCACAGACCGCAACAACCGGAGCGACCCCATGAAGCGCCTAGACGACATCCCTGGATCAATCGACACCGACAGCGCTGAGATCCGCGCCATCGCTGCGGGCGCGGACGACGCGAGCGGGCAGAGCCTGCCGCTCGCCGAACTGTGGAAGCTGCTCGTGACCGGCGCCGTACGCATCGTCGATACCTTCCACACCGACCAGCGCTGCTACCTGACCCTGGCGGCGCCCGCGACCCTCGGCAGAGCGCCTCGGCGGCTGTCGGCGCGCAAGGTCGTCACGCTCCAGCGCATCCTGCTGGGTGAACGTCAGAAGTCGGTCGCGCTCGACTGCAACCTCGCGGCGTCGACGATCGCGCTCACCGTCGCCGAGTGTTTGCGAACGCTGGGCCTCGACAGCCGGACTGCGCGCGTGCCGTCGCTCGTGGTGCTCGCGGCGCATGCGTCGCGCGGCCTCACCGACGTGCTCGATTGCCGCGTCAGCGACTTCGCCTTGCCGGCGACCGAGGCCGGACAGAACCCTCGCCCCTATCGCGTCGTCAGCGTCGCTCGACCGGACCTCGATCTCGGACCCGCGCTTTCTGCGGCCGAGTACGCCGTGGCTCGCTTGCTCGTCGAGGGCAAGAGCTACGCCGAGATGGCGCTGCTGCGCGGGACCTCGGTGCGAACCGTGGCGAATCAGGTCGCGTCCGTATTCCAGAAGGTCGGTGTGTCCGGGCGCTCCGAATTCTTGAGCTCGCTGGTCCGTTCGCCGCGCTTCGCTGCGATGAGCACCGAATCCATCACGGAGCTCGCTCGCATGCCCGAGCCCGCGCCAGCGCCGGCACAGCGGGCGATCCCGCGCTCGCTGCGCAGCGTGCGTCTTGCCGAAACGCCTGCGCCAATCTGGGACGCGGCGCCCCGTCTCGAGCAGGGACCGAATTCCGCACCGCTCTCGTCCCGCGTGAATCGCGCGCTGGTAGCTCAGTGAAGAGTGCTTCCCAACGCAGCTGCTGATTTTATAAGTCGTGCCGCCCGGGCACGAAGCGCGGAAAGCGCAATCCTCCGCACGCTGCAGAATTGCGGTGTACGCGGTCTCGCGTGCGGAGCCCTGGACTCGGAGTTATCGTGCGCCGATGCGAATGAAGGCGCGCTTCGGCGTTTCGGCGTTAGCGGTGTGGCTCCTGCTCGGGTGTTCCTCGCAGCCGCCGCCGAAATCGCAAGACAGCGCGCTGCTCGGCGACGTGATGCCGAGCTTCGAAACCCGAACGCTGAACGGCAACCCGCTGTTCAGCGGCGCGTATCAGGGCCGTCGCGTGGTGGTGAGCTTCGTCGCGAGTGATTGCGACGCCTGCGACGAGACTCTCCAAGCTGCGCAGGGCATGTACGCGGACTTGAGCGACGTGGTGGTGGTCGGCGTGTTCGGACCGAACGAGACGGCAGACGCCAACCTGACCGTGCAACAGAACGAGCTGCGCTTCCCCGTGGTGGTCGATGAAAACGGGAAAATTGCGGAGCTCTTCCGGGTCGCGGAGCGGCCCACGACCTTCGTCGCCGACGGCTACGGACGCGTGCAGTGGGTCGGCGGCGCCGGGCTGACTCAGGATCAGCTCACGTCTGCCGTGCAGAGCGTGGACTGAACCGCTCAGTACGATAGTTCGCGGCGCTGCCCGCCGAGCTCGAACTCGGCGCTGAGCGGCGCGCGGCCCATCAGCTCCACACTGCGCGCGTCCGGTTGGCTGCCGCCGACGTAGACTCGGAAGCGTCCGGGCTCGAGCACGCGCTTGCCGTCGTCGTCGATCAAGCTCAGGTCTTTGTCGGTGAGGCGGAACTGGACGCGCCGGGACTCGCCCGGGCCGAGCGCGATGCGCTGGAACCCGCGCAGGCTATGGATCGGCTGGACCGACGACGCCTCGAGGTCCTTGAGATAGAGCTGCACCACCTCTTCACCCTGGGCCTTGCCGGTGTTCCGGACCGTGACGTCGATCTCGAGCGGCTGGCTGCCATCGGTTTGCGCGCTCGAGAGCTTCAGGTTCGAATACTCGAAGGTGGTGAAGGAAAGCCCGAATCCGAACGGGTAGAGCGGTGAGTGCTCGAGGTAGCGGTAGGTGCGTCCCTTCATCCGGTAATCCGCGAAGTCCGGCACATCGCCGATGCTGCGCGGGAAGGTGAGGGGGAGGCGGGCGCCGGGGTTGTAATCGCCGAACAGCACGTCGGCGAGGGCGGTGCCGCCCTCTTGCCCGGGGTACCAGGCATGGACGATGGCATCCACGTGATCCTGGGCCCAGTTGATGCCGAGCGCGCTGCCCGCGATCAGCACGAGCACCGTCGGCTTGCCGAGCGCCACGAGCTGCTCCAGCAGCACCTCCTGCAAGCCCGTCAGCGACAGATTCAGTTTGTCGCCCGCGGCTTCCGAGTTGCTGGCGTCGCCCTGCTCGCCCTCGATCTCGGCGGAGAGTCCGAGACAGGCGACGATCACGTCTGCGCGCGAGGCCATGCTCACGGCTTCGGAGAGGTTACCGGCGCGGCTCAACCCGTCCGTCGCGGTGCCGAGCAGCTTGCAGCCATCGGTGTACCAGACCTTCGTCTCGGGTGAGACTTTGGCGCGGATGCCGTCGAGCGGCGTCACGGCTTCGGACGGCACTCCGTAGTAATTCGCCACCAACACGTGCTTGTCGTACGCGTTTGGCCCGATCACCGCGATGCTGCGCAGGGTCTTCGGCAGCGGCAGTAGATTGTTCTTGTTCTTGAGCAGCACGATCGACTCGCGCGCTGCGCGGAGCGAAAGGGCTCGGTGCTCGGTCGAGTCGTTGACCTCGTACGGGATCGACGCGAACGGCACGCGCTCCGGCGGATCGAACATGCCGAGCAGCATCCGCGCGCGAAACAGGCGGCGCAGGCAGATGTCCAGATCTGCTTCGGAGATCAAGCCTTGCTCGACCGCGGCCGGGATGTGCTCGTAGGTGCAACCGCAGTTCAGATCGCAGCCGGCCTTGACCGCCATGGCTGCCGACTCTTCCCAGGTCTTCGTGACCTGGTGGTGCTCGTGAAAATCGCGGATCGCCCAGCAGTCGCTGACCACGTAGCCCTCGAACCCCCACTCCTCGCGCAGGATGCGCTGGAGCAGCGTGATGCTGCCGGAGCAGGGCTCGCCGTTCGTGCGGTTGTAGGCGGACATCACGCTGTGGGCGCCTGCCTCGGTCACGCAAGCGTGGAAGGCGGGCAGGTAGGTTTCGCGTAGGTCTTTCGGGCTCGTGACGGCATCGAAGCTGTGTCGCAGCCCTTCCGGGCCGCTGTGAACGGCGAAATGCTTCGGCGTGGCGACGAGCTTCAGGTACTTCGGATCGTCTCCCTGCAGCCCGCGGCAGAAGGCGACGCCGAGCCGCGCCGTGAGGTGCGGGCACTCGCCATACGTCTCGTGGCCGCGCCCCCAGCGTGGATCGCGAAAGATGTTGATGTTCGGGCTCCAGAAGGTGAGCCCCTTGTACATTCCGTAGTCGCCCTGGCGCAGGTACTCGTGGTGCTTCGCGCGCGCCTCGTCCGAGATCGCGACCGCGATCCGCTCGAGCAGCGGCGCGTTCCAGGTCGCGGCGAGCCCGATGGCTTGCGGAAACACGGTCGCAACACCGGCCCGCGCCACGCCGTGCAGACACTCGTTCCAGTAGTTGTGTGCCGGGATGCCGAGCCGCGGGACGGCCGGCGCCTCGTGCAACATTTGTTTCGCCTTCTCGGCCAGCGTCAGGCGTGAAACCAGATCGGCGACGCGCGCGTCGATGTCCAGGTCGGGATCGTGAAACGGGAACGCGAAGTTCGAGGGTGCGGACACGTTGGGGCGACTCCTTCAGCCAGTCGGGGGCGGCCAACTACAGCCCACCTGCAGCGCGGGTCAAACGCTGCTTGGGCCGGGCTGCGGGCCGGAGTGTGGCATTCAAGCCTCAGTATCGTTTTCGCCAGATCAAGTCGACGGCGGACGCGCCCTTGTCGCCCACCTGGGTGGACAGCGACCAGGCTCGAGCGAAGCGGAACTCGACGGTCAAGAACGTGCGATCGGGGCTCTGGCCGGGTGCCGGTTCGCCGAGCGCCTGAGTCACGCGCGCGGCGACGCGCGGGGTGAGCTGCACGACCAGCTCGGGCCGCGGCGCGCCGGTGCTCGTGTCGATGCGCGCGGAGACGTCGAGATCGGTCACGCTCGAGAGGGCTCGGTTCAGACCTTGCGCCGCAGTGCCGCCCGCGACGCCCACGGCCGTGGACAACGAATCGCCGCTGCCAGCGCCGAACGAACCGTCGGGGGTTCCGAACAGCAGCAGCGTCAGGATCTCGTCCTGGCTGAGCGGTGGGTCCGAATTGAGCCGCAGCTTGCCTTGCTTGGCGGTGCCCGCGTATTCGGCATACACCGTGTACCCCGCCGGGGAGTCGTAGCGAGCGACCGCGCTGATCGTGGGGTTGTCGGGTTCACCGCCCGTGAACGTGACGCTCCCCCGCTCGATTTCGAACTTCTTACCGGAGATGTCCAGCGTGCCGCTGCGCGTGTCGATCCGGCCTCGCACGTCGAGCTCCTCGCCCACGGTCGCTTGCACTTTGCCCGTGAGCGTCACGTTCGCCTGTTGCCCCTTCTTGATCGAGACTTCTCCGAGGTTCACGCCGATCACCGTCTTTTCGGCGGGCTCTTCGCCGGGCGGGGCCTCCTCCTCGATCGGCTGGAGCGGGATGGCCGCGAACTCGCCGTCTCGCCGGCGATAGCCGACGCGGATCCGCTCGTCCTGGTCGAGGGCCTGGATGCCTTGCGGTGCCAGCTCGGGCAACTCGACGTGCAGGCGTTTGACGTCGACCTGCAGCCGGCTCTCCCGCGCGCGCTCGTCGCGCCGGTAGTGCGCCTCGACTTTGCCCCAAGCATCGCCGACGGACTCGCCCTCGATCGTGAGCGGCAGCTTGTCGTCCTCCGGGATGTCGAGGCTGCCGTCGAAAGCGACCGGCGTCACGCCGTCGAGGCGCGCGTCCGCTTTGGCGCGGAAGCCGCCGCTCAGGCCGCGGGCGCGAAGCTCGGTCACACGCACGCGCCCGGGTGTGACCTCGACCGTGCCCTGGATCCCGTGGAAGCGCTGGCCGAGCTTCGGCAATTGAACGACGCCGCCCTTCAACGCCGCGCGTCCGTTGAGCTGTGGCGTGCCGCCCACCATCTTTGCCGAGAATTGCGCGTCGAGCCGCCCGTCGAGCTCACTCACCGAGCCGGCGACGGCCGGAGCGAAGGCCGCTAGCCGTAGATTCTTGGCGAACAGCGAGCCTTCGAGGTTCTGGTCCACTTCGGGCACGGTTCTCCTGCCCCAGACGAAGCCCGTGCTGACTTTGGCTCCGGCGCTGCCGCCGGCGCCGTCGAGCTTGGCCTCGAACTCGATGCGCTTTCCGTCGGTGCCGAGCTTCGCCGTCAAGCGCTCGAGCACCAGCTGCTCGATACGCAGACGTCGCGTCTCGAGCTCGAGCGACAGCCGCGCGTCCGCGCCGAAGCCCTCGAGCTCTGCCCGCCCCGAGATGCGGCCGCGGATCTGACGATCGCGCAGGATCGGGATCACGGCCAGCGGAAACTCGGTGATCTCTGCCTTGAGCGAGCCCCGCACCGGGCTGTAGTTTTCAGTGGCCTTTCCGAGCTCGGCGACATCGCCCTGCCAGCGCGAATCGAGCGCGATGACTTGACCGCGGCGGCCATCGGCCTGGACCCGGAGCGCGCCCTCGGCGCGTGAGTACTTGGCTTCGACGAACACGCCGAGACCGCGCGGATCTTCGCGCTCGTTGACGGGTCCGAAGTGGGCGAGGGTAAGCAGCGCTTCGACCTTGGGATCGGCGAACGTACCCTTCGCCTGAACGTCGAGCGCCATCGCTCCGCGCAGATCGTTCGGGCGGATCGGCGTCGGGAGCCGTTGGAGGGCGCGGCCCGGGACGTTGAGCTTTGCCTCGAATGGCGCGGCCATCAACGCAGCGCTGCGCAACCGCTCGGGCGACAGCGACAGGCCGGCGACCTTCGCGGACAGATCCAGCAGCGTGCCGTGTTCGTCGAACAGGCGCGCCTCGACGCGGCCGCCCTGATCGTCTACTCGTGCGTCGAGGTTCACGTCCATCCCGCGCAGCGTCCAGGGCGCGGTCTCGCGCGCGAGCCCCGGGTCGTTGGTGTTTCCAGCGTCCTTGCGCTGACCGACGATCAACAGCTTGTGGGACTCGAGGGCGAGGCGCGCTTTTGGCGGGCCCTTTCCGGGCTGGGCCTCGAGCGCGGCGTCCAGCTGCACGCGGCCCGTAGCCCGCTCGACGCCGGCGATAGGGAACAACGGTGCGACCCGCTTCAGGTCGATGTCTCCGACCACCGACAGCGCGCCGCTCAGGTTGCGGAGGTCGGCCGCTTGGGAGAGCGGACCGCGCGTGGTCAGCTCCTGCATCGAGATCTTTGCGTTCGCGCCCTCGCCCAGGGCGACTGCGAGGTTACCCGTGAGCTTTCCCTTCTCGAGCTCGAGCTCGACGTCGGCGGTGCCGTTCTGAAATTTGCCGAGCGAAACCTGGCGAGCCTTGGCCGTCACCTTGCCCTCGGGCAACTTGCCGGGGCCGCGCAGCGAGGCGTCGAGATCCACCCGCGCCTGCTTGACCTCGGTCTGGATGCCGAACACGGACAGCGCCTTCACTGGTTCCAGGCCACGCGCGCGGAGCTCGAGCTTCTCGAGCGACCTTCCGTAAACCGCCGAGAGCTCCGCGCTGCCTGCGCCGTCGATCGTCAACTTGTCTACAGAGAGCTTGCCGCCCGCGGTGCTCAAGGCGCGTGCTCGGAGCTCGAGCTTCGCGCCCGGGTTGGCGAGGCGTGCCACCAGATCTCGCACGAGCTCCTTTCCGTTCGGCGTGATCGTGGCCTGGACTTCGACCGTATCCGGATCCTTGCCGGCGATCCGTGCCCGAACCGCGAGGCGATCGGGCGTGCCGCTCGCATCGAGCTTCGCGCGCGTGAGCGTTCGGTCTGCCACCGTGACCTGGGATGCCGTGACCGTCGCCGAGAGTTGGGGCGCCTTCGTGGAGCCGCGCGCTTCGGCGACCACGTGGACGCGCTGGCTCCGCAGCGCGGGATGACGGACGTTTCGAGCAGAGAGCTCGGCGCGCGCTTCGAGGCGATCGGCAGCGCCGTCGTATTTGCCAGTGATTTGCAGGGGACCAGTGGCACGAAGGCCTCCGGTCAGTACGGCGATCCGCTGCGAATCGTCGAGCTCGGAGCGGCTCTGGACCTCGGCGACCACGCCCGCGGGGCTCGAGCGCACCGCGAACTCGGCGCGAGTGCGGGCGCCCGGCTCGGCGATCTGAACGTGACCGTCGACGCTGGTGGGGCCGGACTTCGGCACGGCCACGGTGGCTGCCAGAGTCACTCCCGGCAAAGCGTAGTCCTCGAAGCGCGACTCGGCGGAGGTCGCGGCGCTCACCTTGCCGCGCAGCCCGCTGTCCTCGAAGCGCAGCGTTGCGTCGGCCCTGATCGAGACCGCGGTCTTCGGCCCATCGGGGACGACCTGCGAGACGTCGATGCCTTGCGTCTCGACGTGCGCCTCCAGAAGCGGAACGCGACCGTCGTTCTGGAAGCGACCCTTGGCGCGCAACGAAGCAGCCTCGCGCTGGGCCTCGAGCTCGAGCAACAGATCGTCGAAGGGGCCGGAGACCTTCGCCACCGCCTGGACCCCGGTGGCTTCAGCCTCGACTTTGGCGGAAATCCTGCTCTTTTTTGGCTCGGTAGCCAGGAACGCCCGCGCGTCGAGCCGGCCGCGCACGCGCTCCACCTGCGGGATGCGCCGGGCGTCGAAGTTCAGGGAGGACACTCCGAGCTCCGTGCCTTTTGCGTCGTTCGTGAGCGACGCCTTCAGGCGAGCGAGATCCGTTTCGATCGGGCCGGGGCCAGCCAGCGCACCTCGAACCTTGCCGCTTTCGACGGCGATCTCGTCCACGACCACGCGCGTTCCGGGGCCTTGTGAGGGCGGGCTCGGCTTCTGCGGGTCGAAGGCGTGGGCCAGGGTGGGGGTACCGGTGCCGTCGTCGATCAACCACACCTGGAGATCGGCCACCGATGCGCGGCGCACGTGAACCAGCAACGGCTCGCTGCCCCCGCGCACGGCGTTGTAGACAAGCCTCGGCCAGGCTAGCGACACCTCGGCGTTTCGAGCGCGGACCACGGTCTTGCCGGCGGGGTCGCGGATCTCGAGGTCTACGTCTTTCACCCCGCCGAGGTCCACGTGACCGATGCGGTCGATGATCAGACGCCCGCGGAACATCGTCTCGAGCGCGGAGTTCGTCTGACTGACGATCAGGCCGCGAACTGGGCCGAAATCGAGCGAGAGCAGGGCGACCACGACCAGCAGGACCACGCCCGCCAACAGCCCGACAATCACCTTGAGCGCGAGCTTCGCGATCTTGCGGAGGCGAGAAGGACGGGCCATCAGAAGGGTTCTCCGATGCCGAAGGAAATGGCGACCGGTAACCCCCAGAGCGTGTCCGGCTCGAACTCGTCCGCGCTTTCGGGCGCTTGCAGTCCGGGGATCCGATAGCCGGCATCGAGCCGCACCGGTCCGACCGGCGTGGCGAAGCGAAGCCCGAGCCCTACGCTCGTGTGCGGATGATCGAAGCGGAAGTCGGTTTGATACGGAGAGACGTCTGCGAGGTCGCCGAACACGGCGCCTCGCAGCGGGCCGGTGATCGGGAAGCGCAGCTCGAGGCTCGCCTCCCAGAGTGTGAACCCGCCGAGCGGCAAGTCGCAATTGCCGGGGACGTCGCTGGAGCTCGCGTCGCAGCTGCCCGTCACTTCCTCGCTGGTCTGTCCCGGGTTGTAGAAGGGTACCGTGCCGTGCGGGCCGATCTCACGCAGCGCGTAGCCACGATTGGAGCCCGAGCCGCCGGCGAAGAAGCCGCGCAAGAACATCAGCTGCACATCGCGCACCCACTCCGCACGCGACGTCGGAGAGCTGCCCGTGAGCGCGTTGGGCGCCACGGTGTCGCCGTAATTCGCGGGGAAGAGGAAGCCCACGCTGGCTCGCCCCGCCAGCGTGAACCGGCGTCCGAGCGGCACGTAGCCGCGGGCCTCGGGCTGCAGCTTGACGTCGCGGGCGTCGCCTCCGAGCCCGGCGACCTGGAAGGTGGTGCTCGCATAGGCTCCCTTGGTCGGCTCGAGCCGGTCGTCGCGCGCGTCCAGCCGCAAGAACAGCTCCGGATAGGAGACCCAGACGGTGTCCAGATCCGGATCGAGTTGTCCGAGATACGTGAAGGGATCGTTGACTTGCACGTTGTGCGTGAGGCTGCCGTGAACCTTCCAGTAGATGGAGCGCTCGACGCCGGCCGCCGCACGCAGGTCCCGATATCCGAGGATCGGTAGCTCGGGATCGCGAACGCTCGAGAGCAGCACCGGGTAAATGCTGGCTTGAGTGCGGATCACGCCTTGCGTGATTGGTTCGATGAAACCCGGTTGGCGGAACTCGAGCCGCAGCCGCGCTTGGGGCAACAGCCGCTCGGGCGCCTCGAATTCGGGCAGGCGCGTCGGGTAGATCACCGCGCCGGGTACGAACTCGATCATCAGGTTGCGCAGCCCGCCCAGGAAATTCCGGTGTTCCCAGCCGGCTACCAAATGCACGTCGGTCTTTTGGCTGTCGACCGCGATACCACCTCCCAGGTGGACGCTTCTGAACTTGCTGACCTCGAGCTTCACGTCGATCGGAACCGTGCGATCCGCCGCCTTCTCGGTGTTCTCGTCGATGCGCGGCCGCACGCTCACGGAGCTGAACACGCCGAGGTCGAGGACGGCGCGCTCGGCGGATTCGAGCTCCGAAAGCGAGTACCGCTCGCCGGGCTCTAGCCCCAGGGAGGCGCGGACCCGCTCTTCGGGGATCTGCCCGAGCCCCTCGATCTCGATCTTGCCGAGGCGCACTTCGGGCCCGGGATCCACCCAGTAGCCGGCGCTCGCTCGGTTCTTTCCGAGGTTCACGTCGGCGGCGCGGCGCACCTTCACGAACGCATGTCCGTTGTCGGCGAAGACGCGCTCGATCGCCGCCGCTGCCTCCTCGAACGGCTCCTCTTCGAAGCGGCCGTTCAGCGGCAGTCGCGATTGCGCCGCGTCCTTCGCGTCTTCCGCGACCTCGGGATCGACCTGCTCGAGTCCATGCACGTCGACTCGAGCCACGCGCACCGGCTCGCCTTCCTCGACCACGATCTCGACGTTGATCTCGTTGTCGTTGAGGTAGGTCACGCGACCGGCGCGCACGCGCGTCCAGTAGAACCCCCGCGCGCGGTAGTAGCGCTCGATGCGCTGCAAGTCGCGCTCGAGCACGTAGCGGTCGAAGATCTCGTAGTCGTAGATCAGTCCCTTGAAAACAGCGAGAAACCTGGGGGTCTCGCGGCTCGCGATCTTCTCCTCGAGCTCCCCGTCGTCGAGCGCACGATTGCCGGTGAAGTCGATGCGATTCAGCGCGTAGCGCCGATCGGGGATGGCAGTGCAGGCAGACACGGAGGCGAGCAGGAGCAAGGCGCCGAGGACCGCGAGCGCTCGACGCAGGGGTGAGTGCACGTGACCAATCATGCAAGCCACAGACCAGGTGTTTTGGCTCGAGTCGTGCTAACGCGAGCTGCGTGCGGTTCTGCCTCGCCTCGTTGCTCGCGTCCATGCTCTTCGGTTGTGCTGGCTCGTTGCCGGCTCCCGAAGCGGCGATCCATCGCCACGACGCCTACGTCGAAGTGCCTTATCCGCCGCCGGCCGCGCTCGTCGAAGTCGTACCGGAGCCTTGGCCAGCGGGCGCCGTCTGGGTCGACGGGAACTGGGTGTGGCGAGGCCGTTACTACGTGTGGCAGCGTGGCGGTTGGATGAAGGAAATCGAGGGCCTGAGTTACGCGGGCTGGAAGTGCCGTCTGGCCAACGACGGGCGGCTGCTGTTCGCGAAGGGCACCTGGTACGATTCGCATCGGGAGCCGGCTCCAGCTCCGCCGATCGTCACGCCGGCCCACACGCCGCCCAACGAGATCACGGTCGAAACCGAGGCCCCGCGCTGAGGCCCGAACGGGGCGATACGCCCCGCTGCGCGGCAGTGCGCCTCCACCAGAGCGCGATACTTCGAAGCGAGAAGCTTCGCCCTGCGCGGCCGCAACCACGACGCTGTCCGGTTGGCACTCTAAGTGCAACCGGATCGGAACGATGACTAGTAGCGAGACCACTGTGCTTGACCAGCGCTCGCCGAGCTCGATGCCGACGCCGGAGCTCGTGCGTCAGGCCGTCGAGGAGGCTCGCGATCTACTCCAGCTCGAGGTCCGGCTGGCGCGCGAAGAAGCGCGAGAAGATTTCGCTCGCTATCGGCGGCTGGGCTACGAGATGGGCACCGCGCTCGTGGTGCTGAACGCCGCCATCTCGACGCTGATCCTCGCGGCCGTGCTCGCCGCGGGGGCAGCCCCCACGCTGGCGCTCGCCATCGGCGGGGCCCTATTGCTGGTCTCGGCGGCGCTCGGGTTCCATGTTTACCGCGCGTTGCCGGGCTTCCCGCTGCAGCGCACCCTTTCACGCTGGAAATCCGAGGTCCAGGAGCTCAAGGAGCACGCACTATGAATGACGGCAACGGCTCGAACGGCGATCGACTTCACGAGCTCGAGCGCGAGGCGGCTGCGGCGCGCTTGCGCCTGAACGAACGCCTGGCGGTGCTCGACGAGCGCAAGGACCGGCTGGTGCAGTCGGTGAAGGGCGCGACCCGGCCGCCGCTGTCGTTGGTGCTGCTCGCTGGCGTCGGGCTCGCCGCGACCGTGTTGATCGTGCGCAGCTTGCGCCGCCGGCGGGTTGGGCCGCTCGAACGCGTGGCAACCCAATGGCTCGCCGCGCTCGAACCGCCGGCGCCGCCGAGCCCGGTCGTCAACGCGCTGAAGCGAGGCGCCATCTCTCTGGTTGCTCAGGGAGTTCAGGAGCTCGGTCGCCGCAGCATGGAGCGCTGGGCCCCGCCGCACCCGGGCGCCCACCACGGCGACGGCTATCGCTGAGCTGTGCCGAGCTCCGCGCCGCGCCTAGTCGGCGGCGCGGGCCTCGGCTTCGACCTCGAGCGGATCGAGCTGCACGAGGCGCGGGCGCGGCCGCTCCAGGCTCTGCTCGCGCCACCACTCGGCGGCGCGCCGCTCGTTCCAGGGCTGGTCGAACTCGAGCGACTCGAGCATATCCTGGAGCTCGCGCGCGGTCTGGGGCCTGCGGTTCGGGTTCTTGTCGAGGCACGCCATCACCACGGCTTCCAGCGCCTCGTGAACGGGGCGGCCGATCCGACGCGACGGCGGCGCGGGCTTCTGGTGTGCGTGCATCACCAGCATGTCGTGGAGCTTCGTGGCCTCGAACACCCGCACGCCTGCGAGCAGCCAGTAGGCGACGCAGCCGAGGGCGTAGAGGTCGGCGCGTGCGTCCACGGGCGACTGGAAGCGCACCATCTCCGGGGCCATCACCGCCGGGGTGCCGATGAAGTGGCGCTCGTCTTCGAGCTCTTCGGCCGTCGGGTGGCGGTCGAGGACCAGGCCAAAGTCGAGCACCTTGACGAAGTCGTGCTCGCCCCCGAGCGAGCAGACGAAGATGTTGGCGGGCTTCACGTCCCTGTGCACGAAGCTGCGTTCGTGCGCCTCGCGCAGCGAATGGCAGGCCTGGATCAGGAGGTACGCAACGCGCTCCGAGCTCTGGGGCCCGTAGCGCTCCACCAGCGTCTGGAGGTCGATGCCGTCGAGCAGCTCCATCACGTAATAGAAGGCGCCGTCGCGCGTCACGCCGAAGTCGTAGACCTGAATCGTGTGCGGCGAGCTCAGCGCGGCGGTCGTCTGCACCTCGCGCGTGAACAGCCGCAGGAGCCGCTCGGCTTCACGCGGGCCGTTGCGGATCAGCACCTTGGGGCGGATCAATTTCACGGCCGCCGGCCGCGCCAGCATGCGGTGGTTCGCGCGCCAGACTTCGGCCATTCCGCCCTCTCCCAGCCGCTCGACCAGGCGGTAGCTGCCCACCTCGCGCGCCTTCACCACGCGCGCGTTCAGGCGGTGCACCACGCGGGCGATCGAGTGCGCCACGATCGCCGCACAAATCGGCGAAGCCAGCAGCAGCACGAGCTCGCTCGCGGAGTAGCTGGTCTGGGTGTGCATCATGAACATCGCCAGTGGGTCCATCGCCGCCGCCCCGAGCAGGACCGCGAGCGACTTGGCCTGCGCCGCCGGGATCAGGGCGCCGAAAGCCAGGATCGGGATCACCGCCGGCGCCACGTGGCGAGCCAGCTCGCCGGGCGACGAGATTTGCGAGTGCCGCACCAAGCCGAGCAGCAGCGACAACAGCAGCAGGTACGCACAGCCGAGGTCGGTCACCGATTGCGGCCGGAAGCGCTCCGAGCGCGCGGCCAGAAATAGCAGCACGCTGATCGCGACCGCGGCGCCGAGCGAGACGGTCGCCGTGTTCACCACCTCGCGAACCTCGGTCTGTTCGCGGTGCAAGAGCCACAGCCCGAACAGATAGGCCGTGAGCAAGAGCGCGGTGAACCCCGCCATCTTTCCGATCCGCACCACCGACGATTTCAGCAGATCGGCGCCGAGCTCGCGGCGCGCGGCGGCGCGCACCGCCTCCTTCGTGTCCCAGATGCTGAAATTGAAGAGCGTGGGCGGCCCGGAAGACTCGCCCGCGGCCAAAGCGTCGCTATCGGACTGGCCTGCTCCGCGCTCGGGTACGAGCAGCGACTCCGACGATTCGTCGTGCTTCAGCGGTGCGCGGGTCGGGCTCGGCGTCTCGCCTCGCGAGCTTTGGGACTCGGAGCTCGGAACGGCCGCCACCCGCGAACCATAGCAGTATCAGTGGCTTCTGAGCACGGCGACGAGCTCGGAATCCAGACGTTCGGGGTTTTGGTACTGCGGGTGGTCGAGGAAACGCGGCTCGTCCACGCTGATCAGGCCGAAGTCGAGGTTCTTGTAGTTCCAGTAGCTGAACCCGACTCGATGCGCCTCGAGCAGCGCCAAAAAATCCTCCATCCAGCGGAGCTGGGAGGCGCGGTCGGCCCCGCCCACGAACACGCCGAACTCGTTGCAGATCACCGGCACGCCGAAACGCTCGCGGAACGCGAACACGTCCTCGAGCTCCTTTTCCATGCGCTGCTTGTCCCACGGTCCCGGATCCAGGGGGTGGCGGTCGACCGTGTTCGGCGGGATCGTGTAATTGCCCGGATAGGGGCGCGAAACCTGGAACACGTCGCCGGAAAGCCAAGGGGCGTGTTGGTGGGTGAACAACAGCGACGAGTAGAAATGGAAGTTGTAGAGGACGTTGTCGTCCTCGAGCGGGGTCAGCTTGGGAAACTCGGCCGGGTGGCTCCAGCGGTTCGTGCCGACCACGAGCGTCGAGCGCGGCGCGTAGCGACGAATGTGCTTCGCCATTTCCGTCTTCACGCGGTCCCAATCCGCCGAGTCTTCGGCGACGGGCTCGTTCAGGATCTCCAGCAGCACTCGCGGATTTTCACCGTAGCGCTCGGCCAGCACTGCCCACACCCGCTTGGCGCGCTCCCGGGTTGCCGTATCCACGAAGAAGCGCTGGGGCCCGTGACCACCGGCGTGGAAGTCGTGTCCGGGGCATTTGTGCAGGTCGAACATCACGTCCAGGCCCGCCTGGTTGAGCTCGGCGATGGCGCGATCGAGCTGCTCGAGACGCCGAGCGCGGGGGCTCAGCTCTTCGGCGTCGAACACGTTGAAGTAGTCCACGGGCAGGCGCACGTGATCGAAACCCCAGGCCGAAATCCGCCGGAAGTCCTCGAGGCCGAGGAACGACTCCAGATGAGCTTCCTCGCCGCTGAAATGGTCGGGGTTGTTACCTTGAATGGCGTCGATCTGGCTGAACCAACCGCCGAGATTTACGCCGCGGAGTCGCTTGGTCATGGGGGGTACCGGGGTGAGCCGCTATCAGGTATCAGGTATCGGGTATCAGGCATGCGGAAATTGGGCTTCGGCGCCGTTTTGAGCTGCGGGGTGCTCGTCCTCGGGTGCGAGGTGCCGCTCGACACCCCGCCCGAAGACCCCGCGGGCGACGAACGGTTCGGCCGCGCCGCTCCGCGCTGCACCGTCGAGGGCAGCGTCCCGATCGGATTTTCGCTCGACTACCCCGAGGGCACTTACCTGATCGCAGCCGACGCGGGCCAGGGCGTGCCGCTCGAGCCGGACGCGGAGCCCTGCACCGCCCTGGGCGGCATCCTCAGCGGCGAAACGCCCGTGGTGCCGCTGCTCGAGCTCACCGAGCAGGAGCTCGAGCAAGGTGTCGAGACGCCCGACGGCTACGAGATGCAGCTCGTGCCGCGAAGCGGCCTGGTCGCGGATGGTGTGGGCTACGTGTTCTACGAGAAGCTTCTGGCGCGTGGCCTGTTCGACGTGCTTCGGATCGGTGTCGGCGTCGCGCGGCTTCCGTTCGGAGCGCCCGCAGAGCGCCTCGAGGTCGGACGCTACGCGAGCGAGCCGACGTTGCTGTGGATCGACTCGCGGCCGGGGCGTGCGTCGAGCGCGGTGCTCGGCGACGACGGCTTCGCGTACGTCTACACCACCGTCACCGAGGACTGGGCTCGGGTCGCCTACGTCGCCCGCGTACCGATCGACTCGATCGCGGACGCTTCCGCTTACGAGTACCGGAGCGACGACGACGAGTGGGAAGACAGCTTCGACGCCGCCCGACCGCTGCTGGTCGGCATGGCCTCGTTGTCGGTGATCAAGCTCGCATCGCTCGACCGCTACGCGTTCGTGTTCCCGGGGTTTCTCTCGAACTCGGTGTACGGCAAGATCGCCGACACACCGCTCGGTCCGTTCGGCGACACGACGCTGCTCTTCCAGGGTGAAAGCCCGGAAGAGCTCTGGATCAGCAACGTCGCGGCGCACGGCCTGTTCGGAGTCGGTAGCGAGCGGCGCTTCCTCGCGAGCTACTTCACCGATCCGGAGAAATCACCGGCCGGCATCCGGTTCGTGGACGTGGCGCTGCGCTGAGGGGGGCGCTAGTCTCGGCCGCAATGGTGCGTCGTGACGCGACGGAAGGATTGACCCCGGGAGGGGGAGGTTCGTCCGGAGCTCGCTGCGCTTGTCCAGCGGGTGAGAGTCCCGTCCCGGTAAGCATCGGTGCGCCGGGTAGCAGGTCCCAGGTATCGGAGGGAGACCTCCGTGCCCGAGCGGGACGTCAAAAGCCCGTGAGGCAGCGAGAGCTCCGCCGCGGGGAGCAAGTACGCGGGCCGCAACCTGAAGTGAAGCCTGCAGCCTCGACAGAGGAACAATCCGGGAACGAGAGACCACCGGTAAGCCGTATGCGGGAAATCCGCACGCACGGTTTGAAAGGGGGTCTTGCTCTCTTTCCCCTCGCTCACGCGAGGAAAGGATAGAAGGATCCACCAATGGCTTCCGTCGTGCTGGCGACCCGGCCGCTCGGGTTTCCGTGGCCTACCTCAGATCCGTTCCTGTTTTGCGTGCATCACGACGATGCATACCCGGAGGGTGATGATCGGCTGGCGCCGCGGGCGTCCCTCGCCGGCCGCAACCTGGGTCAGGATTTCGAGGGCAAGGACGGCTTCCGCATGTACCACGGGCGCGTCGTGCCCGGCTTCCCCCAGCACCCGCACCGCGGCTTCGAAACCGTGACGATCGTGCGCAGCGGCTTCATCGACCACTCCGACTCGCTCGGAGCGACGGCGCGCTTCGGACGCGGAGACGTGCAGTGGCTGACCGCCGGCGGCGGCATCGTCCACTCGGAGATGTTTCCGCTGCTCGAGCGCGATCGGCCGAACCCGCTGGAGCTGTTCCAGATCTGGCTGAACCTGCCGGCGTCGGACAAGCTCGTCGCTCCCCATTTCGCGATGTTGTGGAACGAGGCCGTGCCTCGGCTGCGCGCCGTGGACGCCGCCGGAAAGGCCACCGAGGTCGCGGTGATCGCCGGGCAGCTCGCCGACCACCGCCCGCCCGCGCCGCCGCCCCACTCCTGGGCGTCCCGGCCGGATAGCGACGTCGCGATCTGGTCGATCCGTATGGATCCCGGCGCGCGCTGGGTGCTCCCGCGCGCTGCCAGCGAGGAGACGCTGCGCACGCTCTATTTCTTCAGGGGCGACGCGCTGTCCGTCGAGGGCGAGCCTTTCTCGAGTCACCGAGCGATCGCCGTCGAGGCCTCGCGGGACATCACCCTCGAGGCGGGGTCGGAGGCGGTCGAGATCCTGGTGCTGCAGGGCAGGCCGATCGGCGAACCGGTGACCGCCCACGGCCCCTTCGTGATGAACACGCACCAGGAGATCCAACAGGCCATCGCCGACTATCAGCGCACCCGCTTCGGCGGTTGGCCCTGGCCCGACGACGCGCCCGTTCATGGACGGGACGCCGGCCGGTTCGCCAGGCATGCCGATGGCCGGATCGAGCGCAAAGACGGGTAGGGGGAGACCTTCGAGAAACAATTCTCTGTTATGTCCCGCCCGCGCTATTTGATGTCCCGCCCGCCCACCCCCACCGGAATCCTCCTCGGGGGCGCATCGCCCCCGCGCCCCCAACGCGACTCGCTCCGCTCCTCGCGGGCTCGGCTTTGCCTCGCCAGGTTTGACTTCAAGCGATGAGGCTGCTGGCTCGAGTATGAGCCCTTAGCCAAGACGAGCGGCCCTCCAAAAAATCCTTCCGTCTTCCTGTCTTCCCGTCTTCCTGTTGCATTCCGCCCGCTGCATCCCTCGCCCCCCTGCATCCTATGCGTGAACCCTACCGATACACGAAGATCATCGCGACCATCGGTCCCGCGACCGAGAGCGAAGAACGCCTGGCCCAGCTGATCACGGGCGGCGTAGACCTGATCCGCCTGAACATGGCCCATGGGACGGGGGAGTGGGCCGCCGCCCTGATCAAGCGCGTGCGCGAGGTGTCGAATCGCGTCGGGCGGCAGGTGGCCGTGATGATGGACGTGAAGGGGCCCGAGATCCGAACCGCGCCCGTTTCGGAGCCGATCGAGCTTCAGGTCGGGGACGCCTTCGAGTTCTACACCGATGCCCCGACGCCCGGCGTGCGCGGCGTGGGCGTGAACTACCCGGGTCTGCCCGACGACGTCAGCGTCGGATCCACGGTGCTGGTCGACAGCGGGTTGATGCGGCTCGAGGTGATCGACAAGGACGCGAGCCACGTGCGCTGTCGCGTGCTCACGGCAGGCAAGCTGGGCTCCCGCCGGCACGTGAACCTGCCCGGCATCGAGGTCAATCTGCCGGCGCTCACGGAGAAGGACGAGCGCGACATACGCTCCGGCGTGGCGGCGGGTATGGATTTCGTCGCGCTCTCTTTCGTGAGGAAGAGCGAAGACATCGCGAGCCTGCAATCGCTCTTGAAGCGGCTCGGCTCGCGCGCGCGGATCATCGCCAAGATCGAGGATCAGAGCGGGATCCGCAACCTGAAGGAGATCGTCAAGGCCTCCGACGCCGTGATGGTCGCGCGCGGTGACCTCGGGATCGAGATCGACTACCACACGCTGCCGCTGGTCCAGACGCGGATCGTCGAGCTGTGCCTGGCCGAGGGCAAACCGGTGATCATCGCCACGCACCTGCTCGAATCGATGATCCTCGCCCCGATGCCGACGCGCGCGGAGATTTCCGACGTGTCGACGGCGGTGCGGGAGCGGGCCGACGCGGTGATGCTCTCGGGCGAGACCACGACCGGGCTCTACCCGCTCGAATGCGTGGACGTGATGAAGAACATCATCCGCACCATCGAGCCGACCGAACGCCGCGGCATCAACGAGACGATCCAGCTCCGTGAGCCGAAGGCCAAGATGCTGCGCTCCGCTGCAGGGCTCGCCCAAGAGCTCGGTCGCTCCGGGATCGTGGTCTTCACGCGCAGCGGGTTCCTGGCGCACACGCTGGCCGCCCTGCGCGCCGTCGGCGTACCGCTGTACGCGTTCACGGACGACGACGTCGTGTTCCGGCAGCTACTCCTGGCTTGGGGCGTGGAGCCGTTCTTGATGCCGTTCTCGAACGACCCCGAGGAGACGATCCAGAGCGCGCTCGCCTACCTGAAGCGCGCCGAGTGGTGCGCCGAGGGCACCTGGCTGGTGTTCATCACCAACGCCCTCGCGCACGGCAAGGTCATCGATACGCTGCAGATCCGGCAGATCGACCGCAGTATCGCGGGTTAATTCGCGATCGCGTTGCCGCCGCTCGCGGCGAGCTCGCTCCAGAACGTGGACTCCCAGTACGAATACAGCGCGTCGAGCTTCTCCTCGTCGCTGCCTTCGCGCTGGGCGGCGGCCGCGTGGAAGGCCAGGCGCGCCGGGTTCGGGATGAAGCCGACCTTGGCCTTGGCCCGCGCAGCGGCTTCGCGCGCGCTCACCCGCGCCAGCTCGAGTTGCGCGGAGAGCGCCCTTCGGTTCTCGAGCACCAGGTTGCCCTGGTCGTCGTTGTGGCCGCTCAGAGAGTAAGCCTTGTTCACGAGCTTCGCGCCGGTGAGGTAGGCGTAGCTCGCTGCAGCGAGCCGCATCAGCTTGGCGCCGTTACTCTTGTCCTCGGCGCTCTGGTTCTC
This sequence comes from Polyangiaceae bacterium, assembly GCA_025937835.1. Classification (GTDB taxonomy): domain Bacteria; phylum Myxococcota_A; class Polyangia; order Polyangiales; family Polyangiaceae; genus PMG-095. The sequence continues at coordinate 23,715 of JAICQO010000017.1, forward strand.
GGACAGCGAGTTGGCAGACATCGCCAGGAAGTAGTCCGGCTCCTGGGTCGCGATGCGATCGCGGACGTCGTCGGCGGACGCGCCCTTCTCTTTGGCGATCTGCTCGACGATCAACGCGTCGAAGTAGGCGAGCACGGCCGCCGAGGCCGAAGCGTAGCCGCTCGCGGTTTTCCCCATCAGCTCCTGGCTCATCGGCGGCGAGCTGCCCTCGTCCGCGATCAGGTTCTGAGTGTCCTTGGCGTAGTCGAGGAACACCCGCGCGGCGTCGTAGTACATCGTCGGCAGCGTGACCCGCTCGAAGAGCGCGTTGAGCGCCTCCTGCGTGATCTTGAGCTTGCCCTGTTCCATGGCCTGCAGCAGCGCGATGGCGCGCTCGTAGAACTGGTCGCCGATGCGCGTCGCGGCGCGCGCGAGCACGTACTGCTGGTAGGCGGCGACGGCGCTGATCTGGCCGCCGAGGGTCTTGCTCTGTGAACGAACCTCGAGCTCCTGACCGAAGGAGTTCACCTCGGTGCGCACGTTCTGCGCGGTCTTGACCGCGTCGAGCAGCGCCTTCAGGTCCTTGTTCACGATGTGGCCGACCGCGGTCGCCGAGCGGCTCGCGATCATCACCTTGATCGACGTAGCGACGTACTCGTTCAGCGCCGAGACCAGGAAATTGTTGCGCTCGTAGCGCTGCGCCGAGTCGTAGGACTTCTGGGCGTCGTTCAGCATCGGGGCGAGGAGCTGCGGGTTGAGGCGCAGCCGCGCCTGCTCGGCTTTCAGCCCCCCGAGCTCGCGCTCGATGCGCGCCTTCCAGGCGCCGAGCTTGGCGCGGATCAGCGCCTCGGTCTCCGGCTTCAGCTCGAGCTCGCTTTCGGCGATCGGCTCGACGCGCTCGAGCTTGTCGCCGGTCATGAACTCGTAGGCCTGGTAGAGATCGCTGATCTCCTGGGCTTCGAGGCCCATCTTCTGCGCGGTCGCGACCAGGTCGACGTCTTGCAACGTCTTCAAATCCTTGTGGTTGCGCGTGCCGATCGGGAAGCCGAAGCGCTTGATGCCCGCCTCCTTCGCGCCCTCCATCTTTTGCACGATGCCGCCGACCGGCCCCGCGGTGCCGTCAGGGTTGATGGTGCCGGTCATGGTCGTGTCGGCGCGCAGCTCCTGGCCGCGCAGCAGCGCCAGCATGGCCGTCGTCGTGAGCATGCCCGCCGAGGGCCCGTCGATGTGGCCGCCGACGTGCACGCTGAACTCGTAGTCGCCGAGCGCCGCGCCGGTGACGCGCGCTGCGTTGAAGGCCGCGAGCCAGGTCGCGGTGCGCCACTGGTTACCGCTGCCGCCCGCGAACTCCTCCGCGACCGCCACCGAGACCGTACCGCTCGAGTTCGGGCCCACGCGGATCCTGGTCGGGGCGGTGCCGCCCTTGCAGTTCGGCCCGGGCTGGCCCGCGAACCACACGGCCTTGACCGTCGCCTCGCGCGGAGCCGTCATCTTCGTGGCGGGACCGGCCGCGGCCGCGCCACTGCCGGGCGTGCCGCCGTCGGGGCTGCTCTGATAGAGGTACCAAGCTGCTCCCCCCGCGACGACCGAGCACGTGCCGAGCAGACCGGCGCCAATCAAGAGCCACATCCAGGCCGATAGGCCCTTCTTGGGCGCAGGGCGCGCGTGCCCGGGCGCATGCCCCGGGTGCCCGTGAAAATGCGCCGGTGCGTGGGCGGGCTCCGGCGTGGGGCGCTGCTGGAACTGCTGCTGCGGCGGCGGCTGCGGCGCCGGTTGAGCTTGCATCGGCGGCTGGCCGAGCGCCGTCGGCGCCAGGCCGGGCGGCAGCCCACCCACGCCGAGCGCCACGGTTCGACCAGGCGCCGCGGCCGAGCTCTTCACCTCGGCCAGGGTCAGCGTGTGCAGCCCGATCTGCAGCGTCGAACCGGGTGTCCACGTCATCTCGCTGATGCGCTGCCCGTTCATCCAGGTTCCGTTGGTGCTCCCGAGGTCGCGAACCAAGACGCGGTTCCCGTCGAACACGAGCTCGGCGTGCTGTGAGGAACAGCTCGGGTCGGGCAACACCAGATCGCCGACCTCACGCCCGATCACGCTCCGAGGCTGCGAAAACTCGCGAGGCACGGGGGGACCGCCTTGCACCTGAACCACGATCACGAACGACGCTGACATCGGGGAATACCTCGTCCGCCTGCGGGTAGAGCCGGGCGAACGTTGCAGAGACTATCTCGCTCGCGCGCCGCACGAGAGCGCAAAGCGCGCCCCGCCTTCACACGACGCTGCCTGGAGGCGCGGCAAGGTGCCCGTAAGTGGCCGTAGTCCGGCCGGTTTTCGTAGAGGAGAGCAGGCGCGACGCGGCGACACCGAGGGCGGTTCGGCCCCCGGTGTCGAGCACGGGCGTCGTCCGGCCTGGCCGCGTTACTTGCGGGCGGCCGCTTCCTTCGCCAGCTTCTCGCGGTACTTCTTGACCATTTCTTCCTGCTCTTGGCGGGGCACGGTCGAGTACTTGGCAAACTCCATCGTGAAGTTGCCCTTGCCCTGGGTCGCCGAGCGCAGGTCCGTCGAATAGCCGAACATGGTGTTCAGCGGCACTTCGGCGGTGATGGTCACGTTCTCGCCGGTGACGGTCTCGAGGATGACGCCGCGGCGCTGGTTGATCTGACCGACCACCGAGCCCTGGAACTCGCTGGGTGCCTCGACCTCGACCTTCATGATCGGCTCGAGGATGGTGGGCTTGGCCTCGGCGTAGGCTTCGCGGAAGCCCATCAGCGACGCCGTGCGGAACGCCTGCTCGGAAGAATCGACCGCGTGGAAGGCGCCGTCGTTGAGCACCGCGCGCACGCCCACGATCGGGAAGCCGATCAGCGAGCCCTTCTTGACCGCCTCGCGGAAACCCTTGTCGCAAGCCGGGATGAACTCCTTCGGGATCACGCCGCCGACGATCTCGTCCACGAACTCGTAGGTCTCGACCGCATCGGGCGGCAGCGGCTCGATGTAGCCGCCGATCTTGCCGTACTGGCCGGAGCCGCCGGTCTGCTTCTTGTGGGTGTAGTTGATCTCCGCGCGCTGCGAGATCGTCTCGCGGTACGCCACCTGCGGCTTGCCGGCGACGACGTCGCAGCTGTACTCGCGACGCATGCGCTCCATGTAGATGTCGAGGTGGAGCTCGCCCATGCCGCTGATGATGGTCTGCTGCGACTCCTCGTCCTGGTGCACGCGGAAGGTCGGGTCTTCCTTGGTGAACCGGTTCAGAGCCTTCGAGAAGTTCGCCTCGGAGGCTCTGTCCTTGGGCGCGACGGCCAGCGAGATCACCGCGGCCGGCACGTGCATCGAGGTCAGCGTGACGTTGACCTTGCCGTCCGTGAACGTCTCGCCCGAGCTCGCCTCGACGCCGTAAAACGCGACGATGTCGCCGGCTTCCGCGGTCTGGATCTCCTCGCGGTCGTCCGAGTGCATGCGGAACATGCGCGGCACGCGCACCTTCCGGTTCTCGTTCGAGATGTTGTAGATGGTGTCGCCGCTGGTGACGGAGCCCTGATAGACGCGGAAGTACGTGAGCTGTCCGTACTTGTCCTGCTGCAGCTTGAACGCGAGGCCGATGAACGGCTTCGTCGCGTCGGACTCGATCACGACCTTCTCTTCGCCCTTGTCCTGGTCGTGGCCTTCGTTCACGACCTCGGTCGGGTTCGGGAGGTACATGATCACGCCGTCGAGCAAGAGCTGGACGCCCTTGTTGCGGAAAGCGGAGCCGCACATCACGGGCGTCATCTTGAGCGCCAGCGTGGCGCGGCGGATCGCGGCGCGGAGCTCCTCGTCGCTGACCGGCTCCTCGGCGAGGTATTTCTCGGCCAGCTCGTCGTCGACTTCCGCGACCTGGGTGATGACCTCCTGGCGGGCTTCCTTGGCCTTCGCCGCGTATTCCGCCGGCGGATCCTCGACGCGGATCTTCTCGCCGTCATCGCCGTCGAAGAAGTACGCCCTGCCGGTGATCGCGTCGATCACGCCCAGGAACTTGTCCTCGGCGCCCATCGGCACCTGGAGCTTGACCGGGTGATGGCCGAGCTTCTCCTTGAGCATGTCCGCGACGTGCTCGTAGTTCGCGCCCGGGTTATCCATCTTGTTGACGAAGGCGATGCGCGGCACGCGGTAGCGCTTCATCTGGCGATCGACCGTGATCGACTGGCTCTGCACGCCCTTGCCGGAGTCGAGCACCAGGATCGCGCCGTCGAGCACGCGCAGCGCGCGCTCCACCTCGATCGTGAAATCGACGTGGCCGGGCGTGTCGATGATGTTCACGTTGTGATCGGGGAACTGCTCGAGCGAGCCCTTCCACACGCAGTACGTGGCTGCGGACTGGATGGTGATGCCCTTCTCGCGCTCGAGCTCCATCGAGTCCATCTTCGCGCCCACGCCGTCCTTGCCGCGCACCTCGTGGATGCGGTGGATTCGGCCGGTGTAGAACAGGATGCGCTCGGTCAGCGTCGTCTTGCCGGAGTCGATGTGCGCCGAGATGCCGATGTTGCGGATGCGTTCGAGGGGGATGCGGCTTGCCACGTTGGTTCTTTCCGAGAGATTGGGAGCGGCCCAACTACCGAAACCCGGCGCGAAAGGGAAGTCGCCCCGCTAGCCCCCCGACTTTTCTGGGCTAATTGCGTGGCGAATCCGTGACGGGCGTTCGGTTCGAAGGTCGGGCGCGGCGTTTTTGGCACCAACGGGGCCGGGGCGCAAATCCCTGAACGATCAGCCGAGGATCGGCCAGGGCTCGGGCCGGGTGCCGGCTTGCCAGTTGTCGTGCCGGCCGTCGAAGTACGTGACGGGCAGCGCCGAGATCTCGACGTCGTCGAGCGTGTTCAGGTTCACCGCCACGAAGTCGCCCCCGACCTCGGCGAGGTGCCCCCGCCCGAAGCAGTGCACGCCGCAGTGACGACAGAAGAAGCGCTCCGAGACCTTCCCCCAGACGTAGGAGGACAGCTCCGCCTCGCCGCTCAGCAACTGGAACTGAGCCGGCTGCGCGATGCCGGCGACGGGGGCGATCTTCGTGCAAACGCTGCAGTTGCAGCGGCTTCCGCCCTGGGCGAGGTCGAGCTCGACCTCGAACCGCACGCGACCGCAGTGGCAGCTGCCCCGGTGCTTCTGCAGGCCTTGCGGGTTCTGGGTGGGCTTCGAGGTCTGGATGGTCATGGCTTTCGGCTTCCTTTCGGGTTCGTCCGGAACCCGAGAGCTAGCCTGCGCTCTCGAAATGACAGCCTTATGTCAGCTAATTGCGGCCCGCTGTTACTTGCACTCGGACAGGCCGGGGATCGCGCTCAAATCGGCGGTTCCCGCTGCGATTTCCTCGGCCCGGAAGCGGCCGCTGACCTTCTTCCACAGGCACAGGCAGGTCTTGTCGGCGTTGGGCTTCTCTTTGGTGCAGCCGGTCATGAACTCGCTCTTGGCGAGCTCGGCCGGGTACTTGCCCTTGCAGGTGACGGTCATCTTCTTCTTCGCCGCGTAGAAGCGCAACGTCTCGGCGTCGCCGAGGAAGTCGGCGATCTCGAGATCCCTGCGCAGCGCCGGCCACGCACACTCGCAATACGGGCGCTTCTTCGGTTCGCCGTCGATGCAACCCTCGAGGAAGTTCGCCTCTACCTGTTTCTCGTCGACCTGACTCGAGCAATTGGCGACGGTCTTCTGCTGGAGCTCCTTGAGGCGCGGATCGTCGTCACCGATCGCGGCGGTCAGGTCGGCATCCTCGAACACCACCGCGAACTGTTCGAAGGCGCACTCGCAATACTTCTGTGCGCGTGCCTTCTTCAGGCAGGTCTGCACGAACGGCTCACGTTGCGATTCCATCGTGGGCTTCTCGCTCGACGACGCCTGCTCCGGTGCGGCGGACTCACTGGACTTCGGGGACTCGGCTGTCCCCTGCGCACCACCGCACGCCGCCACGGTCATCACCCCGAACACCCAGGTTGAGAATTTCCACATCTTGAGCCGAGCCTCTGACGAACGGACGGCGCCGAACTCTCGGCTCCGTTCACTCCGTCATCCTAGGCCCGCTCGGTCGCCGAAAGGCGCGAAATTTCGCGGAGATATTGTGCCAGGGTGTGGGTGAATCCGCCGGTCGGCCGAGGGCGCTCACGTTGCGCCCCACGCGGAAAGTGCTGTGATCGGCGGCCTCGATGGTCTCCGACGCGCAGCGCGCGGTCCACGCCGTGTTCCGGATCGAACAATCGCGGCTGATCGCGGGGCTCACGCGCATGGTCCGCGACGTCGGGCTGGCGGAAGAGCTGGCGCAGGACGCCCTGGTCGTCGCGCTCGAGCGCTGGCCCGAATCCGGTGTTCCCGACAACCCGGGGGCCTGGCTGATGGCGACTGCGAAGCGCCGCGCGATCGACGAGCTGCGTCGCAGAAAGCTCGTGGAGCGCAAGCACGAGGCGATTGGCTACGAGACGGAAACACAGAGCGATGACTGGCAGCCCGAAGCCGAGCTCGACGATCCCTTCGACGACGATCTGTTGCGGTTGGTGTTCACGGCGTGTCATCCGGTGCTGGCGACCGAAGCGCGCGTCGCGTTGACGCTGCGCCTGCTGGGCGGGCTGACCACCGACGAGATCGCGAGGGCGTTCCTGATGCCCGAGCCGACGGTTGCACAGCGCATCGTGCGCGCCAAACGCACGCTCGCGGAGCAGAAGGTGCCATTCGAGGTCCCGCGCGGACCGGAGCTGTCGCAGCGCCTGGCTTCGGTGCTCGAGGTCGTCTACCTGATTTTCAACGAGGGCTACGCGGCGACATCGGGCGGCGACTGGATGCGCCCGGCGTTGTGCGAGGACGCGCTCCGGCTCGGGCGCATCCTTCAGGGGCTCGCGCCCGAAGAGCCCGAGGTGCACGGCCTGTTGGCGCTGATGGAGCTCCAGGCCTCTCGCGCGCGAGCCCGCACGGCGCGGGACGGGACGCCGATCTTGCTCCTGGAGCAGAATCGAGGGCGCTGGGACCAAGTCCTGATCCGGCGCGGCCTCTCGGCGCTCGCGCGGGCCGAAGAGCTCGGCGGAGCGGACGGCTTTTACGCTCTGCAGGCCGGGCTCGCGGCCTGCCATGCGCGCGCGCGAACCGCCGAGGACACGGATTGGCGGCAAATCGCGGCGCTGTACGCGCGGCTGCTCGAGCTCACACCGTCTCCCGTGATCGAGCTGAACCGCGCGGTGGCGGTGTCGATGGCCGAGGGGCCCGCGGCCGGTCTCGAGCTCGTGGAGCGCCTGACCAAAGAACCGATGCTTCGGGGCTATCACCTCTTGCCGAGCGTACGCGGCGATTTGCTGCACAAGCTCGGGCGCTTCGCGGAAGCCAAGCGCGATTTCGAGCGCGCCGCGTCGCTGACTCAGAACGAGCGCGAGCGCGCGCTCTTGCTCGAGCGAGCGCGGACGGCGGGCGCGTCGTGATCCTCCCCGTGCGGGCAGCAGCGTCGGATGCGGCTTGACAAGTTTGGGCTCTGGCCCGATTGAGGACAGCCGTTGGAAACGATCCTCGAAGTTCGAAACCTGAGCAAGACCTACGCCTCGGGTTTTCAGGCGCTGAAGAGCGTGAACCTGTCGATCCGGCGCGGCGAGATGTTCGCGCTGCTCGGCCCGAACGGTGCGGGCAAGACCACCCTGATCAACATCGTCTGCGGCATCGTCCGGGCGAGCGAGGGCAGCGTGCTCGCCGACGGTCTGGACATCGCCAAGGACTACCGGCGAGTGCGTGCAGCGATCGGCCTGGTCCCGCAGGAGCTGCACACGGACATGTTCGAGACCGTGTGGGACACCGTCAAGTTCAGCCGCGGGCTGTTCGGCAAGCCGCCGAATCAGGAGTACCTCGAGCGCGTGCTCTCGGATCTCTCGCTGTCGGACAAGAAGAAGAGCAAGATCATGACGCTTTCGGGCGGCATGAAGCGGCGCGTGCTGATCGCCAAGGCGCTCTCGCACGAGCCGTCGATTCTATTTTTGGACGAGCCGACGGCAGGTGTGGACGTCGAGCTCCGCCGCAGCATGTGGGAGATGGTTCGAAAGCTCCGCGAGCGTGGCGTGACCATCATCTTGACCACGCACTACATCGAAGAGGCCGAAGAAATGGCCGATCGCGTGGGCGTCATCAACAAGGGAGAGCTCGTGCTCGTGGAAGACAAGCACGTGCTCATGCAGAGGATGGGTAAGAAGCAGCTCCGCGTCGAGCTCAAGAGCCCGCTCGCGGCGCTGCCGGCCTCGCTGAACGGCGGCCGGGCGCTCACGCTGGAGCCCGACGGCAAGTCGCTGCTCTACACCTACGACACGCAGAGCGACGATACCGGGATCCCGAGCCTGCTCGCCGATCTCGGCAAGAGCGGCATCGAAATCCGCGATCTGTCGACCCAGCAGAGCTCGCTCGAGGAAATCTTCGTCAGCCTGGTGAGGTCCGGCTCATGAACCTGCACGCCGTACGCGCGATTTACAAGTTCGAGATGGCGCGGACCTTCCGCACCCTGATGCAGAGCATCGCCTCGCCCGTGCTGTCCACGTCGCTCTACTTCATCGTGTTCGGCTCGGCCATCGGCTCGCGCATGGCGGACATCGACGGCGTCAGCTACGGCGCGTTCATCGTGCCAGGGCTGATGATGCTGTCGATCTTGACCGAGAGCATCTCGAACGCTTCGTTCGGCATCTACATGCCGCGCTTCTCGGGCACGATTTACGAGGTGCTGTCGGCGCCGATCTCGGTGCTCGAGATCCTGCTCGGCTACGTCGGAGCGGCGGCCTCGAAGTCGATTCTGCTCGGAACCATCATCTTGGCGACGGCCAGGCTGTTCGTGCCGTTCACGATCGAGCACCCGCTGTGGATGCTGGGCTTCTTGATCCTGACCTCGGTCTCGTTCAGCCTGTTCGGCTTCATCATCGGCATCTGGGCGGACGGCTTCGAGAAGTTGCAGATCGTGCCCATGATGGTGGTCATGCCGCTGACCTTCCTCGGCGGCAGCTTCTATTCGATCTCGATGCTGCCGCCGCTGTGGCAGAAAATCGCGTTGTTCAACCCGGTCGTTTATCTGGTCAGCGGTTTTCGCTGGAGTTTCTATGGGACGTCCGACGTCAGCGTTTCAGTGAGCCTGATGATGACGCTGGTGTTCCTGTCGCTCTCCAGCGTGGCCGTGTGGTGGATCTTCAAGACCGGCTACCGTCTCAAGGCATAGCGATGCTATGAGGCGCGCGTGCCGAACACCTGGACCCCCGACGCGCTCAGCCCCGAAGAGTCACTCGACCGCCTGATCGAAGGCAACCGCCGCTTCCGAGAAGCGGGCGGAGGTTCCTGGGTACGCGGTTGGAGCGAGCAGCTCGCGAGCGTCGCGCAGCGTCCGTTCGCGATAGTGCTCGGCTGCTCGGACTCGCGAACGCCTGTCGAGATCTTGTTCGACCAGGGCTTCGGCGATCTGTTCGTGGTGCGCATCGCCGGCAACATCGTGGCGCCCTCGGTGGTGGGCTCGATCGAGTTCGCGGCCTCGCAGTTCGGCTCCCGGCTGGTGGTGGTGATGGGACACACGCGCTGCGGAGCGATCAGCGCCACGGTCAAGGCGATCGAGGGCGGAAAGCCCGAATCCAAGAACCTGCTTGCCATCACCGATCGCATTACGCCGCACATTCAGAGCATGGTGCGGCCAGAGAGCAGGGAAGGCGGGGTCGACGCCATGCTGCGCGAGGCGATGCGGGCCAACGTGCGAAACTCGGTCGACCACCTGCGGCACGGCAGCCGTATCCTCGAGGAGCTGGTGATGGCCGGCCGCCTGTGCGTCGTGGGCGCCGAATACGAGCTCGAGACCGGCACCGTCCATTTCCTGGACGACGCGCGCGGCGTCGTTTCGTCGCGACCGCCGAGCAAGCCCCCCGCCAGGGGCTGAGCTACGAGCTACGCCCGTCACGGGAAGAATACGAAGCGAGCGCCGAGCGTCAGCCACTCGTGGAGTGCGGTCTCGGCGACGTCGCCGTCGGAATCCGGGAATCTGGGTGCGTCCCAGCGGTACGTCCCGTACGTCCCCATCGAGAAATCCACGAACGGCCCGACGCCGAATACGCGGCTGATCCGAAAATCGACCCCGGCGCTCAAGCGGGCGAACTCGAAGCCGCCGTAATTGAGGCTTCCATCCTCGTCGCCGTCCTTCACCGCGATGGAGGCGGTCTCGAAGCCGATGCCATAGCCGACCCACGGATTCAGGTCCTCGTGCGGCAGGATGTGATACTGGACCTCGACGCCGAAGCGGGTGGACACACCGAGACAGTCCACGTTCAGGTCGTCGCAAACGTCCTTGGCGTCGCCAGCCGCCGGGCCCAGACCGAGTCCGAGGTAACCGCCGATGAACAACTGTTTGATCGGCTTCCCACCAATTTCGATGAAGAACGGGACCTGACCCCCCACGAAGTCCGACATCTTCGTCTTCGGCAGCCCGTTGCCCGCCTTCTGTGCCGAACCGAACGGCATGGCGAAGCCCGTGCGCAGCGCCATCTGAAACCCGCGATGCGCAGGCGGCGCGCGGTGCGCGACGGCAGCTCCCGGGTCGTCCGCCAGATCTTGCGCGAAGGCGACGCCGAGCGGGGAGGAGACGGCAACGAACGCAGCAACTGCAAGCAGTGACTTCATGGACCCCTCAAATAGGCTGCCTGAATCACGACCGCAAGAGATGGAGAGTTCGGTTCCGGCTTAACACCATGGCCGAGTCGCGCTCGGCCGCCCGCCGCTGCCGCCGGTGCCCGCATACGACAATTTCAGCGACGAGGAGCTGGGCGCGATTTTCAGCTACTTGCAGTCGATCCCGGCGATCAAGAACCGCGTGCCGTCTCCCGTGCCTCCGAAGCCCGCCAAAACCGTGTCCAAAGAGGGCCACGGCTGAAGCTCGGGCTCAGCGTGCTATTCGTTCCCGCAGATGCTCGAGTTCGACAATCGCGCGCTGCGGGAGCTACCTATCGACGCCTCGAGCGCGAACCGGATCCGACAGGTGTTCGGCGCCTGCTTCTCGCGGGTGCGCCCGACGCCCGTGAAGGCGCCGCGCACGCTTTCGGTAGCGCGCGAGGTCGCCGAGCTTCTGGAGCTGGATCCGGCTCTGCTCTCGAGCCCCGAGCTCGCCGAGGTCTTTTCGGGCAATCGCCTGCTGCCGGGGATGGATCCGGTCTCGGCTTGCTACGGCGGGCATCAGTTCGGCAACTGGGCGGGGCAGCTCGGCGACGGACGCGCGATCACCCTCGGTGAGGTGACCAATCGCCGAGGCGAGCACTGGGAAGTGCAGCTCAAGGGCGCCGGACCCACGCCGTATTCGCGGCGCGCCGACGGCCGCGCGGTGATGCGCTCCTCGGTGCGCGAGTTTCTGTGCAGCGAGGCGATGCATCACCTCGGCGTCCCGACGACGCGCGCGCTGTGTCTGGTCGGGACCGGTGAAGACGTGATCCGCGACCTGCTCTACGACGGCAACCCGCGGCCCGAGCCCGGCGCGATCGTGTGCCGGGTCGCGCCGTCGTTCCTGCGCTTCGGCAACTTCGAGCTGCTCGCGAACCGCAACGAAATCGAGGTGCTGCGGAAGCTCGCCGACTACGTGATCATCAACTACTTCCCGGAGCTCGGCGCGCCGTCGCAGGCTGCCTACCTGGCGTGGTTCTCGGAGGTGTGCCGCCGCACCGCGCGGCTCTTGGCGGATTGGATGGCCGTCGGCTTCGTGCACGGCGTGATGAACACGGACAACATGTCGGTGTTGGGCCTGACCATCGACTACGGGCCTTATGGCTTTCTCGACGCATTCGACCCGAATTTCACGCCGAATATCACCGATCGGGCGGGCCGTCGCTATCGCTACGGCACGCAGCCTCGCGTCGCGCACTGGAACCTGGCCTGCTTTGCCAACGCCCTCTTGCCGTTGGTCGGCGACGTCGAGGGCCTCGAGGCGGCGTTGAACGGCTACGCCGAGGCGTTCCGCAGCGCGCACGAGCGACGCATGGCCGACAAGCTCGGTTTGCTCCGCTTCGACGACACGGAGCTCACGCCGACCGGTGCGGCGCGGGTGACGGACACCGCGCTGGTCGGCGAGCTGTTCGACGTGCTGGGCGCCACCGAGACGGACTGGACAATCTTCTTCCGCAAGCTGTCGAATGTCGGTTGCAACACGGGGCCGGGACCCGAGGCGCTGGAAGACGCGTACTACGACGCGGAGAGCGTGCCGCGCGAGGCGCGCCAGCGCCTGGCAACGTGGCTCGAACGCTACCGCGCGCGCGTTCGGGAAGACGGAACCGCAGACGAGGAGCGCAAACGCCGGATGGACCTCGTGAACCCCAAGTATCTGCTCAGAAACTACGTGGCACAGCTCGCGATCGAGCGCGCGGAGCTCGGGGACGCGAGCGTGGTGAACGAGCTGCTCGAGGTGCTGCGCCACCCGTTCGACGAGCAACCAGAAAAGGCGCGCTTCGCGGAGAAGCGGCCGGATTGGGCCAAAAATCGGCCTGGGTGTTCGATGTTGTCGTGTAGCTCCTGATCATGGCGTCTCTCGCTGAAAACCTGGGCATCCCGCCGAAGTACCTGGCCTACGCCGGCGTGGCTCCGCCCTCGAACGCGGTGCGGCGAGCCGTCGCCGCGACGCTCGACCTGGTCGCGACCCACGGCCCGGGCGCCTTCCCGGTTCTGGGCGAGCAACGCGAAGGGCTGCGTCAGAGTGTGGCTCGCCTGATCGGCGCTGCAGCACCGGAGGTAGCCTTCGTCTCGGGTACGACGCGCGGCCTGTTGGAGCTCGCCTGGTGCATGCCCTGGAAATCCGGGGAGCGCGTGGTGGTGTTCCGCGGTGAGTTCCCCGCGAACGTGTCGCCGTGGCAGCGCGCCTCCGAGCTGTTCGGGCTAAAGCTCGAGTTCGTGTCGCTGGCTGGTGCCGTGCGCGACCTCGAACCCGTGCTCGCGGAGCTGGAAGCAGCGCTGAAAAAGGGGGTTCGGCTGGTGGCGGTCAGCGCCGTGCAATTTCAGACCGGCCTGTGTATGCCGCTCGCCCGCATCAGCGAGCTCTGCCACCGCTACGGCGCCGAGCTCGCGGTCGACGCCATCCAGGCTTGCGGCGTCGTGCCCCTGGACGTGAATGCTCTGGGCATCGACTACCTCGCGTGCGGCGCGCACAAGTGGCTGATGGGCGTCGAGGGTGCCGGCTTCGTGTACGCGCGTAACGCCGAAAAACTGGTCCCGCGCACCGCCGGCTGGCTCAGCCACCAAGACGCGCTCGGGTTCTTGCTGCGTGGTCCCGGCGAGCTCTGCTACGACCAGCCGCTCAAGCGCGGCATCGATTTCGTCGAGGGCAGCTCGTCCGGCAGCCTGGCACTGTCGGCGCTCGGCGCGTCGGTCGACGCAATCCTCGCGCGGGGAGTCGAGGCGATCTGGAAGCAGGTCTCCCACTATCTGGAGCTGCTCGAGGCCGGCCTCCTGGAACGCGGCCTGGTCAGCCTGCGCTCTCCCGATCCCACGGCGCGCTCCGGGATCTTGTCGTTCGAGGCTCCGCGCTCCGTGACGGCCGCGCAGCTCGTGGCGGGCCTCAAGGCGCGCGGCGTGTTCGCGAGTACGCCCGACGGCCTGATCCGCTTCGCGCCGCACTACCCGAACCCGGACGACGAGGTGCCGGAAATCCTGGCGGCGCTCGACGAGGTGCTGGGGCGATGAGCGGGGAGCGGCGGCTTTTGCTCGTCGCCTCCGCGCTCGTGCTTTCGCTCGCCTGCCGGCGGGTAGCGCTCCGCGACGCACCCGAGCGCGAGCTTTCGGACCCGGAGTTGCGCGAGGTCGCCAGCGCGCCCGCACCGCCTTCGGCGAGCGCGCCGCCCCGGACGGAAGCTACGTCGCCTCCGCCGTCACCCGCGAAGGCGCTTCCTCCCTTGTCCGCGAACTGGCTCGAGCCGCTGGATCTCGGTGACGGCGCGAGCGCCGTGGTTTCGGTCCCGCTCGGCGCCACCAGCCCGCGTCCGTTGGTGGTGGCTGTGCACGGCGCTCACGATCGACCGGAGTGGGCGTGCGGGGGTTGGCGGCTCGGGTTCCAGGTCTACCCGTTCATCGTCTGCCCCCGCGGCAGCCCCGTGACCCGGGACAAGTACGCGTGGGCGAACGCTGCTGCGATCGAACGCGTGGTGATGAAATCGATCGAGAAGGTGCGAGAGCGCTTCGGCTCCTACGTCGCGCCCCCGCCGTACGTCTACGCCGGCTTCTCTCAGGGGGCGATCTTCTCGGAGCCGATCCTGGTCGGCCACGCCGCGCTGTTCAAGACGGCGGTGCTCGCCGAGGGCGGCTACGCGGTCCTGAGCTCTGCGGATTTCGCTCGCAAGTTCAAGGCGGGGGGCGGGGAGACCGTCGTGATCGTCTGTGGCTCGCCCGCCTGCCGTCGCGGCACGCAAGCGTCGGCGTTGAAGCTCCAAGCCGCCGGGCTCCGGGTTTTCGAGTCGGGGGACGTGCGCTCCGGCCACAACCTGAATCAGCTCATGCAGCAGGCGCTCGAGCGCGATTTCGCAAGCTGGTTCGCGGACGATCCGGCCTGGGCCGGCGCCGCGAACTAAAAAATCACAGCCGGCGTATCCTTTCGGTGCTCTCGTTCGTCGCTGTCCCATGAGCCGCCCCGAAGCGCCGCCCGCGCCGCCTCCGCCGAGCCCTCTCCCTGCGTCCGTGCGCGGGTGCTGGCAGCGATTCTTGAATGACTACGAGGCGCTGCGCCCCGAGCTCTACCGCTACAGCCGCCACCTGACGCGCACGCCCTGGGATGCGGAGGACCTGACGCAAGACACCTTGATGCGCGCCTTCGTGACGCTGGCGCAGACCGGAGAGTCCCCGCCGAACCCGCGGGCCTGGTTGCTGCGTGTCGCGTCGAACCTGTGGATCGATCGTGTGCGCAAGAGCCGCGAGCCGATCGAGGTGGAACCGGCGACGGCGCCCGTCGAGCCGCGCGCGCAGCGTGAGGCGGCCGGCACCCTGCTGGTGCGGCTGTCGCCTCAGGAGCGAGCGGCCGTCGTGCTCAAGGACGTGTTCGACTTGACGTTGGAAGAGGTCGCCGAGGCGCTCTCCA
Source organism: Polyangiaceae bacterium (assembly GCA_025937835.1). Classification (GTDB taxonomy): domain Bacteria; phylum Myxococcota_A; class Polyangia; order Polyangiales; family Polyangiaceae; genus PMG-095. The sequence continues at coordinate 38,728 of JAICQO010000017.1, forward strand.
CCAGCGTCGGCGCAGTCAAGGCCGCGTTGCACCGAGGCCGGGGCAAGCTGCTCGAGCTGCCCGCGGGCGAGGCGGCTCCGGCGCTGCCCGCAGCGTTGAACGCCTTTTGCGAAGCCTTCAACGCCCGCGATCTCCCGCGCTTGCAAGCTCTGTTGGTCGACGGAGCCAGCGTCGAGGTGGTCGGCGTATCCACCGAGTACGCGCAGGGCGGCCCGTCGAAGATCCTGGGGGGCATGCTGTTCGGCAGCGCGCGGCTGGCAGAGGCCGAGACCCGCGGCGGGATCGAGGCGCGCTTCGTCGAGAAGGCGCTAGCCGTACCCCCACGGCTCGAAGCGCGGTTTCACCGCGGCGAGTGGCTCTTGCTCTCGTGGTACGCGCACGCGGACGGAGAAGCCGTGCGCGCCGTCAATCGCCTGGCAGTCTCCGGTGATCGCGTCGCCCGCGTGCTCAACTACTTCTTCACGCCGGATTTTCTGGCTGAGGTGTGCGCCGAGCTCGGTGTCCCGTTCCGTTCGAACGGCTACCGGTTCTGGCTGACTGGCTGCTGATCCGAGAGAGGTGGACCCCCATGCTCGAGCTCCATTTTCATCCACTGGCTTCCTGGTGCTGGAAGGTACTAATCGCCCTCTACGAGAACGACACGGTTTTCGAGCCGAAGAACGTCGATCTCATGGACCCGGCGCAACGCGAGGCGCTGGAGCGGCTCTGGCCGTTCAGCAAGTTCCCCGTGCTGCGCGACCTCGGCCGCGAGCGGGTCGTCGCCGAGTCGAGCATCGTGATCGAGTATCTGACGGCGTACTACCCGGGCCCCGTCGAGCTCATCCCGTCGGATCCGGAGCTTGCCCGCGAAGCTCGGCTGCGCGATCGGATCTACGACACCTACGTGCACGATCCGATGAATCGCATCGTCGCCAACAAGCTACGGCCCGAGGAACACCGCGACGCTTACGGCAGTGACCGGCTCAAGGCGGAGCTGCAAAAAACCTACGACATCCTCGAGCGGCAGTTCGTCGCCCGGCCCTGGGCGCTCGGTGAACGCTTCTCGATCGCCGACTGCGCAGCGGCGCCCGCGCTGTTTTACGCCGACAAGGTCTCTCCGATAGGCACGGCTCGCCCCGAGCTCTCGGCGTACCTCGAGAGGCTGCGCGAGCGCCCGTCGTTTGCTCGCGTGCTCCGCGAAGCAGAGCCGTGTTTCAAGTATTTCCCCGGCGGGTAGCCCGCTCAGGGGGACGGCTTGGCGAGCGCTTCGAGCTCGGCCCAGCGGGCATACAGGGCGTCGATTTCGTTACGGAGCCCGGCGATCTGGGTGCTGAGCTCGACCAGGCGCGACGCGTTGGAGACCACGTCGGGGTGGGCGAGCTCGGTCTCGAGGGCTGCGAGGCGCGATTCGGCCTCGAGGATCCGGCCCTCGAGCGTGTCGTAGTCGCGCTGCTCCGAATAGCTCAGCTTCTTTTTCGGCTTGGGGGAGGTAACGGCTTTCGGCGCGTCGTCCGGTTTCGCGGCAGTGGCGCGGGCCGCGGCCTGGCGCTCGGTGTGCCAGGCCTCCCACTGCGAGAGATCGGCGAAGGCCGTGACCTTGCCGCGCTCGGACGGCGCGGTGTGAAACGCGATCAGATCCGTCGCGACCTGGTCGAGGAAGTAGCGATCGTGGGTGACGAGCAAGACGGCTCCGTCGAAGCTCGACAGCGCCTCCTCGAGCACGGTCAGCGTCGGCAGATCGAGGTCGTTGGTCGGCTCGTCGAGCACGAGCACGTTGGCGGGAGTCAACATCAGCCGTGCCAGCAACAGCCGGCTTTGCTCGCCGCCCGACAGGCTGCCGACGGGTTGGCGCATCTGATCGGGCTTGAACAGGAACCGCTCGAGGTAGCCGTTGCGGTGCACGTGCGCGCCGCGAAAATGCACGAAATCCCCCTCCGGGCTGATGGTATCGGCGAGCGTCTTCGACGGATCGAGCGAGCCCCGGTTCTGTTCGAAGGTGGCGACCTTCAGGTTGTCCGCGCGCAGCACCTCGCCGGTCGACGGCGGATCTTCGCCGGTGAGCGCGCGCAGCAAGGTGGACTTTCCGGAGCCGTTCGGCCCCAGCAGGCCGAGCCGCGTCTTCGGTCCGATGAACAGGTTGACGCCGCTGAACACCAGCCGCTCACCGAACGACTTGGAGATGTTTCGCGCTTCGATCAGGCGCTTGGGGCGCGCCTCGTTCGGATCCCGAGCTTGAAAGTCGAGCCCCACGCTGCCGGTGCGGTTTCGCGTCGAAAGCTCCGCCACCTCGTCGGCGATCGCGCCAGCGCGTTCGATGCGCGCGTTCTGCTTGGTGCTGCGCGCCGAAGGGCTGCGGCGCAACCACTCGGTCTCGCGGCGCAGCGTGTTGCGCAGCGCATGCTCGCGCTGCTCTTGCGCGGCCATGGCCTGGGCCTTGTGCTCGACGTACGCGGCGTAATCTCCGGCCACGTCGATCAAGCCTCCAGGGTTCCGCCGATCGAGCTCCAGGATCCGATTCGAGATCCGCTGCAGGAACAGGCGATCGTGGGTCACCGTCAGCGTCGCGAAGCGCGCGCCGGCGAGGAAGCGCTCGAGCCACAGGATGCTCTCGAGATCGAGGTGGTTGGTCGGCTCGTCGAGCAGCAACAGCTCGGGATCGGTCACCAGCGCGCGGGCCAGGGCGACGCGCTTTTGCCAACCGCCCGAGAGCCTGGCGATCGCCGCATCCGGCTCGAGCTCGAGTCGGTTGATCCACTCGTCGACGCGGCCTTCGTCTTCGAAGCCGTCGTGCGGACGCCCTGCGAGCCCGGCCCGAACTGCGGCACGAACGGTCGTCTCGGAGAATTCCGGAACCTGGGCCAGGTACGCGATCCGCAGCCCGTTTCGGCGAGCGACCTCGCCCCGATCGGCGCCCAGCTCCCCCGCGAGGAGCTTCAGCAGCGTGGACTTTCCGGCGCCGTTCGGGCCGATGAGTCCGATCCGGTCGCCGTCCGAGACGGTGAACGTGACACCGCTGAACAGCGGGCGTCCGCCAAAGGCGTGACTGAGATCGCGAACGGAGAGCTGAACGGCCACGCGAAAGCTTAGCCGCGTGCCTGCGCTCCGCACCCCGTCCGGATGCGAACGTGTTCTCGTCGAATGGTCGCTTGTCCGCCGGACAGCTGTCCGGGTCCTACGGAAAATACCGGGTTTTCGTGGGTCGTCAGCTGGCACAACGGCTGCACATGGGTCGAGCATGGACCTCAAAGTTTTCCCGCCCCGCGAGCTCGGCGCCGTGTTGCGCGCGCTGCGCAACGTCGCTTCCGCCAATGACCGATTCACCGACGCCGAACGCGCCCTGGTCGAAGGCGTGGCTCGGATCCACGAGCTCGACGTATCGGCCGACATGCTCGAACCGATTTCGTTCGCCGAGGTAGCCCGGGTCGTTCAGGATCCCCATCGTCGCAAACGTGCCGTGCAGCTCGCGATCGTGACGGCGTTGATCGAGGGGGCGCCGTCGCAGGTCACCGAGCGCGAGGTACGAAAGTTCGCGGCCGCGATGGGCATCGACGAGCAAGGGCTCGACGTGCTCTACGAGGTTGCGCACCACCGCGGGTTGATCGCGCGGGCCGACATGTTCCGCCGCGTCGGGCGCTTCATCCGCAACGCCAAGGATTTTCCGGGCGTGCTTCAGCTCGCCTTGCCGATGCTGGGCATCGGCGGCGGAGACCCGGAGCTCGCCGCCAAGTACCGTGCCTTCGAGCACTGCCCCCAGGGCAGCCTCGGTCGCGCGTTCTACGACCACTTCTTCGACAACGGCTTCGGCTTCCCCGGCGAAGTCGGCGGCATTGGCATGGTGTTCCACGACCTCGGACACGTGCTCTCCGGCTATGGCACCGATCCCCAGGGCGAAATCCAGCAGGCCGCTTTTCAGGCCGGGTTCGCGCGTCGCGATGGCTTCTCGTTCCTGCTGTTCGGCATCCTGCAATTCCACGTAGGGCTGAGGATCACGCCCGTGGCCAAGGGCTACACGGGACTGTTCGACGTGCCGCTGGTCCTCACGGCGCTGCATCGCGGCGCGGCTTGCAAGGTGGATCTGAGCGAGGGCTTCGACCTGATGGGAAAGCGCAACGAGCCGCTGGAGCAGCTCCGCGCCGAGCTCGGCGTTCCTCCGCTCGAGACCGCGCGCAAGGCGAGCTGAGCCCGGCCGCAGAAAGGTGTTTGAACTGCGGCGCGGATCCGCGAAACTCACCGGTGATGAGCCCGTCCCCAGCTAGCGCGGCACCGCGCCGCGGCCTGCGCGTCGCGTTGTTGGCGGCCTACCTCGACAACGAATACGAGTGGGCGATCTGCAAAGGGGTTCGTGGCGCGGTCGAAGCGGCCGGGGGCAGCGTGTTGTACGTGGCCGGGGCCGGGCTCTCCGATCCCAACCCGGGGCACCTGGCTCGGGCCTCGCTCTACAACCTGGTGGATTCCTCGACGGCCGACGCGATCCTGTCCGTGTCGGGCGTGGTCGGCCACTTCATCGGCACCGTCGCCACCGGCGCGTGGCTTCAGAAGTTCGGTTTGCCGGTGGCGAGCGTCGGCATCGCCGACGGCGTGCCCAGCGTCAGCATCGACGACGCGCGCGGCATCGTGCAACTGATCGAGCACCTGGTGCTGCAGCACGACCGCAAGCGCATCGCGTTCGTCTCGGGCATCCCCACCAACCCTCAGGCGAACAAGCGCCTCGAGGCGTACTACACGGGCCTCCGCGAGTTCGGCCTGGCGCCGGATCCGAAGCTCGTCGTCCCTGGAGACTTCACGCGCGAGAGCGGCACGCGGGCGATGTACGAGCTGTTCGATCGCCGGCAACTCAAGGTTTCCGAGTTCGACGCGATCATCGCCGCCAACGACTACATGGCGTTCGGTGTGGTCGACGAGCTCGTGCGCCGCCGCATCTCGGTGCCCGAGCAGCTCGCGGTCGTGGGCTTCGACGACATCACGCTCGCCCGCTATCACGAGCCGTCGCTGTCCACGGTGCGGCAGCCGCTCGACCAGCTCGGTCGCGACGCCGCGCGGCTGCTGTTCGACGTGATCGACGGCAAACCGGTCGCCGAATCCAACGAGCTGTCTACCGAGCTCGTGCTGCGCCGCTCGTGTGGCTGTGTCCCGACCGACATCCCGGGGCCGCAGGATGACGCCACCGGGCCGATCGACGAGACACGCGAGGTGTTGCCGGCCCTTGCCGCAGAAATCAACGGCGCGACCGGCGCCTTCGCCCGCGCGCTCGACCCCTTGCTGCGGCGCCTGGCGGCCGGCAGCTCGTATCAGCTCGAGCAGAACCGGAAGCTCGCGGACGAGCTCGCGACGCGCCTCCGGCTCGCCCGCAGCGACCTGATCCACGAGCGCTTGCACAAGATGTCGCGGCAGCTGTACTCGCGCATGTTCAGCCCGCGCGCTCAGCTCTCCACGTTGCTCGCCGAGCATCTGCCGCACCTCGGCATCGACGAGTGCGTGGTGTCCGAATTCGTGCCCGGCAAGGGGCAGAGCGAGCTCCGGCTGTCCTTCGGTTTCAGCGCCGAGGAGCTGCAGCCCCAGAGCGTGACCTACCCGACGCGGCAAATCGTGCCGCCCGGGTTTCCGAACTTGCTGCGGCGCTCGGTGTTGGCGCTGCCGCTCTGTTACGCCGACGAGCTGCTCGGCATCGCCGTGCTCCCCGCGATCGACGGCGACGGCTCGCTCTACGAGTCGCTCGCGCAGAGCTTCGGCGTGGTGCTGAAGAGTATGGACCTGCGGCGTCGAGCCGAGGCGCGCTCGGGTTAGCGCTTGGCTTGTGCGCCGTGAGCGCAGCAGGGCGAGCCGGGGTAACAGCAGTCGGCGCCCTCGCTGCAACAGTCGTCGAAGTGGTCGTAGACGAAGAAGCCACCCAAACCGAGTACGCCGGCGAGGGCGAGGCCAGTGGTCCAACGGGGGCGGTGATTTTTGAGCCAGGCGAGCATCGGTTTCTCCTCGGGGAGCTTAGGCCGCTTGCGGCAGGGCGTGACAGGCGCCCCGGCTTTTCTGGTAGCGTCCACCAGTCATGAGCGAAATCCGCTTCGAGCGCTCGCCCGAACAGAAGCTGACGGCGCTGGTGCTGCGGACCGCGGATCGCGTCACACTGCGTAAGTGCGCAGAATCATTGAGTGAAGATCTGGGCGCCGAGCCGTGCGAGCGCTTCGACGGCATGGACCAGATATTCTGGGACTTCCGGGTGTTCGGGACGCCCGTCACCCTTCACTGGAAGCAGGCGGGGGAGGTGTTCGTGGTGGCGCAGGATCCGAGCTCGCAGAGCGACGCCGCGGTGCGGCGCACGGCGGAACACCTTTCGCGCCGCTTCGGAGCCAGCGCAGAGGGAGCGTGAGCCGCGGCTGGGGGACGTTCGGGTTGCCATGAAGACCAAACCAGAAGATCCGGAAATCGTCCGCGCCGCCGAGGCGCTGGAGGCCCAGCTCGCCGAGCTCGAGTCGCGCTCGAAAGCGGCACGCAAGATCGAGCTCGACTCCGAGAAGAACATTCAGCGCGCCGCCAGAGAGCTGAACGAAGCCCTGGCTGCACCCGAGGGCTTGGCGAACGGGCTCCGCGATCTGGCGCTCGCCATGGAGCGCATGCAGGCGCGCCAGCAAGCAGCGCTCGAGCCGCTCTCGGAGTTCGCGACGCGGATCCAGGGGCGGCTCGCGCAGCTCGAAGGCCACATGCAGGCCTTTGCCGAGCTAGGCCAGGCCGCATCGCGCTTGTCGGCCTTGCTCAAGACCGGCCCTGCCGGCGGCGCCGCGCTGATCCGCGACGCCAACGCCCAGCTCTCCGCGATCGCCGAGGGAGCTCGCACCCTGTTCGACGCCGCGCGCGCCGACGGCTTCCCCGAGGTCGCGCGCGAAGCCGAGGCCTTGAAGCAGCGCGTGACGGCGCTCCGCAAGCGCCTCGACCAGCCGAACTAGCCCGGCACGCGCGTCCGCGACAAATTACCGCATCGCCTGCCCCGCCTGGTTCACTAGAGTTCCGCCACACTTTGGGAATGGATCGAATGACGCGCCCTCGGTCACAGCTCTGGTTTGCTCTTCTGGCCTCGGCCTCGTGCCTGCATTGCGGTGACGACGACGGCAATCAGGACGGCGACGTGCCGATCCCGACCGAGCTGAGCTTCGAGCTCCGCGTCGGCGGAGAGCCCGTCTCGTGCGGCGAGGAGTACCCGGGCGTGGGCGCTCCCGCCGCGCCGTTCACCGTCACCGACGCGCGCTTCTATCTTTCGTCTTTCGAGCTGGTGGACGCCGCGGGCCGCGGTCATGCCGTCGAGCTCACCCCGAGCGCTTTCCAGCGCGACGGCGTGGCTTTGCTCGATTTCGAGGACGGCTGCGGCCCCGACGGGACGGAAGAGACGAACACCACGGTCAGCGGCCTGGTTGCGCCGGGCGAGTATCGCGGAGTCCGCTTTACGCTCGGGGTTCCGAAGGACAAGAACTTTCTCGATCTCGCTCAGGCGGCGCCACCGCTCGACGTGACCGGCATGTTCTGGACGTGGCTGAGCGGCTACAAATTCCTCAAGGTGGACGGCTCGTCTCCGATGGAAACCGGCGGTATCTTTCCGTACCTGGTTCACGTGGGGGCTGCCGGTTGCCCTGGGGACAACGCCCAGGCCGCACCCACCGGCGACTGCGTGGCGCCGAATCAGGCCCACTACGACCTGGACGGATTCCGTTTCGGAGAGTCGAAGATCGTCGCCGACCTGGCCGACCTGCTCGCGACGACCGATCTCGCCTTCAACACGGACGGCACTGCCCCGGGTTGCATGTCCGAATTGGACGACCCAGAGTGTCGAACTATTTTCGAGCGCCTGGGCATCGATGACGCGGACGAACAAGTCCTCTTTTCGCTGGAGTAGCGCGGCGCTCGCGCTGGCCGCGCTGTCGCTCTTCGCCTGCGCCGGGGGCGACGACGGCGAGAGCCCCGGGCAAACCGCCGAGTACATCTGGGAGCTCCCGCCGGGGTTCCCGCTGCCCGCCGTGCCGGAAGAGAACCCGATGTCCGCCGCCAAGGCCGAGCTCGGGCGCTTTCTGTTTTACGACAAGCGGCTGTCCCTCAACGGGACGCAGTCGTGTGGCTCGTGTCATCAGCAAGCTCTGGCTTTCACCGACGGGCTGGCGCTCGCGGTCGGCTCGACGGGCGTCGTCAACCGCAGGAGCTCGATGAGCCTGGCCAACGCGGCCTACAACTCGGCCCAGACCTGGGCCAACCCCGTGCTGAAGACGCTCGAGATGCAGGTGGCGGTGCCGCTGCTCGGCGACGACCCCGTCGAGCTCGGCTTCTCGGGGCAGGAGCTCGAGCTGCTCGATCGCCTCCACGACGAGCCGCGCTACATCGAGCTGTTCGCGGCGGCGTTTCCCGACGACCCCGCCGACCCCGTGAACCTCTACAACCTCGTGCGGGCGATCGCGAGCTTCGAGCGGCGATTGATCTCGGGCAACTCGCCTTATGACGCCTACACCTCGGGCCGGGATCCGGACGCTATCTCCGAATCTGCCAAGCGCGGCGCGCAGCTCTTCTTCGGCGAGCGCTTCGAGTGCCACCACTGCCACGGCTCGTTCGCCCTCAGCACCTCCGTGACCTGGGAAGGCAAGAGCTCGGTCCAGATCTCGTACCAGAACGACGCGCTCTACAACCTGGACGGCGAGGGGGCGTACCCGGGCCGCGATCAGGGTTTGTTCGAGATCACCGGAAGGCCCGAGGACATGGGCAAGTTCCGGCCGCCCACGCTGCGCAACGTGGCCGTGACGGCGCCGTACATGCACGACGGCAGCATCGCCACGCTGCGCGAGGTGATCGAGGACCACTACGCGCGCGGCGGGCGCAGGATCGAGGACGGCGAGGATGCGGGAGACGGCGCGCTTTCGCCGCGAAAGGCCGTGTTCGTGTCGGGCTTCGCGATCGAGCCGCAAGAGGTCGACGACCTCCTGGCGTTTCTCGAGTCCTTGACGGACGAGAGCTTCCTCACCGATCCGAGCCTCTCGGATCCCTGGTAGCCCGCGGGTCGAGCATGAGCTTCGAAGCGGTGCGGCCGCGCGCGGGCGTCGAGGGTTTCGCCGAGACCGAACAGGGACTCGGCATCACCTGGTTACGAAAACTGCGTTGGGGCGCGGTCTTCGGCCAGGCGCTGGCAGTGGCAGTGGCCTGGGCCGGCTTCGAGCTCGAGCTGCCGTACGCGCTGTTGCTCGGCTTCGTCGCCTTCACGGCGCTCGGCAACCTGGCGCTCTCGTTCGTGCCGCTGCACGCGGACCGCGGCTTCTGGCTGCCGGCGGTGCTGTTCGCCGACGTGCTGGTGCTGACCGCGTTTCTCGCGTTCTCGGGCGGCGCGGCCAACCCGTTCACGGTCTTCTTCCTGGTGCACGTGGCGTTGTCGTCGGTGCTGCTCGAGGCCCGGTTGACCTGGGCGCTGGTGCTGCTCACCGTGCTCGGCTTCGGCTCGCTGTTCCTGCTGCCGTCCGACCCGGCCCCGATGATGCATCACCACCACGAAGAGCAGCCGTGGTCGGCGCACCTCGTCGGCATGTGGGTGGCCTACGCCCTGGCCGCGTCGTTCGTGGCTTACTTCGTCGGCAAGGTCAGCCGCGCCATCCGCGAGCGCGATCGAAAGCTCGCCGCCATCGCCAAGCTTGCCATGCAGAACGAGCGGCTGGCCGCGCTCTCCAGCTTTTCGGCCAGCGCGGCGCACGAGCTCGGCTCGCCGCTCGCGACGATCGGACTCGCCGCCAAGGAGCTCGGGCTCGGGCTCGACTCGGACCGATCGCGCGCCGAGCTCAGCGCCGACGCCGAGCTCGTCTGCCGAGAGGTCGCGCGCTGCCGGCAGATCCTCGCTGGCCTGTCATCGCGAGCGGGGGAAACCGTCGGAGAAATGCCGGCTCCGACCACGCCGCGCGCGCTGGTTACTGAGCTCGAGCGGCTGCTCCCGCCGCGCTCGGCCGAGCGGGTCCGGTTCCAGTTCGCGGACGAGGCCTCTTCGCGCGCGGCTATCGTCGCGCCGCTGCACACGCTCACGCAGCTGCTCCACAACCTGATCAAGAACGCTCTCGAGGCCCAGGAAGAGAGCGGGAGTGGCGAGCCCGTCGAGGTGCGGATCGGCGTCGCGGATCGGCTCAGGATCCACGTGCTGGATCGGGGCGGCGGGGTTCCGGACGAGCTCCGCGGGCGACTCGGCGAGCCGTTCGTGACCAGCAAGAGCGAGCGCGGCGGGCTCGGGCTCGGGGTCTATCTGGTGTCGTGCTACGCGGAGCGCACGCGCGGCTCGCTGTCGTTCCGCGAACGCAGCGGAGGCGGCTCCGAAGTCGAGCTCGATTTGCCGCCGAACCCGCTGGCGGAGGGCATGGCGTGAGCGCGCCGCGCACGGGCCTGGGCGACGGCCGTTCGGTGCTCGTCGTGGACGACGAAGACACGTTCCGCGAACGCCTGGTGCGGGCGCTCGGGGATCGCGGCTTCGAAGCCAGCGGCGTGGCTTCTGCCGAGGAGGCCATCGCCGCAGCGCACGTCGAGTCGCCGGAGTGCGCAGTGATCGATCTGCGCATGCCCGGGCTTTCCGGTTTGCATGCGGTGCGCGAGCTGCACCGGCTCGATCCGACCTCGCGGATCGTGGTCCTGACCGGCTACGGGAGCATCGCCACGGCGCTCGATGCCGTGCGCTCGGGCGCCGTGCATTATCTGACCAAGCCAGCCGACATCGACGAAATCACCGCCGCGTTCGACCACGACGGGTCACCGGCGCCCGAGCCGCCGAGCGCGACCGTGCCGAGCCTCGACCGGGTGGAGTGGGAGCACATCGATCGGGTCTTGCTGGGCTGCGGGGGCAACATCTCGCAGGCGGCGGCGCTGCTCGGGCTTCACCGGCGCTCGCTACAGCGCAAGCTCGCCAAGCGCCCGAGCCGGCGCTGAGGGCGGCCGTAACCCTGTCGCGGACCACCTCGCGCTGCTCGGCGCAAAGCTCGACTATGCCGAGAAATGTAGGTATGGCAGCCCGGTGCATGGGTATTCACGTCCTACGGCGAGCACACCGCCAAACTGAAGATGACCCCGAGCAGCACCTCCGCTAGCTTCGCAAAACTCCGAGCGGCGCTGCTTGCGTTTCATGTGCTCGCGGTTGTCGTCTTGTCGCTGCCGGGTGCGCAGGTCGCCCGTAGCAATCGCTGGCAGAGCCGCCTGATGCGCCAAGATCTGGCGGATTGGGCGGCACAGCTCGAAGAGCTCGGTATCCGCGTCAGTGCCGAGGAGCTCGGCCGAACGGCGCAAGGGATCGCCGAAAGCTACGTGGCCTGGCGCAGCGTCGCGGTCGCACCGTTCCAGGCCTACTCGGAGGTCACCAAAGCTCGCCAGGGATGGGCCATGTTCGCGAGCCCGCAGCGCCACCCCTACGAGTTTCACGTGGACGGCCTCACGGACCGCGGCTGGACTCCGCTTTATCGCCCACACGACAACGACGCGCGGTTTCTCGCTGGGTACCTCCTGCACAACCGCATGCGCAAGTTCCAGGGCCGCTTCGCGCGAGCCATGAAGGGCCACTACTACGAGGATTTTACCGAGTTCGTCGCGCGGCGCGCGCTCGAGGAGAACCCGGAGCTCCGCGCGGTGTGGCTCGGGCTCTACGGTTATGCGTCGCTTTCGCCCGAGCGCGTGCGCGCGGGGGAGCGTCCGAGCGGTAGCTACGACAACGTCCGGATCTTCGGGCGCGAGGCGCAATGATCGCGCGCCTGCGTCGCGTTGCCCGAGCGTGGATCGCGCTCACCTCCGAGCAGGAGCCGCCGCGGGTGCTGGCTCTGCTGCGTGTCGCCGTGGGCCTGGTGCTGCTCGGCTCGCTCTTCTCCGCCTACGCGAGCGGCGTGCTCGAATCGATGTGGATAGACCAGCGCTACGGGGGCGCCCTGGAGCTCGAGCGCACGACCTTTTGGGTGGAGGTGCTGGGAGGGCCGAGCCGCACAGTGATCTTCGGTTTGTTCGCCGCCGCCTCGCTTTCGGCCGCGCTCGTCGTCCTGGGTCTCGGCGGACGCGTCCCGTACCTGGTGGCGGCGCAGGCCTACGATTCACTCGTGCGCATGAACGGCGACACCGTCGGTTCGTACGACTCGATGCTCACCAACGCGCTGTATCTGCTGTTCTTCAGCGCGGCGAACGCCACGCTCTCCGTCGACTGCCGCCTGCGTTCCGGTAGCTGGACCAGCGAGCGACCCAGGCCGGCGTGGCCGCGCTACCTCTTGATCTTTCAGCTGCTGGTCTTGTACGGCGCCACCGGCCTTCAGAAGCTGAGCCTGACCTGGACGCCGCTCGGCGGTTATTCGGCGCTGTATTGGGTGTTTCAGGATCCGACCTGGCGGCGCTTCGATTTGAGCTTCACGGCGTTCGCGTACCCCTTGTTGGTGCTCGGCACGGCCGTCACCTGGCACTTCGAGATCGGCGCTCCGCTGCTGTTGTTGCACTATCGCGCGCTTCGCCAGAAGGGGAACGAAGGGCGCCTGCACCGCTGGCTCGTGCGCTGGGATCTCCGCAAGCCCTTCGTGCTGGTCGGGGTCTGCCTGCACACGGGCATCCTGCTGTTGCTCAACGTCGGCCCGTTTTCGCTGATCAGCTTGGCGTATTACCTGGCATTCTTGCGTCCACACGAGCTCGATCGCCCGTGGTCGTGGCTCCGGACTCGGCTTGGAGCCGGACCAGGCTGACAGCGCTATCCGTGCTCCGACAGTCCCAGGATCACGCCGTTCTCGAGCTCGAGCCACGACTCGGTCGCGCCGTAAAACGTGGATCGCTCCTCGACCAGCACCTTGGCAGCGCCGAGCTCGCGGCGCGCCTTGGAGAGCTCGGCGACGTCCCCGTAGAGCAGGAAGCTCGGCTTCTTGCGGGCGACTGCCGGCAGGTCGTCCGCGAGGCTCTTGCGGGTCTGTAGCATCAGCTCCGAATGGTTTGGCCCCTTCAGGATCACGAAGCCGGCCGCTCCGGATTCGGGAACGCGGACGCTGACGGCGTAGCCGAGCGCTTGCCACTCGGGCAAGCAGGCTTCGATTTCGTCTACCACGAGCAGAGTAGTGAGCTTGGTGAGGTTCTTCATGGGTGTCCGGGGGCAATCTGCCCGTCTTCGGCCGGAGCGTCTTGGACGGATCCGACACGGCGTTCGCTCGCGAGCGCCCGCGGCGAAAGGCCCGTGAGGGCGCGGAAGTCCCGGATCAGGTGCGATTCATCGGCGTAGCCAGCTTGCAAGGCGAGCTCCGCCTGGGAGCCCGCGACCTTCCGCGAAGCGAGCGCGACCGCGCGCTGCAGGCGCATCACCCGCGCGAACAGCTTGGGCCGAAGCCCGACCCGCTCGAGGAAGAGGCGTTCGAGTTGGCGGTCGCTCAAACGCACGGCCATTGCCACGTCGCGCACGCTGGCCGAGCCGTGGCTGCGGCAGAGTGTGCTCACGGCGCGCCGCAAGCGCGAGTCCTCCGCCCGCTCACGCGCACTCGCCCGGGTAAGGAAGCGTTCCACGGCAGCGATGCGCTGGGCGTCTCCGCCTGCGTCGAACACCTCGTCCATCAACTGCGCGGTTCCGGCTTTCGCTAAGTCCGTCAGCGGCACATCTCGATCCTCCAGCTCGTCGGCGCGTGCGTCGAGGAACAGCGCGCCCGCGCCCGGACGAAATCTCACCCCGAACAGGCGTGCACCCGCTGACAACGGCACCACCTCGGCGCGAGTCATCGGGCCAACCACGAAGGCGCGCGCATGGCGGAGGTCGAACAGGAAATCCAGGCAGCCGTCGGGCAGAACGCGGCCTTTGCCCCCGCGCGCTTCGACGCTCCAGAAAGCGTCCACCGTCGTGAGCAGCGAAGCCGGTACTGCCCCAGCGAGGGTAGCGCCCATCGGCCTAGCCTAGCGCTTGACGCGGCCCGGGGGATCGCCCCAGGTTTCGGGCTGTGTTGTCCGCAGCTCACGAGTACACGGTGCTGATCATCGAGCGGCACCTCGACACGTTCGGCCACGTGAACAACGCCACCTATCTCGATCTGTTCGAGGCGGCGCGCTGGGACTGGATCACGGGCAATGGCTTCGGTCTCGAGCGTATTCGAGAGCTCCGGCAGGGGCCTACGGTGCTCGAGGTAACGCTGCGCTTCCGGCGCGAAGTGAAGAATCGCCAGCGCATCACGATCAAGACCTGGGTCGAGAGCTACGAAGGCAAGGCCGGGATCGTGATCCAAGAGATGCGCAACGAATCCGGCGAGCTGTGCTGTGAAGGGCGCTTCGTGTGCGGGCTGTTCGACCTCGAGGCGCGGCGCCTGCTTGCGCCGACTCCTGAGTGGCTCGCAGCCGTCGGGGTCGCTCCGAAAGCCTGAGCCTCCCCGCCGGGTGCCGCCGCCGGATGTGGGTGTATCGGCGCCGATCTGAGCCGAGGTGCGGCTCAGTTGGGAGTCGGGGCTAACGAAGCGCCGCGGCGTGCCGTTGCGTTCTCAGACTGGTCCCGGTGCAGCGCCGGAGGCCTCACAGAATGACTGGCGCACCCGAATCGGCAAACGAACCTGCTCCGCGGATCGTGCGGCCGGCGGTGCAGTGGTCGTTCGACGCGAAGGAGAAAATTATCTTCGCGTCTCACGTGGCGCCAGTCGCGCTCACAACCCGCGACGACATCACGGCCTACTTCGACGACGGCGTTCGCTTCTGGCGGGCAGAAGCGCAGGGAGAAAAGGTCTACATCGTCGTCGACTATCGGAACCTGACCACGAACCTCGACGAGATCGAGTTCTACGCCAATCGCGTCAAGCGGGTCGTGGACGAGTGTGCGATCACGATCGTTCGTCACAGCGGTAGCATGGTGCAACGCGTGGCAGGCAGGCTGACGGCGATGCGCCTTCACGCTCCCTCGAAGGAGTATGCTTCTCGCGACCAAGCGCTGGCCGTGGTTCGCGGACTCAGGGCCGGCACCATCGACCTGCAAGCAGGCTCGTCGCCTCGCCGTTGAAGGCTGCTCGCGCCGCGCGGCGTGCTCGTTCTTTCCGGCTTTCTCTCACTTTCGTCCCCGAAGACGGCGCGCTCCGTAGGGCATCTATGTCGTGTGCGTGGTGTGCCTGCCCGCGGGCGGAACGGCTTTCGCGATCCGATTGACGAGGAACCGGTTGCAGGTAATGCAATCGGGCATGTTGCTCGCGCGTCGCCTCACTGCACCGGTTCTCGTCACGCTCTGTCTGAGCGGCTTTGCCGCCTGTAGCTCGGATGACGATCCCGGGACCTCCAGCACGGGCACTGGTGGCAGCACCGGTGGCACGAACAACACCCCCACCGGTGGAGTGGCACCCGCCAGCGGTGGCGTCGCGACGTCGGGCGGCAAGGCTGCGACCGGCGGCACCACGGGCGGCAGCACGACCGGCGGCGCGGCGACCGGCGGCGCGGCGGCCGGCGGCGCGGCGGCCGGCGCTGGAGGCTCGGGGGGCACGGGCGCTTCGGGCGCCAGCGCGGGAGGCGGCTCTTCCGGCTCACCCTCCGGCGGCGGCGCGGGTAAGTCGAGCGGCGGTGGCGGCGGCTCCGGCGGCGCGGGCGGCAATGGCGGCGCCGCAGGCGGCAGCGGCGGCTCCGGTTCGGGCATGTTTACCCTCAAAAGTCCTGCGTTCGACCACGTCGACACCTGCTCCAAGGCCGAGCCGAAGAGCTGCGAGGTCTTTCCGAACGAGAACCTCAGCTACATGAAGAGCATGAACGTCTCGCCCGAGCTCAGCTGGAGCGGAGCTCCCGCGGGTACCCAGAGCTTCGCGATCGTGCTGGAGGACATGTCGAACGGCTTTGCCCACTGGGTGATCTGGAACATCCCCGGCAGCGTGATGAGCGTCGCCGCCAATATCCCTCAGGACAGCGCGATGCCGGCCATGCCCGCCGGCTCTCAGCAAGCCAGCGCCACCTTCGCGCAGGGCGACGGCTACTTCGGACCTGGATCGGCCTGCAACGTCTACCAGTTCAGGATCTTCGCGCTGTCGGTGCCGACGTTCTCGCCGACCCAGGCTACCGACGCGGCGCAGGTCCGCACCCAGCTCGAGGCGCTGGACGATCAGCTGCTCGGCCAGGCGATCCTGCGAGGTCGGAGCAACTGGATGATGATGTGCGCGGACTAGCCGAGGGGGGGTGCTCGTTGGGGGCTGCGGCACGCCCCAGCCTTCGGACAGCGCGGGGCATTGGCCGGACCCGAGGGGCCGACCAACGCCGCGAACTCCGCGCTTCTATCCGTGAACCAAGGACTTGGCGTCGCCCTTGAGATCCGGATAGCGGACGTGCTCGACCAACTCCTGCGTATGGGCGTCGGGCGCCTTCGTCAGCAAGCTGACGACGACCAGCGTGACGACTCCGACGGGCACGCCGAAGATGCCCGCAGAAATCGGCTGAATGCCCAGCCAGAGGTTGTCGGCGATGGGGCTCGTCACCCCGAACATGCCGCGCAACCACGGCTGAGTCGTCGCCATGTAGTAGAAGCAAACGCCAAGCCCCGCGACCATGCCGGCGATGGCTCCCGGGCCGTTGGCTCGCTTCCAGAAAACGCCTGCAACCAGCGCTGGGAAGAACGCCGCGGCCGCGAACGAGAACGCCGCCGAGACCAGGAACAAGATGTCAGCCGGCTTCTGAGAGGCCACTGAGGCGGCCGCGAGCGCCACGAACAGGAGCAGCACCTTGGAGATCAGCACGCGGCGCTGCGTGGACGCCGTCGGGTCGATCATCTTGTAGTAAAGGTCGTGGGAGAGGGCGTTCGAGATGGTGAGCAAGAGCCCGTCCGCCGTCGAGAGCGCGGCGGCGAGACCGCCCGCTGCGACGAGACCGGTGATCACGTAGGGCATCCCGGCGATGGCCGGCGTCGCGAGCACGACGATGTCTTGGCCCAGCTTGATCTCCGCGAGCTGTACGATGCCGTCTGCGTTCAGATCCGTGATCGTCAACAGCGAGGGATCGACCTTGGTCCATGCCGCCACCCACGGCGGAAGCTCCGCGAACTTGGAGCCAACGATCAGGGTGTAGATGTCGAATTTGACCAAGACGGCGAGCGCTGGCGCGGTGAAGTACAGGAGGAAAATGCAGAACAGCGACCAAAACACGGAGCGCCGCGCTTCAGTGACGGACGGCGTCGTGTAGTAGCGCATCAGAATGTGGGGCAGCGCCGCAGTGCCGAGCATCAGGCAGAAGATCAGCGCCAGGAAGTTGCGGCGTTTGATGTCCCGCTCGGCCTCGGCTTTCGCTGGATCGGCGGCGGCGCTGTAGAACGGCTCCGCGTGCTTGATGGGGGGAGCGGAGCGTGCGGTGAGCCCGTTTGCTTCGGCCGTCCACGCCTTCTTCGCCTCCTCGGGGGTGGCCGGGACCTTCGCCGCTGCCGCGATCTGGTCCTCGGGTGCGTTGGCGACCTTGAGCTCCGCGACCTTGGCCGCGGACGCGGCTTTCGCGGCTTCGAGCGATTGCGGCAGGGCGTCTACCCGGGCCTTGGCTTCTTCGGCCTTCTTCTTGAGGAGGCCGCGGACCTCGATCTCCCTGGGGTCCTTGATCAGCTCTTCTTCGCGGGCCGAGACCTTTTCCAGGACGGTGCCGTAGACGATCTGCGGGATCGGAACGCTCGTGTGCTTCACCGAGAGCCAGATCACCGGGATCAAGTAGGCGACGATCAGGATGACGTACTGCGCCACCTGGGTCCAGGTGACGGCGCGCATGCCGCCGAGGAACGAGCACACGAGGATGCCGCCGAGGCCGAGGAACACGCCCACCCCGAACTCGACACCGGTGAAGCGCGAGGTGATGATGCCGACGCCGTAGATCTGCGCGACGACGTAGGTGAACGAGCACAGGATGGCCGCCGCGACCCCAATCGAACGCACGAGGTGGCCGCCGTAGCGCGCCCCCAGGAAGTCCGGGATCGTGAACTGGCCGAACTTGCGCAGGTACGGGGCGAGTAAGAAGGCCACCAGGCAGTAGCCTCCCGTCCAGCCCATGATGAAGGCGAGGCCGTCGAAGCCCTGAAGGTAGAGGCCGCCCGCCATGCCGATGAACGACGCCGCCGACATCCAATCAGCGCCTGTCGCCATGCCGTTGAACACCGCCGGAACGCGCCGGCCTGCGACGTAGTACTCCGAGACGTCGGCGGTACGGCTCATCACGCCGATGGTGGCGTAGAGCGCGACGGTCGCGAACAAGAATGCGTAGCCGATGTACTCGCGCGGCAGCCCGAGGGCCTCGGCGATCGCGAGGAGGACGACGAAGGCGACGAAGCCGCCCGTGTAGAGCGTGTAGTACTTCTTCAGCTGATTGAAGAAGGCCTTGTTTTCACTCACTTTGGTGGACATCTCATCCCTCTCCTTCGTCCACGCCGTGCTCCACGTCGAGCTGGTGCATCTTCTTCGCGTAGAACCAGATCAACACCACGTAAACGATGAGCGAGCCTTGTGCGCACATGTAGAACGAGAACGGCCAGCCGAGGATTTTGAACTCTGCGAGTGGGCGCGCCAGGAACCCCACCACGAACGTGACGAAGAACCAGATCGACAAGAGCACGATCGTGAGGCGAAGATTCTTTTTCCAGTAATGACGATGCGTTTCGGTTAGCTGCATGGCTGCTCCTCGGAGGCGGCGGGCCGTCCTCGCCGCGGTGTCGTTTGCAGATCTCGTTGCAGCGTCGCCGCGTAACGCGGCTCGAAGCGCTGCAAAGTTTCGTAGACGGCGTTGGCCTCGCGGGCTTGCCCGAGGTGGTGACGCGTCATCCCGAGCTGGTACCAGCCGTATGGGTTGAAGGGCTGGAGCTTGGTGTTCCGCTCGAACGCGCTGGCCGCGTCTTCGAGCCGGTCTTGCTGGACGAGCGCGAGCCCGAGCCCGTACCAAGCGCGATCGAGTGCTGGCTCGGCCGCGACTGCCTTCCGAAAGCACGCCTCTGCCTCGCCCAGCTCGCCCCGCTTCTCGAGCAGATAGCCGAGGTTGAAGTTGGCGTCGGCGTCGTCCGGCCGGAACGCGAGCAGGCGCCGGAGCGTCGCGATCGCGCCCGGCACGTCGTCCGTCTGCGCCAACAGGCTTGCGCAGGCGAGCAGCGCGCTCTGGTCCTCGGGGTCGAGCGACACGAGCAGGCGGTATGCGTCGAGCGCCGCGCGGGGCCGTCCCGCGACCAGCTGCGCTTTCGCGACGAAGGCAAACCACCAACGCTGAAGCCGGCGCGAAACCGGACGCGATTGGCTCAACGCGCCCTCGATTGAGCCCACTTTTCACACCCGCGTTGGTCGAGACGCTCCAGGCAAACGTTGCGCTGAAAGACCCCCACCGCCACGTAGCCGAACAGACACAGCAGAAACGCGACGACGGGCACGTGCTGGTCGAGGACCAAGCGCGGCGTCACGAGTCGAGCTACTCGCACCATCGGGCGCGCTACCACCGCGAAGAGCTGATACACGACGTTCTGCTCGCGGCGCCCCCAATTGAAGAGCCCGACCACGAGCTGCCCGAGGAGCGAAAGCCCCGCGATGAATAGTAGGGTGTGGGCGATGAGGAGTAGCAGTGCCATGTCCGTTAGAACGCTCTGCGTTGCGAGCGCTCCCTACACTTCGCTTCGAGAATCTACCTCACGGGTAAACAGGACCCGGGTCGCGCGCATTGGATCACACTTTACGTTCGATTGCTCTATTCACATCATCAAAAACCGTTGCGTCGATCGCTGCGCGCGTTCCGAGCGACGTCGCAAATGCTTTTGTTTCCAGCAAGAAATGAGAGCAGGCGGAGGCTCCGCGCCAGCCAGGCGGTCCGTTTCTCTTGCGGGAAGAAACAGACCGTCGACTAGCCACTTCGCGACTGCACCGCGCTCACCCCGCGCTCACCCCGCGCGGTAGTGCCGGTGCTTCAGCACCTGCGCTGTGCTTCAGAACACATAGACCTGTGTCTGCAGATTGAAGTGGTTCGCAGCGTGATCCGCGTCCTCGACGACGCGCTGACCGAAGAAAGCCTTGATGTTGAAGTTGTGTCCGAAGGGGAAGTAGGCCACGCCGAGGGCCCAACGCGTCTCGCTGTTGACGTCACTGTCGGTGGGCAAGGTCTTCTCGAAGCGCACGATCGGGGCCACGTTGACCGGCTTGAACGTGTACCCGGCTTCCGCCATCAGCGCGTTGCCCTCGGGCAGCACGGGCGGGAGTGTCACCCAGTCGCCCCCCTCGTAATGGACGAAATTCACCTGTGCGGTGAACACGCCGTCACCGGCCGGCAAGTCCACGAAGGCATCACCCGCGAAATACTTGTACTCGTCCTGGATGTCGAAGGCGGCGCCGAGCGAGAAGATCGACTTCGTTCCGAGGTAGGTGCCTCCGTAGAAGAAGCCGGTCTCTGGGTCGAGGATGTTCGCCTGCACGCGACCGGTTGCGCGGAACATGTTCTGGCTGCCGACCTCGGCGCCCGGTGGGCGGCGCCGGCCCTGGAACAGACCGACGCGGTACTCGAGGTGATCGTCGAGCACCAACCCGCGCAGCTGCACACCGGTGTCACGCCCCACGGGGTTCCCCGAGCTTGCGAACACGGCGCTATGCTGGAACGAGTAGCTGAAGTAGTCCCACGACAGGAGCGAGGCCGCGCTCTGCACCGAGTTGTGCGACATGGGCGGGAGCATGTAGCCGAGGTCGATCTTGAACACGTCGCTGCCGAGCGGCTTCACCGTGACGAAGGCGTCCTGCATGTTCATGCCAGGGGTGGCCTTGACGGCTGTCCCGGGCGTGGGCGGCATGGTGGTGTCGTTGGGCGGGGTCTGGTTCGCGAGCATCATGTTCGCGAAGTCCGTGTCCACGAAGTAGTCGACGACGCCGAACAGGGAGCCTCCGAGCAGGACGCGCGCACGCCGCACGAACAGGTTCAAGGCCCAGCCGTCGGCCGTGACGTCTTGCTGAGCCTGGAATTGCGGCTGCAGCAACACGCCGAGCTTGATGTTCGTGCCTTCGCCCGCTTCGATCTTGAACGACGGCGGACCGGGCTTCTTCGCAGGCTCTGCGGGCGCGGCGGGTTCGGCGACGGGGGCAGGCTCGGCGGGTGGAGGCTCGGGCGCGGGCGCGGGCTCGGCGGGCGCTGCCGGCGGCGCCGCAGTTGGGTCGGCCGCAGCGGGGGGCTGCGCGTCGGGCGCGGGTTCCGCTGCCGGCGCGGGCTGCGCGACTGCAACACTTGCAAACAAGCTGGTGCCAACTGCTCCGAGCAGGAACGAACTGAGTCGTCGCGTCACTCTGACCTCCATCGATCGGTCGCCGAATCTTCGATTGCGGCGTCTATTGGAACGGGGCTTTTCGCGCCCTCTTGTTAGTTTCGTTGAGACGTGCCGCCCCCAATTGTGCGGACACGAGTCACCGGCTGCGTGTTTTCGCCGTCAGGGCGGCGCCAGACTAGCCCAACGTCACTCACTCGCGTCGACTCTTTTTTTTCGATGTTCACGTTCGCTGCGGCGCCGCTCACTCCAGCGTTGATTGCTGTAGTGCGTCGCGAGTTGCGGCAGAGATGCGCGAGTGCTGCGCGCACGACACTCGCTCGCACACGCGTGCTGTGCTCGGGTGAGTGGCCGGTCGGCGGAAGACGAGCACGCTTTTGAGACGTTGCCCGAGCCGCTCCTCCTGGTGTCTTCATCGCGCACGCCGACGCAAGAACGAAGCTAAAACTTGGCGGATTCATGTGCGTGGCATGAAGCGTGCTCGTGCTTCGCGACCCCTCATTCGCCGGCACGAGACAGCGCGCGCGCGGCTTCGAAAGCGTCGAGTGTGCGCGCGGTGGTGTTCTCGTTTTGGCGCTCGTTCTTGAGTCATTCGCACTCCTTTCGAGAAGCGGAGACCGCGTCACTCAGAACCAAGGAGTCGGTGGTACCGGCGACAATTCGGTCATGGGTGGCGGGTCCAGGTTGCAACCAGCGCCGGCGACGTTCGGCAGGACCGAAGCTGCGGGCTACCCGAGCGAGGCGAGCGCGAAGAAGCTTCGAGCTCGTTCGAGCAGCCTGCGGCGGAGCCTGCGCATCCACCGATGACCGTCGCCGAGCCGCTGCCGATGCCTGGTCTCTCACCCGGTGTTCCGTGCGCCAGGGCTCGGCTGATGGGGCGCGAAAATTGTAAGTTTGCTCGCTCCGAGATACCGACTCTCGGACGCAGCTCCGTGCTGACCCTGGGGGGCTACTGGGTTGAAAAACCCACTTGGGCGCGTTTCACTATCAACGGACGCTACTGAGGAGAGCCAAGTTGATGCCTCTCTGGGTTGCGTGTCTGTAAAACTATGCCCAGACTGTTCTGGTCTCGTGTCGGGTCTTCGATCCTCGAAGGCGTTGCGCGAGACGAATCGTCTGCAGTCCGGAAGGAGGGAACACCATGCACCAGGCATTCATTGTCGGTCCCATGTTGGCTTCGGGGCTCGCCTTGTTCGGATCCGCCGCGCGGATCCAGGCGGATCGCACCGCGTGGCTCAGGCAACCGCAAGAGGAAGCACCCACGCGTGTCTCGGTCTCGTCACTCAAAGCCGAACCGCTGGTGATCCGTCGTGCGCCGCCGCCCGAACCGATCACCGTTCAGCTGCCGCCGATCGAAGTCATCGGTCACATCCCGCGCGCGGCATCCAAGAGCGCGCCGCCACCGGTCGCGGGCGAAGTCGTCGCACAGCCTTGCTCCTCCTGGCAGGACATCGGACCCGCCCACGTGGTCGACGGCAACGCGCTCGGCAGCCCGCGTCGTGTTCGCGAGCTCTGTAACCGATTGGTTCCCGCGAGCGAGCCCGCGCCCGAGACCACCCTCGCTCCCAGCCCTTGAGCGCTGACGGCCCCGTCGAACCGTCCGAGACCGCGACGGGGCCGCCGTCCATCTCACGGTGTGTCCGCCGAAGGTGCCCGCAGCCCTCGGCGCGTCAGGCGCCCGGACGCTTGCGCGGACGGCGGATCCGATACGCGTCCAGCCGATTCAGCAGCGTGCTGCGCGACACGCCCAAGAGCGCCGCCGCGCGCGATTGATTGCCTGCGGACTGGGCCAGCGCTTCCAGGATCCGATTGCGCTCGGCGAGCTCATCCGGAGAAAGGTTCGAGATCGGTACGGCCTCGGACACCTCGGGCGTGCTCGTGGGACGAGGCACGAGCAGGATCGAGCGCATCTTGTCGAGCGGCAAGTGTTCGGGACCTATCGCGCGGCCTTCGCTCAAGACGGCGGCACGCTCGATCACGTTCCTGAGCTCGCGGATGTTTCCCGGCCATGCGTAGTCGAGCAACCGCATCGCCGCATCGTCGCGGATCCTGAGCGCGGGCAAGCCGAGCTTCGCCCCGGCGCCGCTCGCAAACTCGCGCGCCAGCGTCAGGATGTCCTCGCGCCGCTCGCGAAGCGGCGGAATCACGGCGCTGTAGGCCGCGATGCGATAATAGAGATCGCTGCGGAACTGCCCCGACAGAGCCTCGGCTTCGAGATCGCGGTTGGTGGCGGACAGGAAGCGCACGTCGATCGCCCGCGGCGTGGTGCTGCCGAGCGGCGTGAGCTCGCGCGTCTCGAGCACTTGCAGCAGCTTGGCCTGTAACCGCGGCACCAGCTCGCCCACCTCGTCCAGGAAAACGCTGCCCCCCGCCGCGACCTGCAACAGGCCTGGCTTGGGCTGCACGGCTCCCGTGAACGCGCCGCGCTCGTAGCCGAACAGCTCGCTCTCGAGCAGCGCCTCGGGCAGCGCCGCACAGTTGATGCGCAGAAACGGCTTGCTCGCTCGCGGTGAGCGCTCGTGAATGCTGCGAGCCAGCACGTCCTTGCCCACGCCCGTCTCACCCAGGATCAGCACACTGATGTCTCCGCGAGCGACCGCGTCGGTCTCGGCGTAGAGCGCGATCATCGAAGGCGAGCGCGGCACCGACTCGCCGCCCGTGGCTCGCGGATCGGGCTCGCTGCCGAAGGACGCAGATAGCTTGGCCAGAAGCGCCGCGGGCGAGCTCCCGTCGCGCGGACAGGCCAGAAGAGCGCTCTGTGCGCGCGCGCCGGCCTGATCGAGAGCGCCCTCGAGCTCCGCCGCGAACGCGAGCGCGTCCTGTTCGGTCTCGTCGACCAGCAGCACGGCCCACTCGTTCGCGGAGAGACGAGCGAGGACGTCGGCGGGCTCGAGCTTCGCAGCCAGGACCTGCGCGGGATCCGCCGGGGAACGCGCCTCGACGCGCACGCCGACCACGTAAAACGGACGCCCTCCGCTCTCTCTCGCACGTTCGCACTGTTCGCTCAGGCGCACCTCGAAGTATTCGGGGCTGAGCACGCGTCGCGGCACCGCGCGCGAGCGCCGCGCCCGGAGCACCAACACGAAATCTCCGACCAGCGCAGATTCGCCCGGAACCATGCGCTCGCGGACTCCGGGAAAAAGCGGTCGCCCGCGCAGCACAGTGCCGTTCGAAGAGCCGAGATCCTCGAGCGTGAACTGGTCTTCTTGAATGCGGAGCAGCGCGTGCCGGCGGGAGACTCCGTTGCCGGCCAGCGAAATCGCCACGTCGCCCCCGCGCCCGATCACGAGCTCGCCGGCCTTCGGCAGCGAGATCCGTGAGACTTTGCCGTCGCCGGCCGCGAGCAACTCGAAGTCCGCAGCGGAGCCCGAGAGCTTGCTCGTCGAGGCGGGGTCTTCCGTCTCCGGCTGGTTCGATTTCATCGGAGCTCGTAGACGCTCGGTCTCGAATCCGTCTTCGGCGGGTTCGGGGCCGGCACTGCGGGTTTTACCGTCTTTTGCGGTCGTATCGGCGGGGGCTGGCGCACGCTGTTCGCGGACGACGCGGAAACACCGGGCTGGGACATCCCGGAGGCGGACGGAGGCGGTGCGGCCTGGGCGGTCGGCGCTGCAGCGGTGGTCGGTAGTGGCGGCGGCGCGAGCTCTGGTTTCGGCGGCTTCGCGGACAGGGCCGCTTCCGGCGCGGCGTCGTCCGCGCGCAGCCCGAACCACGCCGCCGCCCCGACGACCAGCGCCGCGACTGCCGCGAGCAGTAGCCCGGCGCGCGAACGACGTCGCCGCTGGGTCGGGGTCCACGCGGCGGACGCCGTCCTGCCGAGTGTCTCGACGCCGCGCACGGGCTTCATCTCGCTCGAGTCCAGCTCGACGACGGGCGCCGTCGCGTCGGGGCGCGAGCTCGGAAGCGAGAAAGCACGCGCCAGCTCTTCGGCCACGAGGGCCGCGCTCGCGTAGCGGCGAGACGGCTGCCGCTCGACGCAGCGCGCGAACCAAGCGTCGAATGCCGGCGGCAACACCACGCTCGAGCCGAGCTCGCGGGCGCGCTGACTGGCCTTGACCAACGGCAACACGTGGAGCTCGTTGAACAGTGCTTCTGCTGGTGCGTCGCGCGCCACCGCCAGCCAATAGGAGTGGCCCGTTAGCAGGTAGAAGGTCACGAGCCCGAGGGCCCAGATGTCCGTTGCTGGCGTGGGCCGATCGCCCGCTAGTTGCTCGGGCGCCATGAACTGCGGCGTGCCGCGCACGATCCGACTCGACGCGGCCTTGGCCGACAACATCTTGGCCGTACCGAAATCGAGGATCTTGAGCAGCGGCGAACCATCCTCGCGGCGTGTCACGAAAATGTTGGCGGGCTTCAGATCCCGATGCACGATCGGCGCTGGGGTGCCCTCGCGATCGACGTAGGTGTGCGCCTTCTCGAGCCCGTTGGCGATCTGACGCACGAAGTCGACGGTCGTGGCCGCATCCCTCGGGCCCTGCGTGTCGATCAGATCTCCGAGCGTCGAGCCCGCGAGCAGATCCATCACCACGAAAACGCCGCCCGTCGCGTGATCGATGCCGGCGTCGACGATCTGCACGATGTTTTCGCTTTGCAAGCGCGAGGCAAGGCGCGCTTCGCCGAGCATGTACTCCGTCGAGTCGTCCGGGTGACCGGCGACGAGCTTCAGCGCGACCCGTCGCTCGGTGGTAATTTGCTCGGCTTCGTACACGCTTCCAAAGCCGCCCTCGGCGAGCGGAGCGATGATCGCATAGCGATCGCCGATCACCATTCCGGCCTGGGCGGCTCCACGCCGTACCACCCGCACACGATAGCAGAACCCGACCGCATGGTCGGAGGCTCGGAGCGGGCGCCTCAGAACCGGGTGGTCCCGGAAATCAGCGCCAAACCCGGGGCAACCTGCAGCGAGAGGCCTTGCCCTCGGGCCGAATGATCGGGCGGCGACGAAGTCAGCAACAAGATCGTGGCGACGCCGAGACCGAGAAGGCCCGTTCCCACGCCGATCGTGGCGAGGGTCGCCTGGCGGTCTCTGTCTTTCTCGGCGGAGAGCGCGCCTGGAGGACATGCGTCGGTGCGCTGGTCGCAGGCGGCCTTCGCTTCGGAGTTCGAGGACAGCGCCATCACACCGAAGGTGCCTCCGACTGCCAGCGCTGCGACGCTCGCACCGCCGATCACCCAGGCGAGCGTGCGCGTGCCGTGGTCTTCGTGCGTGTCGCTTCCGGCTTCGACCACGGACGGCGCGGGCGTGTGCTTCGCGGCATTCGAGGGGGCGGCCTCCTCGGCCAGCTCGGGCAGGTTGACGACCAGGTGATGCCCCTTGCTCGACAGCACGGCTGCGACGCGCGCTGGTTTTCTTCCGGGCGCCGAAAATTCGATCGAGAGCCCGCCCGGATCCATCGGTAAACGACTGTCGAGGCTACCCGGAGCGAGCGCTCGTCCGTTCACCTTCACCTCAAAACCGGGCGGCTTGTCCGCGGCGTGGAGCGTGAGCGTCGACAACGACGGCTCGAGCTCCGCGCGCCGGCGCTGAGCTTCGGCGGCTTGCTCCGGTCGTCCCTGGATCTTCGACAAGCGCTCGGCGGAGACGAAGTGCGCCCAGGCCGTCGCCGTGCGGCCTTGCCGGGCCCGGCAGTCCGCCAGATTGAGCAGCGCCCCGCCCGAGGGTTCGCTGGCCTGGCTGCTCTCGAACTTCGAACAGGCAGCGGCGAGCTCTCCCCGCTCGAGCAGCGCGCGACCCTCCTGGAACAGCGCTTCGGCCGTAGCTGGATCGGCCGCCGCGGCGCTGCTCGTCGCGAGCGCTGCGAGCGCGCAGAGCGCTCCGAGCCAGCCCGGTAGAAGAAGCGTGAACCTGCGCCGCACGCGAGTTTGTTATCACGAGCAGACAACGGACCGCGAGCCCGCTATGCTCGGTCACACTCGACCCTTGAGCTTTCCGAGCGCTCGCCACTGGTTCGTCGTGCTCTGCGCTGGCTGTGCAGAGCTCGCCGGATTCGAGGACTTTCACGGCAGCGCCGCAGAAGGCGGCGAGAGCGGTGCCCGCGCGGCAAGCGGTGGCGCGACCGCCCCCGGGAGTGGCGGTTCGAGCCCGTCCAGTGCAGGACGCCCCGGCGGCGGAAATTCCGGCCGTCCCGGCTCGGGTGGCACTTCGGACGGCGGAGAGCCTGCGCCGCCAGAAGCGGGCGAAGCGAACCTGGGGGATGCGGGGGAGGGCGGCGCGACCGGCAACGGAGGCACGGCCAGCGGCGGCGCGGGCGACGCCGGCGGTACGGCGAGCGGCGGCGTGAGCGGCGGCAGCGTGAACGGCGGCTCGACCAGCGGCGGCGCTGCGCTTGGTGGCTCGGCGAGCGGCGGTAACGCGAGCGGTGGCTCGGCGACCGGTGGCACGGCGACCGGCGGAAAGGCCAGTGACCCGTGCGGAGAGTTACTGGTCAATCCCAGCTTCGCGGACGGCTCGGAAGGCTGGACCGCGTACTCGACCTACCCCAGCTTCGCCGACAACCTGCATCCGATCATCGCGGCAGGGAGCGAGCCCGCGCTGGTCGCTCGCGGTGTGTTGCCCCAGTCCGACGACCACCTGGTGTGGCTCGGCGGCGTGCCGGACTCGATCCGCACTCACGTAGTCGAGGTCTCTCAAATCGTCACGCTTTCGCCGAAGCTCGAAGAGCTCCAGTTCAGCGCGCTTGCCCGGATCGAGACGGACGAGCTCGAAGACGGGATGTTCGACAACCTGTATGTGGAGTTACGCACCGTGGACGACGACGATTTGCTGGTCTGGCAGTTCATCGCGCGCGACAACCGCGACGCCACGAACGGCTGGGTCGAGCTCGATCCCAGCCTCCCCGACTACGAGGACATCGAGCGCATGCGCGGCCAAACAGTGATTTTCAAGGCCTATGCGCGCACGGACCAAGACAACCTCACGCACTTCTGGCTGGACTCGCTGTCGCTCAAAGGCCTCTGCAGCCCCTGAGCGCGCGCCGTTCACCAGGCCATCTGAGCCAACGCAGTGAGCGGCCGTCGCAGGGGTATCGCGACCGGCGCAGGCTCGTAGGTGTCGTCGTCAGTGTCTACGAACAGCGTGGACATCGAGTCGTTCGCCAGGTCTGGCTCATCGCTCGTCCCTTGACCGGCGGCGTCGCCCGGCGCCGCTTCGTTGCCGAGCAATGAGAAGGAGCCGCTCAACCCGTGCAACGAAAGCGCACGGATCAACCAGGGCAACCCTCGCGACCAAAACCACTCACCCAACTCGTCCCCGTCGTTCTTCTGGCCCATCGGGTCGCTCGTCGAGCAAGATCTGATCCAGCGACGACCCGCCAGGCGATGTCGGGCTTTCCCCGTGAAACTCGATGTCGCCGGACCGCGGTTGTTCAAACAGGTTGCGTGAGTTGTGTACACAACGTCCGAACGCTCGACTCGAGCGGGAGGCTCGCGGGGTACTGGGTGAAATATCGATTCTCGAGTCTGTCGATCCGCGAGCGATTGGCGATACTCGATTGCGAGCGTGGTTTTGGCGCTTTGGCTTGACGCTGCTCAAAGCCGAGCGCAGAAGTTGCGCGTGACCGCTGGTGATCATCCGGGCGCGAGGGACGGCCTGCAGCTGTGGCTCGTCAAGGCCGCCAACGAATTCATCGGTCACGAGCCCGAGCCAGCGCTTTCGATGGCGCTCGAGCCCCATTTGCGCGCTGCGCTGGACAGCCGTCGCCGCGCGCGCATCGGCCTGGACCTGCCGAACGGAAACGGTGCCAGTAGACGCGTCGAAGCGCTGGTGTTGCCACTCGCAGATTCCGAGTCTGCCCGGGCCGTCGTGGCACTCGCTGAGCGGAGCTCGGAGGACGAACACCGCTTGAGGCGCTTCGATCTCGCGCTCGAGGCGACGCGAGACGGCGTCTGGGAATGGATGGTTGCCGACGGCGCCGTGTGGTGGAACGAGCGTTGCAACGAAATCCTCGGTTATCCGCCGGGTACGAGCCCCACGTTCGAAGGCTGGGCGGCTCGAATCCACACCGACGAGCGGGAGGCGGTCTTGAACGGATATTTTGCCACCGTCGCTTCGCAAGAAGCCTTTCGGCTGGTGGAATACCGAGTCGTTCGCGCCGACGGCGATGTGCGAGTGATCCGCGATCACGGCCGCGTCGAGCGCGACGCGAACGGGCAGGCGATTCGCCTCGTGGGCGTGATGACGGACGTGACCGACGAGCGCTCCGCCGAGGCCGCGCGCGCCCAGATTGCTCAGCAATTCCAGCAGATCGCGGAACACCTCACGGACGTGGTCTGGCTGCGCGACGCCGAGACCCAGCAGGTCATCTACGCGAGCCCCGCGTTCGAGCGGATCTTCGGGCGGCGACCGGAAGACGTGATGGGGAGCGTCGAAAACTTTCTGTCCAGCGTTCATCCGGAGGATCGAGCGCGCGTCGCGGCACGCCTGCCCAAGCAACGCGGCGGAACCTACGACGAGACCTACCGCATCGTGCGCCCCGACGGCCGCGTGCGCTGGCTCCGGAGCCGCGCTTCACCGGTGTGCGACGCCGAGGGGCGCGTGGTGCGGCTCGTGGGGCTGGCCTCGGACATCACCTCGCAGCGCCAGCTGGAAGAGCAGCTCTTGCAGTCGCGAAAGATGGAGAGCGTGGGTCGCCTGGCGGGCGGGGTCGCGCACGACTTCAACAACCTGCTCACGGTGATGTTTTCCGGCACCCAGTTCGCGCTCGAGCTGCTGCCCGAAGACCACCCGGCTCGCGCCGACATCGAGCAAGTCAGGGAGGCTGCGCAGCGCGCGGCCAAGCTCACGAGCCAGCTGCTCGCGTTCGCGCGGCGCCAGGTGATAGCTCCGGTTCGGCTCGACCTCAACGAGCTCACGCGACAAATGGACCAGCTGTTGCGTCGGCTGATCGGTGAACACATCGAGCTCACGACGCGCCTGGCTCCGGACCTGTACCCGGTGCGGGCGGACCGATCCCAGCTCGAGCAAGTGCTCGTGAACCTCGCCATCAACGCGCGGGATGCCATGCCGGGGGGCGGCCGGCTCACGCTCGAATCCGCGAACTTCAGCGTAGACCACGCCTACGTCGACAGCCACGCCAACGTGCAAGCCGGTGAGTACGCGATGCTCGCCGTGAGTGACACGGGCATCGGCATCCCGCGTGAGCTGCACGAGCACTTGTTCGAGCCGTTCTTCACGACCAAGCCCGCCGGGGCCGGCACCGGGCTCGGGCTCGCCACCTGCTACGGCATCATCCGCCAGATCGGCGGTCAGATCCTGCTCTACAGCGAGGTCGGGCGGGGGACCACGTTCAAGATCCTGATCCCGCGCAGCGTCGAAGGGGAGGTGGCGGTGCCCGCTCCCACCGAGTCGGCCAGGCCGGGCGGGCGCGAGACCGTGCTGTTCGTCGAAGACGATCCCCGCGTGCGCCGGATGGGCGTCCGCATCCTCGCGCAGCGCGGCTACCGCGTGCTCGAGGCCCCGGGCGGCAAGCAGGCGCTGGAGCTGGCCGAGCGTCATTCGGGTCCGATTCAGCTGCTGCTCACGGACGTGGTGATGCCGGAGATGAGCGGGACCGAGCTCGCCGAGCGGCTGTGCGAGAAGCTGCCGAACCTTCGTGTCCTGTACACTTCGGGCTACACCGAGAACGCGATCGTCAACCACGGCGTCGCTGGTGAGAACGTCGCGTTCCTACAGAAGCCGTATTCGGTCGAGAGCCTGCTCGGAAAGGTGCGGGCGGTGCTCGACCAGAGCGGATGATTCGGCCGAGCCGATTGCGTGTTCGCGAAACGAGGGCTTCACGGCCGCGACACGTCGAAGCTGCCAAGGTCGCGCCGAAGAAGGGAAGCCCATGAATTGTTTCCGAGCCTTGTCCATCGCGGCTCTCGGCGTCGCCTGTCTCGGCTGCAGCTCTTCGGAAGATGCCAAAGAGCCCGAGCAGCCGAGCTCCACCACCGCTCTAGATCTGGTTGACGTGAAGACGAACCCCGACGACTACACGTGGTTCGACTTTCGCCCCAACGTGAAGAAGCTGATCTTGGCAGGTGACGCCGAGAGCGAGCACATCGCGATCCTCTGGTATACGGTCACGGACGGCGCCGTCGGGCTGCACTATCACGGGCAGACGGAGTCCGTATACGTGATCGACGGCACCCAGACGGATGCCAAGGGCACCTACCCGACGGGCACCGTTTACTTCAACCCGCCGGGCAGCGGTCACCAGATCTCGGACAGCAGCGGGTTCTTTTTGCTCGCTTATTCGGCGCCGCCAGATTTCACGAATACCGACGCGATCGAGGAGTACGAGCCGGTGCGGATCGACACCGAAGATCCCGAGATGATCAGCGCCTACCCCTTCGAAGACGACGGGTCCGGCGTCGAGACCTTCCTCGCGCCGCTCGTGGACGGTGGCGGGCTCCGCGCCGAATTCATGAAACTCGGGTCGGACGCGGAATACGACTTCGACGGCAATTACCTGCTGGTGCTGGAGGGGGGGTGCGTCGTCGACGGCGAGCCCTACGGCGAGGACATGCTGGTCGTGACCCGAGGCATCGCACCAGAGTCGTTCGTCGTGGGGACCTCGGACGAGGGCAGCTGCCTCGCCCTGGGCGTCTCGTTCTAGAACGCTGCTTCGCTCTTCAAGAGCTCGGTCACGAACGAGGTGCGTGGTCGGATCAGCGTGGTTCTGAGCGGCGTGGGGCGCACGCGGATGACCGGGATCACGCCGTCCTGGCCGAGGGCATTGAGCGGGTCGTCCAGGAACTGCACGGAGTAGCTGGCACCGCTGCCTTCGACGTGAGGCTCCGAAGCGGTCTGGGCGTGGGCCAGGCTCGAGAATCCGACCAGGGTCATCGCCGTCATCCAGGAGCTGAATCGTTTCATGGGGTGTCCTCTTTCCGGACGCTTGGACTCGGGCACGGCGAAAGTCTTGGACCGACGAGCCAAGGTCGTCGCGTCTTCCTGCGTCTACGGGCGGTGCGCACTCTGCGACCGCGCCCGCCCGGTCCCCTGGCCGCGTTTTGCTTGACGGTGATCGTGAGCTGCTCGAGCCCGAGTCTCGAGTCTGGGGAACGGACGGTGCCACGGGAGCTTTATCAGCCCGGACAGAGCCTCGAAGCGCGGCTCTGCGAATGCCGAGAGTGCTTCGATGTCGGCTGTTGCGGCGGTGAAGCAACCGAATCCGAGGAGAGCCCGGAGGGCGAGCTCGGAATGTCCCTGTCGGCGTGTGGCCGTTGCACGCGCCGAGTCTGGACGGTGCGCGGCAGCGAGACCTGCTCGAGCCGGGCTCCACCCGAGTGCTGTGTCGCGAGCGCTCGCGACTGAGGCGAAGCTTTGGCATAGTGGCGCGCCGATGGCGAAGCTACGGGCGGGAGGGCTCTGGGTTTGGCTTTCGGTGGCCTGCGCGAGCTGCGTTCCCGCGCGATCGCCCTGGTTCCACTCCGAGAGCGGCGCGACCCCCGCGAAGGTCGACCTGAGCCCGGTTCGAGACCGTCCGGGCCCGGCGGAGTATCAGCTGGCCGTCCCCGGGAGCCGAGCCCGCAGTCTCGAGGTGTGGATGCCCGAAAGCGGCGCGCCCAAGCTGCTCGTCACGTTCCTGCACGGAGCGGTGGCGCGGCAGCGCGGCAAGCGCTTCGGTTCGGAGGGCATGACGCGCGAGCTGCTGCGCTGTCTCGTGGTCCCGGCGCTCGGCGGGTATGATCCGCTGGTGCTCGCGCCGCGCAGCGCAGACGGGGAGTGGTGGGAAGAGGCGGAGACCCGGTTCGTGATCGGGCTCCGCGAGGCCGCTGTTCGGCGCTTCCCGAGCGTCGGACGGCGCCACGTCGTCGTCGGCTACAGCAACGGCGGGATCGGCGCCTGGTACTTTGCGCGGCTCTATCCCGAGTATTTTTCGGCGGCGATCCCGATCGCGGCCAACGACACGATCGCCGGTGAGACCCCGCTCCCGGTTTACGCCATCCATGGCACGCGGGACGAGGTGTTTCCAATCGCCGGCATACGCGCCAGCATTCATTCGCTCGAGCGAAAGCAGCAAAACGTGCGCCTCGTGGAGAAGTATCGCGGCGGGCACTATGACCCATGCAGCTACGCGGCCGAGCTCGAAGGGGCACGGGCCTGGCTCGCGCAGCAAGGCCTCGCCGCCGAGTAAGAAGGCGTTACACTCGCGCGATGTCGGAAATCACCACGGCCGAGGCGCGCTTCCTCAAGCTCGAGGAAAAGGTCGCCTACCAAGACAAGACGATCTCGGAGCTCAACGACGTGGTCGTCCAACTCCACCGGCGGGTCGACGAGCTAAAGGCACGGCTCGATGTCACCGAGCGCGCATTGCGCAGCGAGCTCGGAGCGCGCGAGATGCCGAACGAGCCGCCGCCGCACTACTGATGCGTGTGGCACTTGTAGCAACCCATCGCGCCGGGCTGGGGGTTCTTGGGATCGAGCTCGGATCCGCCGTCCCCGTCGTACTTGATCAGCGCACGGTCAGGGTGCGCAGGCTGATCATGAACAGCTTCTGCGCGCCCGGCTTCTTCGCCCAGATCGTGATCGCGTAATTGCCTGGTTCCGACTTCTTGCCGAGATCCAGCTCGATGCTGAAGCGCGGGCCGTCCAGCGTCACCGGTTTCGGCGTCTTGAACCCCGCCGGGAAGTAGAGCGTGTCGGGCGCTGGGATCTTGTACACCTTGCCGTTCAGGCGAGCCCTCGGGGGCGCACCGCGCGCGGGCATGCGGCCGATGCCGACTCCTCCGAAGCCGAGCGAAGGCGACACCGTGCCCGCCACGCGGAGCTTGCCGGAGGCGCTTGGCCGCAGCTCCTCGTACTCTCCGTAGTCGTCCACGAACTCCTGGGCGAGGCAGGGCTGCGGCACGCCGAGAGGCTGAGCGACTCCGATGCCGACTCGATTGTGCTGTGGGTTCAAGACGTTGCGCCGGTGGCCGTCGTTGGGCGGCTTCTCGGCCATGAACATCTCGTGGAGCGCAGCGAGCTTCGCCGCGTCGAAGCTCGGCTTCGGCTCGAGCTTGCGCACGGCCAGGTCGAACAGACACGCGGCGTTCTCCTGGACGAAGTCACTTCCCCCGCTCTCGGTGTAGCGCTGCTCGGGAACGGAGCCGTCGCTGCCGACGTGACCGGTGAAGCCGTTGGCGGCCATGTCGCGCGCGTGCCGGAGCCCGGCTTTCGACGCGGCCTCGTCGAGCACGACCGGGGCGAGCCCTGCCGCCTTGCGATCGCGATTGACGAGGCCGAGCACGAAGCGCTGCGCTTCCGCGTAGCCGAGCGCCTTCGGAGCGCGGGCTTTCGGCGGGGTCGGAGGCTTGCTCCAGGCGCGTGGCTCTGCGCTCGCCAAGATCCCTGTTAGAGCCGAGAGTGCCAAGAGCCGGCGGAGCGCCCGAGAGTGTCTCACGATCACGAAGGATAGCTCGCCCGCGGCCTGACGCGGCTGCGAGCTTTGGCGCAGCTAGCGACGCGCCTGGAACACCAGGTTGAACGGCGTCTGTGCCACGCGCTGGAACGACGTGAACCCGGCCTTTCGAAACACTTCGGCCAGCCGCGCCTCGCCCGCCTGAGCGCCGAGCACCAGCGAGCCCCCCTCCGAGATCGCGTGCGCGCAGCAAATCGCCGTCGAGGCCGCGTAATACATGCTCGCGACCGGCGAGAGATTGTCCTCGAGCCGATCGGCGGCGAACGGCTCGACCAGCATCACGCTGCCGCCCGGCGCCAAGTGCTCGAGCGCGTGGCTCGCGGCGGCGAGCGGATCGCCGAGATCGTGCAGGCAATCGAAGAAGCAGATTAACCCGTACTGGCCCGGGTATCCGGACGCGCCAGCCACGTCGAAGCGCACCCGCTCGCGGAGCCCGGCCTCGGCCGCGATGCCCCGGGCGGTCTCGATCGACGGCGCGTGGACGTCGAAGCCGTGAACGCGAGATTTCGGGAACGCCTCTGCGATCAGCACGCTCGAGTGCCCGTGTCCGCAGCCCACGTCGGCCACCTCGATGCCGTCGTTCAGTCGCTCGACCACGCCGTCCAGCGCAGGCAGCCACTCCGGGACCAGGGCCGCGCGGTAGGCATTGCGGTAGAACGCGGCGACCCCGCAAAACAGTCGCCCGCTGTGATCACCCCAGGCCACGCCTTTTCCGGTCCGGAATGCCTCGAGCGTCTTGCCTTCGTCGAGCCACATCGACGCCGGCGTGTTCCAGGCGTGCGGCACGTAGAGCGGGCTGTTCTCGTCTGCCAGCACGAGGGCGTGCTCGGGTGACAGCTCGTACGTGTCGCTCACGGCGTGGTACGTGAGGTAGCCGCTCGCGGCCTGGGAGTTCAGCCATTCGCGCACGTAACGCTCGGCGCAGCGCGTGCGTGTGGAGAGCTCGCGCGCGCTGAGCGGTCCGGCGCCGGCGAGCGCCTTGTAGAGACCCAGCTTGCCGCCGATGCTGACCATGACGCCGCCGTAGCCGGCCGACAGGTCGATGACCGCGCGCTGGATGAAAGTGTTGAGCTTGTCCTGGTCGATCGCCGGAGAATTCATGTTCGATGCTGCCTTTCGCGCGAGGCCACGACGGCCTCGGTCGCCGATACTTGCGGCGTCGAGCCTGCCTCCGGCAGAGGCGGGATCGCCCTGAATCGGTTCATTCGTGCCATATCTGCACCCAAACCCGCATGCCAGAGCCCCAGTCCGTCGCGAGCACCGTCCGCGTGAGCCTCGTGGCGCTCCCGGACTCGGCGGCCTCGACGCTCTTCGGGGTGCTCGACGCGATGAACGCGCTGTCGATGATCCACCCGGGGGTGGAAGGGCCGTTCCGCACGCAGATCGTCGGCGAACGAGCGGGGCGGCTTTCCATCGCCAGCGGCGTCGGCATCGACATCGAGAGCGGCGTCGACGACCTCGACACTCCCGATCTGCTGATCGTGCCCTCGGTGGTGCTCGGGGCAGAGGGCTGGAAGACGGGACGCTTTCCGAAGCTCCGCGAATGGATCCGGCGGGCGCACGAGCGCGGCGCGGTGTTGTGCTCCGCGTGCTCCGGCATCTTCCTGTTGGCCGAGACCGGCCTGTTCGATCACAAAGACGCGACGCTGCATTTCGCGTACACGCGCGCGTTCGCCGCGACGTTTCCAGACGTGCGCATTCACCCCGAGCGTGTGCTGATGGTTTCTGGTGCGCGTGAAGAGCTCGTCAGCTCCGGTGCCTCGACGACCTGGCACGACCTGGTCCTCTACTTGCTCGCGCGCTACGCGGGCGCGACCCATGCTCACGACGTGGCGCGCTCGATGGCGCTGCAGTGGCACCAGGACGGGCTCACTCCGTACCTGGTGTTCGAGGGCAAGAGCGATCACGGCGACGCCGCCATCGCCAGCGCGCAACGCTGGCTGCGCGAGCATTTCGCGATCGCGAACCCCGTCGAAGAGATGATGCGACGCTCGTCACTCGCCGAACGCACCTTCAAGCGCCGCTTCAGCAGCGCCACCGGGCTCGCGCCGATCGCCTACGTGCAACGCCTCCGCATCGAAGACGCGAAGCGCCGGCTGGAACGCACCGACGCTTCCGTCGATGAGATCAGCTGGCAGGTGGGCTACGAGGACGCCGCATTTTTCAGGCGTTTGTTCAAGCGCACGACGGGCCTCGCGCCGGGCGCGTACCGCAAGCGCTTCCGCATGCCGGACTTCGCGGGTCGCTCGCGAAGATGATCGTCTCGATGGCGGGTAAGAAGCTCCAGGAGTCACTCGGAGAAGATGCCTTGTGTCTGGAGCTTGCCTGGAGCTCGATGCCAGTGGCGGCCGCGTCTATCGCGAGCTCGTGGATCTGCACGCGAGCGCGGTCTCGCTCGAAGATCCGGCGAAGCGCCGCGGAATCGCGCGCTTCGTGAAGGCGCTCTCGGATGCCTCGCTCACGATGGAACGCGACCTGGCCACTGCGATTCCACTGCTCCTCGAAACAACGGGGGTGAGCCCAGCAGTGCTCTCGAGAGCTCTCGAGTACCAGCGCTTCGGGGGCACGCTCGTCGGCGACGTGCACGGGGCGCTGGAAGACGCCGAAGCCTGGCAGGCAGCCCTCGACGGGCGGGGCGCTCGCGGTCCGGAGGAGTTGTCGAAGCTCGTCGACTGGGGCGTGTACCTGACGGCGCTTTGGCCGGAACAAGCGTGGGATTGACGAGTTACGAGCGCTGGAGCCCGCCCGGCTGCTGAATCGTTCAGGGGGTCTGCCCGGCTTCGAACGAACGTGTTGATCGGATCTCTGGATCGGGGCAGAGTGCGCCGCCGCACGGGCGCACCGAAACGCGCTCGTAGAGAGAGGACGTGAATTCATCCGCGCTGGAACAGGAGGTTCTGGTACTGCGTGCGCGTGTTGCCGAGCTGGAGGACCGCCTCAGCGGCATCGACCAGGTCGAGGAGCTGATCCTCGACGCGCGCGCCCAGTCGCAGGCCTTGCTCGACAACATCCCGCACATGGCGTGGATGAAGAACACCGAGGGCGTGTTTCTCGCGGTAAATGAGGCGTTCGCACGCGCAGCCGGGCGGCCCAAGGCCGAGATCCTCGGCCGGACGGACGTCGGGCTCTGGCCGGACGAGCTGGCCGAGCGCTACATGGCCGACGACCGGCGCGTGGTGGCGAGCGGCGAGCGCTTCTTCGTCGAAGAGCCGATCTCGGAGGCGGGCGAGGTCAAGTGGTTCGAGACCTTCAAGACCCCGCTCCGGGATGCGCGCGGCGTGGTGGTCGGAAGCGTGGGGCTCGCGCGCGAGATCACCGAGCGCAAGCGCGCCGAAGAGCAACGCCAGCTGCTCGAGCGCCGGATCCAGGAGACGCAAAAGCTCGAGAGCCTCGGCGTGCTCGCCGGCGGGATCGCGCACGATTTCAACAACCTACTCGTCGGCGTGCTGTCGAACTCGGAGCTCGCGCTGGAGGCGCTGAGCCGAGCTCGGGACCTCGCTGACGTGGCGGAACGAATCGCGGCGGTGCGAAACTCGGCGCTCCACGCGGCCGAGCTCACCAATCAGATGCTCGCCTACTCCGGGCGCGGCCACTTCGACGTTCGGCCGATCTCGCTTACCGAAATGGTCCGAGAAATGGACCATCTACTGAGCGCCTCGATTTCGAAGAAGGCGCACGTCCACTATCAGCTCACGGCCAACCTGCCCGCCGTGCAGGCCGACGTGGCGCAGATGCGCCAGGTGATCATGAACCTCGTCACCAATGCCTCGGACGCGCTCGAGGATCGGGAAGGGCAGGTGTACGTGCGTACCGGCACCGAGCAGCGGCGCAAAGTGGTCTCGGAGGTTTACGGGCCGGTGCCGCTGCCGCCCGGGCCGTACGCGTTCCTGGAGGTCGCCGACGACGGTTGCGGAATGAACGACGAGACGAAAAACCGTATCTTCGAACCGTTCTTCACGACCAAGTTCACCGGCCGGGGCCTTGGTCTGTCGGCGGTGCAGGGCATCGTACGCGGTCACGGCGGCGGCATCGTCCTCGAGAGCGCGCCCGGCTCGGGAACGAAGATCAAGGTGCTGCTCCCCTGCAGCGATCTGCCGGCGGTCAACCTGACGCGTCCGAAGCCGGACGCGGTAGGGGAGTGGACCGGCAGCGGGCTCGTGCTGTTGGTCGACGACGACGCGCGCGTGCGGATGGTGACGGAGCTGCTCCTGCGCAGCATCGGCTTCGAGGTGCTCCCGACCAGCACCGGGCGCGAAGCGATCCGCGAGTTCGAGCGGTGTGCGAGCGAGGTACGGCTGGTAGTGCTCGACGTGACCATGCCCGATCTCAACGGCGATCAGGTGTTGGCAGAGCTACGGCGCCGCCGTCCGGACGTGCCGGTGCTCTTGTGCAGCGGCTACAGCGAGGACGAGATGTGTCACCGCTTCAGCGCCGAGGACATGGCCACTTTTCTGCAGAAACCCTACCCGTTCGACGTGTTTCGGGCGCGGCTGCGCGAGCTACTCGAGCGCTCGAGCGCTCACTGACGGAGCAGCGACAGCGCCGCGCGGCCGGCCTCCCCGGTGCGGTCGGCTTCGTAGATGCTGACGTTGATACGGCGCACGAGCCACGGATACGCCGAGCTCTCGGCCGGGACGCTCGGGAGCTCGAGGTGCAGCGGTTGGGCCTGGGGCGAGATGGAATAGGGCGCGGCGTCGACCTCGAGGCGCCGGCCGATGCGGGGGCGCGCCTCGACCAGGGCGCGCTCGGCTTCCGTGTTACGAAGCTGCTCGGCGCGGCGAGCCAGGAGCAGCCTCAGCGACGAGAGGTGCGCCATCAGGCTCTGCGCGTGGTCGATGAACGACACCAGCGCGGGCAACGGCGGCCGCACGCGCGCAGGTTCGACGCTGCCGAGCCGCACGATCGAGATCAGCGCGTCGAGCGCGGCGTACGCGCGCTCGCGAGCGATTCTCCGCCCCGAGAGCGCGTCGGGCGTCATCGACAGGGCCGTGCCCGCATACGAGGCGAGCGCCACGAGCGCGTTCTCCACGGCGCCCGGAAGCGAGCGGCGCGACCACGAAGGCAGCACGTAGCTGAACGCCCACGCGAAGCCCGCGCCGAGCACGGTATCGCCCAGCCGCTCGACCAGCACGATCGGCGTGACGAAGGCCATGCTTCGGGTCTGGAGCAGCGCCGTCACGGTCGCGGCCGTCGCGGTCAGCGTGTACCGGACATTGACGAACGCGTGAGCCGCCCCCACGGCCAGCAAGAAAATCGGCACGATCGCCGCCTCCGGCGCGAAGCTCGCCAGTCCGAGCGCGAGCAAGCAGCCCGCGGCGGTGCCGAGGATGCGCTCATTCCGGCGTGAGACCGTCTGTGCCAGCGTGCCACGCAGCACGACCGCGACGCTCAGCACCATCCAGTGGGGGTGGGCCGCCCAGGGCAACGCCGAGCTCAGCGCGTGAGCAGTCGACAGCGCGACGGCGCTGCGCAACGCATGCCGGAGCACCGGGGAGTGTAGG
Organism: Polyangiaceae bacterium; assembly: GCA_025937835.1. Classification (GTDB taxonomy): domain Bacteria; phylum Myxococcota_A; class Polyangia; order Polyangiales; family Polyangiaceae; genus PMG-095. Next base: position 78,759 of record JAICQO010000017.1, read on the forward strand.
CTGAAGTTGCGCGCGAGCTCGGTGAGCGGCCATTCGTCGTCGGTCGCGAGCTGGTCGAGCTCGGAGCTGGACAGCGGCTCCTCGAGGTGAGCGCCGCGCAGGGACTCATGGATCGACGCGATCAGGTCGACCAGGAGCTGCTGGCGGGAGCCGAGCGCGGGCAGCAGCCGGAGCCGCGGATCTCCCGACGGCAGCTCGCGCTCGTCGAGGATCGCGGCGATCTCCCGGGCGGCCCGAGCGCGGTCGAAGCTCGGGAGGCCCCCGGTCGAGAGCGCCGTCTCCGCGGCGTCCAGCGCTGCGGCGCTCGCCCGGAGTGAACGCGCGAGGCGCGCGCATATCAGCTGCGCGAGCTGGTCGTTGCCGAGCAGGTCGAGGTCCAGACGGCTCGTGAGCAGCAGATCCCGGAGCTCGATCGTTCGCAGCAACAGCCGGGCGTGGTCGATACGGCCGCGGCGTTGCTTGCCGTCGAAGACCAGATCGCGCGCCGACTGGAGCAACACCGCGAGCTCCGCTTCCTGGTGGATCTGGCCCCAGCGCGCGCTCGCGTCCTGCTCGACCGGAGCGCGCTCTTCGAGCACGGCCGCGCGCGAACGCAGCAGCCGGGCCGAGGCGCCCACGGCCGACAGAACCGCCAGCGTGCGGTACCGGCCTTCCAGCAACAGCGTGCTGAGGAACGCCCAGCCGGCGTAGAGCGCCCCGCCGAACAGCGTCCACGACAGGAGCTCGGAGTGGGGGAGCGGCGGCGGCGAGGCCAGCGAGAACACGATCGCGAGCACCACCGTGAACGCGATCGGGCCGGCGCGGGGCCCCCAGGCCATCGTCATCATCGCCCCGAACACCAGCCCGGCGATGCCGAGGTTCGTGAGCAGCGGCGACGGCTCGAGCAGCGTGATCGCGAGCGCCGTGGCGCTGCCGAGCACGCCTCCCGCCAGCGCTCGCCGTGCCGCGCGGCCCGGCCGATCCACGAGGTGCGGCAAGCTCGCGTAGATCGCCCCGGCAGTCGCTGCGTGCGCGGCGCCCGACGGCCCCAGCAAAGCCGCAGCGCCCTGCGAAAGGCCGACACCCAGCGCGACGCTCAGGCCGTTGAGCACGAAAGCGGGGAGCCGCCGCAGGCCGCCGAGCATTGCCGGCATCCAAGTCAGCCGCAATGACCGGCGGTCTTGTCGCAGGTGCAATCCAGGCAGCCGTGGTCCGCGCAGGTTCCGCAGGACCGGCTCACGCGCCCGCGCAGCGCCGCGCGCGCCCGAAACAAGCGCACCGCGGCGTTGTTCCCGGTGATGCCGGCCTCTGCGGCGTAGTCTTTGACGGTCAGTCCGTCGACCTCGACGCGGCGGAGCGCCTCCGCATACTCGGGCTTGAGCGTGGCGGCGAGCTCCCCGACGCAGCGACACACGGCGCCGCGTAGCTCGGCTTCGGGCTCGACGTGTTGCTCGAGCTCCGCGGCGAAGGCCTCGAGCAGCTTGTCGCGGGACGCGCGTCGGCGGTGCTGGTCGATCACGGCGTTGCGGAGGATCCGGTAAAACCAGGCGGTCGCGGACTCCTCGCTCTCGAGCGTGTCTAGCTTGTTCAGGCCACGCACGAAGGCCTCCTGCAACACGTCGTCGGCCAGGGCGCGATCGCCGAGTCGTTTCTGGAGGAACCCGAGGAAGTCCCGGTGATTTTTGACCAGAGACTGAACGACGTCCGGAGTCAGGGGGGCCTCGTCGGTCGCGTCCATCGCCCTTAGCTAGCAAGCGCTAACGGGGATCGCTAGGCCTCGACGCTCGCCGCGTCGAAGCGCTTCAGGCGCAGCGAGTTCAACAACACCGACACGCTCGACAAGGACATCGCAGCGCTCGCGAGAACGGGCGAAAGCAGCCAGCCGGTAACGGGGTAAAGCACCCCCGCGGCGACCGGGATGCCGAGCGTGTTGTAGAGGAACGCCCAGAACAGGTTTTGCCGAATGGTGCCGAGCGTGCGGCGCGCTAAACGGAGCGCCGTCGGTAGGCCCGAGACACCCCCGCGGAGCAGCGCGATGTCGGCGGCCGCGACGGCGATGTCGGTGCCGCTGCCGATGGCGACGCCGACGTGAGCTCCGGCCAGCGCTGGCGCGTCGTTGATGCCATCGCCGACCATGGCGACCACGGCGCCGCGAGCCCGCTCGCCCTCCACGATCTGCGCTTTTCGTCCCGGGCTCACTTCGGCGTAGACGCGCTCGATGCCGAGCTCGTTCGCCACCGAGCGCGCGGTGCGCTCGCGATCGCCGGTGAGCATCGCGACCTCGATGCCGGAGCGCTTCAACGCACCGACGACGCGCTTGGCTTCGCCCGTCGCGCGGTCGAACACCGCGATCCAGCCCGCGAACGCGCCGTCGATCGCCACGAACGACGGCGTTCGTCCGCGAGCGGCGAGCGCCTCGGCGGCGTTTTCCAGCTCGCTCGTGTCGATGCCGGCTCGGGACAGCCACTCGCGCGTTCCCACGCGAACCAGCCGCCCTCGCACCCTGGCTTCCACGCCGGACCCCGCGTCGGCCGTGAAGTCGCTCACCGGCAGGGCGGCCACGCCACGAGCCGTCGCGCCTTCGACGATCGACCGCGCGACGGGATGCTCGCTCTCGCGCTCGGCCGCCGCCACGAGCTCCAGCAGCTCGAGGTCGCCGAGCCCCGGAGCGCTGCTCACGAAGTCCGTCAACACCGGCTTGCCGGAGGTGAGCGTGCCCGTCTTATCCAGCAGCACCGTATCGATCCGGCTCGCCGCTTCCAGAGACGCTCCGCCCTTGATCAGGATACCGAGCTCTGCGCCCCGCGCCGTCCCGGCCGCCACGGCCGCCGGAGTGGCGAGACCCAGCGCGCACGGGCAGGCGATCACCAACACCGCCACGAAGCGCTCGATGGGGGTGGCTAGCCCGCTGGAGGTCGGCTCGGCCGCGAACCACACGAGCAGCGTGAGCAGACCGACGGCCAGCACGATCGGAACGAAGTAGGAGCTGACGACGTCGGCGAGGCGCGCGATCGGCGCCCGCGAGCCCTGCGCCTGTTCAACCGCCTCGACGATCCGGGACAGCGCCGTGTCCGCGCCGGTACGCGTGACGCGCAGGCGCATCGCGCCGCCCTGGTTCAAGGTACCGCCGAACACCCGGTCTCCGGCTCGCTTGTCGACGGGCAGGCTCTCGCCCGTCAGCATCGACTCGTCGACGGCGGTTTTTCCCAAGACGACGTCGCCGTCGGTCGGGATGCGCTCGCCCGGGCGCACGAGCAGCACGTCGCCGGGCTGAACTGCATCGACCGGAACCTGCTGCGAAGCGCCGTCGGCGTTCACTCGCTCGGCCGTCCGGGGCACCAAGGAGACCAGGCCACGAACGGCGTCGGACAGGCGCTTCCGGGCGCGCGACTCGAGCAGCTTGCCGAACAGCACGAAGCTGACGATCGCCGCCGCGGTCTCGAAATACAGGTGCGGCAGCATGCCGTGCTCGGAGTGGGGGAACACACTCGGCACCAGCACGCCGACTGCCGAGTAGGTCCAGGCCGCCAGCATTCCGATGCTGACGAGCGTGTTCATGTCTGCGGTCCGATGGCGCAAGGCGGAAAGCGCGAGACGCAGAAAGCGCCTGCCTGGTCCGAACACCACGGGCGTTGCCAGCACGAGCTGGAGCGCGCGCCCAACGGGTCCGTCCGTGCCGGGCACAGCGCCGTGCGACATCGCGAGCACTAGTAGCGGTGCGGTCAAGCCCAACGCGAGCCCGAGGTCGCGCCGCAGCTCCCGCTGTTCCTGGTCCTCTGCCGCCCGGTGCGCTTCGGCTCGCGCTTCGCTCGCCCTGCCGAGCTCCGTCGCAAAGACCCGGTAGCCAGCCCGCTCCACGGCAAGAGCCAGCTGCTTGCGATCGGCCCGCGCGGGGTCGTAGCGCACGCTCGCGCGCTGGGTGACGATGTTGACGTGCGCGCTCGCCACGCCGGCAACGCTGGAGAGAGCGCGCTCGACCCTCCCGACACAGCTAGCGCAGGTCATCCCCTGTACGGCAAGCTCACAGGACACGGTTTCGAGCGGCGGTGAATCCCCGAAACCAACGGCATGGGTGGTCATGATTCACGGCTGACGCGCCGAGCCTCTCGCCATTACAGGTGTAAGAACCCGGAAGCCGCGGCGTCTGCCCTGTGCGAGCCGGAAGCTCGCGAAAGGAATCGAGACCGTGAAAACCGAGGAAATTTCGCTCGAGGTGATGGGAATGAGCTGCTCGTCGTGCGTCGGCCACGTGAATGCCGCGCTGTCCGCGCTGGATGGTGTGTCCAAGGTCGAGGTGCGCCTGCGCGAAGGTAAAGTCCTCGTCGAGTACACTCCCGAGCTGGTGGACGAGGGCGCAATGATCGAGGCGCTGCGGGAGGCTGGCTACGAGTCGCCTCCCGATGCAGCCGCGTAGTGTCCTTGCGCGAACACGGCTTCGCCGCTCTCGGCGGCACGCGAGCAGACGTCTGCGCAAAGTCATGATAGCCTCGCGCGGTGTCGATCCGGGTGCGCGCGCTAATGGCGATCGCCGTGGCTCTTTCTTGCGGCGAGACCAAGTCCGACGCGGCAGTGACGTTTCAGGCGGGGGCCGCCGGTGAACACGAGGGCACCGGCGGCTCAGCGGCGGTTTCATCGGGGGGCCGGCGCTCCAATCAGAGCCCGAGTGGCGGCGCGCCCGTGGCGGGTCTCGGCGGCACGGCGCCGACTTTCGGCGGCGCTTTCTCGCCTTTGGGCGGCACGCGCTCGACCTCCGGCGGAGCGACCACGAGCGGGGGGGAGACGCAGGTCAGCAGCGGCGGCGACCGGGCCAGCGGGGGTGGGGTCGAGTCGAATGCCGGCGCGTCCGGCGCTTCTGGCTCAGCCGGGCAATCACCGGCCTGCGCGGAAGGCGATTGCCCACTGTCGTTGCCCGGCGCGCTCGCGGGCGCGGCGCAGTCTTCCTGCGCGCTGGTCGGCGACGGCAGCGTGAAGTGCTGGGGGCGCAACTATTACGGACAGCTCGGCGCAGCCGTCCCCGACGACCCGCCGCAGACCGCGATCCAGGTCGAGGCACTGAGCGGCGTGCGCAGCCTGGCAGCCGGCGATTTTCACACCTGCGCGTTGCTGGAAGCCGGCACCGTCCACTGTTGGGGCATCTACTCGGCGCTCGGGCGAGAGGGGCTCGAGTTCCCCGGCACCCCCGAGGCGCTACCGGTGCCGAACCTCGATGGCGTGGTGATGATCTCGGCGGGCGGCTATCGCTCGTGCGCGCTTCGCTCGGACGCGAGCGTCTGGTGCTGGACCGACGCCGCCCCGCAGCCGATCGCGGGCGTCGAGGGCGCGACTTACATCGCTTCGGGAGAGCGCCTCGACTGCGCCATCGTCGCCGGGGGCTCCGTCGTGTGTTGGAGTGAAGAACAGCCGGCGCCCGCAGCCGTCGACGACGTCACGGACGCGATCGTGCTTGCGATCGGCAAGGAGCAGGCCTGCGCGCTGCGCGTCGACAGGACCGTCACCTGCTGGGGCCGGCTCACGGCGCTCGTCACGGGCGCGAGCCAGGTCACCGGCGCCATCGGTATTGGCGTGGGCACTGAGCACGCTTGCGCCCTGCTGCATGACGGCAGCGTCGTGTGCTGGGGAGAAAACGACCAGGGTCGGCTCGGCCGCGGCAACACGGATGCAGGCCTTCCGCTCGAACCGGTCTCCGGCCTCGACGGCACGGTCCGCGCGCTCGACGTGGGCAACACCCATACCTGCGTGCTGCTCGACGACGACGAGCCAAGCGCGTGGTGCTGGGGCAATGGCCTGTCCGGCCAGCTCGGGAACGGCACGCTGGCGGACACATCGGTTCCGAGGCGCGTGCTCGATTTTCCTTGAAGCGGCGTGTTACTGATCAACGCTTGAAGCTCGTGCGACGTCTGTTCGCAGCCCTGCTGCTCGTCATCGGCTGGTCTTCCCCGGTCCACGCCAGGGGCGCGTCCTCGACGGCGATCCTGATCGAGGGACGCTACGAAATCACCGGCACCCAGCCCGACGGCGATTCCGTCCATTTCTGTCCCACTCGCGTCGAAGACTGGAAGCTGCTCCGCGGCCGCGCCGTCAAGCCGAACAAGCGCGGCTGCCATCAGCTCCGGCTCGAAGGCATCGACGCGCTCGAGACCCACTATGCGCCCAAGCCGAGGCCGGGCGCGCTCGGCGTGATGCGTCAGCCGCTCGACCTCGCGCGTGCCGCCTCGGCACAGTTGCTGAAGCGGCTCGGTTTCGCACACGTGGAGCGGCGCGGTGAGACCGTGCGGGAAGCCAGGCCGCCGCGGGTGAGCGGCTACATCTTGGCCGAGACCACCGACCGCTACGGGCGCCCGCTCGCGTTCGTGTTCCAGGGCGAACACCCGGGCAACACCGGCGATCGGCTGCCGCTCGACCAGGCGTACACCGCCAGCGTGAATCACCAATTGCTGGCGGGAGGCCTCGTCTACCCGGCGTTTTACTCTTCGCTCCCGGACGGCGTGCGGCGCGCGATGGTGCGCGACGTGGAACGAGCGCGGGCGGGCCGGCGCGGGATCTGGTCCAAGGATCGAAGCTCGGTCGGCTTCGACGTGCCGGAGCGAGCGGACGAGCTCCGCGAGCGCGCTTACATCGCGCCCAAGTTGTTCCGCAGGCTCGCGGACTACGTCGCAGCGCGAGGCACCGCGCTCGACGGCTTCGCGAGCTTCCTCGCCGAGCGCCGCGGCGATCGAGTGTTCGTCGTGAGCGAAGGGCGCGAGCGGCCTTTCGCCGCGCTGGTCGCCACCGAAGGGCAGGTGGTTCGGTTGCTGAAGCCGCTCGAAGATCTGGTGTTTCTCGACGACTGAGCTAGCTCCGAGCGCGCCCGCCGGCAGCGCGAGGCAGCGCTGCAGCAGGGGCTCCGCCTGAACCTGGGGAAACGTGGCTTCCGCCGCGCCGAGCTCAAGCTCGGCCGCAGGAGCGCCCCCCGCAGCCAAGCCTGCTCGGCGAGCTCGTTTCGAGGGAACGACCCAGCCAAGGGGCTCCGACTGCTTCGACTCAGCCAGCGCAGACGGTCAACGTTTTTGCGCGAAAGCCCTCAAGCCCCAGCGTCCGAGTCGCACCTAGTCCCACCTCCGGAGCTACGGTAGCAACCAAAGTCCGGCATTGTATGAGGGTCTGCGAAGGCGGCACGCGTTGCAGCAACGGCGCCCGTTTCCGTTGTCTCCACCCGACTCGTGGGCGTCTTAGACAGCGTCAGCGGCATATTTTCATGCGTATGGATTCGACAAAGAAATCAGTCCGTCATTGCTGACAAATTGCACACACAGCAATCCATGAACGCGGCTGTGAATGAGTCACGAACTCCGGATCTCAACTCTTGTTAGAAGCGCGAGAGTTGGCAGTTTTGCGCGGGTTTTCCGCAGTTCCGCTGCAATGTTCCTTCCAATAATAGTTTGTAATTTATGCTCCCATCCGCACACGATCTGGCTCTGCTCTGCTATGGTGTGGCACCGCACCAGTTCGCACTGGTGCGCGCGGTCAGCCAACCGCTCTCACGGGACAGCCATATTTGCCGCGGGAACCCAAAATTCCAACCGGCGGGGTGAGAAAGCGAACCCCACATGAAAATCCGGTGCGACTTGGCAATACGTGGCTCCCTGTGGGGGCATAGGTAGTGCGCATAGTGGGCGATCCTGGTCCCCCTGAAGAGGTCGTGACTCATGAATGACAAGCGGTTGCTGGTAGCTCTTGGAGCCCTGACCGCGGCACTCGCCGCGTGCAGCTCGGAAATCGACACACCGGACGGCCCGATGGCGCAGCCGACTCCGCCGCCCGGAGGCACCATGAATCCCCCGCCCGGTGGCACGGCGAACCCGCCCCCCGGTGGCACGGCGAACCCGCCCCCCGGTGGCACCGCGAACCCGCCTCCCGGTGGCACCGCGAACCCGCCCCCCGGTGGCACGACGCCTCCTCCGACGACGACCCCGCCGCCGAACACGGGCACCTGTACGCCGGGCATCCCCGCCACCACCCAGATCCCGCGGCTGAAGAACCGCCAGTACGACGCGGTGATTCGCGACCTGCTCGGTGTCACCGCCATGAGCGACGGCAAGGCGCCGTCGTCCGGCCTCTACAGCGACTACGAAGGCCCGATGAACACGGACGCCTGGCGCCTCTATCAAGACGTCGGCGGGAAGATCGCGGCCCAGGTCATGAAGGACCCGGCTGCCAAGGCCAAGTTCATCAGCTGTGACCCGGCGATGGCGGGCTGCATGAAGCAGACGATCACGGACTTCGGCCGCAAGGCCTTCCGCCGCCCGCTGACGGAGGCGGAGGTTCAGCGTTTCGAGAAGCTCGGCACCGAGCTGGCCAAGGCCACCCCGGCCCCGACCGCCGAGCAGATCGCTCAGACCACCCTCGAGGCCTTCCTGGTCTCTCCGTCGTTCCTGCAGATCACGGAGCTGACCGCGGAGGTCGAAGGGAGCGCCATCAAGCTCTCCCCTTTCGAGGTAGCCGCCCGCCTGTCGTTCCTGCTCTGGGGGTCCGTTCCGGACGATGAGCTGAACGCGGCGGCCAACGGCGGCATGCTCACGACCCGGGAGCAGATCCTGGCGCAGGCCCAGCGCATGATCGCTATCCGCGAAAAGACTGGCCCGGCGGTGGCCGCGTTCCACCGCAGCTACGTCGCGATGGACGACGTGGCCGGCCACTGGTGGAAGCCGCAGCACGACACCGCCAAGTTCCCACTGTACAGCCCGGCCGTGCAGGAGGCGATGCCGAAGGAGATGGACCTGTTCTTCGAAGAGGTCGCCTTCAACAACGGCACGTTCAAGGACATCTTCACGAGCAACGTCGGCTTCGTGAACAAGGACACCGCGCCGATCTACGGCCTCGACCCGGCCGGCTACACGAATGAGATGACCAAGGTGACGCTCGACCCCGAGCAGCGCCCTGGCTTCCTGACGCGCATCGGCTTCTTGAGCTCGTTCTCTCGTTTCGACGGCACGAGCCCGATCCTCCGCGGCGCCTTCATCACGATCAACATGATCGGCCTGAACCCCGGCCCCCCGTCGCCGGAAGCTCTGCAGACGCCGCCCCCCACGGGCACGTTCACGACCCAGCGCGCGTTCTTCGAGGCGCTGACGAGCCAAGCGTCGTGCAAGGGTTGCCATGAGCCGTTCGTCAACCCTCCGGGCTTCGCGCTCGAGAACTACGACGCGATCGGCAAGTGGCAGACGGTGGACCCCCTCGGTGGTGCCATCAACGCGACCGCGGTGGTCAGTTTCTCGGCCACCAACAAGCAAACCGTCACCAGCCCGAAGCAGATGATGGACGAAATCGGCAAGGGTGAGATGGCTCGCCGGATCTACGCCGAGAAGTGGGTTGCGTTCGCATACGGCCGCGCGCCGAACGACAACGATGCGTGCGTGGTCAACGACCTGAACACGAGGCTCGGCGGCGAGAACTACACCGTCCTGCAGTTGCTGGGGGACCTTACCCAGGCAGAATCCTTCCGTTTGCGCGTCAAGGGAAGCTGAGGAAATCGGAACATGGCGAATCATCTGAATCGTAGAATCTTCCTCCGTGGTTTGGGCGGAGCCGTCGTGGCTGCGCCGTTCCTGAACTCGCTCGCGGATCGCGCGGCGAGAGCGCAATCGACGACGGCCACCACGCCGCGGCGCATGATCATGATGGCAACCCTCTACGGTTGCGTCACCAACCGCTTCTTCCCGAAGAAGTCACACGGCGCGCTCACCGCAGAGGATCTGGCCAACACCAGCCTCAAGAGCCTGGCGCCGCACGTCTCCAAGCTGCTCATTCCTCGTGGTATCCGCGCCATGAACGAGTGGACGGCCTCCATGGCACGCGGACAGGGCAACGACCCGCACACCCAGGTGACGGGCAGCATGTTGACCTGCCAGCCCGTCACGCCGAACAGCAACGACCCCTTCAGCTTCAGCCAGGCGACCAAGTTCAACGCCATGCCCATGGGTCGTTCGCTCGACCACGTCATGGCCGAGCAGCTGAGCCCGTCGAAGGAGCCGCTGTACGCGCGCGTCGGCAACGTCGGCGAGAACAACATGGCCGCGATTTCCTACTCGGGTCCCGAGCAGAACTATCCCGGCCTCGGTCAGCCCCAGCAGATCTGGAGCGGCATCACCGGCCTGTTCAAGGACGGTCAGCCGATGAACGCGGACACCTGGGCCGCCATCAAGGGCAAGAGCATCGTCGATCTCGTGAAGGACGACCTCGAGACTCTCGAGCGTTTCGACATGAGCCAGTCCGACAAGCTCAAGCTGGCCGCGTGGAAGGAGCTCCTCAGCAGCACGGGTCAGGTCGTCGCCTCGGCCATGTGCAGCGAAGAGCTGGGCGCGATGATCGGCGCCACCAAGGCCAACGTCGACGCGGCCAGGGGCGGCGGCGGCGTCGGCGGCAGCAGCGACGCGCTGACTTCCAAGGTAGCGGGCGAGCTCGACACGGCGGACATCTTCTCGAACCTCGCGGTGCTCGGCGCCATCTGTGGCTACAGCCCCGTGACGGTCCTGAAGTACCCGGGCAACTACGTGTTCCGCGGCCTCGGCCTCAACGCCGAGAGCCACGGCCTGTCGCACCGCATCGGTGACGCCGGCATGCAGGGCACCTGCGTCGGCGGCGTGCTCGACATGCTGACGAAGATCGACGAGTACTACGCCCAGAAGTTCGCTCACTTGGTCGCCACCCTCGACAGCGTTTCGGAAGGCGACGGCCAGACCTTGCTCGACAACACGGCGGCGGTTTGGATTCAGGAAATGTCGGACGGCAACGCCCACAACCTGAACAACCTGCCGATCGTGCAGGCGGGCAGCGCGGGCGGCTACTTCAAGCAGGGCTGGGTCGTGAACGTGGAAGACGGCGCCGATGCGGCGATGACCCAGGGCCGCAGCGAAGCGCTGTGCGCCGACGGCACGTCGAACATGGTGAACGGCACCACGCAGTCGACGGGCACCGAGGCGTCCAAGTGCAACGCGCCGGTCAACAAGTACTTCGTGAGCCTGATGCAGGCCCTCGGGATCAAGGCCGGTGAGGACGGCTACGCGAAGGCGGGCGGTTCGGCCGAGGTCACCCACTTCGGCATGTACGACAAGACCGAGGACTTCATCGGCGGCGGCAGCAAGCCGGCGAAGATCAACAACCCCGGTCCGTTCGAGGGTCTCAGGGCAAACACCTGAGGCAGCCGCGTCCCTGAGTGCGGTTTCAACGGCCCTTCCCACCCGGGAGGGGCCGTTGGCTTTTGGCGCGCCCGGCACGGGCGCGCCCCTGCGGGTGAAAGTCCCGCCGAAAGGAGACCATCCCAATCGAAGCGAACCGCAACTGCGCGAGGGCGACCGAGCGTGGGAAGGAAGCGGGGAGCGAAACCGCGGGCCGATGTAC
>JAICQO010000089.1 GCA_025937835.1 Polyangiaceae bacterium
GAGGTCGAAAAAGAGCTCGGGATCCACGGCAAGGCCGCGATCGAGGCCTACGGCGTGCGCCCGTTCGTCGAGCGCTGCATCGAGAGCGTGTTTCGTTACACCACGGAGTGGGAGCGCCTGACCGAGCGGCTCGGGTTCTGGGTGAGCCTGGACGACGCTTACGTCACGTACCACCGGAGCTTCGTCGAGAGCGCCTGGTGGGCGATGTCGGAGCTTTTCAAGAAGGGCCTGCTCTATCAAGGCCACAAGGTGGTCTGGTGGTGGGCGCAGGGCGGCACGGCGCTGTCGAGCGCCGAGGTCGGTCTCGGTTACAAGACGGTCGACGACCCGAGCGTGTTCGTCGAGTTCCCGCTGCTCGATACGCCCGACACGGCGCTCGTGGTCTGGACGACGACTCCCTGGACGCTGCCGTCGAACAGCTACGCGGCCGTCAAACCCGGGGTCAGCTACGACGTGGTCGAGCTCGGCGAGCCCAAAGAAGGCCACAAGCACCGCGAGCACGCGCTCGTCGCCAAGCGCCTGATCGTCGCCTCGGCGCTCCGCGCAGCGCTCGAGGACAAGCTCGGCCGCGCGCTCACGGTGGTCGACACGGTTCCCGGGGAGCAGCTGGTCGGCCGGCGCTACCGCCCGCCCTTCGACCACTACTACGCGAGCTTCGGTGAGGCGCGCACCGCGCTCAAGAGCGGCGGCGACACCCACGTCTACTTCCGCGTGATCGAGGGCGACTTCGTCACGCTCGACACGGGCACCGGCATCGTGCACATCGCGCCCGCCTTCGGTGAAGACGACCACGAGGCGCACAAGCGCGAGCTCAAGCGCTACGCGCGCCCCGAAGAGGTCGAGCTTTTGTGCGCGGTGCTCTCGTCCGGTCAATTCAAGCCCGAGTTCGGCAAGTACGCGGGCCGCTGGGTCAAGGATTGCGACCGCGAGATCGTGCGTGAGCTCGAGGAAAAGCGGCTGCTCGTGCACGAGGAGCTGTACCGCCACGACTACCCGTTCTGCTGGCGTGCCGACGACGATCCGCTGATCCAGCTGGCGCGGCCGGCCTGGTTCATCCGCACCACGGCCCTGCTCGATCGCGCGCTCGAGAACAACCAGGCGGTGAACTGGCTGCCGGAGCACATCAAGGACGGCCGTTTCGGCGACTTCTTGCGCAACAACGTCGACTGGGCGCTGAGCCGCGAGCGCTACTGGGGCACCCCGCTCAACGTCTGGATCTGCGAGAAGGATCCGGAGCACCGCCACGCGCCGTCGAGCGTGGGCGAAATCGAGTCCAGAAACCCCGACGCTTTCGCGGCCTGGCAAGCGGCGCTGCGGGAGACGCCCGGGCTCAGCCCGCACTTGATGGTGCACAAGCCCTGGATCGACGCGGTCACGTTCCCGTGCCCGAGCTGCGGGGCGACCATGCGCCGCGTGCCCGAGGTGGTCGACTGCTGGTTCGACTCGGGCTGCATGCCGTTCGCGCAGTGGGGCTTCCCGAACACGCCCGGCTCGAAGCAGAAATTCGACGCGGCGTTTCCCGCTGATTTCATCAGCGAGGCGATCGATCAGACGCGCGGCTGGTTCTACTCGCTGCTGATGGTCGCATCGCTCGTGTTCGACGAAGAGACGCAGAAGAAGCTCGGCCTCGAGCGGGTCCGGAGCTACCCGCTGCCGTTCCGCACCTGCATCGTGCTCGGCCACGTCTCCGATCGCGAGGGGCGCAAAGAGAGCAAGAGCCGCGGCAACTACACGCCGCCCGAGGTGATCCTCGACCGTGTGCGCATGGACTTCGCGGTGCTCGAGGAGGCGCACGGCCAGCACGCCAAGGACGGCGAGATCGCGATCGCTCGCGAGGATCTGGAAGGTATGGATCTCGCCGAGGGCGCCGAGGTCGTGGCGTACCAGCCTGGGGCCGAGTCGAAGGGCCTGCGCGTCAAGCTCGTCGCGCAGAAGAAGCTACCTCGGCGAGTGGCGCTGATCTCGGAAGGCGACCGCGCGCGGCTAGGGCTCAAACCCGCGGCAAAAGGCCTGCAAACTCTGCCGGTCGAGGTGCCGCGCCTCGGCGTCACCGAACGCGTGACGCTCGAAGACACCACGCGGCCGGCGCCCGGAGCCGACGCGTTTCGCTGGTTCTTCTTCGCGTCCTCGCCGCCGTGGAGCAACACCCGACACAGCCTGACCAACGTGCGGCTCCTGCAGAAGGATTTTCAGATCAAGCTGCGGAACGTCTACTCGTTCTTCACGATTTACGCGAACATCGACGGCTATCGCCCGAACGACGCCTCCGCTGCCCCGCGTCCGATCCGCGAGCGGGCGCTGCTTGACCGCTGGATCGCGAGCGAGCGCGAGCTCACGGTGCGCGCGGTCGCGAAAGCGCTCGACGCCTACCTGATCTACGACGCCACGACGGCGCTGGTGGAGCTCGTGGAGAGCCTCTCCAACTGGTACGTGCGCCGTAGCCGCTCGCGCTTCTGGGGCCCGGGCATCGACGCCGACAAGCGCGACGCCTACGCCACGCTGTACGAGACGCTGGTCACGCTGACCAAGCTGATCGCCCCGTTTTTGCCGTTTTTCTCGGAGGAGCTGTACCAGAACCTGGTCCGCCGCGCCGGCATGCCGGGGGCCGAGGCGAGCGTGCACCTCGAGAAATTCCCGGTCGCGGACGAGAGCGTGATCGACGAGCGGCTATCGCTCGAGACGCGCGCGGTGCGCGACATCGTGAGCCTCGGGCTCAGCGTGCGCACCTCGCAGAAGCTCAAGGTGCGCCAGCCGCTGTCGCGAGCCGACGTGGTCTTGAACGATCCGCTCTGGCGCGACCGCCTCGAGTCGTACCGCTCGCTGATCCAGGAAGAGCTCAACGTGCTCGAGCTGCGCTTCATGGCCTTCTCGCACGAAGACGGCGCCGTCGCCTTCAAGCTGAAGCCGAACTTCCGCGCGCTCGGCCCGAAGATCGGCAAGGGCGTGCAAGCCGTGAAGAAGGTGCTCGAGACCGCCGACGGCGCGCGCCTGCACGCCGAGCTCGCCGAGCACGGCAAGGTCGTGCTCGAAGTCGAGGGCAAGCCGCTCGAGCTCGGGCCCGAAGAGCTCGCGATCCAGGTCGAGGCGGCCCCCGGCTTTGCCGCGGAAACCGGCAAGATCGGCGTGGTGGTGCTGCACACGACGCTGACCGAGAAGCTGATCGACGAGGGCTTGGTGCGCGAGCTCATGAGCCGCGTGCAAGCGGCGCGCAAGGACCGCGGCTACGAGTTCACCGATCGCATCGAGCTCGCGATCGACGGCGACGAGCGGCTCATGCGTGTCGCGCGCGAGAGCGCCGCCGAGATCGGCAAAGCCTGCCTCGCGACCCAGGTCGTCGTGGGCACCCGCGGCGACGGCGCCGAGAAGCACGACCTCGGCGACGCCGAGCTCTGGTTGTCGGTGAAGAAAGCAAGCCAATGACCGAGGGCGCCGAGCCCTACGTGCACCCGAGCGCGATCGTCGAGCCGGGTGCCGAGCTCGGCGCAGGTGTTCGGATCTGGCACTTCTGTCACGTGCTGGCGGGCGCGCGCATCGGCGCGGGCAGCATGCTGGGGCAGGGGTGCTTCGTGGGAGCGCGCGCGCGGGTCGGCGAGGGCGTGCGCGTCCAGAACGGCGTGAGCCTCTACGACGGCGTCGAGCTCGGCGACCAGGTGTTCGTGGGACCGAACGCCGTCTTCACCAACGTCAAGTACCCGCGTGCCTTCGTCTCGCGGAAGTCCGAGTTCGGCTCGATCCGGGTCGGGCGCGGCGCGACGGTCGGCGCCAACGCCACGCTCCTGCCCGGGATCGAGCTCGGGGAGTATGCGTTCGTGGCCGCCGGGGCCGTGGTGACGCGCGAGGTCGCGCCGTATGGGCTCGTCCGCGGCGTTCCGGCGCGCCCGGTGGGGTGGGTCAGCCGAGCTGGGGAGCGGCTGCGCTTCGACGCCGGCGGGGCCACCTGTCCCCGGACGGGGGAGCGCTACCGGTTGGCAGGGGACGGAATTGCCCTCGTCACAGTGTCCTGACCGGTCGTGTTGGTGACAAATTGGTGAAGGGCAGAGGGCGCCCGTGGTAAACGCGGCCCCATGTTCGGTCGTTTGCTGCCCAAGGAAACGTCGTTCTTCGACTTCTTCGAGGAGCACGCGGCGCTCACGGTGGACGGCACGAGGGAGTTCGTGTCGATGGTCACGAGCTCCGCCAACATCGAGGCCAAGGCCCGACGCATCAAAGAGATCGAGCACGAGACGGACGTGATCACGCACCGCTGCGTCGAGGCGCTGCACAAGACGCTGATCACGCCGCTCGATCCGGATCAAATCCACCGCCTGATCACGCGCATGGACGACGTGATGGACTTCGTCGAAGCGGCGGCCGAGCGCGTGGCGCTGTACCGCCTGAGCGAGATGACGCCCGAGGTGAAGGATCTGGCGGACGTCTTGAACCGCGCAGCTCACGACATGCACGAGGCCTGCCGCTTGCTGCGCAACCTGAAAGATCCGCAGACCATTCTCAGGAAGTGCGTGGACATCAATCGGCTCGAGAACGAGGCCGACGCGATCCTGCGGCGCGCTGTGGCGCGGCTCTTCGACGAAGAGAAGGATCCGATCACGATCATCAAGTGGAAGGAAATCTACGAGGCGCTCGAGAGCGCTTCCGACCGCTGTGAAGACGTGGCGAACATCATCGAAGGCGTCGTCCTCGAGAACACCTGATCGGACCTCGGAAGACCGATGAGCGTCGCTACTGTGGTCGTGGTCACCATCGCGGTGGCCCTGATTTTCGATCTGATCAACGGCTTTCACGATGCGGCGAACTCGATCGCCACGATCGTCTCGACGCGGCTCCTCACGCCCCTCCGGGCCGTGATCTGGGCGGCGTCTTTCAATTTCCTGGCGCTGTTCGTGTTCCACCAGGGGGTGGCCAAGACGGTCTCCAGCCTGGTCCACGTCAGCGCCGCCGATCCGGCCTTCGTCTGGGTGGTGCTGGCCGGCTTGATCGGCGCGATCTTCTGGAACCTGCTCACCTGGTGGCTGGCGTTGCCGTCGAGCTCGTCGCACGCGATCATGGGCGCGTTTTCGGGCGCCGGCTACGCGTACGGCGGCATGGACCTGCTCAACAAGCCGATGCTCTTGCTCTCGGCCGGGTTCATCCTGATCTCGCCGCTGCTCGGTTTCCTGCTCGGTAGTCTGCTGGTCGTCGGCGTCTCCTGGTTGCTCCGGCGCGCCAAGCCGCAGCGGGTCCAGCGGGTGTTTCGCTACGTGCGGCTCGCTTCGGCGGCCGCGTATTCGCTCGGGCACGGCGGCAACGACGCACAGAAGACGATGGGCATCATCCTGGCGGTGCTGATCGCTGGCGGGTACCTCGACGCTTCCGTCGAGAGCGGCCCGACCTGGGTGGCCGTCTCCTGCTACGGCGCGATGGGTCTCGGAACCGCGATGGGCGGCTGGCGCATCATCAAGACCCTGGGCAGCCGGCTGACGAAGCTCCGCCCGCACACGGCGTTCGCAGCCGAGCTCTCGGGCGCGCTGACGTTGTTCGGCGCGACCCACTTCACGATCCCGGTCTCCACCACGCACACCATCACGGGCGCGATCGTCGGCGTCGGCTCCACCACGCGCCGCCGTGGCATCCGCTGGGGCCTCGCGAGCAGCATCGTCTGGGCCTGGGTGCTGACGATTCCGGCATCGGCGCTAGCCGGCATGGGCTTGCTGAAGCTGTTTCAGTGGCTGCACGCCTGGTGACGGCGGCAGAGCCGAGCTCCCGAGTCAACCGCGCTTGAGCGTAATCGGGCGTCCGAGCCGGGAGGCGATCGATCGCTCGACGACGGACCACAGCTCGTCGCCCGTCTTGGCGGCAACCCATTCCGCGCTACCCGGATTCCAATCGAAGTGCCAGGCGGAGCGTTCCGCGGCCATCCAGATTTGTCGCGCGGCGCGGTGCGAGTTGATCACGTATTTCTCGCCGTCGGAAAACTCGAGCGTGAGAATGTCGGCGGCGAGCTCGGCCTCGAGCCCGTCTTCGTCGAGCGAGTCGAGGGCGTCGACCAACCGGTGCAGCTCGGGCAGCGCGCGAGCGTCGTAGTCGGATTCGGAGAGAGTCACAGGAGCGTCCTAGCTCAGAAAGCTCGGCGCGGGCAGGGCGCGTGCAGGTCTTGGACGCCCGGGCATCAGGTTGGCTCCGACGTGCAAGCCAAAGCCAACCTGGTGAAGCGCCCCGGCGCCGCTATTGGCCCGGAATGCAGGCGCCGGCCTGGCAGCGATTGCCGGTGACGCAATCCGCGTCGGTCTGACAGGGCCACGCGCACTTGCCGAACTGCGTGTTACAGCGGTGGGTGAGACATTGTGCGTCGCTCTGGCAAGCGAAGGCCATCGGTGACGGTTGCGACATCTGTCCCGCGGGCGCGGCCGTAACTGCCGGAGCCGGCGTCGCGGCCGCCGTGGGGTACGGCTGCGGTTGCGGCTGCTGCTGCGGATACGGCTGCGGTTGAGCGCCGTAAGGCTGACCGTAGGGCTGCTGCTGCTGCTGCGGATACTGAGCGGGCGGCTGTTCCTCGTTCTTACAAGCAAAGAGAAATCCAAGCGCCAGCAGCATCGCGGGCACGCCTAGCTGATTTTTGTGATGCATCGAAGACCTCGTTGCGAGCCGTGGCCGCTCGCTCACTAGGATATGGCCTCCGAATATAGGAGAGCTTTCCTCCGCAGAACAATGGGGGAAACGCAGCCAGTTTTCCGAGTTGCGCGCGGTCGACATCGACCCCGCCATCAACCCCGGAATTCGCCGTGGCTGTCGCGATGTGTGCAGACCCCGGGTCCACGAGTCGCGCGCACGCTAGCGAGCGCTGCGAAAACGGTGTTATGTTCGCGCTCTGGGCCTCATGAGCAACGAGGCGGAGCACCCGGACGTGCTCGGCAGCGAAACGTGCGCGCGTCTCGAGTCGGACCTCCGGGCCGCGCTCAGGCGCAAGCCCGCCCACGAAGGTCGACTCGCGGGCATTCTGCGCGCGCTCGCGCCGCTGTCCTCGGCGTTGCGCAAGACCGGCGCGTCGCTGCTCGACACGATGGTGCGGCGGAGCTCGTTCGAACGCCCGTTGTACGCCTCGGCGATCCGCAGCCTGGCCGAGTCGAGCGCGCCCGAAGCGGCGGAGCTCATCGCGCGCGCGCTCGCGACCGAGGGCGGCGGGCTCCCGGCGCTATCCGCGGCCTGCTTTTGCAACCATGCGCTGCTCAGCGAGCCGCTGCTCCGGTCAGCGGTCAGCCGCCACGCACACATCGCGTTCGCGGCCGAGGTGGCCCGTCTGTGTCGAGGCGAATCGAGCGGTGCCGCCGTGACCTCGCTGGCGCCGAAGATCAAGGAGAGCCACCGCCTTTCGCTGTGCGCTGAGCTGCTGGTGCCGTTGCTCGCCGGTCCGACCTTGCCGGTCGTGGTCGCTCCGGCGCTCGCGGTGCTGCGCGAGTCCGAGCGCCACCTCGGTCGCTGGCTCGTGCTCGCCGAAATTGCCGTGCGCGCGGGAGACGCCGAGCCGCTCCAGCTGGCGCGCGACCGCGCCGCGAAGGGGCCGGTCAGCGCGCGCGCGGCCTGGTCGATGGTCGCCTGGGCGCTCGCGCCGAACGGCGAGCCGCCGAAGGCGCGGCCGACGGTCGAGCTCGTGGCGCGGCTCAGCGATCGGCCGAGCGCCGACAAAGACACGACCTTCCTGTTTCGCCTCGCGCAGGCGCGCGTGCCGAGCGCACGCACGATGCTCGAATCGCTCGCCAAGAGCGCGCTGCTCGGTGACGAGAGCTCGATCCGCGCGATGTTGCACCTGTGCCGCGACTACGGGCAGGATCGCTACCGCGCCTCGCTGCTCGAGATTGCGCGGCAGCCCCGGCGCGATCCGTTGCGCGGGCTCGCCGCAGCAGCCCTGTTCGACGTCGGCGAACGCGAGCCCGCGGCGCGCGCGGCCGAAGAGCTGACGGAGACACGCCACTTACCAGCCCTGGCCTGGGCCTCGCTCGTGCGCGCGTCGAGCAGAGGCGGGCTGCGCGGCGAGATCGTGACCGAAGCGCGCTTTCGGCGCGTGCAGCTGGGCTGGGTCGAATGAAGCGCGGCGCAGCGGCGCTGCTCGCGGCGTGCTGCCTTTTCGGAGGCGAGCCCGCGCGCGGACAAGGCGCTTCGACCGCGGTCCGTCTATTCGCCGACACCGACGACGATGACGACGACGGCGCGGCAGACTCCGCAGCCGAGCGCCTCGATGCAGCCCGCGCGAAGGACGTCCGCTGGCTCACGGTCGCCGAACGCAGCGCGGTCCAGGGAGCGGCGCGGATCCTGAGCCCGGTCGCGCGTTGGGTGGTCGACGGTCGAGGGCTTGCCCCCGGGGCGGCGTTGCCGAGGGGCGCGCGGCGGGTCGGCGTGCAGGGCCTCGGCGCGGGCCGGACCAGCGTGGTCGGCGGTGGCTCGCTCGAGCTCACCGTGCTCGAGCTCGCGGCCTTCGACGCCCATGGCGGGCGCGTCGATCTGGCGCGCTCGCACGCCTCCATTTCCCGAGTTTTGCCGGCGTTTCTGAGTGAAGACGCGGCCGGGGCCGCGGACCAGGACGCCCTGCGCTGGGTCGTGACGGGGCCCGAAGCGACGCTCCCGGAGCGACTCGAGATCGTCTCCGAGCGCCCCGACGGCACGCCGCTCGATCGCCTGACGGATGTCGAGCTCTGGCATCAGGCCTGCGCGCCCGGCACGGCGCCGAAGCTCGAGTGCCGCACCTCTCCGCTGATCCGCGCCACGGTCGATCCGATCGATCGCAGCCACCCGGAGTCGAGCGGGCGCTCGATCCGCGCCGAGGTCGGCGGAAGGCTGCTCGTGCGCGCCTTCGAGCAAAAGGCGGGCTCGGTGCGCGTCGGCGGCCCGCGCTCGACGGCGCTCGGCCCGGTGGAACGCTTTCGCGCCAGGCTGCGCGTTCACGTGCTGCGCGCGAGCCCCGGCGGTCCGCCCGCGCTCGGCAACACCGCGGCCGAGGCCCTGGCCCTCGCGCGCGGCGAGATCGACGCGGCAAGCTTCATCTGGGGGCAATGCGGGATCCACTTCGGGATGGGCAAGGACGCCTCTGTCGAGCTGGTGGATCCGCCGGTTTCGCACCTTATCGCTGTCGGCTGCGAGCTCGGCCTGCCAGCGAGCGGCGGCGAGGTGCGGCTGCGCGTCGGCAAGCGGGCGATCCGCGTCACGACCGCGTTCGGGGACACGCCGTTCAGCGTCGCGGAGCGGCTGTCGCGGGCGCTCGTGGCCGCAGGCTTCACGGTCGCGCTCGGCCGCAACGCGCAGAACGAGTCCGGCGCGCTGCCGAGCGTCGACCTCAGCGTCCGGCAGGGCGATCAGCTGGTCGCGGTCGAACGCGACGGCGACGCGCCACTATCGAGCGATCCGTCGCTCGACGTCTGCCTCGGCAGCGTCGATCTCGCCGACGGCCTCGACCATTTCCGGGACGATGACGCGCCCGCGGGCACCATCGAAGAGCGCGCGCTGATCAAGGCCTACGCGGATCGGGATCCGCGCACGATCGAGGTGTTCGTGGTGCCGAATTTCTCGGGGCAGGGCCGGGTGGGGGAGTCGTTTCTGGACGCGGAGGGCTCGGCCATCCGAAACACGGTGATCATCGATCGGCTGGCGGTGCGAGCCGGCGCGCGCAGCCACGTGCTCTCGCACGAGCTCGGCCACGTCTTGCTCGACATGCCTGGCCACCCCGACGATTACGGCGTGGACCAACCGACGGCGCTGATGGACGCCGACGCCACGGATCCCAGCATTTTCGGCCCGCGACGGCTGTCGATCGACGAGTGCGAGCGCGCGCTGCGCCAGCGCGGGCCTTCTGCCCGGGTTCCGCTGCTCGAGCCGTGGCCCTTGGTGCGACCCAGGTAGTGGAGCGCCTTGCGCGCGGCCCGGCAAAAGCTATCACCCTCGCGTTCGATGATCGAAATCGGCAAGCTTGGTAAGGCCTACGGCGCGCGCACCTTATTCGAGAACGTGACGCTGAAGCTCGTGCGCGGCGCGCGCTACGGGCTGGTCGGCGCCAACGGCTCGGGGAAGACGACCTTCCTCAAGATTTTGCAGGGTGACGAGCCGCAGAGCGACGGCACGGTCGGAATGCCCAAGCAGCTGCGGCTGGGCGTCTTGCGCCAGGATCGCTTCCTCGACGACGAGCACCCGATCCTCGATGTGGCGATGGCCGGAGACGAGCGCGTCACGGACGCTCTCGCCGAACAGAAGCGCTTACTCACCGAAGAAACGCCGGACGCCGCGCGGATCGCCGAGCTCGAGGAGCGGATCGCGAGCCACGACGGCTACACGCTCGAAGCGCGCACCAGCCAGATCCTCGAAGGCCTGGGGATCCCGGTGCGAAACCACCGCGACCCGCTGGGCACGCTGTCGGGTGGCTTCAAGCTGCGCGTGCTGCTCGCGCGCGTGCTGATCGGCGATCCCGATCTGTTGCTGCTCGACGAGCCGACCAACCACCTCGACATCCTCTCGATCCGCTGGCTCGAGAAGTTCCTGTCGGGGTATCGCGGCTCGGCGGTGGTGATCTCGCACGACCAGCGCTTCCTCGACAACGTGGTCACGCACATCCTCGACGTGGACTACGGCACGATCCTCGAATACCCGGGCACCTACAGCGCCTTCGCCAAGCAAAAGCTCGAAGTCCGCGCCCGAAAAGCCGCGGAGATCGAGCGCGCCGAGGCCAAAATTGCCGAGAAAAAGGCGTGGATCGAGCGCTTCGGCGCCAAGGCCACCAAGGCCCGGCAGGCGCAGAGCAAGCTGAAGCAACTCGAGAAGATCGAGGTCGACGAGCTCGAGTCGAGCTCACGCCGCGCGCCCCGCTTCCGCTTCGTCCCAGAGCGGCCGAGCGGCAAGGACGTGCTCACGCTGGAAGAGTTATCGAAGGCCTACGGACCGAAGCGCGTACTGTCCGGCGTGTCGCTCACCCTGCGCCGCGGCGAGCGGCTCGCGATCATCGGCCCGAACGGCCTCGGCAAGTCGACGCTGCTCAAGATCGCGACCGGCCGGCTCGAGGCCGACGCGGGCAAGGTGAGCTGGGGTCACGAAGCGCGGGTCGGCTATTTCGCCCAGGATCACCGCGAGCTGCTCACCGAGCCGGGGCAGGCGGCGCTCGACGTGATCTGGAACACGATTCCGGACGCGGAGACCAGCCGGGTGCGCGGCGAGCTCGGCCGCATGCTGTTCTCGGGACAGGACGTGCACAAGAAGGTCGAGTCGCTCTCGGGCGGTGAGGCGGCGCGCCTGGTTTTCTGCAAGATCATGGTGCAGCAACCCAACGTGCTCGTGCTCGACGAGCCCACCAATCACCTCGATCTCGAGTCAATCGAGGCGCTGATCCAGGCCCTTCTGGCGTTCGAGGGGACCGTGGTGTTCGTGTCCCACGATCGTGCGTTCGTGTCGGCGCTCGCCACGCGCGTCCTGGAAGTGACCGAGAGCGGCTTCCGCGATTTTCCCGGCAGCTACGACGACTACCTCGCGCACTGCGGGGACGATCACCTCGACGCGAGCAGCGTCGCGCTGCGCGCCAAGCGCGACAAGGCCGCGGCCAAGCCGGCGTCGGGCGCCGACGACTGGGAGGCGCAGAAGCGCCGCAAGAACCGGAAGAAGCAGCTCCCCGCCGAGCGCGACCGCGTGCTCGCCGCGATCGAGAAGCTCGAAGCGCGCCGCGCCTTCATCCAGGCCGAGTGGTGCCGCCCGGGTTTCTTCGAGGAGACGCCTCGAGAAACCGTGCAGAGCCTCGAACGCGAGCAAAACGAGCTCGCCCCCCAGATCGACGCCCTGATGGCCCAATGGGAGTCGCTAGAAGCCGAAATCACCGCGCTGGCTGACAGCTGACAGGCCGACGGCTGATAGCCCTGCTCACTCCGTCACGATCGTCTCGAGCTCCGTCCCTGCCGCGTACGCATAGCTCACGAAGGAGTCGAAGCCGTCGACCAGCACGCCGATCTTGTGGCTCGATTCGATGCGGTGGACGCCGTCATTTTGCTCGCCGGGGGAGAGGTTCGCGGGCGCGGCGAGATCCGGATCGATCGTGGGGAAGCTCAGCTGGCAGCTGTACACCACCCATTTCGTGGCCAGATCGGCGGCGGCCCCCGTCGAAGCGGGTGAGCCCGCGGGCTGCTCGAGGCACCCGGTGAGCTCCTCCAGGGCGACGCCGTCGAACACGATCGTGGCCTCGGCGGGCGCCAGGATGCGCACGAAATCGAAGCTGTACTTGTCGGGGGTGAGGAACACGTAGCGAGCCCGGAACTGCTCGATCGGCGGGAAAATCAAGAGACTGGGGTCGCCGCCCGGCAACCCGCGCGGGACGTTCGCGGCTTCCTGACTCGGCGAGATGCTCGCGAGCATCACCGGTTCGTCGCTCACGATCGCAAAGTGCTCGGAGCTCGAGAGATCGAGGAAGCTGCCCTTACCGGTGAGCTCGAAGCGGCCCTCGCGATTCGCGAGCGTGGTCGTGACCCGCGCGCCGCTGTCGGTGACGGCGATCACTCGGAAGGACTCGAACTGAGACGCCTTGCCGATCGTGCTGCCCGCGGCCACGATCGCCTCCGAGCGGTTCGGTGACACTGCGGCAATGAAGGATTTGCCAGCCGTGCGGATTGGATCGAGCTGCTCTTCGAGGTGGTCGGCGCAGCAATCGCGGTGCGACAGATCGGGGAAGAACGGTGCGTCGCTCGCCTCGCTGCCGACGAAGGCCACGATCGGGCCGTCTGCCTGGACCAACGAGCCCGTGAAATCCGCGTTGAAGCCGCCGGTTTCCAGGTTCAGCACCTCGAAGGGCTGGAGCGTGAGCTCGATGTCTTCACCGGGCAGCGTCTCTTCGACGGGCCCGCCGGGCACGACGCGCACGGTCGGACGGATCCGAACTCGCGTGTCTGCGCGCGTCCCGACCAGCGTCAAGAACGCGCGTAGATCCGAGGGATTTGCCGGATCGAAGTTGGTGCGGGGGTCGTCGGTCCGGGCGATCGTCTGCGGCCAGCCGAGCACGACGTAGGCGTCGCGCAGCCCCGAGCCCGGCGGCGTCAGCGCCTCGACGGGCTTGAGCAACGAGGCGTCGTTCGAGAACACGTTGACGTTTTCGAGCGGGTTGAACTGATAAGCCACGATCGGCATCGTGGAGGTCACCCGGTAAGCGGCGCGGGTCAGGGCCGTGTGCGTTCCGGCGTTGAATTTGCCAGGCGGCGAGCCGTCCACCTCGCGCGGCCCGAGCCGGAACACCCGCGCCGAAAAGGCCGGGACCACGGCCTCGATCACCTCGGTCGGGTCGTTGTCTTCTCCGGGCTCGGAGTCGTCCTGCTCGATCCGCACCGTGGCCGCGACGTCGGGCTGCGGGTTGCTGATCACCACCGCGAACTGCTGTGCGGCCGCGTTCAGCATGTCGCTGATGCGTGCGTTGTCGAGATCCACCGCCCAGTATTCGCAGCCGACGTTGCTGCGCCGGGTTTTGGCGATGGCGCAGAGCTTCTGGCAGCTGCCTTCGCGGCAGGCTTCGCCCTCCGAGACGTCGCAATCGTCCACGAACTCGAAGCTGTCGCCGGACGCGTCGCAGAGCGACGCGGTCTGACCGTCGCAGTGCCCCTTGCCGGGTTCGCAGACCGAGCAAGCGAGCAGCTGGTTCGAACACACCTGATCGCGCTCGCCGCAGTCTTCGACGCTCACCCAGCTCGGCCCGCCGCTGCCGTCCCGGCACTCCTCGAGCAGCGTGCCCGCGAGGCAGCGCCGCGCTCCCGCCTCGCAGAGCGACGCGAACCCGTCGAGGTAGTAGCGCTCCCCGCTCTCGAAGCAGTTCGCCACACTCAGAGCGGCTACGATGCTGAACACTAGCCCGCGGCCGAGACCGAGCGCGGCGCGGTGTGCGGGTCCTCTAGTAGCTCGCATAGAACGCGTCCGTCGCGCTCGCGCTCCAGCTCCGCTCGGTCAGGTTTCTGTACACGAGCGAACCGTAGTCGAAGCCCGGGATCTGCGCGCGCGTCACGAGGAACGCTTGCGGACCATGCGGCCAGGCGAGCTCCTCGTCGATCGCCGCGAGGTCGGGCAGCTTGACCGCGGTGCGGTGGCCGGGGTTCACGATCCGCCACGAGTACAGGCCGCCGGACGTCTGCACGTCGATGATCACCAGATCCGGAGCGGCCCCGCCCGGCGCGGCGCTCCAGTCGAGATCCCGCGCGTTCCAGGCGCTGTTGCGGCGCGGCGTCTCGAGCACGGGGATCTCCAGGAACGGCCCGAGAGAAAGCGGCGCGCTGGTGGTCACGGTGCTCGCGAGCGCCACGACCGAGCGCGGCAAACTGCCGGATTCCCCGGTGACGGCGCGCGCTCCGGCGACGTAGCTGAGCCCGGCGAGGCTGCCCACGAGCGGCGGAATGCCGATGAACTCCGGCGCGCGGTCCGCGCCGATCAAGGACGAGCTCGAGCCGTTCGGCAGAATCACGTAACCATCGTTACCGACGCGCAGGGCGAGCGTCGCTTCGACTCGATCGGGGCCCCGCTCGGTCGCGGTCGGCGGTTCGATGTCGAGCGTGAGCGCGTGATCGAGCGGCACGTCGACCGGGACGAAGACGTCGTCTGCGCCGCGGTTCGTCGAGACCGCCACGCCGCGCAAGAGCCCCATCGAGAAGGCCGTGAACTGCCAGGGGCTCACACCGCGGTTCTCGATGCCCGCGAGCGCGTACAGCGTGTAGTTGCCCGGCGCTGCGCTCAGGAAGAACGAGAAGCCGACCGTGCCGCTCGAGGCCGGCGTGACGGCGGCGAGCCCGCTCGGCAGACGGAAGCGCTGCGTCGGATCCGACGCGAGCTGGAACACGTAGGCGACCTTGACCTCCTGGTCGTTCACCGGCTCGGGCACGTTGGTCCAGCCGCCGCGCCGGAACTCCTGCGTTTCGGGCCAGACCAGCTCTCCAGTCACGCTCTGCGACGTCCCGAAATTGCCGCCGCCCGAGGGCAGATCGCCGCTGCCGTCGAAGCAGGTCGGGGACAGCACGGGATCGAGGTACACCGTGAGCGTGTCGACGGGGATGTCGACCACGGTGAAGGGCTGAAAACAATCGAGCGCGACCGTGACGGTGGCGAGCTCTTCCACGGCGCTACCGGTGACGAGCACCACGCCGTCGTCGTTGGTGCGCTCGACGAGCGGCTCGTCTTCGCCGACGATCACGGCGGCGCCGGGCAAAGCGTCCCCGGTGGCCGCGTTCAGCACCAGCACCTTGAGCTGGCCGTCGAGCGGGTCGCCGCTCAGCCCGCCCCGGAAGCCGTTGTCGCTGTTGCCGTAGGTGAAGGCGTCGAGCACGTCCGTGCTCTCGCCGCCGATCGAGACGTGCAGCGGTTTCGCGCCTGGCGTGCCTGGGGGAGTGCGGCAGACGAGCTCGCTCGCGCTGCGCAGCTCTTCCACCTCACACGGCCTGCGATCGATGGTGATCTGCGTGTCTTCGTCGAAGTCGGCGCCCTGCGAGTACACGGTGATCAGCGTCCCGCCCGAGGTCGGGCCCGTCGCCGGATCGGCGCGGAACGCGTCGTAGGCGTAGCCTTCGCTGAGCTCGACCCGTGTCTTCTCGTCGTCGCCGTTCTGCACGATCACATCCACCAGGCCGCGGCCGGGCGGCGAGGTGACCTGCAGGCGACGCGGATCGATCGCGACCACGTCGCTGTCCGCGAGCTCGGTGTCACCGAACCAGACCCGCGCGTCACTACCGAAGCCGTTGCCGCGCAAGATCAGCCGGGTGCCGCCCGAGAAGGGGCCGTGAGAAGGATCGATCGACAGGAGAGCGTGCGGCGTCGCGATCGGGATGTCTCCGCCGCCGTCACGCCCGCCCACGGGCAGGATCACTCCCGGCTGCTCCGGTTCCTCCCCGTTACGGGAGCCCGTCGGAGACGTTTGAGCGGCGGCGCGACACCCGAGAGCAACGAGCGCTGGTGCCCCGAAGACCAGCCAGGCCAAGCGTTCCCTGCGCATCATTTGCCCGGCAAACCCTAGCACGCGCGGGAGACGGGCGAGGCCCTCGAAACCAGCTCGCGCATCAGGCGCAGCGCGAGCGCCTTGCGGCTGCTGTTTTCGCTGCCTGGCCCAACGCACGCGGGGCAACCTCCCCCACAGGGGCATTGCTCGACGAGCGACTCGGCGCGAGCGAACAACTCGGGGCTGCGCTCGTAAATGCGCGGCGCGAGCCCAACCCCGCCGGGATGTGCATCGAAGAGGAATACCGTCGGATCAAAATTACCCCAGCGCTTCTGGAATGGATCGCGGCCGGCGGGTGAGGCCGTGCCCGTGCGCTCCGACGACTCCGCGCCGTCCCCGAGGGTTTGACCGAGATCGCGCGGATCGCACATGAGAGACAACGTCGCGACCGTCTCGAGCGCCGCGCCCACGCCGCGTAGCGCGTCGATCACGAGCGGGCGCGGCACGCCCAGGCTCTCGACGAAAGCCTCGGGCACCGTCAGCCAGAAGCCGGTGGTGTGAGTCTGCATCTCGGGCAGATGCACGTCGCCGTAGCCTGCGTTTTCGTGGGTAAAGAACTTGATCTTCTTGTAACCGGTCACGCGCTCGAGGACCTTCACGTCGCCGTGCCCGACCAGGGCGCACCCGAGCGACGTGGTGGCTGCTTCTTCCAGCACGCTCACGGTGCGGTAGGTGAGGGCGGTCGTGAAATAGTCGGGCTCGACCCGGCGCACGAAGGCCTTGTGGTTCTCGAAATCGAGCTTCTCTACCTGGTACTGCTCGGCGTCGTGCTGATAGATCGCCTGTTCGTGCAGCATGGTGTGCGCAGCGCGGTAGTCGAGCTCGGCGATCGACTGGCCCGTCTTCACGTCGATGATCACGAAGTTGTCCCAGCCGATGTTGCGCAGTGACACGCTGCTCGCGGGGAACGCCTCGCCGATCCACTGGTAGCGCTCCTCGGCTGCGTGCACGAGGCCGTGGCCCGCGAGGTAATCGAGCGCGTCGCGCGTGCCGTCGAGCCCGAGGGCGAAATAGGCTTCACCCTCGGCCGCTCGAGGGCGGGCGCGGTTTTTACCCGGTTCGACGAGCTCGAACGGCGCCTCGAAGGTCGCGCATTTCAGGTGCTGGATCACAATCTCGACGTTGCCTGGATCGATCCGCGCCTCTTCTGCCCCGGCTTCGAACAGGTAGCGCGGGTCGCGTGTCAGGTACTGGTCCAGCGCCGAGCTGCCGCACACCAGCACGGCGATGCTGCGCGTGCCACGGCGCCCGGCGCGGCCGAAGCGCTGCCAGGTGGCCGCCACCGAGCCCGGGTAGCCTGCGCACACCACCGCATCCAGATCGCCGATGTCGATGCCGAGCTCGAGCGCGTTGGTCGCCACCACGCCGAGGATCTCGCCGTTGCGCAGGCCGGCCTCGATGCGCCGGCGCGTCTCGGGCAGGTAGCCGCCGCGGTAAGCCATGATCGAGTCGGCCGGGGCCTTGCCCGCGGTGCGCTCGCGCAGGTACTTCAGCATCACCTCGACCGAGTTGCGCGAGGGGCCGAACACGATCGTCGGCACGCGCGCCTCGATCAGATCCGCCGCCAACGACACCGAGTGCTTGAGCGAGCTCTCGCGCACGCCGAGCTCGGGAGTTATTACCGGAGGGTTATAAAGGTAGACCTCGCGCTCGGAGCTCGGGGCGCCCGAGCGGTCGACCAGCGTGACCGCCTCGGTTGGCACACCGTAGAGCCGCGCGGCGTGCTCGAGCGGGTTGCCGATCGTGGCCGTGGCGCCGAGGATTTGCGGCTTCGAGCCGTGAAAGCGCGCGATGCGTAGGAGCCGGCCGAGGACGTGCGCCAGGTGCGAGCCGAACACGCCGCGGTAAACGTGGAGCTCGTCCACGATCACGTAACGAAGGCCCTGAAACAACGCCGCCCAGCGCGCGTGGTTCGGCAAGATCCCGGCGTGCAGCATGTCCGGGTTGGTGAGCACGACCCGGCAACGCTCTTTCGCGACCCGGCGCGCGTCGCCCGGTGTGTCGCCGTCGAACACCATCGCGGGCGACGAGACCTGCGCGTCGTTCAACAGCCCGAGCAGGCTGTGCTCCTGATCGCGCGACAAAGCCTTGGTGGGGTAGACGTAGAGCGCCGTCGCCGCCGGATCGGCCGCGAGCGCCTCGATCACGGGCAGGTGGAAGCACAGGCTCTTCCCGCTGGCGGTCGGTGTCGCGACCACTACGTGCCGCCCCTGGCGCGCCGCTTCGATCGCCAGGACTTGGTGCGAATACAGCTCGTCGATCTGACGTTCCCCGAGCGCGCGTCGGGCCGGCGCGCTGAGCCAGGCCGGCAGGGGGCGAAAATCCCCCGCGCTCTGTTCGAACCGCCGCTCGGCAGCGATGCAGCGCTGCACCGCGCCGAGCTCCTGCCAGCTCTGGAGAACGGCATCGACTCCGCGGTCTCGCGTCCAGGGCGGCTCGGGCATGGCGCATACTAAACAGATGTGCCGTGTCAGGCAAGCAGGCCCGCGCGTCCGCCCCTCGGATCCGCCGCTACCTGCGCTCCCAAGTGGCCAACTGGGAACAGCTGGCGTAGGTAAGCCGTTCGAGCCCGACCCCGATGACCGAGCCGCAGCCCTCCGCCGAGATCCCCGCTGAGCCGTCCCTCGCCGCGGAGCCGTCGGCGCCACTCCCGGGGAATGAGGCCGCCTCCGAGCCCGTGGCACCGGCTCCCGCGCTCGTGCCCGCGCCCCCGCAGCACGGCCCGAGCTTCGTGTTCTTCGGTACGGTGTCGGCCATCGCGCTGCTCCTCGACATCGGCACCAAGGCCTGGGCGGAGATCCGCCTGATCCCGAAGCCGTTCGAAGATCCTTCGATCGAGGTGATCCCGCATCACCTGACGCTGACGCTCGCCTACAACAAGGGAGGCGCGTGGGGCTTGCTCCAGGACCAGCCCGAGACGTTGCGGATGCCGTTTTTTCTGTGCGTGAGCGTGCTGGCCATCCTTTTCATCGTCTCGCTCTACGGCAAGCTGAACCCGGGCCAACGCGCGCTCACCTGGGGGCTCCCGCTCGTGCTCGGCGGCGCGCTCGGCAACCTGTCCGATCGCATCACCCGCTCGAGCGTGATCGACTTCATCGACTACCGGGCAGACTGGGTGATGTCGATGAACCGCACGCTCGGCAAGCTGCTCGGCGACTGGTCGCTCACCGACCACTGGCCCACCTTCAACGTGGCCGATATCGCGATCTGCATCGGCGTCGGGCTGATGGGGGTGGATATGTTCA
The DNA here is from genome assembly GCA_025937835.1 of Polyangiaceae bacterium. Lineage (GTDB taxonomy): Bacteria > Myxococcota_A > Polyangia > Polyangiales > Polyangiaceae > PMG-095. Next base: position 19,195 of record JAICQO010000089.1, read on the forward strand.
CGTCCCGCCGGGGTACGGAGCTCCACCCGGGTCAGCCCGCGGTCGCCGGAGCCAGTCAGCCTCCCGGCGCCTGAGTTTGGCTCGAGGCTGGCCCTCGACCAGCCCTGCGTAGTACACCACCGGTGCAATGCACGGCCGGTTGTTCGCGTTCGAGTTCGAGCTGTTCGGGTCGAGCTTCACGCTGCCCGCGCCGAGCTACTTCGTGTTCCTGCTCGCCGGGTTCTTGTTCGCCACGGTGATGGGCACGATCTGGGCTCGTCGCATCGGACAGAACCCCGACGTGATCGTGGACCTGGGGCTCGCCGCGCTGCTCCTCGGCATCGTCGGTGCGCGGCTCCTGCACGTGCTCGCGGACGGTTACTTCTGGGACTACGTGCACCTGTGCACCGATCCCTCGCAGGTGGTCTGGAAGGTCGGTCGCCAGCAGTGCATCGAGCAGTACGCCGGCACCTGGGACATGCTGCACAACGTCTGCCGCGCGTCGGAGCGTGATTGCCTGGCGTGGACGCGCTTCTACACGGGCGGGCTCGCGTATTACGGCGGCTTCATCACGGCCTCGATCGCGGCCTGGTCGATGCTGCGCACCGACAAGTTCCCGTTCTGGAAAGCCGCAGACATGGCCGGGATGGTGATCCCGGTGGGCCTCGGCTTCGGCCGCATGGGCTGCTTCTTCGCCGGCTGCTGCTTCGGCAAGGTGAGCGAGGGCCCGTGGTCGATCGTGTTCCCTGGCGGGAGCCCCGCGAGCGACGCGCACTACCGCGATCGGCTGCTACCCGCGCCGGGGCTCGACTCGCTCCCGGTTCACCCGACGCAGCTCTATGAAGCCGGCATGTCGCTCGCGATCGCGGCCTTCTTGATCTTGCATTTCCACGGCAGAAAGCGCTTCGACGGCCAGGTGTTCGTGCTGTTCGTCGCAAGCTACGCGGTCGGCCGTTTCGTGCTCGAGTTTTTCCGCGCCGACGACCGCGGCGGGGTGCTCGGGCTCAGCACCTCCCAGTGGTTCGGTCTCTTGTTCGTGGGCCTCGCGGTTTACCTGCACAAGCTGCTCTCGCAGCGCGGCGCGCCGCCCGTGGCTCCGCCGCCCGCCGGCCCTGAGCCGGTCGCGGGGTGAATCATGCGTTGGCTCTCGCGGAGTGTGTGCGCGGCGCTGGTGCTCGGGCTCGGCTGCCAGGAAGAAGCCGATCACCCTCCGCCGCCGCCCGAGTGCCCGATCGGTGAGCCGCGCTGCGGCCCCTTCGAGCCACCACCGAGCAATTCCTTCGGTGGCAACACCAGCAGCGGCGGCCGCAGCAGCAGCGCCGAGGGCGGGGCCGGCGGGGCAGAAGCCGGCGCCTTCGGCTTCCCCGACGCAGGCGGCCCAGGCGAAGCTGGCGCGCCGAACAGCGTCGAGCTCGCTGGCGAGGTCGTTCAATACGTGGACACCGGCTTCGAGACCACGAGCGGCTACTTCCGCAACGCCGTGCTCGAAGCCGAGGGCTACGACGAGACCCGCGTCAGCGCGCTCGCGACCGACTCCGGGCGCTTCCTGCTCGAGGGCGTGCGCTACGAGCTGCCAATCTGGCTCAGCGTTCGCGCCGAGGCGGACCCTGCCGGCGAGGTGCGCACGCTGCACCCGATCGTCGACTTCGAAAAGCCGGTCCAGGCTGCGCTCGTCCCGCGCAACTTGCTCGAGGTGATCGCCTTCGGCGCGCTCTCGCAGCCTTTTTCCTGGGACGAAAAGCGCGCGCAGGCCGTGCTGTTCATGGTCGATAGCCAGGGCAAAAAGCTCGAAGGCGTGCTCGCCGAGCTGCCGGCAGCGGAGCTCATCGCCTATCAGCGCCGCGGCCAATACACCGACTCACCCGGGACCGGCACCGATCTCAGCGGCGTGATCGCCTTCGGCAACATCGACGCCCGCGCTTATCCCGGCAACGACCTGCGCGTCTCCTTTCACGGCCGGCGCGAGGGCTGGACCGAAATCCGCGTAGCGGCCGGCGCCGTGACGATGGCAAACATCGTGATCGAATAGCTTCGAGGCAGAAGGACAGAGTCCATGGCACGCATCATCGACGGCAAGAGCATTTCAGCCAAAGTCCGCGCCGAGGTCGCCGAAAAAGCGGCGCGCTTCAAGCAACAATACGGCCGTGCTCCCGGCCTCGACGTCGTGCTCGTCGGCGAAGACCCCGCGAGCCAGGTCTACGTGCGCAACAAGGAGAAAGCCGCGCTCGAGGCCGGCATGGCCGGCAAGCTGCACCGCTTGCCCGCGTCCACCAGCGAACGCGACCTGCTCGCGCTCGTGAACCAGCTGAACCAGAACGACGCCGTCGACGGCATCCTCGTCCAGTTCCCGGTTCCCTCGCAGATCCGCCAGACCGAGGTGATCCGCACCATCGACCCTCGTAAAGACGTCGACGGCCTGAACCCCCTGAACGCCGGCGCCCTCGCCTCGGGCGACACCGCGCTCGCCCCGTGCACGCCCCTCGGCTGCATCCGGCTGCTCCGCGAAATCGAGGCCAATCTGGCCGGCGCCGAGGCCGTCGTGGTCGGCCGCAGCAACCTCGTCGGCAAGCCCGTCGCGCAGCTCCTCCTGCTCCAGAACGCCACGGTCACCGTTGCTCACTCCAAAACGCGCGACCTCCCCGCCGTGTGCCGCCGCGCCGACGTCCTCGTCGCCGCCATCGGCCGCGCCAAAATGCTGAACGCCGCCCACGTCAAACCCGGCGCCATCGTGATCGACGTCGGCATGAACCGCGACGAACACGGCAAGCTCTGCGGCGACGTCGACTTCGCAGCCGTGGAATCCATCGCTTCCGCGATCACCCCCGTACCCGGCGGCGTCGGCCCGATGACGATCGCCATGCTACTCGAAAACACCGTGACCGCGGGGATCGCGCGGCTGTCGGCGCGGTAGGCGACAGCCGCGTCACCCCCACCGCCGTTCAGACGAGATCTTCGTCGGGATCCAGCCCATCCAGACCAAGGCGCTCAACTGGCACATTGAAAGCCTCAGCTTGCTGCTGCATCAGCGACACGACGCGGTGAAACCCCGCCATGTACCCGACATCAAATGGATTTCGTCCACTCCCTTCTGCTTTGGCTTTCGCTTCGACAGCCATTTCCCGAATTAGAGTGCCGAGATCGCGCAGGTAATCTTCGAACACACTGGAATCTTGATTTGCCACCCTACACCCCCCCCAAAACGGATTCGGCGATATCAGCTCTCTAGCTCGTTCGATATCTTGACCCAGTGGTGCAACAGATTCCCTTGGTGCTCGGCGCAATCATCCTGCCGTCGTTGACCGGTCACGGAGCTCACCTCTCACTGCGGGCGGACGCGGGCGTTGATCGGGCATGGCTTGAGGCGTGGCTTCGCCGAGCGCGGCAGCGAGGCGGAGGTGCGAGGCCCGGCGCGTGTTGTGCTCGGGGGCGGCCTGGATGGGGCCGGACGTTTTGGGTGATGTCATTTCGGCCTCTAACAGCTTCGACGATCACCGGACGGGAGCAGTGACGCGCACTCTCGTCTTGTCAAGCAGGATGATGCGATCATCCTCCGTTCGATGTCGCAACCGGAAACGAACCGACTCCAGGGGATGGGACTCGAGTTCAGAAGAAGTCGGAACGCCGTTTTCGTCGAGGGCCCGGCACTCGCAAACGTCGAAGGGTTCACCTCGGGTCCCCAGAGCATGAAAGATGCGCATGCCCTCGCTTCCTTCAAGCATAACCTCGACCACGGTTGGCGTCGTGTAGCGTTCCAACAGGAGATCGTACGGCGGTAGCTCGAATCTCTCGCGCTCAGACTCGGGCAATGCCCAACGGAGGGGCTCATGGACGAGTCCCTTGAAAACGCTCGTGACCATATCGTCCCACTCATCGTAAGCGTCTTCTCTTCGCCAACCGATGCCGGCACGCACGGCACACGGCACCAGCGCACGGAGCGCAGAGCGAAAGTTCACGAGGACATCACCGACGATCATCATCCGCCTCCATGGACGCTTTCAAGCAAGTTCAGCTCCTCGCTTGTGGGACGGAGCCACAAGTCTCAGGGTAGTTGTCGCGTGTTCCGTTATTGGCGTCGCTCGACGATGCGTCAAGCGGCTTGAGCCACCTCGCGTTTACTTTTCGCCGGGTTCAGCGCAATCGCGAATGCCGCGCGACCAACGCTCGGGATGGCGTTGTCGCGCCTTGCGGTAGGTCTCTGCGCGACGTCGAAGCAGCGCATGCTCCTTGCCGGTGTGGCGAGCCATCGGCGTCACCCAGTTGAGCCCGCTGTGCCGGTGCTCCTCCTTGTACCAGCGCACGAATGCATCAACCCACGTCTGCGCGTCGGCGACGCTAGCGAAGGGCTTCTTTGGGTAACCAACGCGGCTCTTCATCGTGCCGAAGAGCGATTCGGCATACGGGTTGTCATCGCTCACGCGCGGGCGGCTAAAGGAAGTCAGAATGCCGAGGCGCCGAGAGTTGCCTTGAGGGTTGCGCCCTTCATTAGCCCGCCGTTGTCCGAGTGCAACGTGACCTGGCCGGGCTGCAGCCCTTCCCGCGCCTGCACCGGTTCGAACGTGTAGGTGCCGAGGCCGGGCATCTGGGTGAGGTTGCCGAGCGCAGCGTGGTAGCCGTAGAGGGCCGTCGATCCGTCGCCGCGGCGTTCCTCCTTGATCCGGAAATCATGCGGTCTTTAGACAATGGATTGAAGGGTCCTGCCGACGATGCCCGCGACTTGCTTTGATGTGTGAGAGTCGACTGGAACCGTAAGGCGCTGTGCATTGAATGCATACAAACCTGACCAGTACTTGCCTCCTTTCCACTGCTCTGCGCTAAAACCCGCTAGTAATTTTTCTAGTTTTTCGTTCGCTTGGCAAGCGTCGCGTACAACATTGGAAATGAAAAGCTCAGGACTCAGTTCCGCCGACGGGTTCAAGAGTTCCACCGGGCTCGGTAGCTGGCGCTCAAACAGTATGGCTCCATACAGCACACTGCCTGACTCGCAAACAGCTCTAAACAGGCTACGAAGACGGTCTCCAGTCGGGGTGCTTGGGGTTATTTCGCCTGTCAAGGCTTCCTCGTCAAGCTCCAGGTATTCGCCACTGACTGTAACACAAACCGGGTGAAGCCTCAGCGGCTGTGGAATTCGTGTGTCACCATATTGGGCGACAAGCAGACCAAGTGTCTGGTCCCGGTATCCGGCGCGGATCAGCCAAGAATCAATCTGCTGGCGCCGATCAGCACCACCCGTGGCATCTGCCTGACGCAACTCCAAATCCGTCATTGATGAGAATGTCGGTTCCTTGGCGGAAATTAACATGTCTTGTTCGCCAGTAGCCACAGCAAGCCAATTAGTAAGTGCATCGCATGTGGTGCTGATGCCCCTTCTTGCGTTCGTACCCAAGAAGCAGAAGGCGAGATCGATGTGTGGCGGGCTTGGGTACAACCTTGCAGTCATGGCGCAATCCCTAGTGCTTTCGTGGTGGTACTCGTGGCCGCCCGCCGTCGCGATCAGCTGAGGTCGGGTCGGTTCGAACGTGTAAGTGCCGAGGCCGGGCATCTGGGTGAGGTTGCCGAGCGCGTCGTACTCGAAGACGTCCACGCGATCGGGCCCGCTCGCTTGGCCCTGCAAGGCGCTCGCGCACGCGATTCAGCTCGTCGTAGGCGAAGACTTCCGGAAAGGGAGCCTGCTGATGGTCGTGACGCTCGCGCACGGTGCCGTTCGGATTGTACTGGTAGCTCAGATCCTGCACTAGATCCGCTCCCAAACGCGCCTGAGTCGAGGTGATGCGGTCCGTCCTCGGCTGGTAACCGTAGGTGGTCGTGGTGCCGTCGCCGCGGCGTTCTTCCTTGATCCGGAAACCATGCTCTGTTTCGGCCACCTCCCAGAGCATCTTGCGCGTGGAGGTCACGTCGTCGA
>JAICQO010000027.1 GCA_025937835.1 Polyangiaceae bacterium
CGGACCGTGCGCGAGATGAAGGCGCTCGTGCTCGAGAAGCGGGGGGCCGAAGCAGGTGAGCCGCTCGAAGCCGAAGCCGAGCTGCGCACGCTGACGCTCACCGTCCCGCGCGAGGACGCCTGGTGCTTCGAACAAGCAAAGCTGCTCGGCCGGCACCTGGGAGAGCGGACCCACGCCGACTTCCTGCTCGGCTTGGTCGCCGAGTCGACCAGCACCTTGTGCAGCGAGCTGCCGAGCAACGCGATTGAGCTAACCGACGACGAGGCCACGGCCCCTCAGCGCGCCTGGGAGCTCGAGCTCGCACGCATGCGGACCGAAGCAGAAGAGCGCTGCGAATCCCACTTCCGTCGCAGCCCCGAGCCACGTCCGCACGTCGAGCCGCTGCTCTGGCCCGAGCAACCGGAGGCCGTCGATCGGCAGCTACGCGAGCTCTCGCGCGAATTGGTGGGCCGCGAGGTCGCTTTTGGGCGTGCGCTCGAGGCCTTCTTTGCGGCCGACGGCTGGCGGCGGCTTGGTTATGCGACTGCAGCGCAATACGCGCGTGAGCGTCTGGGCACGAGCTTGTCCTCAATCAAGGCCAAGCGACGACTCGTGAAACGCCTGGGCCAGCTCAGATTTCTGGCCGACGCCGTGGACCGCGGCGAACTCGGCTACGAAGCAGCGCGACTTGTCGCAGAGGTTGCGACCGGCGATACGGTCGAGGGCTGGGTGACGCGCGCCACCGAGCGCACACTGCGCCACTTGCGCGAAGAGATCGATTCGGCCGAGCTGCTGGCGAGGTGGTCCGAGAGCGCTGCCGTGCTTCCGCCGAGCGACGCCGAGGTGCGGCGCGTGCAAGATCTGGAGCGCGCCGTGGTTTCGGGCCAGATTTCTGCGCCGCCCGCGTTGCCGCCAAAGACAGGTGCGCCGTCGGCGACCGTCACCCTGCACCTTCGCGTGAACGCCGACACTGCTCGGGATTTCCGGCACTGGGAGGCCATTTATCTGCGCCATCGCGGGTCCGCCCTGCGTGACACGACCTTCCTGCGCTTCGCTTGCGAGCTCTTCCTGGAAACGTGGCGCCCGCGCGGTTCCGGCGTGGAATACGCTCACATCTACGAGCGCGATCGACACCGCTGTCAGAGCCCGTGTTGCGGGCGCCGCGACGTCACGCCGCATCACCTCCGCTTCCGCTCGCACGGCGGCGACGACTCGGACGACAACCTGACCAGCCTCTGCACCTGGTGCCACCTCGAGGGCATTCATCGAGGACAGATCTCTGCGACGCCTCCCGCGTCCAACATCCGCTGGACGTTCGGGCGCAGCCCACACACCGTGGTCGAGGGCAGGCGCCGAACGCGGGCGAGCGACTGATGAGACCTCAACCGCGGGTTCGGATCTCGACTGCGCGGGCGTGCGCTTCGAGCCCCTCGGCGCGGGCGAAGGTCGCGATCGCGTTGCCTTGCTCGCCGAGCGTCGCGGAGGTGTCCGCCCAAAGCGAAGGCGCGCTCCGAGCTCGAGGACGACGAGTGCGGTCGAACCGAAAGCGGTTGCGTCGAACGGGCTGCAACGAACCCAACAGCTTCGACACGCGCGAACGAGAAGGGGCGCTCAGTCGGGGAGCCGGGCACGGAAGGCTCGCCCGCGCTCTCCGGATAGAGTGGACCGAAGCCTGCCGACAATGAAGCGCCCGTCGGCGGAGAGTCCGAGGGAATTGTCGTACGTGTCCTCGTCCAGAATGGCTCCGGTCTCGCTCAGAAGCTCGAGGACCAGCTGCAGCCCCGAGTCCGGCTTCCACACCTTGTTGGTCAACAGGGCGGTGCTCCCGTCGGCGCTCAACGCTTTCACGCCAAAGCCGGTAGGACCGGTGCTCTCGTAGTCCGCACCCAGACTCTCAGCGGTGGCCCCGCGCCAAATCACGCCGTAGGCGACGCCGTCTTTTTCGGCGCGACCGCCGATGATGGCTCCGTCTCTGGAAACCGCTTTCGCTGCAGGATTGACCATGCCAGGGGGCGCCTCAAGTTCGACGACGCCAGAGCCCGACACCCACTTGTAGGCTCGAGAGGTGCCACCGGTTTCTGTATAGCCGACAACCACGCTGCCGTTTCCGCTGATCTCGACGGCAGTGAACGGGATTGACTGAATCCCCGAGACCGTTCGCCGGCTGCCGTCGAAGAGGATTTCAGCGGCGCCATCGTCGGAGAACAAGAGTGGTCCGTTCCCGTTGTTGACCAAGCCGTTCCCTTCAGTCCACCGAAAAATATAGTTGTCCTCCGCGTCCATCCTGGCCCAGCCGACTACTACGGCTCCATCCGCCGTCACGTCCATCGCAGTCGACGGACCTTCTGCTTGATCCAGGAGGCGGATCCCCGCCGACGCCGTCCACCGAAATGCGTCATAGCCGCCCGCCCGGGTTTTGCACACGCCGATGACGACGGAGCCGTCGGCGTTCGCCAGGTTTCCCTCACAACGGTCGTAGCCGGGCGGCGGCGCGCCCAAATCTTCGACCACCGGCGTGCAATCCGTGCCCGTAGTCCCGGGCGCGCATTCACAGCGATAGCCGACCGCTTCGCCGATGCACGTGCGGTTCGCCCCACACGGATTCGGTGAGCAGGGATTGCCGGCTGGAGCGCCCGCTTCGTTGCCCGAGCCCGCCATACCATCGGTTGACGCCGAACCCGCCGCGCCTCCCGCATCGTTGGAGCCACCGCTCGCATTCGAGGTGCCACCGCTCCCACTCGGAGCTCCGCCGGACCCATCATCGACGCAGGCGCCCGACACGCAGCCACCCTCGCACTCCTCCCGCTCCAACGTGACGAGGTCAGGCCCGCACACGACGCGCTCGTTGTCCTCGCAGAAAGCCGCGCCGGGCGCGACTCGCTCGCAGCCGGGAGCAATCGTCGCGCAGTCCGCTTCAGCGGAGTCACACAACTCGCCGCGCGCGCAGGTCTCAGCGACGAGCCAGACGCCGCCACTGCACTCGAGAATAGTCGAATCGGCCGCGGCCGCGCATCGACGGTCCCCTTCGCCGGAACAGGGGTCGCCAGAGTCCCCTCCCGCTTCGCCGCCGCTCCCCGTCGGAGCGGCACCCGCCGTCGGAGCCGCGCCGGCCGCCCCCGCCTCGCCCCTGTTCGGATTGTTGGTGGCGAAATTCAGGCCGCCCGCGCCGATGCTACTGGAACCGCCGGTTGACGATGGCGTCGTCGTGCAGGTCCTGGTTTCGAGACAGTTGGCTTCTCCGCAGCTCGGGAGGGCGCTGCTAACCAACGCGGCACTGGCGAGACCCGGGAACAGAATGCGAGATTGGATGCGGTGGTACATGAGAGCCCCTGTGGCGAGGTCGAGATGACCCGCGATGTCGCCTCTATCGGTCGCCAGCTCCGGCTGGTTGCGTTGGAAGCGTCACGACGTCAATAGGAAGCTCAACGGCGCAATTCCGACCGCCCCTGGCCTCCCGCTTCCGTCAGAGCTCGACGTGCCGAAGAAGCGCATCGGGCGCTCAGCGTGAACCACGGAGCGCCCGATTATCAGCCGATCTGAACGCCGGAGCTCAGTCGTCCATTTCGCACATGCCGTCGTGGCAGATCTCGCCAGTGGTGCAGACGTCACCGCCCCCGCAGTTGCGCTCGCTGACGCCGCAGTGCGCTTCGTCCGTCATCGGATCGATGCAGCCTCCGGGGGAGGGCGTGCTGCACCACACCTGGCCCGCGGCGCAGCAACGTCCGTTCGTGCACAACGGCGTCGCTCCGGTGCAGCTATTGCCGTCGTCCGACATATCCGTGCAGCCGGAAGCAGAAGCGCCGCAATGCGCTTCGTCGGTCAGCGGGTCGATGCAATTGCTGTCGCAGCACACGTTCTCGGTTCCGCCGCAGCTCTTTCCGGCGGGGTTGTTACACGCCGCGCCACCACCCGCGCCGCAGAAGGCCTCGTCGTTTTTCGGATTGATACACTCGCCGTCGCAAAAGACCATACCCCCGGCGATATTGCAGCAGACCCCTTCCACGCAGTTCCAGTCGCTCGCACACTTCTCGCCGTCTGTGCCGTCGGTGTTGCAGCTGCCGCTCGCACCGCACCAGGCCTCATCTGTCATCGGATCGATGCACTGGCCTTTGCAGGAGATGGGTGTAGCGGCGGGGCAGCATTCACCGGCGCTGCAGTTCTCGGTGCCCGCTGTGCAGTCATCGCCGTCAGTCTCCGGTGAATCGCATGCACCCTCCGCACCGCAGTAATCCTGGTCCAGAAGCGGATCGACGCAGTCACCTTCGCAATTAATCCAGCCATTCAGGCAACACTTGCCGTTCTGGCACGTCTCGGTGCTGTCGTTGCAGTTGTTGCCGTTCGTGGCGGTGGTGCACGAGCCGGATGCGCCGCAGTAGTCCAGGTCCGTGTCCGGATCGATGCAGTTGCCCTTACAGACGATGTAACCGGATTCGCACGAACCCCCGCTGCCACCTTCGCCGGCGGAGCCGCCCTCAGCCCCACCAACGCCACCGTCACCACCGCCGCCGGACATGGCGCCAGCGCCGCCCGCGCCCGCCATTCCGCCCTCGGGGCTGCCACCGGTGCCGTCGTCTCCGCCGGTCGCGGACATGCCGCCGGTTGCTGGTGAGCCACCTTCGGGCTCGGGGTTGCCGCCAGTATTGTCGCTGCCGCCACTGGTCGAGCCGCCCGTCGGCGCATTGCCGCCCTTCGAGCCGCCGGTGTTTGTGCCCGCGGTGCCACCGGTCCTGCCGCCGGAGCCGCCCTTGGCGCCGCCGGAGCCACCGCTGGCCTTGCCGCCGCTGCCGCCGACGTCATCGCCGCCGCCATCATCGTCTCCACAGCCGGGCGCGATCAGCGCCAGCAGGGCAAACGTCGCCACTACGGTCCCAATTCGAATTGTTCGCATGTACACAACCCTCCGAGGCCCTTCCGCCTCAAGAAACGTTCGTTTCGACTACGGCGGGCGTTTCAGGGCGTCAATGCGATAAACGGATCGCCCGGGAGCGGCCGAGATTGCGAGTGACGCCTGGCCGCGATAGGGACGGGGCCGGATGATCCCTCGCTACACCCCCAAAGAGTTCGCGGAACTGTGGTCGGACGCGACCCGCTTCGCCATCTGGCTCGAGGTCGAGCTCGCCGCCTGCGAAGCCATGGAATCGGCGGGGCTCGTGCCCGCCGGCACGGCCGCGACGCTGCGCGACAAGCAGCTGACCCTGGATTCAAGCCGGATCCTGGCGATCGAGGAGACGACCCGGCACGACGTGATCGCGTTTCTGACGCACGTCGAGGAGCTCGCGGGGTCACCTGCGCGCTGGCTGCACCGCGGGATGACGTCGAGTGACGTTCTCGATACCAGTCTCGCAATTCTGCTGGTGCGGGCCTCGGACTCGCTGATCACGCGCCTGGACGGCCTGGTGGAAGCGCTGGCCAAGCGGGCTCGTGAGCACGCCCGGACCCCGATGATCGGCCGTTCTCATGGCATCCACGCCGAGCCGACGACCTTCGGCGTGGCTCTGGCCGGTCACCTCGCCGAGATCAAGCGCGGGCGGCTGCGGCTGCAGCGGGCGCGGGAAGAAATCGCCGTGGGCAAGATTGCCGGCGCGGTCGGGACCTACGCGCACCTGTCGCCCGAGATCGAGGAGCGCGCCCTGGCTCGCCTCGGTCTGAGGCCGGAGACCGTCTCCACCCAAGTGGTGGCGCGGGACCGCCACGCGGCGTTCTTCTCGGCGCTCGCGAGCGTGGCCGCGGGCATCGAGCGCCTGGCGACCAACGTGCGCCACTGGCAGCGCACCGAGGTCGGGGAGGCGGAGGAGCGTTTCAGTGCAGGCCAAAAGGGCTCCAGCGCAATGCCGCACAAGCGCAATCCAATCCTGAGCGAAAACCTGTGCGGCCTGGCTCGCGTGGTGCGCGCCGCTGTGTTGCCGGCGCTCGAGAACGTCGCGCTCTGGCACGAGCGAGACATCTCGCATTCGTCCGTCGAGCGCATGCTCGCCCCCGATGCGACGGCCACGCTCGCGTTCATGCTCGACCGAGCGCGCTCGCTGGTCGAAGGCCTGGTCGTGTACCCGGCACGATTGAAGGAGAACCTCGATCGCACCGGCGAGCTCTTCTACAGCGAAGCCGTGATGATCGCGCTCGTCGGCAAAGGCCTGCCGCGGCAGCGCGCCTACGAGATGGTTCAGCGCAACGCGATGCAGGTGTTCCACGGCAACGGCGTGTTCCGCACGCTGCTCGGACAAGACCCCGACATCGGTGCGCAGCTCACGCCGGCCGAGCTTGACGAGTGCTTCGACCTCGAGCACGCGCTGCGCTTCGCGGACGAGCTCGTGGCGCGCGCGATCGCCAGCTGATCCGGACGATGGAGCGCGACGACCAGGACGCGACGGCGCCAGAGACTGGACCCGCGTTTCCGCCGGGCTGGGACGCCGAGCGCGTGATCGCATTGCTGGAACCGATGTCGCTGGACGAGCGGCGGGCTCGGCTCACCGAGGTAGTCTCGGCGCGGATTTCGAGCGTGACGTTGCTGTTCGACGCGCCGCACGACCCGCACAACGGCGCGGCCGTGCTGCGCTCGTGCGATGCGTTCGGGATCCCCGAGCTGCACGTGATCCCGCGCAACGAGTCGTTCCTGTTCGGAAACCGTGTCGCCAAGGGCAGCCCGCGCTGGGTGGATGTCGTGACGCACCGAACACCGGAGCTCGCGGCGCAGGCGCTGCACGCGCGCGGCTTCACGCTGGTCGCGGCCGAGGCGCAGGGCGACCTGGTGATGGACGACCTCGCCACGCTGCCGAAGGTCGCGATCGTCCTCGGCAACGAGCACGACGGGCTGTGCGAGGCGCTGCGCGCCGCCTGCGATCGCTCGGTGCGGATCCCGATGCGTGGCTTCGTCGAGAGTCTGAACGTGAGCGTCGCGGCCGGCGTACTGCTCGCGGCCGCGACGCGCGGGCGCACGGGAGACCTGCCGCCCGAGCAGCGCCGTCACTACTACGCGCGCTGGCTCGTGCGCTCGGTGCCGCGCGCGGAAGAGATACTGAGGGCGGCGCGCTAGCCTGGCCCACGCGCTTGCGGCACAATCCTCTTCCAACCGGCGCATCTCGCGAGCACAACGTGATCGTGGGGAATGTGATCACCGCCCTCGGCAACGCGCTGCGCGCGAGCCCCTGTGAGGTTTACGCGGCTGATATGCGCGTCCGCGCTCGGCAACGCGCTGCGCGCGAGCCCCTGTGAGGTTTACCCGTCCGATATGCGCGTCCGCGCTCTGCAAGCGCCCTTCTACTATCCGGACGCGAGCGTGTCGTGCTCGCCCTCTGAAGGTGTTTCGCTAGCGCTCAGTTTTCAGGCCGCTCGTGGCGCGTCGAGGTCGACCACGGCGCGCTCGAGCTCGCGCTTCTTTTCGCGGTTCTCGCGGCTTCGCCGGACGCCATAGACGATACCGACGATGGCGCTGACCACGCCGGCCGTGGCGACGATCGGAGTCGAGGCCCCGAGCAGCTTGAGCGAGGACACGAGCAGCACGACCATCAGCGCCGGGCGGATCACGTGGTCCGGGGCGCGCGTCGAGAACAGGGCCCCGAAGAATACGCCCGGGATGCTGCCGACCAGGATCGAGGCGCTCAGGCCGAGCTTGAAGTCGCCGAACAAGAGGTGGCCGATCGCGGCCGAGCTGACGAGCGGGATCGCCTGAACCAGATCGGTGCCGACCAACTCGGACAGCTTGATGCGCGGGTAAAGCATCATCAGCAGCACGATCATCAGCGAGCCGGACCCGACCGACGTCACACCGACGACCAGCCCACCAACGATGCCGATCAGCAACGTGGGGAGCGGACGGACCTCGAGCGGGCTCACGGTCTCGTTGTTCCGGCTGCGGCGCTGGAGCAGCGGTCGCGCCAGTAGACCCGCAACCACCACCAGCAGCGCGATGCCGAGCGAGTGCTTGACGATGCCCTGCAGCGCCGCTTCGCCACCCAGGGACTTCAACAAGAGGACCCCGATGAAGGCCGACGGGATCGAGCCGAGCATCAGCCACAGCACCAGCCGGCGGTGGACGGTGCCGCGCTTCCAGTGCACGGCGCCGCCGACCGGCTTCATGATCATCGACGCGACCACGTCGCTCGAAACGGCGGCCAACGGCTGGATCCCGAACAGAAGTACCAGGATCGGCGTCATCAGCGCGCCGCCCCCCATCCCGGTCAGCCCCACCACGAAACCGACTCCGAGGCCGGCCAAGGCAACGGTCAGGTCAATCACGGCCGGGACAATAACTCATTTTCCCTATCGGGACAGTAGATAATTGTCGGACCGGTGGGGTTTCGGGCCCTCGCGCCGCGCATTGTTGCCCAACGGCGGGCGGTCATGTAGCGTCGCGCCCGCGTCGGATGGCAAGGCTTTCCACGGAACAAAGCGTGCTCGGAGCTGGAACCCGCGTTACCGGCCGAGTGACCGGTGACGGCAGCGTGCGCCTGGACGGCTCGCTCAAGGGCGATGTCCAAATCACGGGTGCGGCCGAGATTGGCGCGGGCGCGACGGTCGAGGGCAACGTCCACGCCGAGGCGGTCGAGGTTTCAGGCTCACTGATCGGCGACGTCTCGGCGAGCGGTCCGATCGCGGTGCGCTCGGGCGCGCTCGTGCGCGGCGAGCTCAAGGGTGCGGAGGTCTCGATCGAGCCCGGTTCTCGTGTCTCGGTTCGGATCGACACCGAGCTCGAGCTCGATCTCGGCGCTGCCCCGCGCCGTCGCTGAGGCAGCTGACGACTTTCTGGAGATAGCGACATGGCAGGCACGGTGATCGGTGAAGGGCTGAGTATCGAAGGCGACCTCACGAGCGACGAAGAGGTCGTCGTGCACGGCACGGTGCGCGGCAAGCTCACGACCAGCGACGCGGTCACGGTCGGCGGCACCGGCTCGGTGCAGGCCGACGTGTCGGGCTCCAGCGTGAGCATCGCCGGACAGGTCACGGGCGACGTCACGGCGCAGGAGCGCATCGATCTTCAGGCCGGCGGGCGCCTCGTGGGCGACGTCAAAGCTTCGCGGTTCACGATCGCCGACGGTGCCTCGTTCAAGGGCAACGTCGACATGGAGATGTGATCGATGTCTCCGGGCTCGGTCATCGGTCGGGGCGCCGTCGTGCGCGGCAACGTGCGCGGCGAGGGCAGCCTCGAGATCCTCGGGCGCGTCGAGGGCGACGTGAACGTCAGCGGCGACGTCGTGCTCGGTGAGTCGGGCGTCGTGCGCGGTAACGTCAGCGGCGTCGAGCTCAGCATCGCCGGCACCGTGCAGGGCGATCTGCGCGGCAGCCAGAGCGTGCTGCTCGAGCGCGGCGCTCGCGTGGTGGGCGATCTGTCCGCGCCGCGCATCGGAGTCGCGCAAGGTGCGCTGGTGCGCGGAACGGTGCGCACGGACGGCGAGCCGGCGCTCGCGGGTGCCGCCCGGCGCGGAGCTCAGCTCCACGCTCCGCGGCCCGCGCCGGCCGCTGCGCCTCCCAAGCCTTTCGTCGTGAAAGAAGCGCCGAAACCGCTGGTTTCCGAAGAGCCGGAAGCAGAGGCGCCGAAGCCCGAGGCGAAGCACGAGCCCAAGCCCGAAAAAGAGAAGGAGTCTTCTCCGCGCGAACGGGAGCGGCCGCCCGCGCCGGTCGTCCCCGCGCTCGGCAAGGGCGCGAAGGCGAAGAAGAAGCGCCGCGAAGCGTGAGTTTCGGTTAGTCTCGCTCGAGTGCGGCTCTGCCGAATCCCGCTCGGTGCTCTGCTCGTACTCTGTGTTTCGACGCTCGCGTCCGCTGCCGAGCCGGAGCGACGCACGCTGAAGCCGGACGAGATCGAGGGCTGGCTCGAGCGCCCGAGCGGCGATACGACCCCGCTCGATCAGGGGCTCGCCGACGACGCGGAAGCGCCGCCGCCTCCGCCACGCCACCACGGCGTGTTCGTCGAGTCGGGGCTCTCCGCCAGCGGTCACCTCGGCACGCTCAAGAACATCTCCCCCGTCGCGCCGACCTTTTCCTTGAAGGTGGGGATCGAGCCGCTGCGCTTCGCCTTGATCTTCGTGGAAGGCGAGCTGACCGTCTCCAACACCAGCTACGCGCGCACCCCCCCGCCGCCGCGGACCTATCACCTGTACAACCTGGGTGCCGGCGCCCGCTTCACGGTCGGCTTCGGGACCAGCATCGGCGCGTTCGCCGAGGGTAGCCTCGGCTTTTCCCGCGTCAGCGAAGACGTGCTCGGCGTCTACGGTTACCTGGACGCAAACGAGCTCAACCCGTACTTCGGGGGGCGCCTGGGCGTCGAGTGGTACCCGACCAATCCTCACCTGGCGCTCGGGCTGGGCGGGGGCGTGCGGTCCTACGCTGCCGGCTTGACCCGGGAGCGCAGCTCGGAACCCGCGCTCGCCTGGTCGTTCGGACCACAGATCAGCTACCGGTTCTGAGCCGAAGAGGGCCGCAGGATTGATCTGGGGCTTGCGTCTTGCCCCGGCTCGGGCAAGAAATCCCGGTCCCTGCGAAAGGGTCGGCAAGACTTGGATAGCGATCTGGCTGAATCGATAGCTGCCCTGAAGAAGGCTTTCGAAGTGAGGCGCGTCGCCGTCCGCTTCGGCAACGCCGACGCCGCACTGGTAGAGTCGCTCCGAGGCAAGCTCAGGATCCCGCGCCGTTACCGCGAGTTCTTGCTCGCGTGTGACCCGCTCGACGTCGAGACGCGCACGCCCGCCGAGCGCGTCCGGCTGTTGTCCGCGGAAGGCCTGGCTGCGGAGCAAAAAGAGGCGACCAACGGCTGGCGCTCGAGCTGGGTCGTGATCGGCCACAGCACGCTGCTCGGCGATCCGTACTTCCTCGACACCTCGAGCCCCGACGCCGAAGGCGACTGTCCCGTGTACACGGCGATGACCGGCACGGAGCAATGGAAGCCGCGGCTCTGTGCCTCGAGCTTCGCGATGTTCCTCAGGATCCTCGCGGTCGGCATGGAGGTCGCGAAGGGCTTCCCGGAAGAGAACGTCGACATGGACGACGAGCAGGTGTTCCGCGAGTCGCTCGGTCCGCGCATCCGCGAGTACGACCCAGCCGCGCTCAAAGCCGGACACTGGACATGACGTCCAGGCTTCGCACCGTCGTCGAGGGCACTCCCGAGTTCGAGTCCGCCCTCGCCGAGCTCGCCACTCGCGGCCAGACCGATCTCGATCGCATCGAGCCCGCGGTGAAAGAGATCGTCGACGCCGTGCGCCGCGAGGGCGACGCCGCGCTCGGGCGCTACGTGGAGCGCTTCGAGAAGCGCCGCCCCGAGCGCTGGTTCGTGCGCGACTACGGCGGCAAGCAAGCGCTCGCGAGCTTGGACCCGAAGGTGCGCGAGGCGCTCGAGCTCGCCGCGTCGCGGATCCGCCGCTACCACGAGCAGCAGCGCGATCATCTCGGCGGCTTCGAGACCGAGAGCGGCGGGGTTCGCCTCGCCAGCCGCGCCACTCCTCTCGCCCGCGTCGGCGTGTATGCGCCGGGCGGCAAGGCCCTCTACCCGTCCAGCGTGCTGATGTGCGCGGTGCCCGCGGCTGTCGCCGGCGTGCCGGAGATTTACCTCGCGTGCCCGCAGGTGAACGCCGAGGTGCGCGCGGCCTGCGAGCTCGCCGGAGTGAGCGGCATCCTCGACGCGGGCGGCGCGCAAGCGATCGCCGCGCTCGCCTACGGCACCGAGAGCGTGCCGGCGGTCGACAAGATCGTCGGCCCGGGCAACCTGTACGTGACCGCAGCCAAGCGACTGGTCTTCGGCGAGGTGTCGATCGACGGCCTGGCGGGCCCGAGCGAGATCTTGGTGATCGCCGATCACGGCGCTGACCCTCGCTACGTCGCCGCCGACCTCTTGTCGCAGGCCGAGCACGACGAGGCCGCGTATCCGCTGTTCCTCACCTCCAGCGCCGAGCTCGCCGCGCGGGCCGAGCAGGAGCTGTTCGCGCAGCTCGCGGTGCTGCCGAGGCGCGCCATCGCCGAACCGTCGGTGCTGAATCGCGGCATCGCCTTCATCGTCAAAGATCGCGAGGGTTTGGTGCGGCTCGCCAATCGCCTCGCGGTGGAGCACGTCTCCGTGCAAACCGAAAACGCGCGCGAGCTCGCTTCCAAGATCGTGCGCGCGGGCGCGCTGTTCGTCGGGCCCATGACGCCCGAAGCCGCAGGTGATTACGTCGCAGGTCCGTCGCACGTGCTGCCCACGGGCGGCGCGGCGCGCTTCGGTGCGCCGCTCGGCGTGTACGACTTCGTGTCGCGGAGCTCGATCATCGAGTACACCGCCGAGGCGCTCGGCGAGCAAGGCAACGCGATCGCGACCTTCGCCCGCGCCGAAGGGCTCGAAGCGCACGCCCGCGCAGTCGAGATCCGAACTCGGGGTTGAGCGCGCAGCTCAGCCCGCGGAGACCAGATACCCGCGCTTGATCAGCCCCTCGATGCGCTGAGCGGTCTCGAGGTCGTGCTCCGGCGTCGTGTCGAGGACGGCCTGGATGTTCGCCGAGTTCACGGCCAGATCGAGCAGATCCAGCTCTTCGGGCGCGAGCTGGCGCAGCGAGCCGCGCAGGGGGGAAGCCATGGCGAGCCGCGAAGTCAGCGGCGGCAGGCGGTTCTTCACCTCGGCGAACTCGTCCTGGCGGCGGAAGCCTTCCATCAGGATTTCTTGCGCGTTGGCGTCCATCGGCTGCGCGATCTCGCGGGGGTCGGGCGGCTCGAGCTCGAACACGCCTTTGGTCCAGCCGAGCATGCGGTACGCCGCCTTGCGTCCGCTGATCGTGGAGTGGTCGTCGATCTCGGCGTGAGCGATCAGCCCGCCCTTCAACAGGATGCGCCCGCTCGCGCCCTCGACCCGCAAGATCAGTACGCCGTCTTTACGCGAGGTGCCGAACAGCTGCAGCAAATCCGGAAGCGGGATCTCCTCGAGGCTGCCGCTCATGCGCGGGGCCTCCTCGCCGGCCTGGCGCATGTTCTGGCGGGCGTTGTCCCGAGCCTGGGCCTGGGCTTCGGCGGTGTCGCCGCGCTCGACCGTGGCCACGACCTTGAGGATGCTCGTGCCGATCAGGATGCGGTCGCTCTCTTTGAGCGTGGCCCGCTGGATTTTCTCGCCGTTGATGAACGTACCGTTGGTCGAGCCGAGGTCCTCGATGGTGATGACCCCGTTCGTCAGCAGGATCCGCGCGTGGCGGCGCGACACCATTTCCTCGACGAGCACCATGTCGAGCTCGCTCGAGCGCCCGATCACGATCTCTTGCCCCTCGGTCAGGGGATACTCGCCGCCCTGGTACTTGCCGGAGATGAACCGGAGCGCCATCCGCGACCCGGAGGACCGGGTGTTCGCAGAGCCAGTCGGGC
Organism: Polyangiaceae bacterium; assembly: GCA_025937835.1. Taxonomy (GTDB): domain Bacteria; phylum Myxococcota_A; class Polyangia; order Polyangiales; family Polyangiaceae; genus PMG-095. The sequence continues at coordinate 13,285 of JAICQO010000027.1, forward strand.
GGGCAACCTTGCTCGGCATAGTGTGTGCTTGATTCGCTGGAACGACTGGGTCCCGATGGAGACCCAGAGGCCGCTAGCATAGGGCCCCGCGACAAGCCGAGGCAAGGGACAGGCCATCACTCGGTCCGGCGGATCATTCGGCCGGCCGCGGCCGGAGCTCGGCATTCGCAGTTCCGCGCTCCGTTGCCGAACGGGGCTGGGGGAGCGGCTCGCTGGCCGTGGGCAGGACCACGGTGAACGTAGAACCTGCCCCGGTGTGGGAGGTCACCTCGATCCGACCGCCCATTTCCTCGACCACGCGCTGGCTCACGGCAAGCCCGAGCCCGGTCCCGGTCGGCTTGGTCGTGAAAAACGGCACGAATAGCTTGTCCAGCACGTGGGGCGCGATGCCGGGGCCCTGGTCGCGGACGTTGATCTCCACCCACTCCGGCGGGTCGTTTGGCGAGGCGGCTCCGACCTTCTCTCTCGCGCGCACCGAGACGCGCACTTTGCCGGTGCCGCCCATCGCCTGTTCGGCGTTGCGGATCAGGTTGATCAGCACCTGCCGGAGTTGTTCGGCGTCGGCGCGCACGAGCGGGACATCGTCCGGCAGATCGCTGCTATCGAGCTCGAAGTCCTTGTCGCGCTCGGAGGCCAGCACGGTCAGCGTGCGCCGCACCACGGCCGAGGCGCTGACGGCGCCGAGCTGCCCTTTCGACGGCCGCGCGTAGTCGAGCACGGAGCCCACGACGCGGTCCAGGCGCTCCACCTCTTCGAGGATGATGCCGACGAACTCGCGCTCCGAGGCGTCGAGCCGGCCCCCGCTGTCGCCGAGCAGCTGGGCCGCCCCCTTGATCGCGCCGAGTGGGTTCTTCACCTCGTGCGCGAGACCCGCGGCCATCTGCCCGAGCGCCGCCAGCCGATCCCGCTCTTGCAACCGGAGGTGCTGGCGGGAGTTTTCGATGACCACGCCCATCTGCGTCGCCAGCGCCTCGAGCAGCGCGATCTCGTCGGGTGAGAACGCGTCGCGCACGCGATCGTCCACCACCAGCAGGAAGGCCTCGAGCTCGTGGTCTTCGCCGTACACGCCCACACACACGCCTTGCTTGAAGGCCCCGAGCACCTCGGCGGTCGCGAGCACGCGCTCGTGCGGCTCCGCCTCGCGCCCGAGCCCGATCCGGCGTCGATCGACGATCTAGTGGGCGAGCTCTTCGAACGACACCGAAGGCGCCGAGTCGAGGCGCTCGACCAACGGGTGCGCGGTCGCGACCTCGATGTGCGGTGGCGCGGCCGGGCCGAAGGCGGCCTTGAGCTCGAAATCCCGCCCGGAAACGTTGCGGACGTAGAGCGCTGCGCCGGTTGCTCGGCGGGACGACTCCAGCGCCGCGAGCACCACCTCCTGCATCTCCTTGATCTCGAGCACGTGCACGAGGTCGCGCCGCGCCCGCGTCACGGCGCGCTCGAGATCGACGCGCTCGCGGAAGAACACCTTGTGGGTGTAGCGCTCCGCGCCCTCGCGCAGCGGCTCGAACAGCACCAAGATCACGATCGCCGCCAGGATCGCGCCGAGGTACATGGTCTCGAAGCCGCCGAACAACACCACGAACACGTAGAAAATGCCGGCCAGGGCGAAGGCCAGCGCGGTCGAGACCAACAGCTGTCCGAGGATGTCGTAGAGGTCTACCAGCCGCTCGCGGATCAGCGACTCGGAGAGCACGAACAAGAAGACGATGCTGAGCACCGCGCTCACCGGCGGCAGGGGCACGCCGATGAACCACAAAAAGTCCGCGAGGCTGAAGGCGGCCGCCAGCGCGCCGATCAGCACCAAAAAGCGAACTCGGCGTTGGATCGCGCGCGAGCCGCTGCGCTCGCCCCGCACGGCGAGCGTGGTCAGGCCCGCCGCAATCAACCCGAACACATAGAGAAACACGACCCCGCGCACGATCCCGTGGCGGTGCTCGGTGAGGACGAGCACCAACATCGGCACGGCCAGCGCACCCGCCACGCGGAGCAGCACGAAGCGGCGCCCGCTCTGCGGGACGATGGCCTCGAACAGGTGCAGCGCGAACTGGGGCAGAAGCACCGCGAGCACGGCAGTGGAGCGCTCCCACACCGCGCCGCGACCGCTGTGGTACTGCCACTGCGCGAGGTACCAGAGCCCCACGTCACCCGCGAGCGCCGCAAACAAGACCTGCGCGCGCCGCGGGCGTCCGCGTAGCAGAATGGACACTGCGATCGCGAGTGCGAGCACCCCGCAGAACAGGGACGTGCGGGTCCGGAGATCCACACTGGAACATTACCACCAAACCGACGCCTACCTGCGGCTTCGCACTCACCCGCACAGGCGGGTAGGCTGAAGCTGCCCGTCTAACCTGCTAGCCTCGAAGCCCCTTAGGAGGCTCGATGACCCGCAGGACCCCCTGGCTTTTTGCCGCGCTGCTGGTGCTCCCGACGCTCGTCGGTTGCGCCGAAGAGCGCGCCCCGATCAATCGGGTGCAAGCCAACGCGCTCGACAAGCAGTTTTTCATCGGAGAGCTGCAAAACCCGTCGGACGATCCGGAGTTTTACTGGCGCAACTTCGTCGTCGACGGCTCCGAGTCGCAATCGCTCGTGGGCATCGGCTCCTGGAGCGGCGTGGACCGCATCCGCTGGGACATCCAGGAAAACCTGCTGGTGGCTCGCAAATCCTACGCCGTTTCGCCCGGCGCGGACGACAAGGGAGACGCGGGCCTGCCCGACGGCACGGTGGTCGCGGCGTACCGGATCGACTCGCACTTCGACATCCTGCGAGATTACAACCCGCAGACCGGCGAAGAGCTGAACGTCATCGACGAGAACACCTCCGATCGCCCCTGGTACGAGCGGCGCTACTTCCGCGCGGACTGGTCGATCAACCTCGTCGAGACCCCGATGTGGTTCGACATGTTCTTCGGCAAGGTGTTCGGTGACATCAAGGTCACGCCGCTCGCCTACTACGTGGGCGATCCGTCGCACCCGGACGCGCCGCATTTCGAGGCCGACAAGGGCTACTTCGACGTCACGTCGAAGTTCTGGGTCGAGCCGGAGCATTTCAACGTGCCCTGGACGCCGAGCGGTACGATCCCGCAGTGCGTTCTGGTCGGCCTCTACACGGGCAGCGCGGTCGACAGCTGCGATCCGCAAGAGGCCGTCGTCCGCAGCTCGTACTTGAAGGTCAGCGAGGTCGACGGCGACGGCGATTTCGAGCCGCTCGACAACTCTCGCGCCGCGCTCGACGTGATCGGCAACCCGGGCGGGCTCGGCAACAGCTACACGGTGGGCATCGTCACCCCGCAGCGCATCGCGTGGGATCCGCAGTACGGCTACACGGACGCCGGGCTGCGCCGCTACATGCACGTCCACGACATCTGGAAGAAGAGCCACCAGACCACGGGCTCGTGCCAGACGCCGGGCACGGCTTGTGAAAACGGCGGCACTTGCCTGCCCTCCGGCACGTGCTCCGTTCCCTGCAACCACGACGCGCTCGGCGACGCCAACGGTAACGGCACCGACGACCAGTGCGAGAACGGGGACACCGGGTACACCGGCGCCGAGGGCTCGCAGTGCAGCGCGCGCAACCGCTGCACCATCCCCTACCGCGACCGCGAGGTGAAGACGGTCGGCTACTGGGTGAACCCGGACATGCCCGAAGCGCTGCTCGACACCGTCGATGCCCAGGGCAACTTCGTGAGCCGCGGCCCGAACGAGGACATCATCCACACCTGGAACCAGGCCATGCGCTTGGCCGTCGCCAACGCGCGCGAGGTGGAATGCCGCCGCACCGGCGGTGAGCGCAGCGCCTGTCACGCCCAGTTCTTCGAGCTGGCGGAAGACGGCAGCGATCGCGTCGAGATGGTGAGCTTCGGCGGCTGGGGCATCCCGCAGCCGAAGCTGGACAAGGACGTGCTCACGCTGTGCCACAACCCGGTGCGCGCGTACGACGATCCGCTTTGCGGCGAGCCCGGGTACAGCGCGCGCGTCGGCGACCTGCGCCACAATTTTCTTTTCTATTGGCCCTACGCCTCGAGCGCGCCGTGGGGAGGCATCGGCAACTGGAGCGCCGATCCCACCACCGGTCAGATCCTCGGCGCCTCGGCCACGACGATGGGCCGCTCGGCGACCATGTCCGCGGCGCAGGTCCGCGACATCTTGATGGTCGCGAACGGCGAGCTCTCGTTCTCCGACGTGATCCAGGGCGAGACGGCCACGCGCTACGAGCGTGAGCTGCGCGACGGCCGCAAGCCCGAGACCTTCACGCAGCAAGAGATCGACGAGCGGATCGCGCGCATCGACGCGACCCACGCCGCACAGCAAATCGCCCCGTCGACCGCGCCGATGGAAGACCTGTCCGAGGCCTATCGTCAGGAGCTGCTCGGGCGGGCCTCGCGCAAGGCCGTGCTCGGTCAGGCCACGCCCATGCAACAGCAGTACGACACGCTGGCCAAGGCGGTCGCCAAGACGCCGGCGGGTGCGTCGCTCGTGAACCCGAACTGGGCCGTGGATCTGTTCGCCGCGCTCCCGCAGTCGCTCGGCAGCGACTCCGACGACATGCTCTCTCCGCTGCTCGGGGCCGATCCCGGCAAGGTCGAGGACTACCGCAAGCTCATCGAGCACCGGATGCACATGCGCGGCGTGTGCTTCTCGGACACGCAGCTCGCAGGCAACGTCGGCAACACCGACGTCCAGAGCGTGGCCCGCTATTTCAAGGAAAAGTACAACGACGACTTCATCCGTGAGACCACGGGCGAATCGGACCCGGCGGCGATCTCCAAGAAGCGCGCCGACCTGATCTACGAGCAGCTCTGGAAGGAGAGCTACAAGGGTATCCAGCTCCACGAGGTCGGGCACTCGCTCGGGTTGCTCCACGAGTTCGCCTCGTCGTACGACTCACCCAACTACAACCCGCAGTACTGGCAGCTCCGCACCGCCGAGGGCGCGAGCACCCAGAGCTGCGCGGGGCGGCCGCGCGGCGCCGACGACACGTGCATGGGGCCGCGCTACCTCGACCCGGAGACGGACGACGAGCTCGGTCGCGCCGATGAATCCCGTCCGGGCATCAACTACTTCGCCCACACCTCGACGATGGAGTACCAGAACGAGCGCTTCTTCGAGAACGTGGGGCTCGGCCAGTACGACACGTTCGCGATGGGCGCGCTGTACGGCCGGGTGCTCGAGGCGTTCGACGAACGCGCGATGCCGGTCGATCGCCAGTTCGGCTTCTCGCTCCGCAGCTGGTCCCAGCTGGTCGAAGACAACATTTACGTGCAGAAGCGAACGAATCTGTTCGGCGAGCGCGAAAACGCGGCGACCCGCGTCCACTACACCGAGCAAGCGCGGTTGATGAACGTCTTCGACCCGAGCCGCTGCCGGCCCGCGACCGAGGAGGAGAAGGCGCGCGCCGAGTGGCGCATCGTCCACGGCAAGGTCTGCCAGGGACCGGCAAAGGATCACGCCGCCTGGAACGACTTCGAGTCCGGGCTGCTAACGGACGAGGCGACGGCGGACGGCTGGCAAGCCGTGAAGTGGCGGGTGTCGCCCAACGCCAAGGGCATCGCCGCCGACAGCATCCGCTGGCCCTACCGCTACGGGACGACCGACAACGCCTACGTCCACACCAACCCGAGCGATGCGGGCGCCGACATTTACGAGACCACGATCGAGACGATCCGCAAGTACGAGTACTCGTATCCATTCTCGTATTTCCGCCGCCAGCGCCGCGATTACTTCTATCCGACGCTGCCCGGGCAGACCGCGTATCGCTTCTTCGAGCGCTTGCGCTCGTTCCACTGGCAGGTCGCGAGCTCCAACGCGCAGCTGGCTGCGAGTGGCGCTTTCCAGACCGCGGCTCAGAGCGACGACTGGCACCGGCCCGCGCTGATGGCCGAGTCGGCCCTGTTCGACACGCTGGTGCGCGCGCTGTTGATGCCGCAGGTCGGTCCCTACAACACGCAGATCATCGGCATCGACGCGGACCGCACGCTCTTCGATACCGATCCGGCCTCTGCACGCGCGCCCGACTTCACGCTCGACGCTTCCGTCGCCCGCTACGTCGATCCGGACTACGACAGCACGCCGGCCGGGGGCGGCTCCTGGGAATACACGGACTGGATCACCCGCACCGGCTTCAGCTTCGAAAAGTCGCTGGCGGCGCTGGCCCTCGCCGACGGACGGCCCAACCTGATGACGATCAGCCGCGAGAACTACCTCGACGGTCGCGATCCCTACATCAACTTCCGCAGCGATATGCCGAAGGCGATCGATCGGCTGCTCGGCGGTCTGCTCGCGAGCGACTGGGAGTCCGTCGCGCCGTACATCACGGATGTCGCGAACCCGGAGGTCGCGCTGCTCGACTTCGGCGCAGACGCCCCGGCGCGCCCGCGGGGTAGCACGCTCGTGTTCCCGAACCTCGGCTACCGGCAGCAGGTCGGCGCGCTGGTGTTCTCGCACATCTTCGCCCGCCTCAACACGGATCTGACACTCGCCAATAAGCTTCGGATCTGGGTGGACGGCCTCAGCGGCGAGCTCAACATCCCCGAAGCCCAGCAGATCCGCTTCTACAACCCCGAGAGCGGCATCACCTACGTCGCGCGACGCTTCGGCGATGACGAGATCGACGGCAAGCTGGTGGACCAGGGCATCGGTTCACGCATGCTGGCGCACGCCAACGCGCTGCTCGCCGGGAGCCACGGGCGCAAGGGCGCCTACACGGCCGTGCTCGACGAAAACAACGAGCCCGTGGTCGATGAGTTCGGCGTGCCCGAGCTCGAGCTCGACGAAAATGGCGAGCCCCAGCTGGTCGGCAGCGTGGCGACCATCGCCGAGTACCGCAAGTACGTGGGACTGCTCGACGCGGCGGTGCAGATCGCGCGAGTCGTGGGCTACGGGCCCTTCAACGGGCTGCCGTCCGGCGACGACGAATGAGCGTACAGCCCTTCGGCGCGCGCATACTCGAGCGCGCGCCGCGGGACCAAAAGCTCGAGCTCCGCGCGTGCGGCCGCGTCGGGCCGGGCGAACAGCGCGCGCACGTGCGTCGACGACACCGCCGGCAGCTCCACGCCCGGGACGGGCTGTGAGGAGCCGGAGCGCCCGATCACGAACAGCGGGGCGAGCCGCGACACCTCCTCGAAGCGATGCCAGCGCTGGACCTCGCCGAGCAAGTCGGCGCCGATCACCAGCCGCAGCGCGTGGCCCGGGTAGCGACGGCCGAGCGCCTCGAGCAAGTTCAGGGTGCGGCTCGGCCGGGCAAGCTCGGACTCGAGCCGCGACACCTCGATCTGCTTCAGGTCCCCGAAGGCGAGCTCGCACATCTTGACGCGGTGCTCGAAGCTTTCGAGCCTCTTGTCGAAGGCGTGCTCATACACGGGAACCACCAGCAGCCGCTCGAAAGCCCCCATCGACAGCGCGTAGGCCGCGGCCATCACGTGCGCGACGTGGGGGGGATCGAAGCTACCTCCGAAGACACCGAGCGTCGGCATCGCTCGGGCAGTGTAACCTGAGCCATGGGGTTCCGTCGCGTCCCTCTCACCCACCGCGTCGAGTTCCTCCACGACGGGGACTTGCTCGAGGCAGAACGCGGACAATCGCTGGTCCACGCGCTGGTCGCCGCCGATCGTCTGCTGCTCGCGCGGAGCACGAAGCTGCACCGCCCGCGCGGGCCTTTCTGCCTGCGCGCGGCCTGCGACGGCTGCTCGATGCGCGTCAACGGCGTGCCCAACGTGCTCGGCTGCCGCACCCGGGTGTACGGCGGCGAAACCGTCGAGACGCAGAACGTGCTCGGCTCGCGCGAGGTCGATCTGCTGTCTGCCACCGATTTCTTGTTCCCGCGCGGGATGGATCCGCACCGGCTGTTCGCGGGCGTGCGGGTAGCCTCGACGGTCGTGAACAAGCTCGCGCGGCGGATCGCCGGCCTCGGCAAGCTGCCGGACGAAGCCGCACCCGTGACGGAAGCCAGGCGTCGCGAGGTCGACGTGCTGATCGTCGGCGGGGGACAGAGCGGGCTCGAGCTCGCGGCGGCGGAGGGCAGCCGCGCCGTCTTGCTCGACGATGGCCTCGAGCTCGGCGGCAAGCTGCGGCTGCTCCGCCCCGAAACGGCTCGTGTCTTGGGGGTCGAGGCGCGGGCTGCCGGGGCCGAGCTCTTCTCGGGAATGACGGCTCTCGGCGTCTACCGCGAGGGAGACGCCCCGAGTGGAGCGCTGTCGGTGCTCGCGGTTCAGGGTGAGCGCGTCACGCTGTTTCGCACGCGGCGGCTCTTGCTTGCGACCGGCTGTCACGACGCGGTACCGCGCTTCGCGAGCGGCGAGCTTCCGGGCGTCTTCAGCGCCCGCGCCGCCCTCGAGCTCGATGCCGGCAACGTCGTGCCGGCTCTGCGCATCGCGCTGGTCGGACGCGGCCCGCTGCTCGACGCCTGCGCCGAGCGCTTCGCACGCTACGTCGTTGCCCGCATCGAAGACGCCGAGCGCGTCGAACACGCCGTCGGGACGCTGGCCGTCCGCGGCCTCGTGGTGCGCACCGGAGGCGGCAGCGAGCGCATCGACGCCGGAGCGGTGATCTTCGACGGCACCCCCTCACCTGCGTTCGAGCTCGCGGTTCAAGCGGGCGCTCGCACCGAGTTCCGCCCCGGCACCGGCTACGTCCCCGTCCTCGATGCAGACGGCCAGGCAGCACCCGGCGTCTACTGCGCCGGCAGCATGACCGCCGCCTAGCGCTCGATCAACGTGCCGAACAAGCCCAGCCCGCCGGCGATGAACACGGCGTCGAACACGCCGAGCAGCCGGAAATAATCGCCGAGCTCCGAGAGCGGCACGCCGGAGAACAGCTCGCGCGTCGCGGCCACCGCCGCGAGCAACGTCGGAGTGAGCAGCGGGAACAACACGACCGCGAGCAGTAGATCGCGCGCTTGCGTGCGCACCGTCATCGCGCCGAACAGCGTGCCCGACGCGGCGACCCCCGGCGTCGCCACCAGCGCGATCGCCAGCACGCCGGGGCCCACCTCGAGCAGATCGAGCGCAAACAAGAGCGCCGCGGCGGGGATCACCACCAGCTCGATCACCAGCAAGAATCCGAGCACGCCCAGCGCCTTGCCCGCAAAGATCGCGCTCCGCGACAGCGGCGCGACCAGCAGGCCGTCGAGCGCGCCCTCTTCCCGCTCGCGCTGCCAGGTCTTTCCGAGCGCCAGCACGGCAGCGAAGCTCACGCTCAGCCAGATCACGCCCGCTGCCACCATCCGCGCGTTGGCCGGCCCCCCGTAGAACGAGAGCGACGCCAGGATCACCACCAACAGCGCGAAGAAGCCGGAGCTCACCACGACCTCGCCGGTCGACAGCTCGATCGCCAGATCCTTGCGCAGCACCACCAGCGCTTGCTCGAACCAGCTCGGGCGGCGCGCCGCGCCGAGGCTCGGGGCAGACGCGGTCGCGGTGGTCATCCTCTGCCGTATAGCATCGCGAACACGGGAATAGGATCCCGGCTTTGCCGAACTGTCAGGATCCTGTCAGCTTTAGCGGATGCGCCGCACCGAACGACTGTTCGCGATCGCCGAGTACCTGCGCGGGCGCCGCACGGGCGTCACCGCCGAAGCCCTGGCCGAGCGCTTCGGCGTCACGATCCGCACCATCTACCGCGACCTCGACGCACTCCGCGACGCTTCGCTGCCGGTGGGCGCCGAACGCGGCCGCGGCGGCGGCTACGCCCTGGATCGCAGCTACAGCTTGCCGCCCGTCAACTTCACGGCACGCGAGGCGGCGCTGCTGGTCGCGCTCGGCCGCTTCGCGATCAACACGCGCCTGCTCCCGTTCACCGACACGCTCGAGTGTGCGCTCGACAAAGTGCGCGCCGCGCTGTCTACATCCGCCCAGCGCGAGCTCTTGACGCGCCTGAAAGAGCTGTCGTTCCACGGCGTCCCCGCGCTTCCGAGCAAGAAGGCCGTGCGTGTCGCCGTGGAGCGCGCCTGGTTCGAGCAGCAGCCGCTGCGCATCACCTACGTCGACGGCAACTTCATCGAGAGCAAGCGCGACGTGCGCGTCGAGGGCGTGCTCATGGACCGCCACGAGACGCGCGTCGACACCTTCGAGCCCGCCACCGGCGAACGCCGGCATTTCCGGCTCGACCGCATCGTCCACGCCGAAGTCCTGCCCCTCGAACCCAGTCAACGGCCCGGCTGATCTGTAACGGCGTGGACGGCGCTTGACGATTGGATGCAACAGGAAGACGGGAAGACGGGAAGGTCAGATTTTTTTGGGGGTAACGATGCGCGGCGCGAGTCGACGGGGGTCTAGGCGTTTCAACGCTTGGCTACGAAGCCTCTGGGTCGCTCTGCGCAAATAAAAAGTCTCTACTCCGGCCTTCTTTTCTTACCGCGTTCCTGTTCAAAAAAATCTGGCACCGACACGTGTCCGACGCCTTAGTGGCGGGAAGAACCGGGTTCGGCTCATGCGAGCATACGAATTCCGATCGAGCGATTTTCGACGGCGAATCCTGGTTCGTGGCGCTTGCAAGGAGTCGCGGACTCCCGCATCTTCGATCTTCGGATGGCAAACGGGACTCGTGTGCGGGTGTTCGATCGGCTCGTGGTGGCGTTGGCCGTCGCCGCTGCGCTCGGAGCGTGCGGCAAGACTCGCTCGGCGGATGACGACGACGAAAGCTCGTCCGGCGGCAGCACGGCGGAGGCCGGCGCCGCGGATGCGGGGGCTCCGGATGGCGTCGGAGGAGCCACGAGCAAGGGCGGAGCCCCGAGCAACCGCGGTGGAACGCCGCCCGTCGTCGGCGGGACCTCCGCTGGAGGCGCCTCGGCCGGTGCGGGTCCGACGACCCCACCGACCACCGGTGGCACACCAGAGATTCCGCTGCGCCTCGAGCGCATCGCGCCGCAGAGCCCGGACAAGCTCGACGTGCTGTTCATGATCGACAACTCGCGCTCGATGGCGGACAAGCAAGCGGTCCTGCAGGGCGCGATCCCGCGCTTCGTCCAGCGGCTGATCGCCCCCCCCTGCGTGGACGAAGCCGGGGTCGAAACCGGCGAGTTCGCGGCGAACGGGCAGTGCTCCGACGGCGTGCCCGAATACACGCCGATCCGTGACATCCATTTCGGCATCGTCACCTCCAGCCTCGGCGACATGGGCAGCGGTGACGCCTGCACGCCCGGCACGGCGATGCTCGACGACAAGGGCTGGCTGCTTCCGAGCGTGCGCGAGGGTCTCGCGAGCTACGAGGACCAAGGCTTTTTGGCCTGGGATCCCGACGGCCAGAACAATCCGCCGGGCAGCGCCGACGCGCTCGAGCTGGTTCGGAATTTCACCGATCACGTGACGGCGGTCGGCGAAGCCGGCTGCGGCTACGAAGCCACGCTCGAGGCCTGGTACCGCTTCTTGATCGATCCGGAGCCACCCGAGCTCGTAACCAAGGGGACCAACGAGCAATCCATCGCCGGCTCCCCGTCGAAGACGCTGCTCGCGCAGCGCGCCGCGTTCCTCCGCCCGGATTCGGTGGTGGCCGTGGTGATGCTGACGGACGAAAACGACTGCTCGATCATCGACTATGGGCAGGGTTGGATCGTCGCTCAACAACAAGGCGGAAGTTTTCTCCTCCCGCGCGCGACCAGCGCTTGTAGCGTAGACGCCAACGACGAGTGCTGCTTCTCGTGCTCGTCGTCCAACGCCGGTGTGCCGCCTGGTTGCACCCCGCCCGCAAACGACGCGGAGTGCCAGAAGGGCCAGCTCCCGATGGCCGAAGAGCACCCGAACCTGCGTTGCTTCCAGCAGAAGCGGCGCTTTGGCTTCGACATGCTGCAGCCGCTCTCGCGTTACGTGGCCGGGCTCACCGAGCCGCGCATCGTCACGCGCAGCGACCAAGTCGTGCAGAACCCACTCTTCGATTCGCCGACTGGCATCCCGATGCGCGACCGCTCGATGGTGTTCCTCGCGGGCATCGTGGGCGTGCCCTGGCAGGACATCTCCGACGAAGCGAGCTGGGAGAGCGGCGCCGGGCTCCGCTTCTTGAGCTACGACGAGCTGGTCGCGCAGGATCGCTGGAGCTGGATCCTGGGGACTCAGAGCGAGCCGCCTCTGGACGGCTTGATGTTCGAGTCGGACCGAGACCGCACCACCCTCGTGAACGTTCCGCAGGAGCATCCAGCCGGGAGTGCAGTCGGCGGCAAGCTCGTCGCGTCCTCCTCGACAGCTCGCGGAAACCCCATCAACGGTCACGAGTCCAACATTCAAGACGGGAGCGATCTCCAGCTCGCGTGCACCTTCGAGCTCCCCGCACCGCTCGACTGCAACCAAAATGAAGTCTGCGATTGCAAGGAAGACGACGAGCTCTACAACCGCAGCATCTGTGAAGGCCCCCGGCAGACTCACGCCAAGGCTTACCCCGGCGTCCGCCAGCTCGAGGTCCTGCGCAGCCTCGGCGAAATCAGCGGTAACGCCGTGGTCGCCTCGGTCTGCCCCAAGTACCCGGTGTCGGAAGAGCCAGGGCTCGACGCGAACTATGGCTACACCCCCGCGCTCACCGCGCTCACCGAGAGCATGAAGAAGGCGTTCCACGCCGAGTGTCTGACCGAGCCGCTCCAGCAGGACGCCGAGGGACGCACCGAGTGCCGCCTGCTCGACGTCACGCGCCCTGAAGACGGCCGCTGCTCCTGCGACGACGACTACGGCCGCTCCGACCCCGGCGACGTCAGCCTCGAGCGAGCCCGGCTCGGCGACACGGGCGAGCTCTGCATCTGCGAGGTTCACCAGTACGAAGGCGCGGAGCTCGAGGCGTGCCGCAACCAGCTCGCGGAGCCGGCCCCCGTGGGCTTCTGCTACGTCGATCCCGAGCCCGGCCCCGGCGAAGCCCCGGACTCGACCGCAGTCCAAACACGCCGCGCGCTGGTCGCGAACTGCCCGCCCAGGGCTCGGCACCTACTGCGCCTGTCGGTAGGCGTTGCCTCGTCGGAAGCGAACCTGTTCGTTTCGTGCCGCTGAGCTGCTGCATGCGAAAAACCGAGAGCCGGAGTATGCTCGCGCCCCCATGCAGGAGATCCGAGTCGATCACACCCTCGAATGCAGCGAAGACGTGTTCTGGGATCGAGTTTTTCTCGACGAAGAATACAACCGCGGCCTGTTCGTTCAGAATCTGAAGTTCACGTCGTGGCGCGAGCTCCGGCGTGAGACGCGCGACGGCCTTTTGCACCGCGTCGTCGAGGCCGTGCCGCCCGTCGGCGAAGTGCCCACGGCGCTCAAGGCGGTGATCGGGCAGGGCGCCGGCTACGAGGAGCGCGGAGTACTCGACCGCGCCAAGAAGACCTACAAGATCCAGGTCGTCCCGAACCGGCTCGCCGACAAGGTCGACGTAAAGCTCGAGATCTCGACGTCACCCGCGGGCGATGGCCAATGCCGCCGCAGCGTGCGCGGCACGATCAGCGCCAAGATCCCGCTCGTGGGCGGGATCCTGGAGAAGAAGCTGCTCGCGGATCTCGAGAAGAGCTACGCGAAGAGCGTCGATTACACGAACCGCTTCGTGAAAGACAAAGGCCTGACGGCGCCCTAGAGCGCCGCGCGCCTCAGCCCTTCTTCTTGGCCTTCTTCGCGGGCGCCTTCTTGACGGGCGCCTTCTTGGCCGGGGCCTTCTTGGCCTCGGCCGCGGGCGCCTTCTTCACGGCCTTCTTCTTCGGCGCTTCGGACTTGGTCTTCGCCTTGGCGCGGCGATCGGCGGTCTGGTGAGCGTCGAGCAGGCGCGGCAGCGGGTACTGCTCGAGGCGCGCCTTGTAGCCTGCGTCCTTCGTGCGCTTTTCGAGCTCGAGGATCGCGGCGATCAGCTTGTCGCGGCTGCCGAAGCGCTGCTTCGCGTCGCTCAGGATCGCGTGCAAGCGGACGAGCTTGCCGTTCGCGACACGGGCAAGCCCCTTCTCGGAGTTCACCCGGTCGATCCAGAGATCGGCCGTCGCCAGCTTCTGAACGGCTTCGACGAGCTTCTCTTTGGACTGGAAAGAGTCCTTGACCAGGCGGAGGGGCTGCTTCTTCATCGTTCGTCTCCCGGCCGTTTTTACCGGCTCAAGCGGGGCGCCCTTGTAGCAACGAGCCGCGATCCTGGCAACCAGAGCCGGCGGAGTCGCGCGTTGAAGCGGTTTTCTCCACGCTGCGCCGCCGCCGCGGAGCCCCTACCCGTAACCCCGCGCCGGACCCGCCGCCTATCGCCGCGAAATCGGCCGAATTGCGGCGCGGACGGGACCCGTCAGCCAGGGTGACTCTGCCCGCCCCTCGTGGTACTCGCGGGCCCCATGAAGCCTCGGCTTCGCTTTGCTCCTTCTCCCAGCGGCTATCTGCACATCGGCGGCGCGCGCACGGCGCTCTTCAACTGGCTGTGGGCCCGCAGCCAGGGCGGTACGTTCGTGATGCGTGTCGAGGACACGGACCAGGAACGCAGCAGCATCGAGAGCGTTCGCGCCATCCTCGACGCTTTCCGCTGGCTCGGCATGGACTGGGACGAGGGCCCCGAGGTCGGCGGTCCCCACGGCCCGTACTTCCAGAGCGAGCGCAAGCCCATCTACAAGGAGCTCGTCGAAGGCCTGATCCGCGAGGGCAAGGCCTACCGCTGCTACTGCACCAAGGAAGAGCTCGACCGGCAGCGTGAGCAGCTGAAAGCCCGGAACCCGAAGGCAGCGTTCGTCTACCCGGGCACCTGCCGAGATCGCACGGACCAACCGGATCTCCCGCACGTGGTGCGCTTCAAGACCCCGCGTGAAGGCTCGACGGAGTTCGTGGACAAGGTGTTCGGCGCGATCAGCACCCCGAACGCCGCCCAGCAAGATTTCGTGCTGGTGCGCACCGACGGTTACCCGCTCTACAACCTGGCGGCGACGATCGACGACCACCTGATGGACATCACGCTGGTGGCGCGCGCGCGCGACCACATCGGCAACACGCCGCAGCAGCTGCTCTTGTACCGCGCCTTCGGCTGGGAGCCGCCCGAGTTCGCGCACTTGCCGATGATGCTGTCGCCGCAGGGCGACAAGCTGAGCAAGCGTCACACGGCCGTCTCGGTTCAGGAGTACCGCGACCGCGGCTTTCCTCCGATGGGCGTGCTCAACTACATCGTGCGCTTCGGTTGGTCGTTCGGCGATCAGGAGATCTTCGGCAAGCAGCAGCTGATCGAGGCTTTCGGCTGGGACCGCGTCGGCAAGGGCGACGGTAAGTTCGACGACAAGAAATTCGCCGACGTCGCGTTCGAGCACCTGAAGCGCGAAGACCTCACGTCGCTCGACGAGTACGCGAGCTCCGTGAAGCCCTTCCTCGACGCGCGCGGTCTCACGGACGTGCCCGAAGCCGCGCTGAAGGCCGCGATCCCCGGGATCCGCGAGCGCGCCCGGACGCTGGTCGATGCCGCGAACGACCTCGACTACTACTTCCGCGAGCCGCCGGAGCTCGACGACAAGGCGCGCCAGAAGTTCCTCACCAAGGAGGCCGCGCCGCGGCTCGAGGCCCTGGCCGAGACACTGTCCACCGTCGAGCCGTTCACCGCGGACGCCCTCGAAGCGCGCGCCAAGCACTGGGCCGAGCAGCAGGGGTTGAGCATGAAGGACTTCGCTCAGGCCGCCCGCGTGGCGCTGTCCGGGCGGAGCGCGAGCCCGCCGCTGTTCGACGTGATGGTCGTTCTCGGTCGTGAGCGCACGCTCGCCCGGCTCCGACGGGGTGCCGAGCTCGCCAAATCCTGACGCCGATGGCGCTGCTGTCGGTCGTCGAGTCCCTGGGCACCTGGGTCGCGGCTTTCAGCGCGCCGCCGCCCTCGTCCGGGCTCACGCCGCTGAAGAGCGTGTCGTGGTGGTCGAGCCTGAGCGGGTTCCCGCCCTTCAAGGCATTGCTGCCGATCCCGATCCTGCTGGCGATCACGCCGATCTTGCTGTGGTTCTTCAAGAAGAGCTGGTTTCAGATCAACGACGAGGCGGAGCGCGAGCGCGCCGTCAGCAGCTCGGTCCAGGATTTTCGGCCGTTCGTGTGTTTCGCGCTGACGGCGGTGATCCTCACCATGCAGGAGTACTACGGCGGGCGCGATTTCTTCGCGAGCACGCTGCGGCCGGTGCTCGAGGCCTGGGAGGAAAATGGCCACGCCTGGCTGCGAATGGCCATGTACGACGAGCTCTACGGCTACGCCTGGTGGGTGTTTGCGCGCGTGTTCGGCTACGTCGTAGTGCCGATCGTCACCTGGAAGATCCTGTTTCCGCGCGATCGGATCGTGGACATGGGGCTCCACGTCCGGGGCTTCCTCGATCACCTCTGGCTTTACGCGCTGTGTCTCGCCGTCGTGCTCGGCGCGCTGTTCATCGTCGCGCGTGAGCCCGACTTCGGCACCTACTACCCGTTCTACAAGCAGAGCTCGCGCAGCTGGTCCGACTTCCTCGCCTGGGAGGCCATGTATTTCCTCCAGTTCCTGGGCCTCGAGTTCTTCTTCCGGGGCTGGATGCTACAGGCGCTGCGACGCGCGCTCGGGGCCTCGGCCATCTTCGCCATGGCGCTGCCGTACTGCATGATCCATTACGGCAAGCCTTACCTGGAGACGCACGGCGCCCTCGTGGCCGGCGTCGTGCTCGGCACGATGGCGATGCGGACGCGCAGTATCTACGCGGGGTTCCTGGTCCACGTGGCCGTGGCTTTCACGATGGATTACCTCGCGCTGCTGCGCCGCGCCGCGCTGCCGACGGTCTGGTTCCCGGGCTCCTAGTTCGTGTCCGCGAGTCACCGAAACCACTCAGCCCCGGCACGACGCCCCCCGAAAAATCGACTATATTGCCGCCCCATCCAATGAACGGCGCCAAGCTCTCCGTCCTCGACGCAGCCCTCGATGTCTCGCGACGCCCGGCCCAGGGCGAAAAACAAAACGGGACCAACGACTGGAGCACGGAGCGCGCAGCTCAGCGCTACCAGATCCAGGGCTGGGGCGCGCCCTACTTCCACGTGAACTCACGCGGCAGGGTCGAGGTGACGCCCGATCCCGAGCGCCCGCAGCGCATCGATCTGTACGATCTCACGAAGGAGCTGAACGCGCGCGGGCTCGAGCTGCCGCTCTTGATCCGCTTCCCCGACGTGGTCGGTCACCGCATCCAGCGCATCAACCAGGCGTTTGCCAAGGCGATTCAGGAGTACGACTACGCCGGCATCTACCGCGGCGTGTACCCGGTGAAGGTCAACCAGCAGCGCCACCTCGTGGAAGAGATCGTGGAAGTGGGGCGTCCGTTCCACTTCGGTCTCGAAGCGGGCTCGAAGCCGGAGCTCTTGATCGCGCTGTCCGCGATGAGCGACGTCGGCGGTCTGATCATCTGCAACGGCTACAAAGACCGGCAATACATCGAGACCGCGCTGCTCGCGCAGAAGTTCGACAAGACCGTGATCGTCGTGCTCGAGCGCCAGGAAGAGCTCGATCTGGTGTTCCGCGCCTCGGAGAAGCTCGGCATCCGGCCGCTGCTCGGCGTGCGCGCCAAGCTCTCCACCAAGGGCGTGGGGCGCTGGGCGGATTCGGCGGGCGACCGCGCCAAGTTCGGCCTCAACAGCTCCGAGGTGGTCGAGGTGGTCGATCGCCTGACCGAGCGCGGCATGCTCGACTCACTGCAGCTCCTGCACTTTCACATCGGCAGCCAGATCTCGAGCATCATCCCGATCAAGAACGCGATGCAGGAGGCGTCGAACATCTACGTGGAGCTCGCGAAGATGGGCTGCAAGATGGGCTACCTCGACATCGGCGGCGGCCTGGCCGTCGACTACGACGGGTCGAAGACGGACTTCCACGCCTCGAAGAACTACCAGCTCCAGGAGTACGCGGCCGACGTGGTCGCGCACATCCAGGCCGCGTGCGCCAAGGCGGACGTGCCCGTGCCCACGATCGTCAGCGAGAGCGGGCGCGCGATCGCCGCCCACCACTCGGTGCTCGTGTTCGAGGTGGTGGGCCGTCAGGAGGTGCGCTTCGGAGAGCCGCTCGAGCCGAAGCCGGACGCTCACCGCCTGCTCAAGGAGCTCTACGAGACGTACCACGGCATCCAGCCGAAGAACGTGCAGGAGAGCTACCACGACGCGAGCCAGGCCAAGGAAGAGTCGCAGAGCCTGTTCAAGTACGGCTACCTATCGCTGCGCGAGCGCGCCCAGGTCGAGCGTCTGTTCTGGAACTGCTGCGAGAAGATCCAGCAGACGCTACGCCGGCTGAACTTCGTGCCCGAGGAGCTCAAGCACCTCGATCGCACCCTGGCCGCCATCTACTACTGCAACTTCTCGGTGTTCCAGTCGGCGCCCGACATCTGGGCGATCGATCATCTGTTCCCGATCATGCCGATCCACCGGCTGGACGAGGAGCCGCAGGTGTCGACCACGCTCGCCGACCTCACCTGCGACAGCGACGGCATGATCGACCGCTTCATCGACGTCGAAGACGTGCGCAGCTCGCTCGACGTGCACCACCTCAAAGAAGGCGAGAACTACTACCTCGGCATGTTCCTGAACGGCGCGTATCAGGAAATTTTGGGGGATTTGCACAATCTGTTCGGCGACACGCACGCCGTGCACGTCGCGCTCACCGACGACGGCGGCCACCACGTGCGGCACGTGATCAAGGGCGACAGCGTCTCCGAGGTGCTGCGCTACGTGGCTTATCAGCCCGATGAGATGGTGGACGCCGTGCGCCGTCAGGCGGAGCGCGCCGTGAGCGCGGGCCGACTCACGAACGACCAGCTCCGGACACTGATGCGGCACTACGAAGATTCACTGCGCTCGTACACGTACCTGACCGGCGACGATCAGGTCTGACCGGCGCTTCTCGGTTCGCGTAAAAATGCGCTCGCTCCGGCGGGCGCCGAAAAGGAGTCCTCGCGTGCGAAACAACGCAACTTCTGTGGGTGTGTTTGGCTGGCTCGCTCTGGCAGCCGTATCCGTCGCCTGCAGTGAAGACGACGCCCCCCCGCGAGAAGACCCGTGCACGAACTGCGCGACCGGCGGAGTCACGGGCGGGGCGCCCAACGCGACGGGCGGCGCTTCGACCGGAGGGGCCGCGACGGGCGGGGCCGCGACGGGCGGCAAGGCGACCGGAGGCAGCGCGACCGGAGGCAGCGCGACCGGAGGCAGCGCGACGGGCGGGGCCGGCACGGGCGGCTCGGCGGCAGGCGGAGCAGCCACGGGCGGCGCCTCGGCCACCGGCGGCAGCGCGAGCGGCGGAATCGCCGGCGCGGGTTCCGGCGGGGTCGGCGGCGGCAGCTCCGGCATGACGGGGAGCGGTGGCGGCTCGGCCGACGCGATGATGAACTTCTTCGTCACGAGCGACTCGAGCAAGACCGCAAACCTCGGCGGGCTCGAGGGCGCTGACATGCGTTGCCAGATGCTGGCAGCGGCCGTCGGTCACGGCGCCAAGACCTGGCGCGCTTACCTCAGCACCGAAGAGCCGGCCGTGAACGCGCGGGATCGGATCGGCGACGGCCCCTACATCAACTCGAAGGGCGCCGAGGTCGCGGCCAGCAAGGACGCGCTCCACATGCGCACCGGTGACGCCGAGTTGTTCCTCGACGAAAAGGGCAACCGCATCAACGGGCAGTGGATGGGTTCGCCAACGCCCAACGAGCACGACATTCTCACGGGGACGCTCGAAGACGGCACCGTTTCGAAGGGTATGACCTGCGACGACTGGACGGGCACGAGCGGCATGTCCCAGGTCGGTCACTCCGACGGGCTCGGACCGATGATGAACTCGGCCGAGCCGTATTCGATCTGGAACGGCTCGCACACGGGTCAGTGCGGAAACACGCAACCCGGTGGTGGAGCGGGCAAACTGTATTGCTTCGTGGGGCCGTGACGGCACGGTGCGGTGCGAGCAGCTTTAGAACGGTTCGAAGCAGTCGTAGTTGCGCTGGCGAGCGATGCGGCCATCGCGGAACTCGAAGAAGATCGCGAAGTGAGCGCGGAGCTCGGTGCCGTTCTTGAGCTTGCCGCTCCAGTCCGCCTCGATCGCGGCGCTGTTGCCGCTCGAGATCACGTTCGTGACCTCGTAGTGTTGCTCGTCGAGCAGCGCGCGCCCCTTGTCGACGCGCTCGAGCAGCGTGCGGAGATCACTCTTCTGCCCGTTGGGGTTCAAGCGATTCGGCAGCTCGAGCTGCTCGGCGTCCTCCGTGAAGAACGCCGCCATCTCCGAAGCGGGTGCGAGGCGCGCCAGCGCCCCCAGGTACTCGCGCACGAGTTGAAGATTGCCTTCCGCCGACATGCTGCTCGAGACCTCGGAACAGAGGCTAGGACCGCGAGGCGGTGTGCGGAAGCGGTCATCTCACCCCGCCGCACCAGTCGTTCTGCCGTGCGTGTAACCAATTGAATTTACTACCGTTTTCGGCGTGACCCAGCGAATGCGACCACAGCCGCGCTTTTTGTGGTTCTTCGGGAACAACGACGAGAGCTCTCGGTTTCCCCTCCAGCCCAGGCCGACAGCTCGTTATCATTCGAGCCAGTATGCCTCGCTCCCTCCAACGCATGTCCTTCCCCCGTCCAATGGGCAGAAGGCTCCCGAGAGCGCCGGCCTGGGCATTAATCTTCCTCGGCGCCCTGACCTGTGTAGCGGGCAACAGCGCAACCGCTTCCGCAGCCGACATCTATCGCCAGGTGGGCCCCGACGGCGTGATCAGCTTCACGACGAAGAAGCAGACCGGCAGCCAGCTCTACGCGAAGGGGAAGAAGACCAACCCCGCGCGCATGCCGGGCGATGGCTCTCCCGAGCGCTTCAGCCGCTACGACGCGCACATCCGCGAGGCCGCCACGCTTTATCAGATCCCGGTCGAGCTCGTGCGCGCCGTGATCCGCGTGGAGAGCGACTTCGACCCCCGCGCCGTATCGCCGAAGAACGCGCGCGGCCTGATGCAGATGATCCCGGCCACGGCCGAGCGCATGATGGTGACGGACGTCTTCGATCCGCGCGAGAACATCTTCGGCGGCACGCGCTACCTGCGAGTGCTGGCCAACCTGTTCAACGGCGACATCGAGCTCACGATCGCCGCCTACAACGCCGGCGAGGGCGCCGTGATGCGCTACGGCGGCATCCCGCCCTACGCAGAGACGCAGGACTACGTCACGCGCGTGCTCTCGTACTACCGACAATATCGAACGCAGTAACTCGATCGCACCGGGGATTGACCGCGCGCGCTAGCGGACAATGACTTCGGTCATGCCCCACCCTGCCCTCGTCAAGCCAGCCCTCGATCCGGGCACGCTCCCCGCGCGCACCAGCTCCGGCTATCCCGAGCCCTTCCGGTCACGCGTTGTGCCTCGGGAGAAGCGCGGCCTCGGCGACGCGCTCGGCCTGACCAAGATCGGCATCAACCTGACGACGCTGCCGCCCGGCAAGGAGTCGTCGATGCGCCACCATCACACGCTCGAAGACGAGTTCGTGTTCATCCTGGAAGGCGAAGTCGTGCTCCGCACCGACCAGGGAGAGCAGCTGCTCACGGCCGGGACGTGCGCCGGCTTTCCCGCGGGCAGCGGGGACGGCCATCAGCTCGTGAACCGCAGCGACCGGCCTGCTCGTTACCTCGAGCTCGGCAATCGCGACCCGAACGACGTCGCGGTCTATACGGACGTCGACCTCGCTTACAGCAAGCTCGGCCGGGACGGCCGTCCCGCGCCGACTTATTCGCGCAAGGACGGCACGCCCTACTGACGCGGGCCTCAGCCGGTCATTTCCCGCAGCGTGGCGCGGGGGCGCTCGCGGCGCCGCTCGAGCTGGCGGTTCAACGCGGCCGTGAGCTTCGGAACGGCGAGCCGGAACGCGTGTTCCTCGCCCTCGGCCCGCGCTTCGACGACGAGCGGGTGCTGACCGGCGATGGTGACCTGAATCCGACACGCGGTGTCGTCCCCGCCCTTCGGGCCGTTCAGGTCTTCGAACCGAACTGCGACGCGCTCTATACGCGCGTGATGGCCTCTGAGTATCGCGGCCAGTCTGTTTTCGATGAACGTTTGAAAACCAGCTCCGAGGGTTCGGTCACCGTGCACGAAAAACGCCGTCATGTTTGGCCAACCCAGCCCCCGAGGAATTCATTCCAAAGAGTGGTGCTGCTCAGAAGGCCGCGTTGCCGCAGCTCAGGCCCTGCATGGTAGGGCTCTCGAGCTTCAAGGTGGCGAGAGGTGTGCCGAGGTCCGACACGGCGTTGGCTTCGATCCCGCCGTAAGAAACCGAGTAAACGGTGTCTTCGAAGAAGACGCCACGCCGGACGGCGCCGTCGTAGTAGCCGCCGCAGTAGCCGTAGAGCCCGTTTTCCTGGGTCGCGAGCAGCGACGAATGTTCGACGCTGCCAAGCTTTTGGATCCCGGACTCGACATCGACGTGGAACACCTCGAGCGCGCTCGACGGACCGTCTGCGGTCGCGCCGTAGCCGTACTGCCGGACGTAGGGGAACGCGAGCAGCTTACGATCCTCGAAGTAGGTGAAGGCCTTGTGGTTCTGCGCCGCTTCGGTCGTGGCGTACTCGCCGCCGTCGTACACGTACTTGTGCTGGAGCAGCGGCTTCAGCGGGTCGGTCACGTCGAAGACCTGAATCGAGATGCCGTACCAGTAGCCGTCATCGGTGTGCTGGTGGCCCGTGTCGTCGGTCTCACGCCCGATCGTGAGCAGGTGCGTGGCGTCGAGCGGGCGCATGTACTCGCTGAAGCCGGGGATGTGTAGCTCTCCGAGCACGGTGGGGTTCGCCGGGTCGTGCAGATCGATCACGAACAGCGGATCGGTGACGTGCCAGGTGACGACGTAAGCCATGTCCCCGACGAAGCGCGTCGCGTAGAGCTGCTCTCCGGGCGCGATCTCGCCGGCTTTGCCCTCGATTTCGAGCCCGCCGTCGCGACTTGCGAGCACGTGCACGTGCGTCACCTGATTCTGTTTGCCGTCGTTGCGGTAGGGGCCGGAGCGGAGCTCGTTGGTGACGATGCGCACGTGGTCGGCCGTGGCGTCGAGCGCGAACTGGTCCGGCGCAGAGCCCGGGACGCTGCCCGAGCCCGTGTACACTGGCGCGCCGTCCTCCCCGAAATCGAAGCGGTGAACGTGCGTGGCGTTCAGCGTCTCGGCTGGGGCCGAGCTCGAGTCATCGACAAACGGGGCTTGGCGCAGACTCCAAGGAGCGATGAAGGCGTTGCTCGCTACCACCATCGAGCTCGCGTTGCCGTAGACGAGCTCGGCGGAGCCGACGATGGAAAGCCGGCTCGGCGCGCGCGCCGGTGCCGCGAGGTCGAACGTGACGAGCTCGGTCATGCCGAACTCGGTGCTGCCCTCGGTCGGAACGTAGAAGTCGGCGCATGCCGTGCTCGCCGCCTGGACACCCGCGTCGGTCTTGGTGAACGACAGCGGGACCCAATCCGCGTAGCTGGTGCGCTCGATCGCAGCCTGATTTTTGAGTCGCAGCGCCTCCCAGGCCTGGATCTGTTCCGCGTCGGAGGGTGCGCCGTCGCCCGTCGCGTAAACCGGCGCGTAGTCGAGCACGGGGCCGTGCGCACCGCCTTGAAGGACGACACGCACCTGATCCTCGATGCGCCGTGACGACAGATAGGCGCCTTCGAAGTAGAGCTCGCGGGTCACGTTGGCGGTATCGCCTTCGAGCTCGAGCACCGTGACCTTGGTCAGCCCGTTGGCGAACAATCCGCCGCCGGCGCCGGGCGCGATCCCGAGGTCGGCCGCCGGAAACACCGCGCTGTCGTAGGCGTCGCTGTACGCCCCGCGCGGCGTGAGGCCCGCCGCGCGGTAGACGGCGCTGCCATCCGTTCGTGAAAACACGATCGCCTGCTTGTCCGTCACGAACATCTCTCGAGGCTCACCCTCGATATCGATCCCGGAGGCCAGAGACAGGTTCGCCGCCGGCCAAGCGTTGACTATCAACAGCCGTTGACCGTGCAGCACGTAGAGCCGCGTCCCGACCGCCTTGACGATGTCGGCTTCGTCGACGCCCTTCACCTGCGTCTCGGTCTCCGAATGGGCGGGCGTGGGGGACTCGGCGGCGGCGTCTCCCGCGGCCGGCGCGCCCGGTGGCGGCGCATTGCCCGGCCCTCCGCCGGGCACCACGAGCACGGTCCCGCGCCCCCGGTACGTGTATCCCTCTTTAACGGCGCGGATCTCGGCGTCGATGCGTCGATTCATCTTCGAGCTCGCGTCCGCCCGGAGCGAGGCCGTCAGCTCGTCGCAAGAGCCCGTGCGTTCGAGCGCGACCTTCGTGGTGCCGATCCGGGGCGTCCCCTCGTGCTCGGCCGATTCCGGTCCGGAGCTCCCCGCCTCGCACCCGATGTTCAGCAGCAGCACCGTCGTCCCCAATCCGAACCACGCGCGTGTCTTGCCCATGCCGGAGCGCTAGCAATTCCTCTGCCAGCTCTTCCCCAAGCGATTTCGCCGGGTTGCCCTGTGGGGGCGCCCAGACTGCTGGCACTACCTGAGCCAGGCCCCTGATCGAGCCGCCGCAATCGTCGGCGCTAGCTCTTCGCCTTGCGGGCTTTCGTCGGGGTCGGGCCCTGATAGCGCTCGAGCGCGCCTTCGAGCTCGGCGCGGACGGCTTCCACGAGCTCCGGCGGCTCGACCACGCGCGCGCGCTTGCCCCACTCGAGCACCCAGCTCGTGATCTGCAGCAGGTTGCCGATCGTGAGCGTGAGGCGGACGCCGCCGCCGGGTAAGCCCTGAAGCTTTTGAGAAGCGTGGACCTTGCGCACGCGGATGTACTCCGCAGCTGCTGCGTCGAAGTCGATCACTACTTTTTTGGGCGTGGGGCTCTTCCAGATCCCGAACTCGCCCTGGAAGTACTCCTCGACGTTGAAGTCGGACGGGAGCTCGAAGCGCTCGGTGGCCGCGCATTCCGTATCGCGCATGCGATCGAGCACGAAGGTGCGCACCTCGCCGCGCGCGACGTGATAGCCGACCGAGTAAATCGAGTCGCGGTGCAGGACGAGCGCGTAGGGGTGGATGGTGATCCGCTCTTCCGCTGCCTTGGTCGCGCTGCGGTAGCTCAGCGTGAGCGGGCGCAGATCCGACACGGCCTGGAACAGGTCGTCGAGCTCCTGGGTCTTCTCCGCGTAGTTCTTGGGTGCGTGCGGGAGATACAGGAAGCGATCTTCGAGGCGTGCGTCGGCGAGCCCCGCGTTCGGACCGCGGCCGGGGCGCTGGGCGAACGCCAACAGCTTGTTCACGGCCAGATCGATCTCTTCGAACAGCGTCGAGCCGCGCATCGGCTCGAACAGACGCCGAGCGGCGAGCAGCGCATAGGCCTGGGTGCGGCGCAGCTCGACCTTGCGAGCGACCTCGCCCGAGCGGATCTTCCAGACCAACGCGCCCCCGCCGCGCGTCGGCGTCGACTCGAGCTGGTAGTCGCGGGCGATCTCGGGCAGGTAACGGCGCAGCGTGCGGACCGTGACCTGCAGCGCCTCGGCGAGCTCGTAGAGCGTGAGGCCCCGCGGGTGGCGCTCGAGCAGCTCGCGCACGCGGTCGACGCGCCGGTGTTGTGTGAACTTGCCGCTCGGGCGGCCGCGCGCGGCCTTGGTCACCGGGGTGGCTCCATCTGGTATACGGTCCGCCGAGGATACTCGCTCATGATTCGGCCGGTCGAGATCATCCAGAAGAAGAGAGACGGCGCGGAGCTCTCCCCCGACGAGATAGCGGGCTTGGTGTCGGGGCTCTTGGACGGCACCGTCACCGATTACCAGATGAGCGCGTTCTTGATGGCCACGTTCTTCCGCGGCATGACCGACCGCGAGACGGTGGCGCTGCTCACGGCCATGCTGCAGTCCGGCAAGGTGCTGAAGCTCGGTTCGGTCCGCGCGCCGAAGATCGACAAGCACTCGACCGGCGGCGTCGGCGACAAGATCAGCCTGTGCCTCGCGCCCCTGGTGGCGGCGGCCGGGCTCGCGGTGCCGATGATCTCGGGGCGAGGGCTCGGGCACACGGGAGGCACGCTCGACAAACTGGAGGCCATCCCCGGCTACCGCGTCGGCCTGAGTCCGGCGCGCTTCGAGCGCGTGGTGCGCGAGGTGGGGGTTTCGCTGATCGGTCAAACCCGCGAGCTCGCACCGGCCGATCGCCGCATCTACGCGCTGCGCGACGTGACGGGCACCGTCGAGTCAATCCCGCTGATCGTCGCCAGCATCTTGTCCAAGAAGCTTTCGGCCGGCCTCGACGGCCTGGTGCTCGACGTGAAGGTTGGTCGCGGCGCATTCATGCCCGAGCCGAAGCGCGCCAGGAGGCTGGCCCGCGCCCTGGTTCGGGTCGGCAACGCAGCCGGCCTGAAGACGGTCGCGCTGGTCACCGACATGTCGACGCCGCTCGGGCTCACGATCGGCAACGCGCTCGAGACGCGCGAGGCGATCGAAATCTTGAACGACCGCGGTCCGGCCGACGTACGCGAGCTGACGCTCGAGCTCGGAACGGAGATGTTGCTGGTGGGCGGGGTCGAGCCCTCGCGCGGCGCGGCGCGAAAGGCCCTCGAGCGAGCCCTGGCGGACGGCTCCGCGCTCGAGCGCTTTTCGCGGATGGTGCGGACGCACGGTGGAGACGTCCGCGCCATCGAAAGGCCGGAACGCCTCCCGCGCGCTCGGTCGAGCGTGGTCGTGACAGCGCGCCGCTCGGGCTACGTGACCGCCATCGACCCGCTGGCGCTCGGCTGGAGCTCGGTGGCGCTCGGCGCCGGCCGCGCCCGCGCAGAAGATCCGGTGGACCCCGGCGCTGGCATCGAGATCCTAGCGCCGCGGGGCTCTCGCGTTACCAGAGGCGAACCGCTCGCGCGCTTGCACGCGAACAGCAAGGCGCGGGCCGAAACCGAGCTCGAGCGCGTGGCGAAGGCCTTCGAGCTCGGTGCGCGCGCGCCGCGGCGAACGCCACTGGTCGTCGCGCGCGTCCGTTAGTGCACGCGTTGGCCGGGCTTCGCGCCGGCGTCCGGCGCTAGCACGAACACCTCTTTGTCACCGGGGCCGGCCGCGACGACCATGCCCTCGCTCAGGCCGAAGCGCATCTGACGCGGCGCCAGGTTCGCCACCATCACCACCAGGCGCCCGACCAGCTGCTCTGGGTCGTAGGCCGCCTTGATTCCGGCGAACACGTTGCGCGTCACACCGCCGCCGAGGCTCAGCGTCAGGCGCAAAAGCTTCTTGGCTTCGGGCACGGGCTCGGCGGCGACCACGCGCGCCACGCGCAGATCGACCTTGGTGAAATCGTCGATCGTGCACTCGGGGGCGAGCGGCTCGGCGGCGAGCGCGGCGCCGTCGTCGGCGGGCTCGGTGGGGGCGTCTGCGACGGGCGTGGGCTCGGGCACCACCAGGGCTTCGAACTTCTTGGGATCCATGCGTTCCATCAGGTGCGAAAAGGCCGCGACCGGGGTGCCGGTGAGCGGGGCGTTGGCGTCGTCCAGGCTCTTTATCGGAGCGCCGAGCAGCTTCTCCGTCGCTTCCGCGAGGCGCGGCAGCACGGGCGTCAGGTACACGACGATCTGCCGGAACAGGTTCAGAACGACGCTCGAGACGTCCTGCACGTCCTTCGCGCGTGCGGGATCCTTCTTGAGCTTCCACGGCTCCATCCGGTCCACGTACTCGTTGGCGCGATCGGCGAGCGCCATGATCACGCGCATCGCGCGCGCGAAATCGAAGACCTCGTAGGCGTCGCGGATCTCGGTACCGGCCTCGACCGCGGCTCGGAACAGCCCGCCGTCGTCGGGGTACTCCGCCGAGAGCCCGGTCTTCTCGAGGAAGCGCGCCGAGCGGCTGGCCAGGTTCACCACCTTGCCGACGAGATCGGAGTTGACCTTGGCGGACAGCTCCTCGGGGTTCAGATCGATGTCCTCGACGCGCGCGCTGAGCTTGGTCGCGTAGAAATAGCGGAGCTGCTGCGGATCGAGCCCGGCGTCGAGGTAGCCGCGCGCGGACACCAGCGTGCCCTTCGACTTCGACAGCTTCTCCCCGCGCATGTTGAGGAAGCCATGCACCTGGATCCGGTCCGGCAGGTTGTAGCCCGCGGCGCGCAGCATCGACGGCCAGAACAGCGTGTGGAAGTAGGTGATGTCCTTGCCGATGAAGTGGACGACCCGGGTGTCCGGATCCTTCCACCAGTCCTCGAGCTTCTCGCCATGCTTTTCACACCATTCCTGGGTCGAGGCCATGTAGCCGATCGGCGCGTCGAACCAGACGTACCAGTACTGACCGGGAGCGTCCGGGATCTCGAAGCCGAAGTACGGCGCGGGGCGCGACACGTCCCAATCGCGCAGCGGCTCCGCCAGGAAGTGACCCGCGATGTAGTTGGCGATCTCCGGCTGTAGCCGCCCCGGAGTCTGCGTCCAGCCCGTCAAGAAGTCGTGCAGCGGCTCGAGCGTGACGAACAGGTGCTGCGCGCTCCGCACCTCGGGGCGGGCGCCGCTCAGCGTGCTCACCGGGTTCACGAGCTCGACCGCCGAATAGGTGCTGCCGCACTTCTCGCAAGAGTCGCCGTATTGATCCGGCGTACCGCAGCGCGGGCAGGTGCCCTTCACGAAGCGATCGGCGAGGAACACGCCTGCCTGGGGATCGAACAGCTGCGTCACCTCGCGCTCGACGACGCGCCCGGCGCTGCGCAGCGCCTGCCACAGCTCGCCGCACAGCTTGCGGTTCGCGTCTGAGTGCGTGCTCCCGAAATGGTCGAAGGCCACGTCGAAGCCGGCGAAGTCCCGCTGGTGCGCCTGGCTCATCTCGCCGATCAGGGCTTCTTCGGTCCGGCCCTCTTTGCGCGCGCGGATCATGATCGCGGTGCCGTGGGTGTCGTCGGCGCACAGATAGATGGCGCGACGACCGGACAGCTTCTGGAAGCGCACCCAGATGTCGGTCTGAATGTATTCGACCAGGTGCCCGAGGTGAATGTGTCCGTTCGCGTAGGGTAACGCGCTCGTGACCAAGATTTTCGACATGATGAGCTGCCGCGCGGGAGTCTACGGCACTTTCACGGGACCCGGAAGCGCGGCGCCGCTGCGAACATGGCGCACGACCTCTTCGACGAGCCGCTTGTCGTACTCCTCGCAGTCGGCCGTGACCTCGCCCATCGAAGCGCCGCGGCAGTTCTTGCGGCGCGCCTCGTAGGTGGCGCCAATCTCCGGTTCCGCCTCCAGTGCAGTGCGCATGTCGACGCTGAGGCGCTTCCACTCGACGCGCGAGTGGCGGACCTGGCGGGGCGGCGTGGTCGAAAAGTCGCCGTCGTGGATCGTGGCGCACGAGCCGTTCCAGCGCAGCACGTCGTAGCCGGACTGATCGTTGATCCGCATCTCGCCGGTGTTGTTGCGGCGGCGCAGCGCGATCACCTCTTCCCCCATCTCCATGCGCTCACCGAGCAGCGACATGCCGCCCGAGGCGTTGAAGGGCTCCGCGCGCGCCCGCATGTAGAAGCGCTGCCAGGGCGTGCCGGGCTTGAACATGTGCAGGGCGACGTCCGGGTAGATGTCGTTGCAGAGCTTGTTGACCCAGGTCGTGGGCGGCAAGCACTCGCCGCGCTGCTTTCGCTTCGAGCAGCGCTGCGGGATCTTGGCGCGAACCTCTGCCGCTGCTCGCCGCTTGCCCCGTCTGCCCTCGGAGCCCGAGTTCTTGGCGGTAGCGTGAGCCGTTTCCGGGCTCGGAGCGCTCTCACTGGCGCCGCCGCACCCGAAGAGGACCGAGCCTCCGAGGAGACCAACAACCATCAACCAGCGCATTCCGCGCGAAGCAAAGCGCTCTCGCACCGCGGTGTCAATCGGTCGCGCGGCCCGTTTGCTGCTCCGAGCGCGACCGGTCGCGCCGATTGAGGAAACATCCACCCGAGCAGTCCGACGCGACCGCGATAATTTCGACCAGCGAAGAATCTTGCGTCGAACCCCGCTCTTCGCCACGCTGGGTCTCGTCGTGGGACTGCTTCAAGGAAAAGTCGCGATCGTGACAGGTGCCGGAAACGGCATCGGCAAAGCTACCGCGCTGGCCCTCGCCCGCGAAGGCGCCCGCGTCGTCGTCAACGACGTCGGTGGCACGCGCGACGGCAGCGGCGAGGCCTCCTCGGCTGCCGACGCCGTGGTCGAAGCCATCCGCGCCGCCGGCGGCGAGGCCCGCGCCAACTACGATAGCGTCGCGACCGCCGAGGGTGCCCGCGCCATCGTCGCTGCGGCGCTCGACGGCTTCGGCGGCCTGGACGTGCTGATCAACAACGCCGGCATCCTGCGCGACAAGACACTGCTGAAGATGGACCAGGCGCAGTGGGACGCGGTGCTCGCCGTGCACCTGACAGGCACGTTCCTGTGTCTGCAGGCGGCGGCGAACGCCATGAAAGATCGCGGGACCCGGGGCAGCATCGTCAACACCACCAGCGTCTCGGGCCTGCTCGGCAATTTCGGCCAGGCCAATTACTCTGCCGCGAAGGCCGGCATCTACGGCTTGACCCGCACCGCGTCGATCGAGCTCCAGCGTTACGGCATCCGTGTCAACGCGGTCGCGCCGATCGCCAAGACGCGCATGACCGAGGACCTGCCGATGTTCCAGAAGATCGACGACTCGCTGTCGCCGGAGCACATCGCCCCTGCCCACGTGTTCCTCGCGAGCGAGCTGTCGAAGGACGTGAGCGGAGCCGTGCTCGCGGTCGCGGGCGCGCGCATCAGCGTCTACAAGGTCGTCGAGAGCGCCGGGAAGTACAAGGATACCGAGCGCGGGCCGTGGACACCCGAAGAGATAGCCGAGCACTTCGAGGCGATCAGCAAGATCTGATCTATAACCCCGGCCGCGAGCGGATATGAGCAGCGGACCAACGCCCCCCACCCCCGCTCCGGATCCGCCCCCGGAAACCCAGGCGATTCAGCGGCGGATCCGGCTCGGTGCGCTGGCGCTCGGGGCGCGTTCGATCCTGCAGCAGCTGACGACGCTGGTAGCCAACGTGTACCTCGCGCGCGTGCTCACGCCCGCGGACTACGGCGTGTTCGCGATCGTGCAGTTCGCGATGCAGTTCTTCGTGGTGTTCGGGGACGTGGGGCTCGGTCCCTCGCTCGTGCAGAAGAAGGAGACGCCGAAGCAAGAAGAGCTGTCCACGGTGTTCTGGTTCCAGCTCGGCCTGTCGCTCGGCGTTTTGGCAGTGATCTTCGTGGCCGCGCCGTTCGTGCTCAGGCTCTGGCCGGGGTTGCCTCGGGGCACGGAGTGGCTGTTGCGCGGGCTCGCGCTGACGTTCCTGTTCACGGTGCTGAAGGTCGTCCCGTCGCTGCTGCTCGAGCGCAACCTGCGCTTCGGGCGGATCTCGATGATCGAGTTTTTCGGCACCGTCACCTTCTACGCCACGGCGGTGATCCTCGCCGCGCGCGGCGCCAACGCCGCCTCGCTGGTCCTGGCTTCGGTGGCCCAGGCCGGGTTCGTGGCGATCACGCTCAACCTGGTCCAGCGCTGGCGGCCGAGCTTCGTGTTCGATCGTGCAGCGCTGCGCGGCATGCTGAGGTTCGGCGTGAATTACCAGGGAAAGGTCGTGATGAGCCTGGTCAACTCGTCGGTCACGCCGCTGGTCGGCGGCATTCGCCTCGGCGAGTACGGGCTCGGGATCGTGAACTTCGCCCACAACACGGCCTGGTTCCCGGTGCAGCTGGTCTACATCATGGGCCGGGTTTCGTTCCCCGCCTTCAGCCGCCTGCAGCACGATCAAAAGGCGCTCGCCGCCGAGATCGAGCGCACGATCGTGGTCTGCGCCACCGCCACGCTGTTCTTCGTGGGGCTGTGCCTCGGGATCGGGCCGCGGTTCGTCGACATCATCTATTCGGCCAAGTGGTTGCCGGCGTTTCCCGCGCTGTACGTGTACTCGCTGGCGATAGCGATCGGCTTCCTGTCGCCGATCGTGGCCTCCGCGCTGGACGCGCTCGGACGGCCGCAGATCGTATTCCGGCTGTCCATGGCCTGGAGCGTGATCAATTGGGTGTCGGTGGTGATCGCCACGGAGTTCGCGCGCACGCCGCTGGCGTTCGGGCTCGGCTATTCGGTCCACGTCGTGCTCGGCAACCTGGCAGTGGTCCTGATCTTGCGCCGCGTGTTGCCGGAGGCGCGGCCGATCCGGCGCTTGCTCCCCGCAGCGCTCGGCTGCCTGCTGATCGCGGGGATCGGCCGTTTCTTGCTGTATCCCTGGCTGCAGGGAGGCGTGAGCCTCACCCTCGGGATCTTGGTCCTGGCCGCGGCGTTCCTCGGGCTCAACCTGCTGCTCGACCCCGCGCTGGCCTCGACGCTGCGCGCGGTGCTGAAAAAGAAGCCGCCGCGTCGAGCCTGAGCGGCGCTCAACGCTGAGCGCGGAGGACCTCGGCGAGCTCGGCCCAGAGCGCCGGATCGGTCGTCGCGAACACGGGCGTGCGCGGCAGACGCAGGGCGAGCGCGGCGCGCAGGGACTCGTCGTCCGTCAGCACGGCGTCGAAGCAGCGCAGCGGCTCGGCGCCTTCTTCGGAAACCGGCTCCGTGTCTCGCGTGACGAAGCGGAACACCTTCAAGTGCCCGGCGCTGCGCCGCGCTTCAGCGAGCAACTCCGGCGCGTCTTCGTGATCCCAGACGAGCAGCGCACCGAAGCGCGCGACCGCCGAGGAGCGCAAGAAATCAGAGACCGGCGGCGTGTACGGCGGATACAGGACCTCGATGCCGCGACGTTGAAGCGCGTCCTTCGCGGCGCTCGGATCGTGCCCGGGTGACCACACCGTGACCTGGAAGCCCGCAGCATCGGCGGCGAGAGCAGCCAGCGCGCTCCTGGCGTCTGGCGTGATCGGAGCCCCGGAAAGCAGCAGCAGTCCCGGCGCGCGCCTTCGATCGGCAGCGCTGAAGTTGCGCGTTTCGGGCGGCGCGTGCCCGTTCAGCACTTCCGACCAGCGCTCCAGGAACTTCTTGCGGTTGGCGATCAGGTGCTTGCTCGGCGTCCTGGCCTGCCCCTTGCTCTTGACCTTGCCGTGAGTGAGCCCCTCGAAATGCACGATCGTGGTCGCCGGCTGGTAGATGACCTCGTAGCCGGCGCGCCGCACCCGGAACGCGAGATCGGTGTCTTCGTAGTACGCGGGGGCGTAATGCTCGTCGAACCCGCCGAGCTCGTCCCAGACGGCCTTCGGGATCACCGCGCAGGCGGCCGAGCAGTAGTCGACGCGACGCGCGAAGGAGTATTCGGGGCGGGTCGGATCTTTCGTGCGCCCGTAGTGGCTGGTGGTGCCGTCGCGAAACGCCGTCGCTCCCGCCTCCTGCAGCCGGCCGTCGCCGAACAGGAGCTTGGCACCGACGAGCCCCGCGCGTGGAAAGAGCTCGAAGCTCTCGAGCATCGGCGAAAGCCAACCCGGAGTGAGCAACGTGTCGTTGTTGAGCAGACACAGGTAGCGACCGCGCGCCTGCCGGGCGGCGCCGTTGCAGGTCCGCAAAAAACCCAGATTCTCCGGATTTTCGACGACGCGAATTCCGCGAACGCGAGCCAGCATCTCACTCGTGCGATCCGGGGAGCGGTCATTGGCGACGATGACCTCGAAGGACTTACCCGCTGGAGTTTCGGCGAGCGAGCGCAGGCAAGACCAGGTCGTCGCGAGCTGCCCGTACACGGGGATCACGATGCTGACCTCCGGCTGCTCGGAGGCCGGCAGTGACAGCTCGCTCTGCTCGATCTCGCGCCACGCCTCGGCTTCAGCCAGTGGAAGCGGAAATCGCGCCCGCGTGTGCCAGCGCCATTGGGAGCCCACGAATGCAGACAGCCTCGATTTCGCCGCCGCCACGGGCCTCGGTCTTCGGCCGCCGCCCGGGTTTCGCGCGCGTCTCACCATGTCCGTCTGCGGGAGTCGCATCCCGCCGCACTGGCTGTCAAGCGCGACCGGCCAGGCCGCCCGGAGCGTGCTAAGTCGCCGAGCCTCGGCGGTAGCAGTCCATGGAGTTCATCCCACAGACCCTTCCCGGCTTGATCCTGATCAAGCCTCGGGTGTTCACCGACCCTCGCGGCTTCTTCATCGAGACCTACCAGCATGAGCGCTATGCCGCCGCGGGCATCGAGGTCCGGTTCGTCCAGGACAACCACTCGAGCTCGAAGCGCGACACGCTGCGGGGGCTGCACTACCAATCGCAACCCGGGCAAGCCAAGCTGGTCCGGGCTGCGACCGGGCGCATCTTCGACGTCTGCGTGGACATCCGCCGGGAGTCGCCGACGTTCGGCAAGTGGCACGGCGTGTACCTCGACGCCGAGCAGCACCATCAGCTCTACATCCCGATCGGCTTCGCACACGGCTTCTGCGTGGTGAGCGAGGTGGCCGAGGTGCTGTACAAGGTCTCGAACCCGTACGACGGCAAGACCGAATGCACGATCGCCTGGAACGATCCAGAGCTCGGCGTGGAGTGGCCCGTCGCTGATCCGATCCTGTCGGCGCGGGACGAGCAGGGCGAGTCGTTCGCAAGCTTCGCACGCCGGATGCGCGGATGACGCGCGTCTGGTTGGCGGGCGCGCGCGGCATGCTGGGTCACGCGCTCGCCCGGGAGCTCGAGCGGCGTGGGGTTGCCTGCGTTTCGACCGATCGCGAGCTCGACATCGCCGACGAAGCGCAGGTGCTCGCGTTTGCGCGGCGCGAGCGCCCGTCCCTCATGATCAACGCCGCAGCCTACACGCAGGTGGATCTGGCGGAGACCGAGCGCGAGGCCGCGTTCCGCGTCAACGGTCTGGGAGCCGGAGTGATTTCGCGCGCCGCGCTCGAAATCGGGGCCGCGCTGGCGCACGTGTCGACGGACTACGTGTTCGGCGGCGAGGGCACCACGCCTTACTCGGAGACGGCAGCCACCGCGCCGCGCGGCGTGTACGCCCAGAGCAAGCTCGAGGGAGAAGAGCTCGTGCTCGAGACCGCGCGCGCGGGCGGGCGCCCCTACGTGGTCCGCACCTCCTGGCTGTTCGGCCTTCACGGAGCGAACTTCGTGAAGACCATGGTCAACCTGATGCGAGACCGCGACGAGGTCCGCGTCGTGTCCGACCAACACGGCAGACCGACGTTCACCGAAGATCTCGCCGAAGCCTTGCTCGCGCTGCTCGGTCTCGGAGGCGAAACGGCAACCGAGCCCGGCGTGTACCATTTCGCAAACGCGGGCGAGACCAGCTGGCACGGCTTCGCTGTCGCCATCCGCGAGGCGTGCCTCGCCCAAGGCCTGACGCTGCGGGCCGAGCGCGTCGTAGCCGTGACTACCGCGGAATTTCCGCGCCCGGCACCGCGCCCGGCGTACTCCGTACTCGACACGGCGCGGATCGAGGCCGCGCTCGGCAAACCGCCGCGTCCCTGGCGCACCGCGCTCGAAGAGTACCTAAGGCGCGAGTTCGCGAATCGGGGCTGAGTCCTCGGCTCGAGCCGCGCCCCGGTCGAGCAAGATCGACAGCACCATGTCGCTCAGAACGTTGGTGACGGACCTGCCGCGGGCGATGATCCAATCGACCGTGAGTAACAGCGGCAAGATTTCGATCGGCAAGCCGACGGTGTTGAGCACGAGCGCGAGCGAGACGAAGCCTGCCTCCGGCACACCGGCGACGCCCATCGCGGCCACCATGCACACGAAGGCGACCAGCGCTTGCTGGGGGATGGACAGCGGAATGCCGCTGGCCTGCGCCACGAACAGCACGGCCATGCCCTCGTACAGGATGATGCCGTCGTTGTTGAAGTTGGTTCCGACGCAGGCGCCGAGCGCCGACGCGGACTTCTTCACGCCGAGCCGGTCCAACGCGCGGAGGGTGATCGGCAGGGTGGCCAGGCTGCTGTTGGCGCCGACCGCGTAGGCCATCGGGACCTTCGCTTCTCGCCAGAAGCGCGCGAGCGGCATGCGCGCCACGACCAGCAACCAGATCTGATACGTGATCAGCGGGTGCAGGATCAGGCCCGCCACGCCGACCAGCACGTAGACGCCGAGGCCGCGGAGCGGGGCGTAGCCATGCTCCCCGACGGAGCGCGCCACGACGCCGAACACGGCGAACGGGATCAGCTTGATCACCCAGCCGAGCACGACCTCCATCGCGCGCAAGAGCGCGTCGACGGCGTCTTCGATGGCGACAATGCCCGGAGCCCCCGCAGCGAGCCGTTCATTGCGGACCGTGCGCAGCGCGGCGCCGACGAGGACGGCGATCAGCACGATCGCGAGCACCGTGTTCTCCACGAACGGCTCGACCAGGCTGTTCGGCACGACGCCCCCGACGACGCCCATCAGGTCGACCCTCTTGTTGGCGAAGGCCGCGATCTCTTCCGGTTTTGCGGGGACGAACCCGGCCAGGCTCCGGCCCGGCTGGATCAGGTTCGAAAGCAATAGACCGAACCCGAGGGCGATCGCCGCGTTGAGCGTGGCCCAGAAGAACAGCCGCAGCGCGGCGCGCGCCTGGACCTCGGTCTTCAGGATCGCCTGGACGATCGACAGGAACAGCAGCGGGGCAGCGGCCGCCTTGATCAATTGGATCACGAGCTTGCCGATGTCGCCCAGGCGGTTCGCGTCCCTACCGAGGATCGGCCCGAGCACGAGCCCGATGACGATGCCGGTCACGATCTGCAGGTGGAGCGGAAACCTGGGCTTCGCCTCCCTGTTTGCCACAGCTCCAGCGTCCCGGTCCGCCATCGGCTCGATTCTATTACGGTGCGCGATTTTCCGGGCCGAATTGCTGTTGGCGACCCCGGGTGTTAGCTTTCGCGGACGGCCGGGAGCGGCCGGCCGACATGCCGCGCGACGCGCACATCCCGCTGTTTCTGTGGATAGCGACCGCGGTGCTCATCCACCTGTTGAGCGGCGGCGGCGCCGACAAGGTCTCGGACTGGTTCGAGGAGAGGCTCGAGCTCCGGCGCTTCGCCGAAGGAGTGCAGAGCTACGTCAAGACCCGCAACGAACCGACCATCGAAGTGACCTTCGACTCGGAGGAGCCGCTCGAGCCGCCCCCCGCCCCGAGCGAGACTCCGGACGATCCAGCCAGCGTTCCGGAAGAGAGCGCGGAGGACGCGCTCGCCGAAAAGCAGCCGGCGACCGCTCCCGAGGATCGCGCCGAGCCCGAAGAGCAGCAACCGAAGGCCGAAGTGAAACCGCCCGAGCCCGAGAAGAAGGCGGAGCTCACCGAAGAGCAGCAGAAGGCAGCGCAGGAGCTGATGCTCCAGAAGAAGATCTCCGTGCGCCAGCACGTCGAGGACAAGAACCAGGCGGACAACCCCGACGCGGAGTTTCTCGGCGAGCACAACAACAAGGTGCGCGAGCAGACCCAAGCGCGGATCACCTCGAACGACGAGAACGATCCGAAGCCAACGCCGGGTGCGAACGCGGGCGGCATCGGCGATCAGCCGGGCAACGCCACCGAGACCCGCGTCGCGAGCAACGAGGACCGGCCGGGCGAGGACGCGCGCGCGCCGAGCGACGACCCCGCCAAGGAACAGCCGAACCCCAGCGAGACTCCGCCGAACGCCGGCGCGGCAGCGGCCCCGATCCAAGAGCACGTGGCCAAGGCGCAAACTGGAGTCGCCAAAGGCGCCGATAAGCCGGAGGAGACCGCCGCGCCGGGAACGCCCACCCCCGGCTCCAAGGGGCAGGAGGCTTCGAAGGCAGATCCGGGAGCACCCGAGCTCGTGGCCTCGAACCAGGGCCAGACGCAGGTCGAGCGCGCACGGGAACAAAAAGCGGAGCAGGCCGGGCGGCGCGCGCAGCGCAAGCGCACGCTGCCGCGCCAGAAGGTTCGCGGCTACGACGGCTTGCTCGGGCTCGGCGCCTCGGGCACCACGGCCAACGGCATCAACCTGAACCTCACGCCGGGGCTGGCACGCGACGCGATCGGCATGGATCAGCTGTCGCGCGAGCGCCGCGCCGACGGCGCACGGCGCAAGAGCCAGCACCTCGGCTCCTGGAAGACCGCGGGGCTCGAGCGCTGGCGCAGCGCGATCGAGAACTACACCCCGAGCGTGAAGCCTGGCAATCAGACCGCGCTCAACACGGCGCGCGCCCCGTTCGCGACCTACCTATCGGTGATCCACAACCGGTTGCACCCGATCTTCGCAGACTGGTATCTGTCGAGCCTCGACAGCTTGCCCGCGAACCACCCGCTCAATCGCGCCGATCTCAACATGAGCATCGAGATCATCCTGGACGAGGACGAGGGGCGGATCGTGAAGCTCGGCGTGACCAAGGCCAGCGGCGTCACGATGTTCGACGTGGCCGCGCTCGATTCGACCGAGCGCGCCGCGCCGTTCGGCCGTCCGCCGCGCGAGATCGTCTCGCCCGACGGCCGCGTCTACCTGCACTGGGAGTTCCACCGAAACCCGGCGATCGCCTGCACCACGTACAACGCGCGGCCCTACATCCTGAAGGGACAGCCCAAGCCCGCGCCGGTGACGCCACCGGGACCGCGGCGCGACGACGGCGGCGAATCCGAGCGCCATGGATCCATCGATGCCCCGCGGCGCTTTTGAATGGAGAGCGTGACACCTGCGAGAGAGAGCACGCGCCCGGGCCTGTCGCTGGTCGCGTTCCTCGCCGGAGCGTGGCTCGCCGCGATCGGCGCGCGCGCGCTGTCCCCCGCGCTGCCCGGCTCGGCGATCGGCATCGCGGATCTGATCCGCTCGACGCAGTTCGGCGCGGCCTGTGTGAGCCAGCTCGTCGCGGCCGGCGGCATCGCGCTGTGCGTGCGCTTGCTGGGCGTGGTGCTGCCGTTGCCGGGCCTCGGTGTCGGGCTGCGTCTGGTGTCGGCACCCGCCACGCTCGCCGTCGTGGCCCTGGTGGTGAGCTCCGCGACGCGACCGCTCGAGCCCGAGCTCACGTTCGTGCTCGCGGCAGCCTTACCGCTGGTGCTGCTGTGCCCGGTCGTGCTGCTCGGGTCCGCGAAGAAGACACGCCTCGCCGCGCTGATCCTGATCGCCGCCGGGCTCGCCAGCGCGCTCGAGCTCACGTGGTTCGAGCTGTCTCGGCGCGGCATCGGGGTCGGCGCTTCCTGGCCGGGGTGGCCGATCGACTTGCTCGACTTTGCAGCGGCGGTTCTGTCGATCGTGCAGTGCGCCCGGGGTCGGCGGCGCGCCGGCATCGCGCTCGCCGCGTTCCTGTTGCTGGCGTTCGTTCCCTCCTGGCTCGCTCGCCACGGGGCGACGCCGGGCGCCTCCGGCTGGGAAGTGCTGCTGTACCGGAGCCTCGAAGCTCTGCGCGCGCCGGCCCTCACCCAGGCCGGCATCGTGGGTCACGCTCTCGCGCTTTCACCGTTCGCCGCGAGCCTCGTGTTGTTTCGGCTGAGCTGGTTCGGTGACGAGCTGTGTGTGGCGCTCGGCCTGTGTCTGCTCGCTCGCGCGGTTCCGGGTGCGCCGATCGCCACGCTGTTCGGCGCAGCCGCCAGCCTGCTCACGATCCGCGTCTTCTACGTGTCTTTCCGGCAGGGTTCGGGGGCGGCAGCCACCGGCAAGGCGGCGGGGACCCCCTCACCCGCTGCTTCAGCGTCGACCTAGAACCCCGCGAAATCAGAGGCCAGGATTGGCCTCTTTTACCAGTCACTTGTTCAGGTAGAGCGTCGCTGGTAACGTTTCGCGCGGCCTGATGAGCACAACGCCTTACAACGTCCTCGTCGTCGAAGACGACCCCGGGGTGCTCAAGGCACTGCGCCGCAAGCTCGGCCAGTCCGGTCACACCATCTCGACGGCGACCAACTGCGAAGCGGGCCGAGCGCTCCCGGGCCCGTTCGACTTCGCGATTTTGGATCTGGAGCTGCCCGACGGCAACGGCGTGGAGCTCGCCGAAGAACTACTGGCAGAATCTCGGATCGCTCAGGTCGTGTTCTACACGGGCTGCGCCGATCGGCTGCTGCTCGCCCGCGCGGGGCGCCTCGGCCTGATCGTGAACAAGAATCAGAGCGTCGAGGACATGCTGCAGATCGCCTACCAGGCGCTCAACCCGCCGGTCAGCGAACGCCACGAGACCGGGCGCTGGCGCGTCCCCGAACGCCGCCGCGAACAGTCGCGGTAGTTGTGTTTTTGGGTTGGGCGGCTGAAAGGTCGCGCGTCTCTCGTGACAGTGGCCAGGCCGCGCCCGGCCTCGCCGGGATTCTCCTGGAATTGGCCGCTCGTGATGATCGTGATCTGCTCTTGCCAGGATTTCTGGCAGGGGTGCTAGCGCTCAGCGAAGACCGCGAGAGAGCCGAGCACGACGACCAGATAAGGCATCGACGCGAAGAACACGCGGCGCGCCCAGCGGCGCTCGTTCTTCGCGGCAAGCCCCGCGGTCGCGAGCGCCAGGAACGACAGACCCGAGCCGAGCGCGACGATCGCGTAGGCCCAGCTGGCCAGGCCGAGCCCGATCGGCAGCAGGCTGACGAGCACGAGCGCGAGCGCGTAGATCGCGATCTCGATCTTGGTGCGGCGAACACCGTGCACGACCGGCAGCACCTTCATGCCGGCGCGCGCGTACTCCTCGCGGCGGAAGATCGCGATCGCGAGGAAGTGCGGCAGCTGCCAGACGAACAGGATCCAGAACTGCATCCAGGCCAGCGCCGACAGCGAGCCCATCACGCTTGCCCAGCCGATCAGCGGTGGCAGCGCGCCGGGCACTGCGCCCGCCCACAGCGCGAGCGGGGTGACGCGCTTCAGCGGCGTGTAGATCGCGACGTAGCTCACGAGCGCGAGGAGAGTCAGCAACGCCGGCAGCAGGCTGACGAACGCTCCGAGCAGCGACAGCCCGAACACCGCGCTCACGCCCGCATAAACCAGCACCATCTCCGGTGACAGCCGCCCCGTCGGCAGGGGCCGCACGCGGGTCCGGGACATCAGCGCGTCGGTGTCGCGCTCGAGGTACATGTTGAGCGAGTTCGCCGAAGCCACGACCGAGA
Organism: Polyangiaceae bacterium; assembly: GCA_025937835.1. Lineage (GTDB taxonomy): Bacteria > Myxococcota_A > Polyangia > Polyangiales > Polyangiaceae > PMG-095. The sequence continues at coordinate 54,016 of JAICQO010000027.1, forward strand.
CCGTGCCGAGCGTCGCGAGCAGCAGCTTGCCCCAATCCGCGTGCTCGGGCGCCGTGAGCGCGCCGGTCAGAAGCGTCACGGTGACCAGCCCGGTCACGCCCGGCTTGGCGAGCTCCACGAACGCGCCGAGCGCTCGGGGTTGGGTGACCGGCTGAGTAGAGCGTTCGTGCGCGAGTTGGCTGGGGATGGCCATTCAGGAATCGCTGTCGTCGGATCGGGAGGCGCTGGATTCACCCTTGGCCGGAAGCAGCTTCGGGGGGCTCTCCTCGACCTGAGGAGGCTGGGGCTTTTCGGCGGGAGGATCCGGCTCGCGCCGAGCCTTTCGGTAGCCGCGGACCCCGTCGCCGAGGCCCTTTCCGATCGCAGTGAGGCGGTCGCCGCCCAGGAAGAGCACGATCAGAATCGCGATGATTATGAGAGAAAACAATCACGCCACGGGGGCTGTCGGGAGCGTGCGTACCATCGGGCGCCCGTACGGGCAACGACCGAACGCCGGCCCGGCCCCTGGGACTGACGGATGTCTGCCCGCGCGGCTGGAATCGGCCCGAGCAGCGGCAAAGCCGAAAGGGTTCCCGCCGAAAAGATCGATGATATCCTCGGGGCGTTCGTCCGGCGGAGGTGATTGGGAGCCTCGGGACGGGCCGAGGTCGTCCAATGCGCTTGGTTGCTTCAGTTCTGGCTCTCTCGGCATTATCGGCAGGGGTCGCCACCACCACGATCGCCCGCGCGGACGACCAGCCGGACCCGACCGGCAAGGGCATCGCCGGCGGCATCCTGCTCGGGGCGGAGGTCGTGCTCGCGGTCGAGGCGGCCATCGATGTCGAGCCAGCGTGGGCCTACGTGGTCGGCGGTCTCGCTGGCGCCGCGGGCGGCGGAGTCGCGGGTTACTACATCGAACAGGACGCGAATCCCAAACTCCCTCTCTTGATGTTGGCGAGCGGCATGGCGCTCGCGATTCCGACCACCGTGGCTGTCCTCAGCGCGACCGCCTACGAGCCGCCGAACGACTACGTCGAGGACGAGAAACCGTCGGACGAGCCCGTGGCAGATCCGCCACGACCGGTGGGAGCCGCGCCTACTTCAGGCGCGGTTCGCCGACGTCCTGCCGCGAGTCATCGCGGCGTCGTTCCCGCGCTGATCGACGTCGAGCCCGAACGCGTCACGCTCAGCGTGCCCGCCGTCGAGCTGCGCGACGTGTACTCGAAGAAAGAGATCGCGACCTTCGGACTCACTCAGGCGACAGAGGTGCGCATACCTGTGCTGAGCGTCGTGTTCTGAGCAAGGCCACCCGGCCTATTCGCACTTACTACAGCGACGAAGTCCTTTCCTTCGGCGACAGCATGCCGTTAGCATGAAGCGTCGTTTGCGCGTTCCAGCACCGCGCGACGCACTCATGACCATGGCACAGCCTGCTGCGCAGAAATCAGCGAACACGGTCCGCAGTCGACGCGGTGACGATCCGGCTCTCGGCAAGGTCATTGCCGGCCGATACCGGCTCGAGTCCCGCATCGGCGAAGGCGGAATGGGCATCGTCTATCGGGCCCGCCACGTCCTCATCGACCGCGTCGTGGCCGTCAAATTGATCCGACCGGACCTGCGTGGGGAGACCCATCTGCGGGCGTGGATGCTGCGCGAAGCGCGCGCCGCCAACCGCGTCGATCACGCGCACATCATCGACATCCACGACATCGGCGAGACCGACGAGGGGGAGCTCTACCTCGTGATGGAGTACCTGGTCGGTACCCCGCTGTCGTCGGAGCTCGCGCGCGGGCCCCTGCCGCTGGCTCGCGGCGTCGACGTGCTGGAGCAGATGGGCGCCGCGCTGACCCGCGCGCACGACCTCGGCGTCGTCCACCGCGACTTGAAGAGCGACAACATCCTGCTCACCCAGCGCGGCGGTCGCAAAGACTTCGTGAAAATCCTGGACTTCGGGCTGGCTGCGCTCGCGCACGACCCGCGGCTGGCTCCGAAAGGCGCGGTCTTCGGAACGCCGGAGTACATGTCCCCGGAGCAGGCCCGCGGCGAACAAGCGGGGCCGCACTCGGATCTGTACGCGCTCGGCGTGTTGTTCTTCGAGATGCTGACCGGGCAATTGCCGTTCCGCGCGAGCGATCGCGACACCTTGCTCGAGATGCAGCGCACGGCTCAGGCGCCGCGCCCATCGTCGGTGCGCAAGGACTGTCACCCGGTCGCCGAGCGCATCGTCCTCAAGCTGCTGGAAAAGGATCCGCGGCGGCGCTACCGAGACGGCCACCATCTGCTCGAAGAGCTGAAGGCGTTGCAGCGCTCGCTGCCCAGCACGTCGTGGGAAAAAGAGGGAACCTCCGGCGACACCACGCAGCAAGCGCCGCCTCCGCCCCCGCCCCCCAAGACACCGGGCGTCCCGGAGTGGGGCACGCGCGCGGGTCTGTTCGCGCGCATGGTCTCGCGCGCCTACCCGGCCGCGAACGCGCCGGAAGAGGTGTCGCAGGCGATCAACACGCTGTGGGAGGTCTCTGCCAAGGGCAACGCGCTCGAGGGCGAGGTCGCGAGCCTCACACGCAAGCTCGAAGCGCTCGAGCGCCGTGGTCGCGCGCTGCGCGCCGAAATCGGGCGCAAGGTGGAGGAGCTCGCCCAGGAAGAGTCGCGCGTGCTGCGCGAGGCCTCCGCCTACGGCGAGGAGGAAGAGGCAGCCCGCCGCGAGCTCGCGCAGGCGCAGCAGAGCGCTCAGGACAAGGTGGCGCAGGCCAACCAGGCCGAGCGCAACGGCAGCGGCAGCCGCGCCATCTACGAACAGGCCGGGGCCGCGAGCGCCATGGTCGACGCGCAGCGCCAGTGGCTGAAAACGCGCGAATCGCGGCGTCTCGCCCGCGAGGCGACCGCAGCGGACCTGCGCCGGCAAATCGAGGAGCTCCGTGCCCAGCTCGCCCGCTACGCCGAAGCGCTCGAGGAAGATCTCACGAGCGGCCGGGAGAAGGTCGCCGTGCGTTCGCGCGAAGGGTTGAAGTTCGAGAAGGCGTTCCTCGACTCGTCCCAGGCGCTGACGCGGCATCTGAAGGGCAGGCCCGAGTGTCGCGACCTCATGGCGGAGCTCCTGGCCATGAGCGGAGCGGAGGCCGAGGCCAACTCGCTGTCCCCCTCCCCGGCTCGTCCGGCGGAAGGTGTGTGAGCAGCGTCCGGATCTACGTCCCCGATCTCGACACGTTGAGCCACGGCGAAGCGCGAGTCTTCCGCTTCCGTCGCCGAGCCCGCGCCGTGGAGGGCTTCGTGTTGCGCGTCGAGGCTGCGCTGGTCGCCTACGCCAACGTCTGCCCGCACTGGTCGGTGGACCTCGACATGGGCGTGGGACGCTTCTGGGATCCCGAGAGCCAGCGGATCTTTTGCATGAACCACGCGGCGCTATTCGACCCAAGGACGGGCGTGTGCGTGCGCGGCCCGTGCCTCGGCGATTCGCTCGAACCGTTCGAGCTCGAAGCCGAGGGCAGCGGAGCCTGGGTCACGGTGCCCGACGCTGAGCCAGACCCGGTCTCCGATCCGCGTCCCTAGCCAGAAAGTCTGGCCGACAGGAACGAGCGCAGCTTGACCAGGCTCTTCTGATCGCGGAAGAAGCTCGGGGTCTCGAAAGACTCCGCCCAGCTCTGGATCTCGCGCACCAGCTCGGCGCGTTGCTCCGGCTCGGCGAGCAGCTGCTCGACGCTGCGCCCGCGGACCGGCTTCGACTCGAGCGCGGCGACGTAGCTTTCGAGGCGCCCGTAATCGGCGTCCAAGAACTCCCGGATCAGGCCGGCCTCACCCGCCAGGCGCTGAGCCACCCCGCCGGGATCGGCGCCGGCGCTCGCGTCTCCGGCTCCGGCCAGCGCCACGCGGAACACGAACGCATCGTCGAGGAACCCGAGGTCCTCGAGCCCGTCGGGGATCAGGTCGATCGACTTGAACAGGTAGTTCAGCGCGTTCGCCGCCGCGCGCCGAGCCGGCTCTGCCGGAGCGCTCTCGAGCACCTGGCACAAGGCGCGGGCGTCGTCCGCGAGGGAACGCAGCCACTCGGGAAAGGACTCGAGACACCGAGAATCGAGGGACGTCATGGCGAAAGCGCGGGCTAACACCGCCTGAAACCAGAGCCAAGCCCAAACGTGCCGCGCTCTGCGAGAGCACGAGCGCTCGCTACTGGATCGTTTTGCAGCCGTACACGACGTCGACGCGCTTGGCGCCGTTGGTCTGGATCTCTTCGCAGAGCGGCCCCGACAGCCGGATCACTGCAGGCGACGCGCCCGTGTCGAGCTCCCAACCCGAACCGTCGTCCTCTTCCGGACGGATCGGCGTACAATCCACCGCGACGTTCACGAGGCTCGGGGCGGGCGGCTCACGCTCGAGCTCCACCTCGCACGAGCGCACGAGCTGCTCGGTGATGTCGCGGAACACACTGGTGAGCCCCTCCACCCCGCCGCTCGCGTCCACCGCGTAGTAAGACGGCGGAGCCTCGGGGTTCGCGACGCCGCCCGCATCGGCGAAGGCGTCGAGGTACTCGGCGTAGTCCTCGGTGCCCGGTATGCCGACCACGAAGGTGGGGATCCCGGCGTCGCGCAAGGCCTCGATTTCACCGGTTACCGACTCGTCATCGACGCAGAACTCGCCGTTGCCGTCGCAGCAGTTGGCGAGGCTGCACTGGTTGTCGAGGTTCGCGGTACAGCGATCGGCGTCGCACTCGAGGTCGTAGTTGCAGTTGGGCCCGCCGTCGGTCGCGAGCACGACGTAGGTATCACCCTCGAGTGTTGCTGCGGTCAGGTACTCGCGAGCCCGGCGCAAGGCCTCCGCCGTCGGCGTGCCACCCCCGGGCGGCGTATTGCCCAACAAGGAAAGGATCTTGCCGACGCTCTCCGTACCGGGAGCGACCGGAACGTTCACGGCGGCCTCCCCCACCTCCAAAAGGCAGCAGTTCTTGCCGCAGTTTCGCTCGGGGATCGCGATCTGCCGTGAGTATGGGTAAAGCACCAGCCCGAGGTTCAAGATCGGCGCCGCCTCGTTCAGCACCTCGTCCAGGGCCTGCACCAGCGCGTCCCATTTGTTGGCGTCGAAGCCCTCGGGTTCGTCGGTCATGCTGCCGGACTTGTCGATCACGAGCAGCAGATTCACCGTCTTGAGCTCGGCCCCTAGGGTCATGCCCCCACAGTCGGTCAGACCGGCAAATTCCTCGCATTCGGAAGACGGCATACCCGTGTCTCCGGAGCTGCCCGTACGCCCACCCACCGTGACGACGCTGCCCGTACCTCCGGTCGCCGACGGCCTGTCCGTGTTCTGAACCTGGGAGTCGTCCGCTTCGTCGCTGCAGGCGGAAACCGCTGCAAACGCCGAAATAAGCGCCGACGCTGCGAGCCATTTGCCGAAACGCATTCGCACCAAGCTCCTCTGATAATCCGGTTCGTCGCGAACGACGCCGCCCTTGCGAGCGGTGTCGTCACACAAGCTACCGCCTTCGTCAGCTCATCGCAATTTGCCTGATGCATCGAGACTCAGACGTATCGTACATGAACCGCCGCCCCCCACAGTCGCGCCGAACTTGCGACCGAGTCCAGCACACGCACACAAATCCTCGGTCATGGATGGGACGTACGGGAATTATCTGTCATCGTACTTCGTCATGGTGTTTCGGCGCACGGTACTGGCTTCGGCTCTGGTCTTCGTTACTGGCTGTTCTTCGGACGATGGCTCGTCTTCTGGCGACGGCGGCGGCCCTCCTCCCGCGCCGACGACGGGCAACACCTCACCGATTGGCAACCCCGGAGCGCCCGGCACTCCCGGCACTCCCGGCACTCCCGGCGCTCGCAACGGCGGTACGCAGCCGCTGACTCCGACCCAGGTGAGCCAGATCGAGTCGGGCGCATGCGCGGGCTGGAAAGCCGAGGTCGAGTCGCTTCCCGCGCTGATTCAGCTGGTAATCGACGTCAGCGGTTCGATGGACGATCGCGCGCCGGGCACCGGCAACCGCAACAAATGGGTCGTGACGCGAGACGCGCTCCGAGACGCGATCAGCGGCTTGCCCGCCGAGACCGGCGTCGGCGCGCTCTACTACCCGAACCGAGACACCCAGCGCGCCATGCAGGCGCGCGACGTCAGCCAGTGCGTGCGCGTCGAAGACATCATCCCGGTGGGTATCCTCGGCGCCAACGGCGATGCCAAGCGCGAGGAGCTCCTGAGCTCGCTCGGCGAGCCGAACCCGCGTGGTTCGACGCCGACTCACGACGCTTACAAGTACGCCTTCGACAATGGGTTGAATCCCTCACGGCTGTCGGGTGAGCGCTACATGCTGCTCATCACCGACGGCGCGCCGACGTTCTCGCAAGGCTGCGTCGGCGACGGCCAGACGCCCGTCGCCACCAATCCGATCATCGAAGAGGTGAAGCGCGCCCACGCCGCCGGCGCCAAGACCTTCATCATCGGCTCTCCCGGTAGTGAAGAGAGCATGGACGGCAAGGACGCGCGCCCCTGGCTGTCGAAGGCAGCGATGGAAGGTGGGACCGCCACCGCAGGCTGCAGCGAAAACGGCCCGGATTTCTGCCATTTCGACATGACCGAGAGCTCGGACTTCGCGGCCGCCCTGAAGGACGGCCTCGCGCAGATCGCAGGTCAGGTCGTGTCGTGCGCGTACTCTCTGCCGCCGGCTCCCGCGGGCCGCACCATCAGCACCGAGTCGATCAACGTGATCGTGAGCGGCAGCGGCGGCGACGCCGAGCTCGTGCTGCGCGACGACAACGGCGACTGCAACGAGGGCTGGCAGCTCGTCAACAACCAGGTCGTGCTCTGCGACGCCACCTGCAACCGCGCCAAGGAAGACCTGGGCGGCAAGGTCGCGTTGCACTTCGGCTGCGGCTCGAACGTGCTCCCGATCGAGTGATGCGAGCCGCGGGCTCCGCGCTTCACCGCGGAGCCCGGCTCACCTGAGCTCCGCGCTTCACCGCGGAGCCCTGGCTCAGCGGAGCCCGATGATCGGCTGACAGCCGAGGCGCACGTCGACGCGACCTGCGCCGAAGCGGGAACAGGTGCAGGGGCACACGTTGATGCGTGTGCTCAGGCCGAGAGCGCTGAAGTACCAGCCGCCGTTCGGCTGGATGTCGCAGTCGGCGGAGGAGTCGACCCTTGGAATCTCTTCGGGCTCGCCCGAGCTCTCGGGCGTGTAAACGACCTGCACGCGGTCGGGGTCGATTTCGAGGTCGGGATCGGGCGAATCCGGCACCTCGAAGCTGCAAGCGAGCTGCGCGGAGCTGATGTTGAGCAGGACATCCACGAAGTCTTCGGCGATGTCCGCCGAGTCGACCACGAACGCCGACTTAGAGCCGCCGGCGCGGGCGATGCCCTCGAGGTTCTGCGTGCCGTCGAGGCCGATCACGTAAGTGCGCACGCTCGGATCGTCCTCCGCCGCAGCGCGCGCTGCGTCCGCGACCTCGGCGATGCCGCCCGCCTCGCACTGCGTGGGATAGCCGTCGGTGACGAGCACCACCATCGATGCGCGCTCGGGGTTGTCCCGCGCCCAGTCCTGAGCATGGGCAAGCGCGCCTTCGAGCGCGGGCAGCGTGGGCGTGACGCCGCCGGGGATCGTGTCGTCGATCGCCTGCAAGATGTCCTCGCCGACCTCGGACAGGAGCCCGATCTCGACCTCGGGGTCCGCGTAGTTGTCGGGGTTGCAGTCGATCTCGTCGTCGCCGTTCTGCGTCTTGCCGAAGAAGCCGATGCCGGCGCCGATGTCGCCCGCGTCCGGCGAGGCCACGAACGCCTCGACGGCCTCGCGGATCGCCTCCCAGCGCGTGAGGCCGGTGTCACCGGCGGGCTCGTTCATCGAGATCGAGCGGTCCATCATGATGTAGAGGTCCACCGGCAAGGCCGTGGCCTCCTGCGAGATGCTCTGGCAGACGGACGAATCGCCGCCCGAGCCCGCGAGCGGCGCGTCCATCGGCACGCCGGGGCAGCCGGGGCCTTGGTTCGTCGAGCCGCCGCGCGACGAGGCCCCGCCCTGTCCGGTTGCACCCGTTGCGCCGGAGCCGCCGGTGTTCTGCATCCCGATGAACGTGCCGCCGGTGGGGGCGGCGACCTTGCCGCCAAGCTCGCTGCCGTCATCGTCTTCGCTGCAGGCCGCCGCGCCGAACACGGCGCAGAGCGCGAGGGCGGCTCCGCAGGCGAGCCGGCGGCGTGGGCGAAGCGAGCTCCGCGATGCGGGCGTACTTCTCGGATCGGACACGAACTTCGCTCCGTTGATCACGCGGTTAATCGTACGCTCGAACAGACGGCTCCGCCAAGACCGCAAAGCGGTTCCGTACGTGGAGCGGAGCTGCGCCGAAGTGCGACTTATTCGGGGACGAACGCGCCGCAGGGGAACCAGATGTCGACACCCGTCGCACCCTGCTGGATCTGCTGGCACGCGCTGCCGTCCACGACCACCTGGCCCTGACCGTTCAAGTGCCAGCCGTTGGGGTCCATGTAGGTGAGGTCCATCCCGTCGATCGTGACGCGACCCATCGTCGCGGCGTTCAGGTTCACCTTGCCGTTCAGATCGAACACGCAAGCCCGGACGCCGCTGATGATCGTCTCGAACGCGTCGGCGAGCTGCGACGGGTCGTTCGCGGGGTAGAACCGATTCATCGCGTCCTCGACGGGGAACCCTTGGCCGAGGTTGGCGATGCGCCGAAGGTGCTCTTCCGTCACGTCGCTCCCGACGCTGATCACGAAGGTCGGGATGCCCGCCTCGTATGCGGCCTGAATCGCCGCTTCCGACGCGCGCCGTCCCTCAGCCCTGGCGTTGTCGTTGCCGCACATGTTGGGGTCGCCGTCGGTCGCAAGCACCATCACGCGCGGTCCGGGGAAGGTGACCGGATCGAGCGCCTGGATCTTAGGCCAAATTGCGGCGACGCTTTCGCCGGTCGGGGTGGAACCGAGGGGTTCAGTCGCGGCGTACACCGTCTGGATTCCCGCGAAGTTGTTGAGGGCGATCGGCACCTCGACCAACACCGGGCACGAGGTGGGCGCGGCGCCGCTCGAACCGCCCGCGCTCGGGCTGCCGCCGAGACCGCCGCCACCGCCATCGCCCCCGCCGCCATTTCTCCCGCCGCGCGGAGGGAAGAACCCGCCGCCCCCCATTGGCCCGGGGCTGGTGTACATCGTCAGGCCGAACCGCACCTGCGTCTCGAGCATGGGCAGCAAGCCCGTTGCGGGGTCGGTGAGCGCCGTGCGGACCGTGTCCCAGCGCGATGCCGCGCCAAACTCCTCGTCCATGCTCAGCGAACGATCGACGATCAACATCACGTTCGGCGTCTCTTGCTTGAACATGACGTTGGCCGAAGCGCAGCCGCCGCCGACACCACCGCCGCCGCCTTGTGGACCCGTGGGGATGTTCGTGACGTTGCCGGTGCCCGTGCCGGGCGGGGGCGGCGCGCCAGCACCGCCGGAGCCTCCGCCGGCCCCGGTCAGCACGTCCGTGCAGGTGCCGGTGGACCCGCAGACTTGACCCGGGTTGCAATCCTGGTTGCCCGTGCAGGTCTTGACCTGGGGACCACCCGCGATGGTGACGCCGTTCGAACTGTCGCCGCCGCAGGCCGCAAACAGCCCGGCGATGAGGGCCAGACCGCTGACGCCCTGCAGAGCCCTAAAGTTCAGGTTCATCGTGATACCTCCGACGCTCCGCACGGCAAAGTCAGGCAATGTTTCATCGACACGATCGCTTGCACCGGCCCGGGAGTGAGCTGGCTTCGCATGCACCGAATAGTGGTCTATCGACCGGTTATCAGGCTCGCACACCGAAGTTTCGGCGCCGGACTTCGGTAGCATGCACCGTTTTACCCAGGGGCGCCGTACCGAAAGCCATGGAACGGCGCCTAAATCACCCTGACGGGCGAGCGCGAATTCCTTCCGGCAGTAATTGTCTTCTTTGGCGGCAATCCATTGCCGCCCGCGTGATCGAATCTGCCTCGATCGAAAAACTCAGTGCACCGAGGCAGACTTCCACTTGATGTTGCAGCCGATACTCGGCTTCTGATCCACCGACGGCGCTCTTCCGGCCAGCAGCGCGTCGATTGCCGCGCGCGCGTCACGACCGGTGACGGGGATACCGTTTCCGGGACGGCTGTCGTCGAACTGGCCGCGATAAGCCAGCTGACCTTTCGCATCGAAAATGTACAGGTCCGGCGTACAGGCGGCTCGGAACGCGCGGGCGACGTCCTGACTCTCGTCGAACACGTACGGGAAGACGTAGCCGAACTCGCGAGCCTCGATGGCCATCGCTTCCGGTGAATCGTCGGGAAACGCAATGGCGTCGTTGGAGCTGATCGCGACGAAGCCGACGCCGCGCTCGCGGCAGTCCCGTGCGAAGCGCGCCAGCTCGACACGGATGTGCTTCACGAACGGGCACTGATTGCAGATGAAAATCACGACCGCCGGCTTACCCGCGAGCTCGCTGGCGCTCACGGTGCGCCCCGTGACGGCGTCGGGCAAGGCGAAGGACGGCAGCTCCGAACCGAGCGGCAACATCGTGGACGGTGTTCGCGCCATGCTTGGGCCTCCGCGCCGAGCATACTCGACTCGAAAGGCGCCCGCCTTGAGTGTTGTTTCAGATCTTGCCCGAGCCGTCGACGCGCAGGGGCAGGAGCAAGCGCGATTCGACCGCCTCGGTGTCGTACAAGAACGCGTAGACGGCGCGGCTCGAAAGGACGCGCTTGGTATAACGGCGCGTCTCGGCGAACGGCACGAGCTCGACCCAGAGATCGAAGTCAGCGCTGGGGCGCTCCTTGACCCAGCGCGCCGGCCGACCGGGGCCGGCGTTGTACGCCGGGATCGCCAGCAAGGTGTTGTCGCTGAAGCGCTCGGTGAGTTGGGCGAGCATGCGGCAGCCGAGCGCGACGTTGACCTTGGGGCGCCGCAGAGTCGTCGGCGTGACGGCAATCTTGTCTCGCTTCGCCAAGCTCTTGGCGGTGGGCATGATCAGCTGCATCAGACCGTAGGCGTTCGCCAGGCTCACCGCGTCGGGATCGAAGGCGGACTCCTCGCGCATCACGGCGTAGACCAGCGCCGGATCGACGCGGTTGTTCTTGGCCTCGTTCTGGACGATGTCCGAGTACGGCCGCGGAAACGCCACCTGCCAGGCCTTTTCCCAGCCAGACGTGGGCCAGCGACGCGCGATGTCCGAGAGCCGGCGCTTGGCGAGGTTTGCGGACAGCTGAGTAAAACCCGCCCGGCCGTAGACCAATGCTGCTCCCCACAGCACTTCCGCGGCCGTCTCCGAGCGTGCGATGCCGAGCGCGTCGAGCTCTTTCAAAGCCGGCTCGAGCTCGCCGATCCGGAGGAGCTCGAGCATGCGCGAAAATCCGGCACGATCGAGCTCCTGCCGGCGCGCGATCTGGAACGGCTCCGTATCGCTGGCGGCACGCAGATCCCGCAGCAATTCCTTCGCTTGGGACGGATCGAGCGCGTTCAGCCGCGAGTAGGCCTGGAGCATGTAATACGAGAGCGGGAAAGCGCGAACCAGCTCCGCGAGCTCCGCGCGTGCCTCGGCTTTCTTGCCGAGCGCCTCGAGCGCCCGAGCGCGGAAGTAGCGCTCGCGCCCGACCAGATCGAAGCCGCGGCTCGCGTCACCCTTGCCGACCCAGCTCACGCCCTGATCGAGCAGCTGGAGGGCCTCCGACCAGGCGCTCCGATCCATGCGCCGCAGCGCGAGCCGGAACAGCCCCTCCGCCACCATGTCCCCGTTCGGGTAGCGCTCGGGCAGCGAGGTGGAGAGCTCGACGAAGCGGTCCTCGGCTCCGATGTCGAGGTAGCACTGCGCCGCATGGAAGCGCGAGTCGTCCGCGAGCGTGTTGTCGGGAAAGCGCTTCTCGACCTCGGCGAAGAAGCCGATCGCCTCGGCATCGCGGTCCGCGGACATCGCGTAGCGACCGGACACGAACCAGATCCGCGCCGCCAGATCCGCGTCGGCGCGGCAGTGTTCGCGCCCCAGCTTGAGACCGTCGACCGCCACGCCCGAGCGCCTCGCCTGCGAGCGGGCCTTGGCGAGCACCAGATCCGTCTCACATCCGACGCGCTCGAAGCGGCGCGCCGGCGGCAGCGACGCCAAGAGCTCCGCCGCGGCGAGCTCCACGCCGTCGTAGTCGCGCGCGCGGAGCAGCGCGTTCAGCTGCGCGAGGCGCTCTTCCGGCGACAACACGGACAGCGATGCGCGACGAGCGGCGGGTAGCGCGGCCAGCGCGCGGAGCTCGAGCTGCTCGGCGCGCCGCGCGAGCTCTCGCCCCGGCAGGACACCGACACGCACGCGCCGCGCCAGAGACAGAGCGGCTTCGAAATCCCCCTCGCCCGCGGAGCGCTCCAGGAGCAACCCGGCGAGCGACAGAGACGCCTCGGTCGGCGGGTCCGCAGCGTCGGCCTCGACGATCCCGCGCAAGGCCGAGATCGCGCGCTCCCGGTCCCCTAGCACCTTCGCGGCTTCCGCGATCAGAAGCTCGCGCTCGAGCCGTGCGGCGTCCGGCACCTCGAGCGTTTCGAGACCAACCAGGGCTTGCTTCGGGTGGCCGAGCGCGATCCGCGTCCGCGCCGCGCACAGACCGGCATACGCGTTCAGCTCGAAGGAAACGGAGGCCGCGTGCTCACACGACGGCAGCGCGCGCGCTGGATTACCGGCCCGCTCCCAGATCCTGCCGAGCCACAGCTCGACCGTGGGCGTGCGGGCCTCCGGCGCGTTCGAGAGCGCCGCCTCGAGCTCGACGCCCGCGCGGCTCGCGTCGCCCGCATCCAGTGCCTCGGCCGCGGGCCGAAAGCGAGGATCGGCGCCGAGCGGGGCAAAGTCGACGAGCTCGGGAGCGACCTCCGGTGCGGGTGCAACCGCGAGGCTGGTCGCGCTCAGCACCGGCGGCGGTATCGAAGGCGGTGCCGCCGCGCCGTCGTACAAGAGCGCGGCCGACGAGCAGCCCACGAGCGCGAGCGACGCCAAGAAGGCGGTGCGGCCGAGTCGCTTCATCCCCCGCCCGGCCCCTGGCCGAAGCTTCGACCGCTGAAACGCTCGAGCGCTGCCTCGTCTTCCGCTTCCTGCGCCTTGCGCGCGCGATCGCTCTGCCAGCGGGTGTGGTGGCGCTCGACGGCTTCGGCCTCGGCGTGAGCGCGCCCCAGCGTCACGACGGCGCGGGCTCGCTCGCCCTCGGCGCTCCGCTCGCGGGAAACGGCTGCATCGAGCCGCGCCCGCTGCTCCGCCTCGCGCAGCCCCTGAGCCCGGTCGTGCTCGAGCGACCACATCAAATCCGCAGCGGAAGCGCCGGCCTCGGCGAGGGCCGCGCCGACTTGCTCGCGAGCACCACGACGCTCGGCGCGGCTCTGTTCGAGCCGGGCGTGCTCGGCCTGCGCCTCGGCGATGCGGGCGTCCAGCTCGCGCACCTTGTCGGCGAGCTCGAGGCGTGCCGCCTGTTCGCGAGCTCTACGCAGCGTCCGCAGCGCTTCGAGCGAGTAGCTTCCGCTCACCCGCTGAAGCCTACACGCGGCTTGGCATGTTGCCGCAGAAATCTGCGGTTCGGCTCGAGCTAGCTGCGCGGCCCGCGAAAATCCCGAGAGAGCACGCCGCACGCGACGTTGGTGCGCACACCCGGATCGGGGTCTGCGAGGGCACGCGCGGCTGCGCCCGCTTCGCCCAGATCGAACAGATCCAGCGCTGCCGCCTGACGCCTCCAGGGCTCCGCCGTCTTCACGTCCGCGATCAAGGCCGGGACCACGGTGCGGTCGCCGAAGCGAGCCAGGACCGCGCGCGCGTCCTCGCCTGCGGCGCCTTTCGCCTGCGCGAGCGAGCGCAGGGCGCGGAACGCCTCGTTGCGATGTTGGGGGAGCGGAGACAGCCGTTCCCAAGCGGCGGCCGCGATCGGCGGCTCTTGGCCTTTGGCCGCGCCGAGCAAGGCTTTCACGATCGACTCGTCGTCCGTCGGAGCGGCCGCGATCGCGAGCCGCCGCTCTGCGTCGCCGCCGTCGCGGATCGCGTGCTCGAGCACGCCGAGCACGGCCGCGTCTTTCGGCGCCGACGCGAGCAGCGCCCGCGCGGCCGCGACCGAGCTCGTATCCTGAGCGAGCTGGAGCACGCGCCGGAGCTCGCGCTCCCCGCCGGCGCGAAAAGCCGCCGGGGCCGCCCAGGCCTCGATGATCCCGAGCTGCGTCGGCCCGTCCGCGCGATCGTAGCGGTCGCGGAGGCCGAGCACGGCCGCCTCGCCTCCGAGCTTGCCCACCAGGCGAGCTGCCAGGCTCTGCACGAGCGGATCCGGATCGAGCCGCAACGACTCGAGGGCCGCGTCGAGATCGCCCGCGTCGGGCGCTTCGAGCGCGGCTTCGAAGGCAGCGCGCCGCACGCGCTGATCGGGATCCTCGAACCAGAGGCGGCGCTGAGCGACATCGGTCCGGCGCAGGGCGGCGCGTGCTGCCACGCCGCGCCAGGCTCCGTTCGCGTCGCGGGCATGCGCCTCGAGCAGCGGCTCCGCCTCGAGCTTGCGCTGAGCGAGCAGCGCGAGCGCGGCCTCGGCGGCCACGTCGTCCTTGCCCTCGGCGCGCTCGCCGAGCGCGTCCGACAAGGGCAGAGCGCAAGCCCGCAGCTGCCGGACGCGCCGTGCTCCGCTCTCACCCTGAGCGGCCGCGAGCTCACGCCGCGCCAGCGCGTCGGCCAGCTTCACCACGGCGCCGCGGTCGAGCTCACCCGCTCGGGCAGCGCGTTCGATTTCGCGCTGCAAGGCAGGCAAATCTCCGTAAAGCGCGACCTTCACGGTCGAGCTCGGACTGCACGCAGACGCTCCGAGGGCGAGCGCGAGCGCGGCGCGGCGGCAGAAGGAACCCGAGGAGCTCATGTTTCTGCCGCTACCGTACACCGCGACCGACCGCGGGTGGAGCCGCCGTCAGTTGACGGTCGAAGACTCGCTCGAGACCTGGTTCTCTTCGCGGGCGGCGGAGCGCGCGATTTCGTCACGCCGCTGCAGCGCGGCTCTCACGAAGTGGGAAAACAGCGGATGCGCGTTCATCGGGCGGCTCTTGAACTCGGGGTGGAACTGGCAGCCCAGGAAGAACGGGTGCTGCTCGAGCTCGATGATCTCCACCAGGCTGTCGTCCGGGCTCGTGCCCGTGAGGCCCAGGCCGGCGCGCACCAGCACGTCGCGGTAGTCGTTGTTGAGCTCGAGGCGGTGGCGGTGCCGCTCGCTGATCTCTTCCTTGCCGTAGACCTCGAAGGCGCGGCTGCCCGGGCGGACGCGACACGGGAACGCGCCGAGGCGCATGGTGCCGCCCTTGTCGCGAAGCCCGCGCTGCTCGGGTAGGAAATCGATCAACGGGTGCGGGCACTCCTTGTCGAACTCGGTGGAGCTCGCGCCCTTCAGCCCGCAGATGTTGCGAGCGAACTCGATCACGGCCAGCTGCATGCCGAGGCAGATGCCGAAGAACGGCACGCCGTTCTCGCGCGCGTAGCGGATCGCCGAGATCTTGCCCTCCACCCCGCGGTCCCCGAAGCCTCCGGGGACGAGCACGGCATCGAGCCCGCTCAGCAGGGCCTCGGCGCTGCTGCGCTCGAGCTGCTCGGAGTCGAGGTATTCGAGCTGCACAGCGGCGTCGTTGGCGAGACCGCCGTGAACCAGCGCCTCGTGCAGGGACTTGTAGCTGTCCTTGAGGTGGACGTACTTGCCCACCACGCCGATGCGAACCGTGCCGTTCGCCGGCTTCTTGAAGCGCTCCACCGTGCGGCGCCAGGCGGCGAGCTCGGGCTCGCGCGACCAGATGTTGAGACGCTCGGCGATCTGATTGTCGAGCCCCTCGGCGTGCAGCACCAGCGGAAGCTCGTAGATGCACGAGACATCCACGGCCGACACCACGCGATCGACCGGCACGTTCGAGAACAGCGCGATCTTTTCCTTCAGCCCGCGCGCGATCGGCCGCTCGCAGCGGCAGATCAAGATGTCGGGTTGGATGCCGATTTCGCGCATCTCGCGGACCGAGTGCTGGGTGGGCTTGGTCTTGAGCTCGCCCGCGGTCGCGATGTGCGGGACCAACGTGACGTGGACGCTGATCGCGTTCTCTTGCCCCGCTTCGAGCTTGAGCTGGCGGATGGCTTCGAGGAACGGGAGCGACTCGATGTCGCCCACGGTGCCGCCGATCTCGATGATGGCGATGTCGGCGTCGCGCGTGGCGTCGTAAATCCGCGCCTTGATCTCGTCCGTGATGTGCGGGATCACCTGGACGGTCGCGCCCAGGTACTCACCGCGGCGCTCCTTGCTGATCACCGACTCGTAGATACGGCCGGTGGTCGCGTTGGAGCTCCTGGAAAGCCGGCACGAGGTGAACCGCTCGTAATGGCCCAGATCCAGGTCCGTCTCGGCTCCGTCGTCCGTCACGTACACCTCCCCGTGTTGGTACGGGGACATGGTGCCGGGATCGACGTTGATGTACGGGTCCAGCTTCATGTGCGTCACGCGCAGGCCGCGCGCTTCCATGAGAGCGCCGATGGACGCAGATGCCAGACCTTTACCGATGGAAGAGACGACTCCACCGGTGACTAGGACGAACTTGGTTCGTCGATTCACCGCGGGACCTCCTTCACGGAGTTTGCTTGTATCACGATTCATCACCAGTTGCATCCCTTCCGTTCAACAAAGGGAGAGCCTTCTGATTCGACTCCGACGCGCGCTCGCTTAGCACGTGGCAGCGCGAGAGGGGCGAGTGCAATCCCGCAGAGTTCGGAGTGGGGCGGAGCGCCCGCGTTTCGAAACACGGATTTCCCACCCCTCAAGGCCTGAAAAACGCGAAAGCACACGATGGATCCTCGTGAAGTCGAGAAACAGCCTCGGGATTTCAGTGAGCCGCGACGGCGCGCGCTCAGAAGTTTCCGCGCAAACCGAGCCCGAGCGAATCACCCGCGACGAAGGGTACCGGCTCGATGCTGGGGCGGGTGATCGCTGCGCGGGGCGAAGGCTCCCGTGTAGGGAGAAACAACGACTCGCCGAGGACCGCGAGGCCTCCGGCCTGACCGACGCCCTCGACTACGTTCAGGATCGCACGCATGACGACCCAAACCTTGCTGCAGTCCGGGTTTCCGTCGCTGCAACCCGCTTGAGATAGGGCCATCCACGGGCCCACCACCGGCAGCCGCAGATCTTTTGCACCGGGGGCGTCGTCTTCGAGCAACGAATGGCCCCAGGCCACGCCGTACCAGCCGAGAAACACGGCGCTGCCCGTGACGGCGAGCGTGGTGCGCGCCCCCGGGGGTGGATACTCGAGCGGCAGCGCTTCGCGCGTGGCCGCGGGCTGTCGAGCTTCGACCGCGGTCGGCGCCGGGGCCGCCGGTGCAGCTGTTTCTTGCGCGAACGCCGAGGCGCTGCCGAGCAGCATCGCAACGGCCAACGAAACGGGAGCCAGGCGGCGCACGGGCGCAGTTCTTCCGCGATCGCGGGGCGCGCGCAAGCCGAATCCGCGGGAGGGCGTTTCTCGCGGACAAAGCGCCGGCCTCTCGCGCTTCACTCACGCCGGGAGCGCTCTCGTATTAGGCTGACGGCGCCGATGTTTGCCGTTCGACCCACGAGACGCAGCGTGCTTGCCTTGCCGCTCATCGTCGGCGCCGCGCTGACTCGCACGGCGGCGGCGCAAACCGAGGCGCTCGAGGTGCGCGCGGCGCGCGGCGTCGCCGAGCTCGAGCGCTGGACCAAAGCCCAAGGGGCGGAGCTCGGTGCGCGCGTGATCGAGCTTTCGAGCGGGCGTGCCCTCGCCGAGAGCTCCGCCGATCGCGCCCTGAATCCGGCCTCCACGCAGAAGATCCTGACCGTCGCCGCAGCGCTGGAGCGCCTCGGTCCGGCCTACTCCTTCGTGACGAGCCTGCACGGCCGGCAGAGCGGCGACAGCCTCGATCAGCTGATCCTGCGCAGCGACGGCGATCCGGAGCTCGACAGCAGCGACCTGCTCGCGCTGATCGAGCGGCTCTGTGCCCGCGGCGTGCGCCGCATACAAGGCGACGTGCTCGTCGATCAGAGCGCGTTCGACGACGCCTGGGATCCGCCCGCGTACGAGCAGCGGCCGAAGGACTCCTCCGCGTACCGCGCGCCGGTGAGCGCAGTCGCGATCGACGGCAATACCGTCACACTGCACGTTCAAGCGACGGCGCCCGGCGAACGCGCGCTGGCGTGGCTCGAGCCCGCTGGGATCGGCAACGTCGACGGCAGCATCACCAGCACGGACAAGGCCAAGCGGCCCGAGAACGTCGGCCTCACCATCACTCCCAGCGGTGGACGAGTCCTCGCCCGCGTGAGCGGCAGCGTCGAAAGCGGACGCCCGCCGTTCCGCTTCGCGCGGCGCTTACCGAACCCCGAGCTCGCGCCGGCGCACGTGCTCGTCGCGCTGCTCGGGCGCATGGGCATCCGCGTCGAGGGCCGAGCAGCCGCCGGGGGCGCGGGCGTTCAGGCCGAGCTCGCGCGCCGAACGTCTCGCCCCCTCGCCCAACTCATCCAGCCGCTCGCCAAGCGCAGCGACAATTTCTACGCCGAGATGCTGATGAAGGCGCTCGGCCGCGGCGCGGCGAAGGCGGGCGTCGGCAGCTCGAGCGCGGGCGCCGCAGCCATCGAGGCTTTTTTGAAGGCGCACCATGCCTTCACCCCCGGCATGCGGGTCCGCAACGGCTCGGGGCTCTTCGACGCGAACCGCGTCAGCGCCACTTCCCTCACCCGCATCCTCGAGCTCGCGTACACCGACTGGCGGATTGGCCCCGAGCTCACTGCCGCGCTCGCCATCGGTGGCGTCGACGGCACGCTGGCCGCGCGCTTCTCGAAGAGCGCCGCAGACCGGCGCGTGCGCGCCAAGACGGGCACCTTGTCGAGCGTCATCTCGCTGTCCGGTTACCTCTTCGGCCCGCGCCCGCTAGCCTTTGCGTTCTTGATGAACGGATTGCCGGGCAAGCAGAGTGAGGCCAGGCGGAAGATTGACGCCGTCGTCGAGGCGCTGGCCTAGTTTCGTCCCGACCAGCCAGCTCACTGCATTTTCTGGAAGTAGTCGATGTCCGGCTGGTATTCGCCGCGATCGGCCACCGTCATCGACAGGAACAGGATCAGGAACAGCACCGAGA
>JAICQO010000088.1 GCA_025937835.1 Polyangiaceae bacterium
CGGCACGCCGGGCAGCTCCCGGTCTTTTACAACCAGCTCCGGAACCGCCACGGGGGCTACGTCGATTTGCCGTTCGAGCCGCGTTATCGGTTCGGCCACGGGCTGTCGTACACGAGCTTCGCTTACTCGAACCCGGTGCTCACAGAAACGCGGCTCCGGGCGGGTGAAAGCGCCGTGCTCGAGGTGGACGTCACCAACACGGGTAAGCGTGCGGGCGTCGAGATCGTTCAGGTGTATCTCCACGACGTGGTCACGAGCGTCACCTGGCCGAACCAGACGTTGGTCGCCTTCGCACGTGTGTCGCTCGCCGCGGGAGCAACGGAGCGCCTGCGTCTCGAGATCCCCCACGAGCGGTTGTCGCTCGTCAACGCGGTCGGGGAGCGGTGTGTCGAGCCGGGGGCGTTCGAGCTCTGGGTCGGAGGGTCTTCGGACGAGAAGGGGTTGCTCAAGCTCTCCTTCGAGGTGGAGGGAGAGGCCTTCAGCTTCGCGCGCCTGCCGGGGATCGCTCGCTGAAGCAGGGAGACGGCGGCCCCGGCATCTAGTAATTTTGTTGGACCATGGACGACGCCAAACGCACCGAGATCGAGGCCGCCGTGTTCCGCAGGCTGGTTCAGCACTTCCGGGATCGCAGCGACGTGCAGAACATCGACGTCATGAATCTGGCCGGATTTTGCCGCAATTGTCTGGCCAAGTGGTACCGCGCCGCAGCCGCGGAGCGCGGCGAAGAGCTCGAGGACGAACGCGCGCGCGAGATCGTTTACGGCATGCCTTACGCGGAGTGGAAGGCGAAACACCAGAAGTGACCCCAATGAAGGTACCTTGCCGCGGGGGTACCAAAACGGTACCTCGAAGAGCGTGGAAGGGTTCTTCGAGGATCACTCTGATTCGATTGCGACCCGGGTGGCGATCGGGCTGAACAAGCTCGGGTTGGCGATGAAGAGCAGAGCCTGGGCGGGCGCGGGGGCGCGCGGGCTCACTCCGACCCAAGGCCAGATCCTCGCCTTGTTGCGCGGGCGGGATCGAGCGCTGCGCTTGACGCAAGTTGCGGAGGAGCTCGGCATCAGCGCGCCGACGGCGAGCGACTCGGTGCGTGCGCTCGTGGACAAGGGGCTCGTGCGCAAGGCGCGCTCGAAAGACGACGCGCGCGCCGTCGCGCTCGAGCTGACCACGTCCGGCAAGGCCGAAGCCGAGCTCGCCGCGAGCTTCTCCGATTTCCTGCTGGCGGCGATCGACGTGTTATCGCCAGCGGAGCAGGAGGTCTTCCTGGTGGCGTTGATCAAGATGCTCGGCGTGCTGGTCGAACGCGGCCAGATCCCGACCCAACGCATGTGCCTGAGCTGCCGGCATTTCCGTCCGAACGAGCACCCGGATCCGGAGCTGTCGCACCACTGCGGGCTGGTCGACGCCCCGCTCCGGCGTCGCTACCTCCGGCTCGATTGCCCGGAATACGCCCCGGCGCGGGAGGAGGTGGTTCGGCGCAGCCTGCGCGTGTTCGCCATTCACGGCTCGAGCGACGCGCCGAGAAATTTGGCGCCGTAGCGAACGAGAAAAGCAGGCCAGAAAAGCACATCGGAAAGCGGTCGGAAGCGCGGTCCGGCTCAGGTGGGGAAGGGTGTGCGGCGGCCTCGTGCCCGTTGAGGACGGCTTTACTCGAGGCTCGCCTTGCGCTTTGATGTGCGTCCGTGATGGTCAACCTATCCTTCAGACAAACCCTTTCCTTGAGCGTGGTTGCGGGGTGCCTGGCACTCACTGCCTGCGGCGGCGCCGCGGTCCCGCGCGATCAGATGACGCAGGCGGAGGCCGCCGTGAAAGGCGCCGAAGTCGGCGGAGCCAACGACGAGCCGAAGGCCGCCCTGCACCTGAAGCTGGCGCGCGAAGAGCTGAACAAGGCGCAGAACATGATCAACGACGGCGAGAACGAAGACGCCGCTCGCATGGTCGCGCGTGCTCAGGCCGATGCGGATCTAGCCCTCGCGCTGGCGAAGCAGGCTCGGGCCCGCAAGGACACGGCGGAAGCGAAGGAGCAGATCGACCAGATCAAGGAGAACATCATCAAATGATCCGCCTGTCGCTGCCCTTGCCCGCTGTTTCGCTGTTCCTTGCCGTCGGCTGCGGCACCGCGCTACCCCCGCCCGAGCTGGTGCAGGCTCGCTCCACCTACGATCGCGCGTCGCACGGCCCCGCCCAGGAGTTGGCGCCCGCCGAGCTCGACACCGCCAAGCAAGCGCTGGCTCGCGCCGAAGCGGCCTTCGAGGACGACGGCGCGGGCTCCCGCAGCCGCGATCTCGCTTACATCGCCGATCGCAAGGCGTTGCTCGCCGAGGCCCAGGCTGGAGTGGTCCAGGCGGAGCGCGAGCGCCAGGCGACGGACAAGGATTTCCGCAAGACTCAGATCAGCTCGCTCGCGAAGACCAAGGAGCAGCTCGAGGAAGAGCGCCGCGCCAGCGAGCAGGGCAAGAAGGAGCTCGAGGCCGAGCGCAAGGCGCGTGCCGAAGCCGAGAAGAAGGCGGCGGCGGCGATGGCGAGCCTGGCCGAGATCGCCAAGGTCAAGGAAGAGTCGCGCGGCGTCGTGATCACGCTCTCGGGCGCGGTGTTGTTCGCGACCGGAAAGTACGAGCTCTTGCCGATCGCCGCGCAGAAGCTCGACGAGGTCGCGAAGGCGCTGAAGGACCAGGGCTTCAAGAACATCATCGTCGAGGGCCACACGGACTCGCGCGGCAACGCCTCGGCGAACGATGTATTGAGCCAGAGGCGCGCCGAGTCGGTGCGCACGCACCTCGTGAGCCGCGGGATCCCGTCGGACAAGATCCAGGCGAAGGGGCTGGGTTCCGTGCGACCGGTCGCAGACAACGCGACGGCGGAGGGGCGCGCCAACAACCGCCGCGTCGAGATCGTCGTAGAACCCGACAAGTAAGCGACGCGCTCCACGCACGACCGGCGCACGATGCACGGTCGAAGAAAGGCCCTGGTGCTACGGCGCTGGGGCCTTCCTCTTTTTACGGCCCGCACGGCTCGTCGGCGGGGCCCTGCGCGCGACGGCCGGGGCCCTCCCCCGCGGGTGACGCGTCCTCTTGTCTTCGGCTCCGTAGGGCCTCGCTGCGCTCGGCAAGGGTGCTGGCTTTACGCGTCCGCTTGGTGCGGGGTCCCTTCCCGTCCGCCGCGCTCAGGGCCCCGCCTCCTCGGGAGAGCTCGGAACGAGCGGTTGCGTCACCCTTAAAAAAAATAGCCGGAGTGCGGCAATGGAACGGCGCGCTGCGGCTCCAGCGATGCGGATACGGACACGGAAAGCACAGGATGCGCCTTCAAAGCGGATCGCTGTGCGGGCGGGGGTGTGCCGCACTCTGGCAAAAATAAGGATGGGGCCGTTCGCTCTGCGGAGAGCCGAACACAGGAGCCGCGGGCGTCGCTCGAGGCGGGGGGGAGGCCACCCCGCCGAGCCGACGCGGAAGCCACCCACGCCGAGCGGAGCGAGGCTCTAGCGGTTCAAGCAGCAAGACGCGTCAGCAGCGGGGGAGGGGCCCCCCCGCAGCGAGCGATGCCCGCGGCGACGATCCGTTGGGCGGACAAAAGAGAACGGCCCGAGACGCGAACGCCTCGGGCCGTGTTTTTACGTCGATCTAGTTAGTTCAGTCCGTGAGGAGCTTGAACTCGATGCGACGGTTCTTCTGCCGGCCGGCGGCGGTCTTGTTGTCGGCGGTGGGCTCATCCATACCGGCGCCACGGGTGTGGATACGGCTGGCTTCGATGCCCTTTCCGACCATGTACTCGCGGACCGAGTCGGCACGCTGCTGCGAGAGCTCTGCGTTGCGCTCACGCTTGCCGACGTTGTCCGTGTGACCGCTGATCTCGATGCGGATGCTCGGGTAGTCCTGCATCACCTTCACGGCTGCATCGAGCGTCTTGTGCGAGCTCTTGCGGATCGTGGCCTTGCCGAAGTCGAACTCGATACCCTGGATGATGCCGGTGAACTTCTTGACCTCTTCCGGCACCTCGTCGGGGCAGCCGTCCTGGTCTTCGAAGCCGTTGCGCGTCTCCGGCTCGTTCGGGCACTTGTCGTTCGGGTTGAGGATGCCGTCCTTGTCCGGATCCAGATCCGGGCAGCCGTCGGGCGCCACGCCGGGCTCGGTCGGGCACTTGTCGTCCGGATTCAGGAAGCCGTCCTTGTCGGGATCGCGATCCGGGCAGCCGTCGGGTGCCACGCCGGGCTCGGTCGGGCACTTGTCGTCCGGATCGAGGAAGCCGTCCTTGTCCGTATCGGGAGGCGGACAGCCATCGGGCGCGACGCCGGGCACGGTCGGGCAGGAATCTGCCGGATCGAGGAAGCCGTCCTGATCGGTGTCGGGCGGCGTCGGCGGCAGGGTCTGCTTCAGCGGCAGCACGTAGGTGATACCGACGAGGCCCGCCCAGTGGTTCGTGAGACCGCCGTCCTCCGCCTGATTGCGCTGCGAGAGGTAGTCGCGGAGCTCGACGCGCACGTCGAGGTTCTTGTGGATCGGGATTTTCGCGCCGAAGCCGAAGTGAATTTCGGGATCGGCGTCGTTGCCCATGGTGTCGGTCTTCGCGCCCATGATGCCGAGACCGAACAAGCCGAACGGCGTGACCGGACCGAGCGGCACCTGGCCGACGACGTGACCGCTGAAGCCGCCGAGCGTCGCGCCGCCGCCGAGCTTCGTCTCGCCGAAGCCGAGCCAGCCGTCGACTTCGAGGCCGAGGTACTGAATCGGGTAGTAACCGATACGCAGACCCAGGTCGACGACCGGGTACTTGAACTTCACGTGCGGATGGGCGCCCGCCTCCGTCGCCGCGTTCTCGAAGTTGTGGTCCTTCGCGGGGAACAACAAGCCGGCGAATGCGCCAAGCTCCAAGGTGTGCTGGTCCGCGCGCTCCCCAGTACTACCGTCGGCGGTCACTCCCTCGCTCGTGGACGCGGAGAACGATGCCGAGGCACCGTCCTGCGCTGCCGCGGGCACGGCCAATGTGCCTGCCACGGCAGCGATCGCAAACCCGAAAGCCTTCTTCGCCATCCTATTAGTCCTTTCCTACTTCCACTTGAAGAGCGCTCGGACGTTACTCCAAATGCACCCCAGAGCGCATCAAAGTCGCTTAGTTAGGAAATACGCAACAGCCGAATGCACGCGCAGCCTCGGCCCGTCAGCCGAGAAAAGCGCGTCCTACACTGTGTTCAAAAGCACTTATGTAAGCCGGGCAGAGCTGGAATTAGGCTCGTTTTTGGGCCGAACGGCAGGTACGCGCGGCTTTGCGCTGAGCCGTCTCGAAGCGACGCTGCGCATTCGCAGCGCGCTCGAGCTACCGATTTCGGCGCCGGCTTGCTGACGTCCTGGAGGCCAAAACCCGCGGCTATCCAGGCGTGAGCGACGGATCCAGCTTCGACACGCGCACCGCGCAGGCCTTGTAAGCGGGCTGACGCGAGTACGGATCGAACGCCGCAAACGTGAGCTGGTTCATCGTCTCGTAGTGCATCGGGATGAAGACCTGGCCCGGCTTGACCCCGTTGGTGACGAACGCGCGGGCCACGACCGCGCCGCGCTGCGAGCTCACGTTGACTCGCTCGTCCGGCTCGATCCCGAGCGAGCGCGCATCGACGGGGGAAATCTCGACGTAGGCCTCGCTCGGCGACAGACGTTGGAGCACTGCCGAGCGCTTGGTCCGCGTCTGCGTGTGCCACTGACTCGAGCTGCCGCGTCCGCTGAGCAAGAGCAGGGGAAAGCGCTCGCTCGTCGGCTCCGGAAGTGGACGAGGCTCCGCGAAGAAAAACTTCGCGCGGCCGTCGCTCGTGAAGTAACGGCCGTCCTCGAACAGCCGGCGCTCCACGGCCTGTGGCGGCACCCCTTCCGGGAGCGGCCATTGAATGCCACCCGAGCGATCGATCATTTCGTAATCGGTGATGCCGGTGATGTCGCAGGGCCTGCCGCGGCTCAGGCGCTTCAGGATCTGGAAAACCGCCTCCGGGCTCGTCCACTCGCGGAACAGGTCGCCGCAGCCCCAGGCCTCGGCGATCAGCTGAAAAATGTAGAAATCAGCCAGGGCCTCGCCGGGTGCCCTGGAGACCCGGTGGGCGAGGCCGATGCGCCGCTCGGAGTTGATGAACGTGCCCTCCTTCTCGCCCCAGCCGGCCGCGGGCAACAGGATGTCGGCGAGCTCGGCCGTCTCGGTGTCCTGGTACATGTCCTGGACGACCAGGCAATCCAACCGCGACAGCACGTCCTTCAAGTGCGACTGATTGATCCAGGAGTGCGCCGGGTTGGTGGCCACGATCCACAGCGCCTTGATCTTGCCGCCGAGGATTGCCTCGATGATCTGGTCGTAGGCGAGGCTCGGCACGCTCGGGATGCGATCCGGATGAAAACCGAGCAAGCCCGCCACGTCGGCGCGATCGGAGGCGTTCGTGAAATCGCGACCGCCCAGCAAGTTCGTGGTGTTGCTGAAGAGCCGCGAGCCCATGGCGTTGCACTGCCCGGTGATCGAGTTCGCACCCGTGCCGGGGCGGCCGATGTTCCCCGTCATCAGCGCGAGCGCGATCAGCGCCTGCGCCGTGCGCACGCCCTCGTGGCTCTGGTTTACGCCCATCGTCCACCAGAAGCTGACGCGCTCGTTGTCGGCGATCAGGTTGGCCAGCTCTTCGATGCCGTGCTTGGGGAGCCCGGTCGCCTGCGCCGCGCGCTCGACCGAGAAACCAGCTACGGATTTCTCGAACTCTTCGAAGCCAGCGGTGTGGGCCGCGATGTACTCGCGGTCGAGCTGCCCGCGCTCGATCAAGAGCTGCGCGACCGCGTAGAACAACACCAGGTCGCTCTTGGGGGCGAGCTGGTAGTGGTGCGTAGCGGCCATGGCCGTCTCGGTGCGGCGCGGATCGATCACCACGATCTTGGGGTTTCTACGGTTGCGGCTGACCCGCTCCCAGAGAATGGGATGCGCGATGCACAGGTTCGAGCCCACCAGCACGATCACGTCCGACTCTTCGAAGTCTGCGTAGGTGAGCGGGGGCGCGTCGAAGCCGAAGCTCTGCTTGTACGCGACGGCGGCGGTGGCCATGCACTGGCGCGTGTTGCCGTCGCCGTGGACCATGCCCATCCCGAACTTGCCGAGCGAGCCGAGGAACGCGAGCTCCTCGGTCATCATCTGCCCCGTCCCGAGCCAGGCCACCGAAGCGGGGCCGTGCTTGTCCTGGATCGCCTTGAAGCGGTCGACCATCTCCACCACCGCTTCGTCCCAGCTCGCGGGGACGAGCTTGCCCTTCTTGCGCACGAGCGGGGTGGTGGCGCGCCCCGGACCGCGCAGCGGCGTGAGCGCCTCCCAGCCCTTGGGGCAAGCCATCCCGAGGTTTACCGGGTATTCGGTGGCCGGCGCGAGCCCGACCGCTTGCCCGTCGCGCAGCAAGATCTCGAGGCCGCAGCCGGTCGAGCAGAAGCCGCAGACCATGGTCGCGGTCTGATCGGCTTGCAGACGCTTCGGTAGGCGGCCGAGCCCGAAGCGGGCCGGCTCGAGCAGCAGATCCCGGGTGAGGGGGCCGTCGTGGCGAACCAAAAGCTCGCCCGACGCCTTGCGCAACCGCTCGAGTAGCTTGCTCATCGAAGGCCTCCGGGCATGCGGGACGCCGGGGCGGCCCGGAAGAACAGCGCGCGCTCGGCCAGCTCACCGCCGAGCAACAGCAACACCATCACCGCCACGGGCACCCGGGGATCGCCGTCGAGCTTCGACCCGAGGAGCAGCGCCGGCAGCAACAGCCCGCCGAGCAGCGACAACAGCAGCCGAAGGCCGGTGATCGCGCGCAGATCACCGAGCATTACCCGCGCCATCCGCTTTTCGATCGAGAGCTGCCGGTCCTTGTGTTTCCTGAGCAGCGCCAGGTCCAGCAGCAACTTGACGCCCGTTGCGCCGAGCACGACGCAGAGCAGCGCCTCTGCGATGTGATCGAGCCCGAGCGAGGGCGGAGAGCTGAACAGGCCGACCAGCAACACGCTCGAGGCGCCGAGCACCAGCGCGGTTCCGAAGAACTTGAGCCCAGTCGGCGTCGCCGACCACTGGGCGCGCCCGGTCGCGACGTACACCATCACCGAGCAGAAGATGCCGAGCACGCCGGCCAGCGCGGCCGCGACCTGCACGTGGTCCGCGTACGGGACGATCAGCTCCTTGCCCGGAAACTCCGGCAAGAGCGGCGCAGCCGAGAGCGCCGCAGACAGCACGGCAAGCTTCACGAACAGCCCGAGCGCCAAAATTTCGCGGCTCATCCAGGATGTCTTCAGGCCCAGGAAGGCGCGCCACATGCCGAGCGGACGCCCGAGGTGGAAGATGCTGGCGCCGAGCGCGAGCAGCGCCAGCACGATCGCCGTCAGCGCCTGCGCCAGGCCGTTGCCCACCGGGCTACCCGCGAGCCGATCCACCAGCACGCTCAGGCCGAAGGCGCCGATCGCAAACTGCGTGACGGTGAGCATGATCACGAGCGGCGGATGCCCGTGCTCGGGGCTCGTGGCGTAGAAGTCCGCGGGCAACAGGTTGGCCGGCATGGCCTTCTTCGATTTGTACACGGTCGTCGGCAGCGTGTGCTCCGGAGCCGGCGCACCGGGCAAGAACGCTCCGGCCTCGGCGGTCTCGACCACCGTCGCCTGCTCGACGATGCGGATGGCGATGGCCGAGGTCGGACAAGCCTGCACGCAGGCAGGCGCTTCGCCGTGGCTGAGCCGGTCGCTGCACATGTCGCACTTGCGGACGATGCCCTTGTCCTTGTTGTACTTGGGGGCGTCGTACGGGCACATCAGCGTGCAGTACTGGCAGCCGATGCACTGGTCATCGAGGTGCTTGACGATGCCGGTGACCGGGTCCTTTTCGTAAGCCTGCACCGGACAGCCCAGCATGCAGGCGGGCTCCAGGCAGTGGTGGCACGACGTCGTGACGGTTTGCTGCGCGGGAGCGACCGGAGTGCCGCCGTGCAGGAGCCCGACGGTGCGGAACATTTCGGTCTCGTCGAGGCCGTTCAGCGAGTGACAGGCTGCGACGCAGGCCTTGCAGCCGCTGCAGCGGTCGAGGTCGACCTCGAACGCGTACTGCTGGCCGGGCCTCGGGCGCTCGAGCGGCACGAGGTCCCGGTAATATTTGGCCTGGCGCGGCAGCGCGTCGTCGTCGTGCACGCGCGAAAAGCGTTCGACGGCGGTCAAGCTCCGTTGTGCGTCGAGCAGCGCCGCGACCGGAAGCAGCGGCAGCTTGCGTTTCTTTTCGACTGGGCTCGGTGCTGCGGGCACGAGCGAAGGATGTGGAATGCTCGCGCTCACGGGGTGATCGCTCCCTCTTGCGGCAGCGACACTCGCGCCGTGGCTCGCTCTGGATCGCTCGTCGCCTCGATGCTTTCGAGCTTGCGCCGCTCGAGGCTTCGCACCACCGAGTGCATCCAGACCAGCGCCGTGGTCGAAAGTACGAACAGGAAGAACCAGGCGCTCGACCAGACCCCCGTCTCTTTCAGCAGGTAGCCGAACAGGATCGGGCAGACGAAGCCGCCGAGGCCGCCGATCACGCCCACCAGACCGCCGACTGCGCCGACCTGCTCCGGGAAGTAATCGGGGATGTGCTTGTAGACGGCCGCCTTGCCGATGCCCATCGCGATGCCGACGGCGAACACCAGGGCCGTGAACGACCAGACCGAGGGCGTGAACGCGATGTGCGTCGTGCCGCGAGCCAGGAGCTGCTTGCGCTTCACGACGTCGCCCACTCGAACCAGCGCTTGCTGAGTGGTGACGATGCCGAGCGTCCGCTCCGCGCTCGGCGCGACCGCGGCCGACTTGAGCGGGTAACGGAAGTCGCCGACCACGATCCGTTCGGCGCTCACGCTCTTCACCTGCCCGCCGAAGCGGGCGTTGACGCCCTCGCCCGGGGTCGTGATCTGCATGCTCGGAACACTGAGCAAGAAGCAGCCGACCAGCGTCGAGATCAACACCCCGTACATGGTGCGGCGGGCGCCGTAGCGATCCGACAGATAGCCGCCCAGCGCGCGCACCACGCCGGACGGAAAGCTGAACACCGCCGTGAGCAGGCCCGCCGTCGCGAGCGGCAGCCCGAACACGTTCACGTAGTAGGGGACCAGCCACTGCGCGAGCGCCACGAAGCAGCCGAAGACCAGGAAGTAATACAGCCCGAAGCGCCAGACCCGCACCGAGCGCAGCACGCCGAGCTCGTCCTTCAGCGAGCGCATCACGACCCTGCGCGGCGGATCGCTCGGGATCACGAAGTAGAACGACACGGCCAGCGCGGCCATCGACACCGCGAAGCCGAGGGGCAGCATCCGCCAGCCCTCGGGGTTTTGGCCGTTGCCGGTGAAGCTCTGCAAGAGCCCGGGTGCGAACACAGCGGTGAGCGCCGAACCGGCGTTGCCCGCGCCGAACACGCCGAGGGCGGTGCCCTTGCGCGCGTTCGAGAACCAGGCCGACGTGTGCGCGATGCCCACGGCGAAGCTCGTGCCGGCGAGCCCGAATGCGAGCGAGCCGATCACGAAGCCCGAGAAGGTGGAGGCGCGGGAGAGCAGGAACGCGCCGAGCGCCGAAGCCAGGAGCACCAGCGTGAACACGCGCCGCCCGCCGTAGCGATCGGTGAGCAGACCGACCGGTAGGCGGAGCAGCGAGCCCGTCAGCACGGGGATGCCGATCAACCAGCCGACTTGCAGCTGATCGAAGGCAAAAATCTGGGCTTCGACCAGGTGCGTGACCAGCACGCCGTTCAGCATCCACAGCGCGAAACACGCGGTGAACGCCAGGGTGTCGACCCCGAGCACGACGAGCGAGCGATTCACGAGCCGTGCCCCCGCGAAGGCACCAGGACTTCGATGCGGCCGTCCGTGATGCGGGTCGGATACACCGGCAGGCGCACCGACGGATCGTCGAGGCACTCCCCGGTCCGGAGATCGAAGCTCTGCTTGAAGATCGGCGAGGCGATCTTCGGCGTGCCTTCCCGATCGCCGACGATGCCGCGGGCGATCACGAACGCCTTGCTGAAGGGGTCGAAGTTGGACAGCGCAAACACATTTTCGCTGTTTCGAGCGCGCACGACCGCGATTTGCTCGCCGTCGATCAACGCCGCGGCGCCGGTCCCGGGGGTGATCCGCGAGAGCCGGCAGACCTCGACCCAGCGACCTTCGGACAGCTCTAGATCTTTCATGCCCTCGAGCTCATCGCGCTTTTCGGAGATGTCATCGGATACGTACATGCTGGTTGGTTCCCCCCTTGTTCACGCCGAAAGCGCCGGTTGCAACACCGGCAGGTGGACCTGCCCGGCCTCCACCAAGCCCTGCTTCTCCTCCCACAGCGCCGGCCGGATCTGGCCGCGCTCGCGGACGAAGACCACGTTCGGGTCCGGCTCGTTGCTGTTCACGAACGGCTGGAACCGAGTCAGCCGCTCCGGGCTTTCGACGGTGGTTTTCCACTCGCACTGGTAGGTGTCCACCACGTGATCCATCTCGGCCTCGAGCTCGGCGCAGATCCCGAGTGAGTCGTCGATCACCACGCTCTTCACGTAGTCGAGCCCTCCCTCGAGGTTGTTCAGCCAGGCAGCCGTGCGTTGCAGACGATCGGCCGTCCGCACGTAGAACATGAGGAAGCGATCGAGGTAACGGATCACCGTCTCTTCGTCGATGTCGGACGCGAACAACAGCGCGTGCTGCGGCTTCATCCCACCGTTGCCGCAGAGGTAGAGGTTGTAGCCCTTCTCCGTCGCGATCACGCCGAAGTCCTTGCCCTGGGCCTCGGCGCACTCGCGCGCGCAGCCGGACACGGCGCCCTTCAACTTGTGCGGGCTGCGCAGCCCCTTGTATC
This sequence comes from Polyangiaceae bacterium, assembly GCA_025937835.1. Lineage (GTDB taxonomy): Bacteria > Myxococcota_A > Polyangia > Polyangiales > Polyangiaceae > PMG-095. Next base: position 11,814 of record JAICQO010000088.1, read on the forward strand.
GGTTCTCGATACGTAGGGCCAAGCCGACGGAGTCCTGCACGCCGTAGCGACACCAGGTGCTGCCCACGCACGACTTCACGGTGCGGAGCGCCTTGCCGTAGGCATGGCCCGACTCGAACCCGGCGTCGATCAGCTCGCGCCACACCGCCGGCAGTTGCTCGAGGCGAGCACCGAACATGTCGATCCGCTGGCCGCCCGTGATCTTCGTGTACAGGCCGTGGCGCTTGGCGATCGTGCCGAGCGCGATCAGCTGATCGGGGGTGATTTCACCGGCCGCGACGCGCGGCACGACCGAGTAGGTTCCGTCTTTCTGAATGTTGGCGAGGAAGCGATCGTTCGTGTCCTGCAAGCCCTCGTGCTCGGCCTTCAAGATGTAGTCGTTCCAGGTCGAGGCCAGGATCGAGGCCACGGCGGGCTTGCAGATCTCGCAGCCCTCGCCCTTGCCGTGCTCGGCGATCAGCTGGTCGAAGGACTGGATCTTGCGGACGCGGACCAGGTGGTAGAGCTCTTGGCGCGAGTGCGGGAAGTGCTCGCAGATGTGGTTCGTGACCGCGACGCCCGCGCGTTTCAGCTCACTCTTCAGGATGTCGCCTACCAGCGTGGCGCAGGAGCCGCAGGTGGTGCCGGCCTTGGTGCACGACTTGACCATCGCGAGCTTGGTCAGCTTCTGCTCGCGGATGGCGCAGGCGATCGCGCCCTTGTCCACGTTGTTGCAGGAGCAGATGATGGCGGTGTCGGGCAGGCGGTCGATGCCGAGCGCGGGCTTGCCGGAGCCGCCGCCGGCAGGGGCGATCAGCGCCTCCGGGTGCTCGCCGACGTCGAGCTGGTTCTGAACGTAGGTGAGCAGCTCGCTGTAGGACGAGGCGTCGCCCACCAGGATGCCGCCGAGCAGGTGCTTCTGATCCTCGCTCAGGACCAGCTTCTTGTAGGTGCGGGCCACGCCGTCGTAGAGGCTGATCGTCTTCGAGCCCGGCGCGGCGCCGAAAGCGTCGCCGAAGCTGCCGACGTCCACGCCCAGGAGCTTTAGCTTCGTGCTGAGGTCGAAGCTGCCGCAGTCGGCGCTCTCGCCGGCCAGCGTTCGCACCGCGACCTCCGCCATGCGGTAGCCGGGGGCGACGAGGCCGTAGGTCTTGCCCGCGAGCGCCGCGCACTCGCCGATCGCGAACACGTTCGGCGCGCTGGCGCGGCACTGCATGTCGACCGCGATGCCGCCGCGGTCTCCGACGGCGAGCCCCGAGTGCCGCGCGAGCTCGTCGCGCGCGCGGATGCCCGCCGAGAACACCACGATGTCGGCCTCGAGCTCCTCGCCGTCGGCGAAGCGCAGACCGCACACGCGCTCGCCGCTCTTCATCACCTCCACCGTCTTCTTACCGAGGTGGAGCTCGACGCCCATGCTCTCGATGCGCGTCTTCAGCACCGCGCCGCCCACGTCGTCGACCTGCAGCGGCATCAAGCGCGGCATGAACTCGACCACGTGCGCCTTGAGCCCGAGCGACACCAGCGCGCCGGCGGCCTCGAGGCCGAGCAGACCGCCGCCGATCACGATCCCCGTCTTGCAGCTGGCAGCGTGGGCGCGGATCTGATCGAGGTCGTCGATCGTGCGGTAGACGAAGCAGCCCGGGAGCTCCTTGCCCGGAACGTCGGGCACGAAGGGCCGCGATCCGGTCGCCAGCACCAGCGCGTCGTACGCAAAGGTTCGACCGCGCTGGGTCGTGACCGTTTGCGCCTTCACGTCCATCGACACGACGGTCTCGTCGAGCTCGAGCTCGACGCCGAGCTTTTCGTAATGCTCGCGGCTACCGAGCGCGATGTCGCTCTCGGTCTTGCCGTCGAACAGCTTGGAGAGGTTCACGCGATCGTAGGCCGGGCGTGGCTCTTCTCCGAACGCGCGGATGCGATATTCGGAGGTGAGCCCGCGAGCCGCCGCTTCGTTCAGGAAGTGGTGGCCGACCATGCCGTTGCCGACGACGAGCAGCTCTTTTCGTTCAGTCACGACGACATTCGTCGCTCTCGTCGTGTTTCGAATCGGTTTAGCGGGCGTGAATCGAAGGTATCTCCAGCCAATTGCGGCGCAGAGGCGCGCGGTTTTGCTCCGTTTCACGCGCGTGAACGCTCGTCGCGCAGCGGGCACCGAGTCCGACACACGGCCGAAAACAAGCCTCGAAACGCCGGGGATTCGCAGTGCGCGTGCGCCGCGATAACCCGCGGGGTGAGGCGCCGTCGAACTGCGACGACAAATTTGTCGGAGCTACGGCGTGGTTTACCGCAGCGCTCTCCAGCGTGATTGGACGCGTGGACGAACCGGCTCGAAGTGAGACCGTCGCCTGCTACTTGCGGTCGCTGTAGAGGTCCGACACTGGCTTCGGCGGCGGGGGCGGCGCGGCGCTGGCGGCCTTCGGCGGCTGTTTTTCGGTCGGCTTTTTCGAGACCGGCCGCGAAGGCTTGGCTCTGGGCGCCGGTCGCGCCTCGACGGTCTCCACGGCCGCGGGCGCTGCCGAGGGAGGAGGAGCGGGCGTGGGCACGTCCGCAACGTCGACCACGGGTGGCGGCGCGCTCGGCGCGCTCGGTGCGGGGGGAGGCTCGGCGGTGGCGACGGGCACGGTCTGCGTGGCCGGGCCGGCGCTCGGAGTCGTGGCGTCGTTCGCGACGAAGCGTGTGTAGCCGAACACGGCGGCGCCGCCGAGCGCGACGACGCCGACGCCGAGCACGGCGGCGAAAAGCGGCGCGCGGCTGCGTTTCGCGGCAGGCGCGGATTGATCCCAGGCGGCCTGCGTGGCGGCGCCCTTGCCGGTGGGAGGCATGCCCTCGGGCGGAGGGCTGCTGGGAAGAGTTTCACTCCCAGGGGTTACTTGGTGCTGGCCCGCGGCCGTGAGGATGCGCGAGATGCGCTCCACGCTGACGCGACCCCAGCGCGGCGCGAACGGCGCGATCGCGTTGGCGAGCTCGGCGACGTTGTTGAAGCGGCGGGTCGGGACCTTCTCGAGGCAGCGCAGGATCGCCGATTCGAGGCCCTCGGGCGCCATCGGCAAGCGGCCGCGCAGCGCCGGCGCGGGCTCTTGCAAGACCATGGCGCAGAGCTGGGGCATGGTATCGGCTTGAAAAGGCACCTGGCCGGTGAGCAGCTCGAACAGGATCGCGCCGAGAGCCCAGATGTCCGTCCGCTGATCGACGTTGCGCGACGAGGCCATTTGCTCGGGCGACATGTAGAGCGGCGAGCCCATCACCGCGGTGGTGCGGGTCATGCCGAGATCGGGGCCGGAGCCCTTCATGCCCGTGGTCTTGGAGATGCCGAAGTCGAGGACCTTGACGCACGGGCTGCCGTCGGCGCGGTGGATCAAGAACAGGTTCGACGGCTTGAGGTCGCGGTGGACGATGCCGAGCGAGTGCGCTTCGGCGATGGCTTCGGAGGCCTGGAGCACGAAGTCGACCGCGTGCTCGATCGTCAGCGGACCTTGATCCTGGACCAGCTGCGCGAGGTCGCGGCCGTGCAGGTACTCCATGACCATGTACGGACAACCGGTCTCGAGCGTGCCGACGTCGGTCACGCGTGCGACGTGCTCGCTCTTGATCTTGACGGCCGCGCGCGCTTCTCGCGCGAAGCGCGCGACGGCCTCGGGTGACTGGAGGGCTTGGGGCAGCAAGAACTTGATCGCGACGCGCTCGTCGAGATGGATGTGCGTGGCCTGAACCACGACACCCATTCCGCCTTGGCCGAGCACGCGCTCGATCCGGTACTTTCCAGCGAGAACCTCGCCGGCCTTCACCTGTAACGAAGGGTCCACCTAGTTGCCTCGTCCGGCCGCTCTGCCGAACGAGTACCTTAGCTCAGCCGGCGACGCCGTGTCGAACCGCGCCCTGCGGGCCGGGTTTGTGGCGTCGCTGCCGGATCAGCCTCAGAAGGCCTCGCGGGCGGTGAAGTAGAAGCCGCGGGTGTCGGGGCCGATGCCGAAGTCGAGCCGCAGGTTCAAATGCTCCTCCTGATTGACGGCGAAGCGCAGGCCGCTGCCGACTGCCCAGCGAACGGGCGCGCCGGGCAGGTCTTGCAGGTGTTCGGAGACCATGCCGGCGCCGGCGAAGGCCACGGCCCCGAAGCGCCAGTAGACGGGCACGCGGTACTCGACGTCGAGCGCGACCAGGTTCTCGTCGCGGTAGCGGCCGAGGTAGTAGCCGCGGAGCAGCTCGTCGCCGCCGAGCATGCCGAGGTGATAGTACGGGACGTCCTTGCCCTGGACCTCGGAGTAGGCGTGAACGGCGAGCACCTGCTCGTAAGCCGTCGGCGTGAACCAGCGCGCGTCGAGCTGGAACTTGCGAAACGAGTAGCGGCTGCCGAAGGTCGGAGAAAACTCGGTGAAGGTGGCGTTGACGAGCCAGCCGCTGATGGTCGCTACCGTGTTGTCGCGTGAGTCGAAGGTGAGGGTCGGGCCCAGGCCGACCGTGATGCCGCCGTCTTCACCCGGGACGTTACGCGTGGCGAAGAGGCCGTCGGGATCGAGGTATTCGGCGCTGAACCACATCGCGTCGCCGAACAAGCCGGCGTACACTTGGCCGGCGATGCGCAGCTGCACGACCGGGCGGTAGCGCAAGCGAGTGCGCTCGTAGCGCTCTTCGGGCGCGTCATCGGCGGAGTTGCCGATGCCCCAGAAGCTGTCGGGATACTTCTGGTACTCGACCCGGCCGAAGACGTGCAGGTCGTCGGATGCCCAATAGATATCGGGGTGCACCTCGAACACGGCCTGGCGGCGCGTGGTGATCATGCCGACCACGGCGATGCTCGACAGGCGCGCGCCGGGTTCCGGCTTCAGGCGGAACAAATGGATGAACAAGCCACCGACGCCGAAGTGAGTCTCCGGCGTGTAGAGCAGGATCGGGACGATGACGTTGCCGCTCTTCTTGGGCTGCTCGGACGGGGCCGGCGGGCTCGGCACCGGATCGCCGCCCAGGTTGCTGCGGTGCGAGCCACCGGCGAGGGTCGGCGGGGCGTGCTGGTCGATGGTCGTGTCCGCGTCGGCGGCCGGAGCGCGGGCTTCGGAAGCGGGGGGCGACGTGGCGAGCGTCGCGGCGCCGAGGATCGGCAAGCAGATACAAGCGTACACGGTCACGTGCGGGGGCTCGTCGGATGACGTGCAAGTGTAGCGCTAGGCGACATCCCGGATCACGGCGTCTGCCACGAGAAAATGCGCGCTGTCGAGGCGGAGGCGCGCGCCTTCTTGCAACAGCGCGCCGCGCCGCTGCCAGCGTTCGATCGCTCGCAAGCGCTCGGTGGTGCGGACTTCGACGCCGAGCTCGGACTCGAGCTCCGCGAGATCGACCCCCTCGGCGAGCCTGAGGCCGAGCATCAAGCGCTCCATCAGCAGGGTGCTCGGGGAGAGCGCTTCGAAGGCGGCGATGTGGTGGGAGCCCTCGCCGAGCGTGATCGGTTCGGCGCCGGCGTGCTCGAGGTAGCGCGTGAGGTTCGGGGTGTTGCGGTAGCGGACGCGCGCTTCCGAAGCCGGCAGCGTGCCCCAGGCGCCGACACCGAGGCCGAGGTACGGCTCGCCGCGCCAATAGCCGAGGTTGTGGCGTGATTCGTGGCCCGGGCGCGCGTAATTGCTGATCTCGTAGTGGGCGAGGCCGAGCTCGGCGAGGGCGGCGTCGACCGCGGCGAAGCTGTCGCCCGTGGCGTCGTCGCCGAGCAGGGGCAATCGGCCGCGGCGCGCGCGCTCGCCGAACTCGGTGCCCGGCTCGATGGTGAGGGCGTAGGCGCTGAGGTGCGAGAGGCCGAGGCCGACGAGGCGGCGCGCTTCGGCCGCCGCCGCTTCCGGAGCTTGGCCCGCGACGCCGAAGATCAGATCTGCCGAGACGCGCGCGAAGCCGGTCGCGAGCGCGAGCTCGACGGCGCCAAGCGCGCCCGGGCCGTCGTGCAGGCGGCCGAGGAACGAGAGGCGCTCGGCGTCGAGGCTCTGCACGCCGAGGCTGATGCGGTTGACTCCGGCGCGCGCGAGGCCCTCGGCGACGCGCGGGTCGAAGCTCGACGGGTTGCATTCGACCGTGACCTCGCAGCCCGCGAGCGAGGGGAAGTGTGCGCGGATCGCGGCGAGGACGCGGCCGAGCTCGGCGGGTTCCCAGAGTGAGGGCGTGCCACCGCCGAAGAAGATGCTGTGCACCGGCAGCGCCGGAAGCTCGGCGGCTCGGCGCTCGAGCTCACCGAGCACCGCGTCGGCGTAGGCGCGGTGCGGCACGCTGCCGTCTCCGAGCGGCAGGCTCAAGAAGTCGCAGTAGGGGCACTTGCGCTTGCACCACGGAAAATGCACGTACACGCCCATCGACCGAGCTCTGGCTGTTTTCGGGCCGGGCATTTCGGGCGGGGGTAGCACGCGGCGTGCTCGGCGGCCCGCGCGGATTTGGCCAGGACGCGCGCGCGAGAAGCCGATAGCCTAGCGCCCCGAGGCCAGAACCGATGCAGTTTTCGTTTCAGTTCCGTGTGTGGTTGGGCGCGCTGCTCGTGGCGCTCGCGCCGGCGTGCGACCAGGCCGCCGCGTGTAAAGAGAAGCCCGAGTGTAAAAAACAGGGACAATGCAGCGCGGACGAACGCGGGCACTGCCGCGTGGGTTCGAACGACGACTGCAAGGCCTCGGAGCTCTGCCAGAAGGAAGGCAAGTGCAAGCAGCAGCAGGCGGCTTGCCAGGCGCTCGGCGACGACGACTGCGCGGGCTCGCAGGTCTGCAAGGAGCAGAAGCGCTGCAACGCCTATCAGGGGAGCTGCGTCGACCTGTCGACGGCGCTCCACGCCGAGTGCGCGGAAAAGTGCACGAGCGAAGGGCTGTGCGCGAAGAAGGGCGAGGCCTGCGTGGCGCTGTCGCGCCAGCACTGCGCCGGGACCAGCGACGAGAAGCCCGAGAAGGACAGCCCGTGTGCGCGGCTCGGGCTGTGCGTGGCCGAGGGCGGGCGCTGCGTGGCCGGCTCGAGCGCGGATTGCCAGAAATCGGCCGCGTGCAAGGAACGCGCGGAGTGCTCGGCCGAGGGCGGGCGCTGCGTGGCGAGCGCCGAAGCCTGCAAGCAATCGAGCGCTTGCGCGAACGACGGGCGTTGCAGCGTGGTCGACGGCAAATGCGCGGCGCTCGGCAACGCCGAGTGCCGGAAGAGCGCGCGCTGCAAGCTGGAAGGCAACTGCACCGCCAAGGACGGCGCCTGCATCGCGGCGAGCAGCGCGGACTGTCAGGCGTCGTCGGTGTGCCAGAAGGTGAAGCGCTGTCTGGCCAAGGACGGCGCGTGCATCAGCAGCGGCGGCAAGGGCGGCCCGGCGAGCTCCGGCCCGCCCGACAAGGCGCGCTCGACCTCGATGGAGGGGCTCGCGCTGTGAAGCTCTTCAAGGCTCACGGGCTCGGCAACGACTACCTGGTGCTGGAAGACGGCCCTGCCATGAGCGCCGGGCTCGTGCGCGCGATCTGCGAGCGCGAACGAGGTGTGGGGGGCGACGGCGTGCTCGAGCCGTTCGACGCTGGAGAGCAGGCGGATTTCGGCGTCAGGATCTGGAACCCGGACGGGTCGGTGGCCGAGAAGTCGGGCAACGGGCTTCGGATCTTCGCGCACTGGCTGGTGGCGATGCGCGGGGCGCCGCGCTCGTTTTCGGTGTGGACGGGCGCGTGCCGCGTCGAGTGCGAGGTCGGCGCGGAGACGATCGGCGTGGACATGGGCACGGCCAGCTTCGAGCCGGCGGACGTGCCGGTGGACGCACCCGAGCCGTTGATCGACGGCGAGCTGGCGCTCGCGAGCGGCGTGGAGCGGGTGACGGCAGTCGGGCTCGGTAACCCGCACTGCGTGCTATTTCGAAGCGAGCCGCTCGAGCGCGTGCCATTTCGTGTCCGGGGGCCGGAGATCGAGCGCCATCCGCGCTTTCCGCACCGCACCAACGTCCAGTTTGCGCGTGTGCTCGATCGACGCCGCGTCGAGATCCTGATCTGGGAGCGGGGTGCGGGCGAAACCATGGCGTCGGGGTCGTCGTCGTGCGCCGTGGCCGCCGCGGGCGTGCGCACGGGGCGGCTCGATCCGGGCCGGATCGAGGTGCTGATGCCGGGCGGTACGCTCTACGTGACCGTCGGAGCCCAGGGCATCCGACTGGAGGGGCCCGTCGAACCGATCGGCCGCGTCGAGCTCGCTCCGGCGTGGCTCAGCGCGCGGCTGACGGGGTGATCCAGGCCCCTCGGAAGCGCTTCAGCGCGGGGTCTTTGAGCTTCTTGCACTCCCGGTCGCCCACCAGAACCGTGCCGTCGTCGCTGAGGACCAGGATCGCGTCCCGGCTCTCGGGGGTGAAGAACCCCTCGGGGTTGAAGTTCGGGAAACCCACGTCGATGGGCTTCAGGTCGGCCTTGCCGTCCCAGGAGTAGAGGCGCGAGCGCGCGCCGTCGGAGTAGTGACCGGCGGCGATCAGGTAGCGGCCGCGCCAGGACGACAACGAGCGAATACCGAGGCCGCCAAGGTCGAGCCGCAGTGGATCCCCGAGCTCTGCGCGCTTGCCCTCGATCACCTGCTCGGGGTTCAAGAGCGTGAACAGGAGCGCGCGGCCTTCCGGAACCGGGTTCCGAAAGCCGATGAACACGCCGCCCTCGGTGCGCGCGGTCATGCCCTCGATGTTGAGGCCTCCCTCTTCCTTTGGCGCTCGTTCGGCGGCGCGCTCGAGCCCGAGCCCGGCGAAGCGCGCATCCGCGAACAGGTCGGGTAGCAGGCGCTCGTAGGCGTCGCCGTAGACGGATAGGAGCAGGTCGGAGCTCCCGTCGGGCAGCGTGGTCGCGAACAAGCGCTGGCGCTCCAGCTTCTCCTTGCCCTTGCTGTTGCGGCCGTGGGAGGTGATCCAGAACGCGAGATCGTCGATGCGCGTGGCGGCTTCGATGTCCGTCTCGGGCCATTTCAGCGGCTTCGGCTTCTTCTTCGGCTTGTGCTTCTTGACCGGGAGCGAGAGCCGCGCGGAGACGTCGGCAGCGCCGAGCGGCGCGCCGCCGCGCTCGGCGTCGTAGACGCGCAGCACGTTGTCTTCGTCGTCCGCCACCGCAAACAGGTTGTCGTCGAGCGGCACCGCGGCCGACGCGTCGCACATCCCCGTGAAGGTGAGCTCGCCCTTGGCGCCCACCACGTTCGGGGCAGCTGCCGGTGTACCGGGCGAGGTGGCGAGCTCGGTTCGGGCGACCGGGAGGGCTGCGGGCTCGGGCCCCGGACCCTGTGGGCGCGCATTCGGCGCCGACTTGGAACAAGCCGCGAGCAGTGTCACGAGCAGGATCGAGCGGACCGACATCGAGCCGCAGCCTAGCAGCAAGCGCGGGTTGGCGACGGCCAGACAGCTGGCGGGTTTGGGTTCCGTTTAGCCGTGTGCCTGGGCAATCGAAGCCGAGCTCAAGGTCGCGAGCGAGGATTGCGGGAACCGACGCGGGCGATCGCCTGAATTCGCGCGCTGAAGCCGCCGAGGTCGACGTCGGGGCCGGGCCTGACCAGCAAGCCGTGCTGTTCGGCGACGCGCGCGGTGAGCTCGGGCAGCGGCGAGAGCCAGACCAGCCGTCCACCGGGCACCAGAACCCGAGCTGCGTGCTTGACGAAGGCCTCGAGCAGCGGTCGCAGCGAGCCGTCGCGGGCGACACGGCGGCCCATCGGTGGGTTGCTCAGGATCAGTGTCACCCCTGAGGGTGAATGTTGCCTCGAGTCGGCGCGTACGAGCTCGACGCGCTCGACGGCGGCGGTGTTCTCCGCGGCTGCGCGCAACGCCCTCGGGTCGACGTCGGTGCCAATCAGCCGAGCGTAAGGGCCGAGCCGCGCGCGTTCCACGAGCTCGAGCCCGCTGCCGACGAAGGGGTCCCAGACCACGTCGTCGTCGCGCACGCCGCCGAGCCGCGCCAGCGCTGCCGCGATCGTGGGGTGGGAGGCCGCGGACACGTCGCTCACCCGGTAGTAAAAGCGCGGATCGGGCGAGAGCTTGGGGACCAAGAGCAGGCGGCCGCGGGCGCTCGGGTGGACCTCGGCACTGAAGGAAGCCGAGTGCGGATCGTTCAGGACCTTGGCGCCAGCCGAGAGCCGGCTCGCGACCGCCCAGGCCAGCGCCCGCTGGTGTCCCGCGCCTCTGAACTCGAGCCGCACCCGGGGCCGGCCGCTGAACCAGGCTTCGAACACGCCGAGCGCCTCCGGGCTCTCGAGCGCGCTGGCGATGCGCTCGGCGGGCTCTGCCGGCGCTTCCGGGAGCTCTAGCGCGACCGCGAAGTCGAGCGCCGTGCGCAGCGCGCACAGCTCGCCGAGCGAACCCCGGTGCTCGAGCTCGACGCCGCTGTCGGTCGCTTCGAGGACGCGGAAGCACGCCGCGGCTTCCTCGCGCAGCACGCCGGAGAGGCCGGGGCGGCAGCGGGCCAGCACACGCAGCGTGTGCGGCGCCGCGCGCTCGAACAGCAGCTTCGACTCGTCACCGTGGCGGGCGAGGCGGCGCTCGAGCAGGGTGCGCGCGTTTTCGACGCGGCGCGCGAGATCGTCGTCGCTCGGCACGAGCGTTCGGAGCGCTTCACGGCTCGCCTCGCCGCCGAGCTTGCCGAGCGCATCGACGATCGCGCGCTGCTCCGCGGGCTCGGCCTCGGCGAGGGCCGCGAGCAGCGGCGCCTCTGCGCGCGCATCGCCGAGCTTGCCGAGGGCGCGGGCGGCGCTGCGGCGGCAGCGCGGCTCCCGCGAGGCAAGGCCGCTGACGAGCGGCTCGAGCACTCGCTCGGTAGCCGCCGCGTCTTTCTCGGCGAAGCTGCCGAGCAGGCTGAAGAGCTGCTCGCGCAGCGGCGCGGCCGCCGCGGGCAGGGCCGCGAGCGTCGCGCCCAGGCCGGCCTTGCCGGTGCGGCCGAGCACGCGGCAGAGCTTCTTCTGGTCCGTTTCGGGCAGCGTTTCGAGCGCGGCGACGAGCTCCGGCAACGCGCTCGAGGGTGGGGTGTAGCCGGGATCGGCGAGGCTCTGGGCAAGGACGCTGCTCAAGGGCGCGCTTTCTAGCGCGTGTGCGCCCGCTCGGCCCGCCCGGAACGGCGATTCGGAGCGATTCGGTGTACACCGCTCGCATGTCCGTCGAACGCCCCTGGGCGGTTCTGTCGAGCCGGGTCCTCGTCGAGAGGCGCTGGCTCACGATCCACGAACAGCGGGTGCGCCTCGCGAATGGTCACGAGATCGGCGAGTACCACCTGCTCGAGAGCCCGGAGTGGGCGAGCGTGATCGCCGTCACGGCCGAGCAGCAGGTGGTGATGGTGCGACAGTACCGGCATGGTGCGGCTCGCTCCGCCCTCGAGCTGCCGGCGGGCGTGATCGATGCGGGCGAGGACGCGCTGACGGCGGCTCGCCGAGAGCTCGAAGAGGAGACGGGCTTCGTCGCGCGGGACTGGCACCCGCTGACGGTGTTGCACCCGGAGCCCGCTCGGAACCGCGCTCGCGCCCACCTCTTCGTCGCGCTCGGCGCCGAGCCGAGCGGCACGGTTCGCCTCGACGCCAGCGAGGATCTGTCCGTCGAAATGGTGGCCGCGCGCGAGCTCGTGGCGCGCTGCGACGCGGCCGAGATCGTCCACGCCGTGCACGTGGCGGCGATCTTGCTCGCGGGGCGGCGCGGCTTCGTCGATCTCGGCTAGCCCGTTGCGGGCGCTCGGAGCCGCACGAGCACGGCTTTCAGATCGGGAGCGAGCTCGGATTCGAAGCGGAGCCCGGACGGCTCGAGCTCGAGGCGCGTGACGTGCCAGAACGGCCGATCCAGCCCGTAGCGTTCGAAGAAGAATCGGTTGGAGCGTGGATCGCCGAAGCGTTCGTCACCGAGCAGCGGGTGGCCGATGCGGGCGAGCTCGCGGCGGAACGCGCCCGCGCCGGACGCCGATACGAGCTCGATCAGCGAGTGGGTCCCGACCACGGCCAGGCGGCGATAGGGCGCGCCGCGCAGCTTGCCTCTCGCGTGGCAGATACCGCGAACCAGCAGCGTTTGATGGACGAGGGCGTTCGTGGTGCCCGGTGTGACGCCGAGACCGCTCGGCGCGTCCGCGTTGCCGCGGAAATGCGCGGGTTCGTCGAAGACTGAAAGTGGCGCTTGCTCGTGCAGCGGGCGGAGTGCGGGTGGCGGACGAGGCTCGAGCAGCGACAAGGTCTCGACGCTGTCGGTGAGCGGCATCAGATCGAACGGCGTGAGGCGCGTCGTTTCGTAGCCAAGGCTCGCAAAGTGCGAGAGGTCGCGGGCGAGCGTCTCGGGATCGCAAGAGACGTAGACGAAGAGCCGCGGCGCGTGGGCGGCGATGGCGCGGCGCAGCTCCGGGGGTAGGCCGCGGCGCGGCGGATCGACGATCAGGGCGTCGGACGGGAGCTCCGGGAGTAGCGTGGTTTCGGCCGCGGTAGAGCGCGATTCGAGGGCCAGCCCTTGTTCGCGCGCGGCGCGTTGCAGCGCGGCGATCCCGGGCTCGTGGTTGTCGACCGCGATCACGTGTGCGCCGCGCGCCGCGAGGCGCAGCGAGAGCGGACCCGAGCCAGCAAACAGCTCCACGACGCGCTTTCCCGCGAGCCCGCCGAGCCGCGCCTCGAGCGCGGCTTCGACGGCGGCATATAGCCGGCTCGCTTGTTCGGGATATGCCTGGACGAACGCGCCGGCGCGGGCGAGGTGATACGGCTCGGTCGGGGTCAGCCTGTGCCGGGCGAGCTCGACGCCCGCGACGAGGCGCGGTATCCCACCGAGAACGCGCGGGGAGCGTGGCGCCCGGCGGCTGACGCTGACTCCGAGCACGCCGGGTGCTTCCGCGACAAGCGCTCGAGCCGTGCCTTCGACGGCCGCGCCGGGTGCGTCGTCCGGGACGATCAACGTGAGGAGCACGCCGTCATCGACTTCGCGAACGTCGAGGCCGTCGAGCGCGAAGTCGAGCGGCAGCCGGCGCCTTACCTCGGCCACGGCGGCCGTCACCCGCGGCGTCGACAGCTGGCAATAGGGGATGTCGACGACGTCGTGCGAGCCGCGCGCGAACAGCCCGAGCGCTCTGCCGCTCGCGACCAGCTTGACCCGCGCGCGGTATCCGGAGATCGAGGGAGCGGCGACGATCGCGTCGGGCTCGATCGAAAGAGCGCGCGCGCCGCTGCGATAGGGGAGGAGGGCGTCCTGGACCCCCGCCTGCTTGGCGGCGAGCTGCTCGGAGTAGTCGAGCTCCACGAAGCTGCAGCCCGCGCACAGCGCCGCGTGCCGGCACTGGAGATGGGCGGTGGGCTCGGGGGCGGTCACGCGCGGCAATCTGTGGCACGGGGCTGCGCTTCAGGACAGCCGCTGCAGGCGGGAGTGACGCGGTGGCACAGAGTGGCGCACCCTCGGGTTCACGCCCCCGCAGTTTCCCGCAAAAATACCCAGGGTGGCGCGACCCGGGGCATGGCACGCTCGGTGCAGTTACTCAGCCCGACATTCATGAGTTTTTGCCTGACCCTTCTGCGGCCGCCGCGTAGGGTCGGGCGGGGACGTTGGGCACGGAATCCCCGTGATTAGGGCAATGCGGACCAAGAGGCCGGCGGTTTAAAACCCGCCGGCCTCGATCTTTTTGTCTCGTTGATGTCCCGCCCGCCCGCCCCCATCGGAGACCTCCGCGGGGGCTCGTCGAGCCCAGTTGCTATGCTCCGCGCGTGAACTCGCTTGCCGTCGGCTCCTTCACCGTCGCGCTCGGGATTTTGCTCGGCGCGTTCGGTGCGCATGGGCTGCGCGACCTTGGGGCCGAGCTGCTCGGCTTTTGGGCGACCGCGACCCTCTACCACTTCATCGGTGGCTTCGGGCTGGTGGCGCTCGGCTCGTTGCAGCTGGTGCGGCCGGCCGCGAGCTGGCCGGGGATCGCGCTGCTCGCCGGCATCGTGTTGTTCAGCGGGTCGCTGTACGCGATGACGCTCGGCGCGCCGCGGATCCTCGGCGCCGTGACACCGGTCGGCGGCACGGCGCTGATCGTCGGCTTTCTCGGGTTGGGCGCGCAGGCTCTCAAACTCGGCCGCCCTGCGCGCCAATCCCCCTAGAACGCCGAGCAGTCAACTGATCGGCGTTCTAGAGCGTGAGCAGGCCGCGGCGGGCGGCGCGGACGACCGCGTCGGTGCGGGTGTCTGCCTCGAGCTTCTCGAGCAGCGAGTTCACGTGGAACTTGGCGGTGTGCTCGCTGATGTCGAGTCGCAGGCCGATCAGCTTGTTCGACAAACCCTCGGCCACGAGCTCGAGCACCTGGTGCTCGCGACGGGTGAGCTCCACCGGGTCGAGAGGCGGCGTGGTCACCGTGACCGAAGCGACCGAGGCAGGCGCGGGCGTGGATGCGGGGCTCACGAGCTCGGCAATCAGCGACTCGTCGATGGTGCAGAGGCCCGAAGCGACCGCGACCGAAGCGGCCGAGAGCTGATCGGCGGGCGCGTCGCGGCGCAGCACGCCGCGCGCCCCGGCGTGGAACAACTTCATCGGGTGAGTACCGGCGCCGACGAGGGCCAGCACGGGAACCCCGCGGGGAGCATGATCGATGACGGCGTCGGCTTCGGCACCGTCCGGAACGTCGCACACCACGAGATCGACGCCCCGGGCTGGGAGAACCTGCGCTTCCGCCGGGGTGGCTTCGGCGACGACGCGCAGGTTGGGGGAGCCGCCGAGGATTGCGGCCAGCCCGCTGCGAACCAGCGGTGACTGAGCCACGATGGCCGCGGCGAAGGTTAGTGCCAACATGGTTCGAGAACGTAAGGCGCCCCCCGAACTTGTAAAGGCGGCCAGGTGTGAAAGTCCGTGTCCTACCCAATCGGGGAGTTCGGCGTAGGCTGGGCGCTCCCAGGTGGGGGGAGTACTCACTCATACGGATTCGGATACAGCGATACGGTGACCAGGTAGATGCGCTTCAAGTTCGTGCACGCTGCTGATTTGCACATCGATAGCCCGCTCCGAGGCCTCGAGCGCTACCCCGGTGCGCCGGCCGAACGGATCCGTGGGGCGACGCGGCGCGCGTTTCAGGAGCTCGTGGCGCTGTGCCTGGACGAAGAGGCGCGGCTGTTGTTGCTTGCGGGGGATCTGTTCGACGGTGACTGGCAGGATTACTCGACGGGGTTATTTTTCGTCTCCGAGCTCGCGCGGCTCCGGGAGGCGGGCATCCAGGTGGTGTGGATCCGTGGCAACCACGACGCGGCGAGCCGCATCCGCAAGCGCTTGACGCTGCCGGCGAACGTGCGGGAGCTCGGCGTGCGGCGGCCGGAGTCGGTCGCTTTCGAGGAGCTCGGGCTCTGCGTGCACGGACAGGGCTACGCGTCCGGGGACGTGCGCGAGGACCTCGTGGCGCGCTACCCGCGGCCGATCGCAGGAGCGCTCAACGTGGGCTTGTTGCACACGGCGCTGACCGGGCGAGCCGGGCACGAGCCCTACGCGCCGTGCCGCGTGGAGACGCTCGTCGATCGCGGCTACGACTACTGGGCGCTCGGCCACGTACACCAGCGAGAAGTGGTGTCTCGGTCGCCCTGGATCGTCTTTCCCGGCAACCTGCAGGGGCGCCACGCTCGCGAGACCGGGCCGAAGGGCGCGACGCTCGTGACGGTCGACGACGGACGGATCGCGGACGTCGAGGCCCGCTCGCTCGACGTGGTGCGCTGGGAAGTGTTGGAGGTGGACGTTTCGCGCGCGACGACCAGCTCCGACGTGCTCGACGCGGTGCGTTCGCGCGTGGAAGGCGCGGTGCGCGGCGCCGAGGGACGCATGCTCTCGGCGCGCGTGCGGCTATCGGGCGCAACGGAGGCGCACGCCGCGCTCGGGCGCGATCGCGAGCGGCTGATCCAGGAAGTGCGTGCGCAGATGCTCGATCTCGCCGAGGACGAGGTGTGGCTCGAACGGCTAGAGCTCGAGACGCTGCCGCGCGCAGGGACGGCGAGCGCCCGGCTCGAGCGCGACGACGCCCTCGGCCAGCTCGCGCTTTCTTTCTCCAGGCTGCGCGAAGATCCTCGTGAGCTCGAGCTGCTCGCGGAAGAGCTCGCGGAGCTGCGCGCGAAGCTGCCCCACGAGCTCGCCGACGGACCGGAGCCGCTCGAGCTCGGGGCGAGCACCGTGCGGAGCTTGCTCGACGACGTGGAGCGGCTGGTCTTGTCGCGCCTCGGTGGCAACGCTCCGGAGGAGGGAGCTTGAGGTTTCGGCGGCTGACGCTGTCGGCGTTCGGGCCGTTCACGGATTTCGAGCTCGACTTCGGCGCCGGAGCGCGGAGCGATCTGCAAATCGTGTTCGGCGCGAACGAGGCGGGTAAGAGCACGGCGCTGCGCGCGGTGCGCGGACTGTTGTTCGGTATTCCCGAGCGGACCGACGACGCGCACCGGCACCCGGCGTCCGAGCTGCGTGTGGGCGCGGAGCTCGCGGATGCGAGCGGGCGCACGCTGTCGGTCGTGCGCCGGCGCAAGCGCCAGGGCTCGCTCAGGGACGCGGGCGACGCGCCGCTCGACGAGGGCGTGCTCGATGACTGGCTC
>JAICQO010000012.1 GCA_025937835.1 Polyangiaceae bacterium
CGACCGCGCCTCCACGCTCGGCGTCGAGCCGTTCGACATCGCTTCGACGCTCCAGCTCCTGGTCGGCGGCCTCAAGGTCTCGACCTTCGCCGAGCGCGGGGAAGACTACGACATCCGGGCGCGCGCGCTGCGCGAGTACCGCGTGGATCAGCGCGGCCTGCTGATGACCGTGCCGTCGCGCACCGTCGGCTCCGTGCCGCTCGAGTCGGTGACCAGCATCGCCGTCGGTACCGGCCCTTCGCGGATCGAGCGCCTGAACCGCCGACGTCAGGTCACGGTCTACTGCAACGTCGCACCGGGAGTCGGCGAGAGCACGGTTTCCGCAGCTCTCACGCGGATCATCGGCGAGGAAAAGCTGCCGCCGGGCTACGTCGCGGCCCCGGCCGGCAACTCCCGAGAAACGGCCAGGACCGCCCGCGCCTTCGGCCTCGCTTTCGCCGCCTCGTTCGTCTTCATGTACCTGATCCTCGCGGCACAGTTCGAATCCTGGTTGCACCCGGTGACGATCCTGATCTCGCTGCCGCTCACGGTGCCGTTCGCGCTGCTGTCGTTGCTGTTGTTCGGCCAGCAATTGACGCTCTTCTCGGCGCTCGGCCTGTTGGTGCTGTTCGGCGTCGTGAAAAAGAACTCGATCCTTCAGATCGACCACACCCTCCACTTGAGAAGGGAGGGTCTGTCGCGCGCCGAGGCGATCCTGCATTCGAACCGCGACCGCTTGCGCCCGATCCTGATGACCACGATCGCGTTCGTGGCGGGGATGTTGCCGCTGGTGTTTTCCCGCGGTGTCGGCGCCGGAACCAACCGCGGCATCGCCGGCGTGGTCGTCGGCGGGCAGACATTTTCCCTGCTCTTGACGCTGCTCGCGACGCCCGTCATCTACTCGTTGTTCGACGATCTCGTGGTCTATTGGCGGCGAAGGCGCTCCGGCTCGGCCTCGCGAAACAGCGCAGATGAACAGCACCCACCCAAGCCGGTCGCAGAAGCCGGAGCCGCTCCGAACCAGGTCTGAGTCGTTGCCCGAGCGCGCGCTGCGCTTCGTCAGGCGGCACCGCTGGAGCTTGCCGCTCTCGGGTCTGTCTGCGCTCTGTTTCGCCGAGCTCTCGAGCGAGCTTCGAGAAGGCGAGCTTCACGACTTCGACCGGCTCGTCTCCGAGGCCGTCACCGGTTCCCGTGGCTCTCTCGACTTTCTCATGTACTGGCTGACGCGGCTCGGTGACGGCGCGACGCTGACGGCCATCGTCGTGCTCACGGCGGCAGTCCTCGCCCTCGTGAAACACCGGCGAGAGGCCGCCTTCCTGATCTTCGTGGGTACCGGCGCCGGCATGTGGAGCTTCCTCCTGAAGCAGCTCTTCCAGCGCGACCGACCCGAAGCCACGGAGCTCTACGTCATCTCCACCCCGAGCTCGTTCTCGTTTCCGAGCGGACACGCCTTCGGCTCCACCGCCGTGTTGCTGAGCCTGTTGCTCGTGGCGCGGGCGCTCGGC
This sequence comes from Polyangiaceae bacterium, assembly GCA_025937835.1. Taxonomy (GTDB): domain Bacteria; phylum Myxococcota_A; class Polyangia; order Polyangiales; family Polyangiaceae; genus PMG-095. Next base: position 1,485 of record JAICQO010000012.1, read on the forward strand.
GTGCGCGGTGCGCGCCTGGCTCTTTCGACCGCTGTCACGTTCCTGGTCGTGGCTGGCGTGGCGACTTCGCGCGTCTACTTCGGGGTCCACTTTGCGTCGGACGTCGTCGGTGGCGTCCTTGGGGCGGCCGCGTGGGTCGCGCTGGTGACCGGCTTCTTCTACCCGGCAGCGTTGCCGGGTGAGCGGGCCAAGCAACCGCTGGGCGACGTCGTGGCTTCGGACGCGGCGCCCGAATGAAAAGACCCCGCCAGTTTCCCGGCGGGGTCTCGGTTTTCCCAGCGAGCGCGACTCAGTTCGTGGACGGCTGCGCTTCGCGCTTGGCGACCTCGTCGAGGTACGCCTGCGAGGGCTGGGGCATGCGCTCGAGGCCGGCTTCCAGCACGTCGTCGACCTTGCTGACGAGCACGAACTCGAGCTCGTCGCGCACTTCCTTCGGCACCTCTTCGAGGTCGGCCTTGTTGCGCTCGGGCAGGAGCACGCGCTTGATGCCCGCGCGGTGGGCGGCCAGGGTCTTCTCCTTGACGCCGCCGATCGGCAGGACACGACCGCGGAGCGAGATTTCCCCGGTCATGGCCACGTCGTGCCGCACGCGCACCCCGGTCAGCAGCGACACGATCGCGGTGAACATCGTGATGCCCGCGCTCGGGCCGTCTTTCGGCATCGCGCCCGCGGGGATGTGGATGTGAATGTCGCTCTTTTCCAGGAAGTCCTTGGGGATCCCGTACTTCTCGGCGTTGGTGCGCACGTAGCTCAGGGCGGCGTGCGCGCTCTCTTTCATGACGTCGCCGAGCTGTCCGGTGAGCTGCATCTTGCCCGTGCCGAACATGCGCGTGACCTCGATGAACAAGATCTCGCCGCCGACGCTGGTCCAGGCGAGGCCGGTCGCGACGCCGGTCTCTTCCGTGCGCTCGGCCACCTCGCTGGTGTGTTTGATCGGACCCAGGAACTCGCGGAGGTCGTCCTCGCTCTTGATCACGCGCGCGGTGCTGTCGCCCTCGGCGACCTTGACGGCCACGCCGCGGATCACGCTCGCCACCGTGCGCTCGAGGCTACGAACGCCGGCCTCGCGCGTGTAGTGCTCGATGATCTCCTCCACCGCCTCGTCGGTGATGGTGAGCTGCTCGGGCGACAGGCCATGCTCCTCGAGCTGCTTCGGGATCAGATGCTGGCGCGCGATCGCGAGCTTTTCTCGCCGGGTGTAGCCGGGGATTTCCAGCACTTCCATGCGGTCGAAGAGCGGCGGCGGGATCGGGTCGGCGACGTTGGCCGTGGCCACGAACATCACGCTCGACAGATCGTAGGGGATCTCGAGGTAGTGATCGGCGAAGGTGTTGTTCTGCTCGGGGTCGAGCACCTCGAGCAACGCCGCGCTCGGATCACCGCGGAAGTCGTGACCGATCTTGTCGACCTCGTCCATCATGAACACCGGGTTCACGGTCCCGGACTTCTTCATGCCCTGGATGATCTGACCGGGGAGCGCGCCGACGTACGTGCGGCGGTGTCCGCGGATCGCCGCCTCGTCGTGCACGCCACCGAGCGACACGCGCACGAACTTGCGGCCGAGCGCGCGGGCGATGCTGCGGCCGAGCGAGGTCTTACCGACGCCGGGCGGCCCAATCAGGCACAGGATCGGGCCCTTCTTGTCCTTCTTCAGCTTGCGGACCGCGAGGTACTCGACGATGCGCTTCTTGACCTTGTCGAGGCCGTAGTGGTCCTCGTCGAGGACGCGCCGCACCTCGCTGATGTCCATGTTGTCTTCCGTGGCGTGAGTCCACGGTAGATCCAGGATCCAGTCGAGGTAGGTGCGCACGACGGTGTACTCGGCGCTGCCGACCTGCATCGAGCGCAAGCGCTTGAGCTGCTTCTTGGCAACGCTGTCGGCCTCGCTCGGCAAGCTGGCCTTGGCGATGCGCTCCTCGAGCCCGTCGAGGTCGCCTTGATCGCCCTCGTCTTCCCCGAGCTCTTCCTTGATCGCCTTGAGCTGCTGGCGCAGCACGTATTCGCGCTGGTTCTTGCCCATCTCCTCCTTGATCTGGGAGTTGATGCGCTCGCGCATCTTCAGGATTTCGAGCTGCCGCGTGAGCAGCTTCAAGACCTTGCGGATGCGCTCCTTGACCTCGACGGTCTCGATCAGCTGCGCCTTCTCCTCGACGGGCGCGTCGAGGTTTGCGGCCACCACGTCGGCGAGCGCACCGGGCGCCTGGATCGAGTCGATGATCGAGCCCGCTTCGCGCGGCAGCTCGGGCATCAGCTGGATCACCTGTTTCGCGACGTCCCGCAGGCTCATCGCCAGCGCCTCGGCCTCGACGTCTTCGGTCGTGGCCGTCTCGACGCGGGTGATGCGCGCGCGCATGTACGGCGCGCTCTGGGTCAGGCTGTCGAAGCGGATCCGGGTCAGCCCCTGCAGGATCAGCGAGTAGTTGCCGGAGCTGTGCTTCAGCGCCTTCAACACGCGCGCCGCGCAGCCCACGGGATACAGATCGTCCGCGTTGGGATCGTCGGTCGCGGGGTCGCGCTGCGCGAAGATCGCGATCACCGGGTTCGTGAGGTTGTGGACCTCCTCGACCAGGGCCACCGATTTTTCTCGGCCCACGTCGAACGGCGCGACGGCGCCCGGGAACAAGACGGCGTTGCGGATCGGCAGGACGGGGAGGTCGTCCCCGAACTTGATCTCGTCATCGCTCGGCGGAGGGATTTGGGGCGCTGAGGGTTTCTTCTTCTCGCTCATGCTCGGAACCTCATCATGTCACTGTCGCAAGTCGGCGCACACCCGGCAAAACGGGCAGAGTTTCGGACTTTTGCGGGGCGCTGGTTCGACCCGGCTTTCGTGCACTGTCTACGGGTACGGTCACGAAAGGACCAACGTAACCACGTTCGCCAGCGCTTCCCCAGAGCCAATCGACGCGCGGGAGCGACGCCTACACGCGGCCAGCGCCGATTGACCGCGTTTTCGCGGCTCGACCAGCTGGCCGATGCGCGGAATCACCAACTTTCCGGGGGCCCACACACGAGAGCCGGGCTCGAGCGCTGATCTCAGAACTGCGAGAAGAACTTCCAGATCGCCTGCGGCTGCTCCGACCAGGTGTTGTGGCCGCCCGAGAACTCGCACCAGAAGGTCGGCGCGCTGCAGCCCTGATACTCGACGCACGGGCTCGGCATCACCGGCTGGGTTTGGGTTCCGCACTGGTTGCGCGCGAGGTACTTGTCGCGCGCCGCACGACCACGAGCCGTCGTCACGAACGTGTCGTTGTTGCCGTGGAAGGCCATGATCGGCAGCGGCCGCGTGTACTTGTCCTCGCGCGGGATCACCTGCATATCGCCGGAGCACGGTGCGATTGCACGGAACACGTCGAACTCGTAGCCGACCGCATAGGACATCATTCCCCCGAAGCTGAAGCCCGTCGAAAAGATCCTCTCTTGATCGATGCACAGGCCGGCCTGGATCTTGTCGAGCATCGCTTGCAAAAACTTCATGTCGCGACCGTTGGTGTTCCACCAACCGTTGCCGCTCGCCTCCTGGTTGCTGCCCTGCATGCCGTCCGGGGCGACGAAGATCGCGCTGCCGTTGGCGAGCGACTTGAGCCCGTTGTAGCCGCCCGACACGATGCCGTCCGCGTTGCCCCCGAGCGGGTGCCAGACGAAGACCAGCCGATACGGCTTGCTCGCGTCGTAGCCGCTCGGGACGTCGAGCACGTACTTGCGAGAAGCGCCGTCGATCATCTCCGTAAAGTTGCCGCTCTTCAACGGGCTCGCGGAGCCGCAGCCGGGGCTGCCCTTGCCTTGCGACCCACCGGAGCCGCCGCCCGCGCCCGCGCTCGAGCCACCGGCGCCAGCGGCCGCGCCGCCTTTTCCTCCGTCGGCTCCGCCGGCGGGCGAGCCGCCCGCGGGTGCTCCGCTCGTTCCGGCCGTTCCGCCCGCCGTACCGCCAGACGCCATGCTTCCGCCGGTCGATGCACCACCGCTCGATGCACCACCGGTCGATGCACCGCCGGTCGTAGTGCCGCCCGTGGAGCTACCGCCGGTCGTGGTCCCGCCCGTCGCGGTGCCTCCAGTCGTCCGGCCGCCCGTGGAAACGGAGCCCCCCGTCGTCATCGCGCCGCCGCTGCCGCCACCGTCACCCTCGCTGCTCGAACAAGCGAGCGCGATTGGGACCACTGACAGAGCCGACAGCCAACGAAGTCCAGCACCAAGCTTCCAGCGATTCATCATTCCTCTGAGTTCCCGGACTGTGGATCGGCGAGTCCGGGACCGAGTAGGGGCAAAATGGCCCCCCGAGGGTTTCCGGTTGGATTTTTCTGCCCATAGGCGGGCGACGCGCGACGGATTGACGCGCGACGCCCCACTGCGAGCCCCTGAAAGTGGGTCATTGGGAAACACTCCTTAGTGCCGCCCGTGCCTGAATCTGCCCGGCTCGCGTCACTCTTCCCGCAACGGAATCACATCCGCGTCGATGGCAATTCGACGCGTCCCCTTGGCCAGCCACCCGAAAGGCCTCGATGACACAAGCCCGCGCCATCCTGAAACTACTCTTCTGTTTGATCGCGCTGTGCATTGCCACGTACGCGCCAGTGACCCACGGCGAGGAAGCCCAGCCGCTCGAGGTCACGGCAAAGCTCGTGGAGATCCCCTCCAAGTTCCCGCCGGATGATCTGTACGACTACGCCTACGTCATGCGTTACGAGGTGATCGGCGGCCCGATGGACAAGGCGCCGATCTTCGTCGCCCACTACAAGCCCCGCCGCCCGCGCTCGAAAATCGAAGGCAAGATGAAATCCTTCGTCGCCGGCAAGGTGCGGAGCTTCAACCAGGGGGACGTGCACAAGCTCAAGCTCTCGCCGGATCTGAAGAAGATCTGGAAAGGTCCGCTGGTCGACGAGTTCGCAGCGACCGACAAGAAGAGCGTTCGTTATTGGGCCTTGCTGGCTGATCCCGCGTGAGCGTCTCCAAACAAAAACGCGCGAGCCGGCCCCCGCGCAAAGCCGGGTGGCTGTCTCCTCGATGGCTGCTGGCGATCTTCATCACCCTCGGGGCTTGCGCATTTTCTCCGCTGCTGGAGCGGGTCGCGCGCTCCGCATTGGAGCAACGCTTGCAAGCCGTCGCGGCCCGTGGCGCTTCGCCCGTCGAACGGCCGGCTCGGGTGTCGTTGCGAGTGGAGCAACTCGGGCCGCTGCTATCGAGCTGGGAGACGATCGGCGGCTGCGGTGCCGGGACCTCGTCCGGCGCCGGCGTGGGCGTGAAATGGATCGGCCGCAGCACGCGCGGCGGCCTGTTCAACGCCCAATTCATGGCCAGCTACCTCAGCTTCGACGAGGGCCAGAACTACACGAGCGGCTACAACCTGCTGCTCACGACGCAGCTCACGCGCGACCTGTCCGAGGACTGGAACGCGGGCGTGGTCGTGCCGTTTCTCTACAAGTACTACCGGGACTACTTCGACCTGGATCCGCCCGTGGACATGTCGAACGGCGGCTTCGGCGACATCAACCTGCTGCTCACCCGCAGGTTCGGTCCGATCAACGCGACGGCCCTCACGCTGTCCGTCGGGCTACCCACGGGCACCTCCGACGCCACGTTCCGGAACGACCTCTTGAGCCAGGAGAAGCAACTCAGCCTCGGCCGGGCCACGGCTGGGCTGACGCTGGACCACACCTTCGACGAAGTCTGGGGGTTGATGGTGGCCGGCGCGAGCTTCAACTACCGGGGCGGCGAGAATGACCTCGGTAGCTACCGTGCGCCGATGGCGAGCGCCTACTGGTATGGCGGCTATTTCCTGGGGCCGTTCGTGCCGTCGTTCGGGCTCTCCTTCACGCGCGCGTTCGGCTCGGACAAGGATCGCGGGCTCGAGCAGGAGACCGCGTTGAACATCGCGGCCGCGAACGCCGCGCTCGAGTGGTCGAACGACTACGTCGCGGTGCTAGCCGGCGGTTCCCTGCCCTACTCGCTGTTCGAGTTCGAGCAGCAGCCGTGGGTCGTGGCGCTCGGATTCTCCGTCTCCCCCTTCTGAGCTGTGCGGATGACCTGGCTCGCCTCGCCCGCCCCCCCGCGGTTCGCCCCGGCCTTTTACACGGCGCTGCTCGGGCTCACGGTGTTCCTGTGCGGCCTGTGCGCGTCGGTCGACGGCGACATCTTCTGGCACCTCTCGGCCGGGCGCTGGATGTGGGCGGAGCGGGCGCTGCTCACGGTCGATCCGTTCTCTTCCGGCGCGGGAGGGCGGTCCTGGACCGACGTGCATTGGCTGTTTCAGCTCGGTGTTTACGCAGCGCACGCGCTCGGCGGGTTGCGCGGGCTGATCGTGCTGAAGGCCGCGTTGCTCGCGCTCGGCGTCGTGGTGCTTTCGTCCGCGGTGCGAGCGCGGGCCGGAGGTAGAGCCGCGCTGCTGTATGCGCTACTGGGGTCGGCGTCGCTGCTCGCGGCACGCGAGTTCTTGCTGCTCCGCCCCGTGATCGTCAGCTTGCTGCTGCTCGCGGCCTTCTTTTACGTGCTCGAGCGCTTCCGGCGCGACGCGCGCTGGGCGGTGCTGGCGCCGCTGCCGCTGTTGCAGGTCGTCTGGTCGAACGTCCAGGGTCTCGCGCCGCTCGGAGTGGGGCTCGTGTCCGCCTACGCGGGCTCGTCTTTGCTCGTAGCGCGCTTCGGCCACTGCTCGTGGTTCCCCTTCGCTCGCGAAACCAAGGAACCCGAGAGCGCGCGACGCCTTGCCGTTGCGGCGGCCGCGGTCGCCCTCGCCTCGGCGATCACGCCGTACGGGCTCGCGGCGCTCGCGTTGCCGTGGCGCCTGTTCGGGCGTATCGCGCCCAACGCAGACGGCCTCTACGCGCTGAACATCGTCGAGAACGTGCCCCCGCTGGCGGTCGATCCGGCGTTGAACGCGCAGTTTTGGCACCTGAAGTGGTTCCTGGCGCTGGCCTTGCTCGCCCTCTCGCTCTCGCTCCGCCGGCTCGTCCTCAGTCAGCTGCTCGTGTTCGCGGGCCTGCTCGGGCTCGCGCTGCTGGCGAACCGCAACCTGCTTTTGTTCTACTGGTTGGGCGCGCCGATCGTCGCGCTCTGGCTGTCCGCGCCGCTGCGCCGCGCGGCGCTCTGGCTTCGCGACCGGCGCAGCGCGCGCGCAAGCGCGGTGTGGGGCGGGCGTGCAGCGCTGCTCGCGCTGACCTCGCTGTCGGGCGTGGTCGCGGCGCGTGAGCCGAGCCTCGACGCGCCCGCGCCGTTCCGCGTGCCGTCGAAGAGCGCCGAGCTCTTGCGCGGCCGACCGCCGGGCTCGGTGTTCGCGGCCGACCACTACGGCGGCTATCTGATCTGGACGCTGTTTCCCGCGCAGAGGCCGTACATCGACACGCGGCTCGTGCTGCGCTCGGCCGAAGAATTTCGAGAGTTCCTCGCGGTGATCGACGAGCCGCAGCGCTTCGACGCGTTCGACGCGCTTCACGGGTTCGGCGCGGTGGTGCTGCCCGCCGCGTTCCCGGATCGCTACCTGCCGCTGATCGCCCACCTGTACCGCCATCCACGCTGGAAGCTCGCGTACACCGACGGCAGCGAGGTGCTGTTCCTGCCGCGCGAAAACCCGGCCGAGCGCGGGGTGGAGCTCGGCGACGCGGCGACGCTGAGCTCGATCCGCGCCGAGCTCTCGGCGCGGTTCTCGGGCGAGCCGCGGATCGAGAGCGCGGCGCGGCGCTCGCTCGCGACGCTGGCGCTCTCGCTGTTCGAGTTCGACGCGGCCGAGCGCGCGTTGTCCGGTGACGACAGCCTCGAGGCCGAAGCGCTCCGGGCGCGAGCTCGGCTGCTCCGCGGCGACACGAAGGATGCCGAGCTGCGCGCCCGACGTGTGCTGGCGCAAAAGCCCGACGACGCCGGCAGCCTGAACCTGCTCGCGCTCGCGTCGCTCGAGCGCGGCGACCGCGACGGCGCGTTGAGCTTCCTTCGCCGCGCTGCGGACGCATCGCCCTTCGATGGAGAGACCGAAACACTTCTACGAAAGCTGGAGGTATCGGAACATGATCCGTCTCCCTGATTATCTGAGCCGCCGAGCGATTCACCTGTCCGTGCTCGCGCTGACGATCGGCGCCTGCGGCGTGCAGGAACACGAGCAACCCCAGGAAACCAAGCTGGATACGCGGCCCAAGATCGCCCCGCCGCCGCCCTCGACGGGCGGCATGACGGCCGGCCCGCCGGCGACGTCCGCCGGAGCCGGCGCGGGCGGCACGAGCTCGATGTCGGGCGGCGCTCCCAGCACGCTCGGCGGCTTCGGCCCCACCGCGGGCGGAATGGTCGCGGCGGGCGGCGGCGGCTCCGGCGGTATCCCGAGCGCGGGCGGCACGGGCGGTCTCGGGAGCTCCGGCGCACCGGCGACCGGCGGCGCCGCAGCGGCGACCGGCGGCAGCTCCGGGATCTTGGTCGACATCAACGGCACGATGCTGCCGAAGGAAGACGTGATCGGCTTCATCCACGTCGGGCACTCGAACATGGCCGGACGCACCGCGCGCCCCACCTCGGAGACCGCGTACTTCTTCGAAGACATCGACCTCCACGCCTGGATGTTCAAGAACGACCGCTGGGATCCGGCGCTCGAGCCCACGGCCGGAGACGCCGAGAACATGTCGTTCGGACGCGTGCTCGGCGGGCCGGGCACGGCGCTCGTGAAGCAAGCGGTCGCGCTCGCCCCCAACAAGTACTTCGTCTCGCTCGGCTGGGGCCGCGCTAGCGCGTACTGCTCGCAGTTTTTGCCCGGCGGCCTCTACTACGATCAGATGATCGCCGCGCCGAAGGCGCTGAAGGGCAAGATCACCTTCGCGGCCATCGTGGTGATGTTGGGCATCACCGAGCGCCACGGCACGTCGAGCGACATCAGCGCTTTCCCTCAGTGCGTGAATCAGCTAGTCACCGCCATTAGAAACGACGTCGGCGAGCCCAACTTGCCGCTGCTGATGAGCGACTACGAAATGGAATCGACCGGGCGCGAGCTCGCGCCGGACGGCGAGTTCGGCAGCGCGATCATCCCGCAGATCCGCATGGTGCCGAGCGTGGTCTCCAACGCGGCGATCATCCCGACCGAGGACGTGGGCATGGAAGACGACCACCATTTCAACCTCACGGGTTATCGGACCTGGACCGGGCGCATTCTGTCGATCATGCGCGAAAAGGGCTGGTTCCCCTGGGCACAGTGAGCCTCCGTTCGTTCTAGCCGCCTCGGTAGCACGTGGTCTTTTCGAGCCAGATCTTCCTATTTTATTTCCTGCCCCTGGTGCTGGGGCTGTACTACCTCACGCCGTTTCGCGCGCGCACGCTGCTGATCGCGCTCGCGAGCTACGTGTTTTACGGCTGGGCCAACCCGCTCTGGGCCGTGATCATGTTCTTCGGCTCGAGCGTGGACTACGTCGCGGGCCGGCTGCTGCTGAGGCTGTCGGGCGTGCCGGACGAGGGCGGGCTGCCGCCGGTGATCGGGCCCGAGGTACCGCGGACGCGCGCCATGAAGGCCGTGCTCGTGACCTCGATCGTGATGAACCTGTCGCTGCTCGCGGTCTTCAAATACACGGGCTTCGTCGCGGAGAACGTCAACGCGCTCGGGCGTGCGCTCGGGCTCGGGCGCGAGCTCTTGCCGGTGCTGCACCTGGTGCTGCCGGTCGGCATCTCGTTCTACACGTTCAAGGCCATGAGCTACGTGATCGACGTGTATCGCGGCGAAGCCCGGCCGATGCGCGGGTTCACGGACTACATGTGCTTCGAGGCGTTCTTTCCGGACCTCGTGGCAGGCCCCATCATCCGCTACGCGGCGATCGAAGAGCAGATGCGCGTGCGCAGCCACACGCTCGACAAGTTCGCGCGCGGCGTCGCCTTCTTCTCGCTCGGCATGGCCAAGAAGATCCTGCTCGCGAACCCGATGGGCGACATAGCCGACGCCGCGTTCGCGGCTGGTCCGATGCGCGCGCACGACGCCTGGTTCGGGCTGTTCGGCTATGCGTTCCAGATCTACTTCGATTTCTCGGGCTACTCCGACATGGCCGTCGGGCTCGCGCTGATGCTGGGCTTCGTGCTGATCCAGAATTTCGACAGCCCCTACCGCGCCGAGAGCATCACCGACTTCTGGCGCCGCTGGCACATCAGCCTGTCCACCTGGCTCCGCGACTATCTGTACATACCGCTCGGCGGAAATCGCAAGGGGCCGCTCCGCACCTACGTGAACCTGATGCTCGTGATGCTGCTCGGCGGCCTGTGGCACGGCGCGAGCTGGAACTTCGTGCTCTGGGGCGCGCTTCACGGCGGCATGTTGGCCGCGGAGCGCGCTGCCGGAAGGGGCGGACTCTACGGGCGCGTGCCGCGCTTCGTCCGGATCGGCCTGACCTTCGTCGTGGTCTGCCTGGGCTGGGTGTTTTTCCGGGCCGACACGCTCGGGACCTCGCTCGAATACTTTGCTTCACTGTTCGGCGTGGCCGACGTGAGCGGAGCCTCCGATGCCGTGGCAGGCGTTCTGTATACGCCGTACCACGCCTGCTTGTTCGTCACCGCCGCGGTCGTGGTCTGGGGCATGCCGACGACCTGGGCTTTCACCGAGCGGCTCTCGCTCCCGCGCGCCACGTCCGCGCTCGCGCTGCTGGGCCTGGCCGTGGTGCTGATGTGGACCCAGACGACGAACCCGTTCCTCTACTTCCAGTTCTGAGGATCGCATGAGCCGCCACGCTACCCAGGATCCGAGCACGCCGATCGCCGCGCACGTGGCCGGCCGCGGCGGGCCCACCGATCCCTCGCACGACGAGCGACTGCGGCGCGGGATCTTGTACACCGACGTGCGGCCGGGCGTCGCGCTGCTGCTCGTGGCGGCCTTCCTCGCGCTGATCGCGGCCATGCCGCTGCTCCAGCTCGGGCTCGAGAAAGCCAACGACGAGGAGCCGCTAATCCTCGGGCTCTTCGAGCACCTGCCGACCAACGAGCGGCTGCGGCAATTCGAGGACAGCCTCGAAGAGACCTCTTACGCGAAGAGCTACGTGCAGCCGAGGGCCCAGGCGCTGCTGACACGGTTCGGGCGCGCCGGCAACAAGAAGGCGGCGGTGGGCCACGAGGGCTTGCTCTACTACGTGCCGGGCATCACGCATGTCGCGGGCCCGGGCTTTCTGAGCTCGCACGCGATCGACGGCCGCGAGCGCGGCGCGCGGCTCCGCGGCGGAGAGGTCCCGGCGGCCGATCCGCGGCCCGCGATCTTCGAATTTCGAGAGATGCTCGCCTCTCGCGGGATCGAGCTCGTGCTGTTCCCGGTGCCGGACAAGGCGATGGTCGAGCCTCAGGGCCTGCACGCTCGCGAGGCTTCCCGGGTCGGCGCGCCGATCGCGAACAACCCGGATTTCAGCGAGTTCGTCGGCGAGCTCCAGGCGCGGGGCGTGCGTGTGTTCGACCCCACTCCGAAAGTCCGCGCCGGCGAGCGCCGCTTCCTGCTGCAGGACACGCACTGGAACCCGCGCTGGATGGAGCAGGTCGCGCGGGAGCTCGCAGCCTTCGTCGCGCCCTCGCTGCCAGCCGCCCCTCTGCCGGGGTGGAAGCGCGTCGCCACCCGTGTCGAGCGCCTCGGCGACATCACGGACATGCTGAAGCTGCCTGAGCAACAGACTCTGTTCGCTGCCGAGTCGGTCACGCTCCAGACCGTGAAGAACGAGGACGACACGCTCTGGGAACCCGATCCGAAGTCCGACGTGCTGCTGCTGGGGGATAGCTTCACCAACGTCTTCTCGCTCGACTACATGGGCTGGGGCGAGAGCGCCGGGCTCGCGCCGCAGCTGGCCTTCGCGCTCGGCCGCGGAATCGACGTCCTGGCGCAGAACGACGCGGGTGCGCACGCGACCCGCAAGGCGCTCGAGAGCGAGCTCCGTGCGGGCGAAGCCCGGCTAGCGGGGAAAAAGCTCGTGATCTGGGAGTTTGCCGCGCGCGAGCTGTCGGTCGGCGATTGGAAGCACATCGACTGGTCGTTCGCTCGGCAGGGGGCCATGCCGTGACCTCGTGGGTGCTCGTCACCGGCGCGGGCGGCGTGCTCGGGGAGCGGCTCGTGCGCGGCCTTCTCGGGCGAGGTTACCGCGTGCGCGGCCTGGTCCTGCCGTCGGACCCGGCTCGGGCGCGCCTCGAAGCGCTCGGCGCCGAGGTCGTCGAGGGGGACGTCTCGCGCGCGGACACGCTGCGCGGCGTCGCGACGGGCGTCGATACCGTGTTCCAACTCGCCGCGGTGATTCTTTCTCCCGAGCCGAGCGTGTTCCCGCGCGTGAACCGCGACGGCACGGCGAACGTGCTGAACGAAGCGCGAACCGCCGGCGTGTCGCATTTCATCTACGTCTCTTCGGCATCGGTCACGTATCCCAAGCTCACACCGTACGCCCAGTCGAAGCTCGAGGCGGAAGAGCTGGTGCGTCGCGAGTCGGCCCTGGCCTGGACCATCGTTCGCCCGACGCTCGTGTACGACGAGCACGGGGGGCAAGAGTTCGTGCTCTTCCGGGAATACCTCGAGCGCTGGCCGTTGGTGTTCTTCATCGGCGACGGCAAGGCCAAGAAGCGCCCGGTGCTGAGTGACGATCTGGTAACCGGGCTGCTGGCGCTGCCGGACGCCGAGGTCAGCCACGGCAAGGTCTACAATTTCAGCGGCGGCGAGTCGATTTGCATGCGTGAGCTCGCCGAGCTCATGCTGCTCCATCGCGGGATGCGCCGGCGCTTCGTGCACGTCCCCGTGCCGCTGTGCCGCGCGCTCGCATGGCTGCTCGGCGCCGTGCAGCGGCGACCGCTGCTCACCCCGAGCTCGATCGCCGGCATCGTCCACGACGCCGACCTCGATCCGTCCGAGGCGACGCGCGAGCTCGGGTACCGGCCGCTCGGGGTACGCGCGGGTTTCGCGCGCTGTTTTCCATTGGTCGAGGGCCGCCGAGCCGCAGCCCTCGTCCGCGACATCCAAAGGAACGAAGCATGAACCACGATTTTCTCGGCAAAGGGCTGCTCCTCGCTTTCGCTCTCGGCAGCCTCGCGGGCTGCGGTGCCCTGTCCGGCGCACCGCCGAAGGGCTCCGAGGAAGCGCCCGAGCAAGAAGAAGCCGCGGCGATGCGCGCGATCGGAGCCAAGGTCCCCGGCACCATCGTCTGGTCGAGCTCGCGCATCGGGAATCACGACCTGTTCACGATGAAGACCGACGGCACCGACGTGACAGCGATCACCAAGGGCGACGAGGTCGACTGGTTCCCGCGCTTCTCCCCCGACGGCTCGAAGATCCTGTTCTCGCGCAGCAAGAAGGGCTGGGTCAGCGAGCGGGACGCGAACGACAGCGACAAGTGGGACGTCTACACGGTGAACCCGGACGGCTCGGAGCTCGTGAAATGGGCCGAGAACGCCAGCTGGGCGAGCTGGGTCTCGAACGACGAGATCGTGTTCGTCCGCGGCAGCAAGATCCTGCGCAAGAAGGGCACGGACGGAGCAGAGACGGAGCTGATGGACGGCAAGGGCGTCTCGGAGCTCGACGGCGCGCTGTTGCAGCAACCGGGCCTGTCCGCAGACGGAAAGTTCATCGCGATCACGCTGCGCGGCTCGATGCGCGAGACCGGCATCTGGGACATCGAGAAGAAGACCTGGACCAAGACCGGCCTCGGCTGTCAGGTCGCCTGGACCCCGGACGGCTCGGAAATTTACTGGGTGAACCCGAGCGGAAACGGCGGCAGTGAGGTGTTTCGCATGCCGATCGCGGACGGCAAACCTCAAAAAGAGCTCTCCGACGACGAGCTCGCGTTCATGGACCTGCCCGGGCGTCGTTCGCACGAGTACTTCCCGCAGCTCTCGGCGGACGGCAAATGGCTGGTGTGGGGGGCTACGCAGCGCGGCCACGACCACGACATCGCCGATTACGAAATTTATCTGTGGGAGGTCGGGACGCCGGCCGAGCGCGCGGTGCGGCTCAGCTACCACTCCGGGAACGACCGCTGGCCGGATCTCTTCATCTCGGGCGCTCGATGAGCTCCGCCACGCCGCGACGGATCGCCGTGCTCGGCGCGGGCGGGTTCATCGGCTCGCACCTCGTACCGGCGCTGCTCGCTCGCTTCGATTGCTCGGTCGAGGCCATCGACACGGACCTGTCCAAGCTCGGCGCGCACGATCCGCGGCTCCAGCGCCGCCTGTCTCGCATTCAGGAGCCGGGCCTGATCGACGACGTCGCGCGCCGCTCTGACCTGATCGTCTCGCTGACGGCGCTGTGCACGCCGGCGCTCTACAACACCGATCCGCTGGCGGTGATCGACGCCAGCTACAACGATCTGGTCCCGGTCGTCCAGAGCGCCGCCCGCGAGCGGGCGCGGCTCATCCACCTCTCCACCTGTGAGGTCTACGGGCGCCGGGCGCTCGATCTCGAGGGACGCGCCATGGAGCGCATGAGCGAGCACGAGACCGCGCTGTTTCTCGGTCCGGTCGATCGCGAACGCTGGACCTACGCCTGCGCGAAGCAGCTGCTCGAGCGTGTGATCTGGGCCTACGGCTCGCGCGGTGAGCTCGATTTCACGATCGTGCGGCCGTTCAACGTGGTCGGGGCTCGCATGGACTTCTTGCCGGGCATCGACGGGATCGGTGTACCGCGGGTGCTGGCCTCGTTCATGAACGCGTTGCTCCGGGACCAGCCGCTCGAGTTGGTGGATGGCGGCCGGCAGCGCCGCTCCTTCATCGCCGTCGAGGAGTTCGTCGAGGGGGTGGTGCGGATCGTGGCGCGGCCTGAGGTCGCGAACGGTCGTATTTTCAACCTCGGCAACCCTCGGAACGACGTCAGCATCCGCACGCTCGCCGAGGAGCTCGCGAGCGCCTACCGCGCCCGCGAACCCGGGGCACGCTTCGCGGGGTTCCGCGAGGTGAGCGCCGAAAGCTTTTACGGCCCGGGTTACGACGACACGAGCGAGCGCATCCCCGAGCTCAGCCAGGCCGAAGCGCTGCTCGAGTTCCGGCCCAGCGTGACGCTCTCGGAGATGCTGCCCGGCATCATCGACGACTACGTGCGGCGCTATGCCCCGCGGATCGCCCTCGCCAGCGCCGACGCCGCGCCGGCGCCGCAGAGGGAGGCAGTGCTCGCGTGAGCCTCGCGATCGTCCTCCCGGCCTTCGATGCGGAGCGCCACCTCGGCCAGGTGCTCGACCGCATCGCGCAGACGGCGTTGCCCGAGCTGTCGGCGATGATCGTGGTGGACGACGGCAGCCACGACGGCACGCGCGCTCTGGCCGAAGCTCGCGCCCGAGCCGACTCGCGGCTCGAGCTCGTGGTGCGCCCGCGGAACGGCGGCTACGGCGCCGCGATGAAGGACGGGCTCACGCGCGCCCGCGAGCGCGGCGCCCAGCACGTCGCCTGTGTGCACGCCGATGGCCAATACAGCCCCGAGGCCCTGCCGCGGCTGCTCTCGATCCTGCGAGACCAGCAGCTCGATCTACTCCAGGGCTCGCGCATCGCCGGCGGAGGCGCGCTGTCCGGCGGGATGCCCCTTTACAAGCTCGTCGGCAACGCCCTGCTCAATCGCCTCGAAAATCTCACGTTGGGGCTCGGATTCAGCGACTACCACAGCGGGTACCTCGTCTACGGCCCACGCGCCCTGTCGACGCTGCCCTTCCGGAGCTTGTCGGACAGCTTCGACTTCGATCTGGAGGTGCTGGCCTCTGCGCGCGCGCGCGGCCTCGCGGTCGCCGAAGCGCCGATCCCGACGCACTACGGCGACGAAGTCTCCCACCTGAACCCGCTCGGTTACGGCCTGCGCGTGCTGCGCGTCCTCTACAACTATCGCCGAGGCTCGTATGATCCGATTTGAGCGCACCGCCGCTGCATTGGTCCTGTCGTGTGTGGGGCTCGCGCTCTCCTGCGGGCGGGGCAACGCGCGTTTCCCATGGCCGGCCGAGGCGAACACCCTGCCGAGTGAGCACGCCGAGGTCAGCACCCTGAATCCGGGCTACTCGCGGCTGAAATCCCGCGTCCTCGTGCGCGAGGTAAAAAAGCCGACGCGCGCCGCGCTCGACTACGCAGCCTACCACCAGAATTTCATGATCTCGGATCCCGAGCCCGAGGGTCTGGCCGAGGCCACGCAACCCCCGGACGTGGCCAGGCCGTTCGATGGAGCCGTAGACCAGAAGACAATGACGCCGGACCTCCAAGCCACGCCGCTGAGCGAGGCGGAACGAGGTCGGCCGCTGTCGGTCGCGCCGCTGCTCGAGTACCTCGCCGCCTCGAAAGTCGAGGGCGTCGACGCCCTCGAGGAGCTCGCGAGCAGCGTTCGCGAAGAGTCGTGGGGTCTGCCGACGCAGCCCGGAGTCATGACCCAGAGCGCGAGCGAGCTGTATCTGCACGAGGCGGGGAACGCCCCGCCCGAGCTGTGGCTGAAGATCGAGTTTCAGCCCTGGTTTCAGGGCCTCGGGCGCTTGCCCGACCAGGACGGCGATGGTTTTCCCGAGGTCTACGCGCGCGCGAGCCAGGCCTCGCTCACGCCGGAGCTAATCGGAGCAATCCGCGACGACTACGCCGGCAAGCTGCTCGGTCCGGAAGAGGTGAAGAGCTGGGCGAACCGCCTGGCTTCGTACTGGTACCCCTCGTTCAACACCGATCTGGTTCCGCCCTCTGCCACGTTCCCGGACGCGAGCACCGAGCCCGAGATCAAGGCCGAGCTCGAAGGCCGAGTCTACGAGAAGCCGACGATCGTAATGCGCGGCAAGCCGCAGGGCGTGCCGACCTACGCGGTCTTTTTGGTGCGTGAGGCCGGCGCGGCCGGCAGCGCAGGCGACAGCAAGGACCAGAACCAGAAGCCCCTGGCTCTCCCCAAAACCAAGCCGAGCCCCTCTGCGGCCGCGCTGCGGCCCGTGCTCGAGGCGGAGGTGGCGGCGCATGGCGGTTCGTACGAAGCCTGGGCCAAGGAGCTGGCGCCGCTCCACGAGCGGATCCGCGAGCGCCTCCGCAAGACCCCGAAAGCCGTGAAGGCGCTCGAGGGCAACGACGGGTTCTTGTTCTTCAGGCAGAGCCTCTCGTTCGTGGTGAGCGGAGACATCGAGCGCCAGCGCCGCGGCAAGAACCCGATGCCCGTGATCGTCGAGTTCAAGCGAGAGCTCGAGGCCCGCGGCGTGGATTTTCTGTTCGTGCCCGTGCCGACCAAGGCCGAGGTCTTCCCGGATCGCCTGGACGAGGCCGGCAAGGCCCTCGTCGGCAAGCCGATTCAGCCTTATTTCCGCAAGTTCCTCGCGAGTTTGTCAGCGGCCGGCGTCGAGGTCGTGGATCTGCTGCCGGCATTCCTCGCCGCCCGCCGCGAAAAGGCGAGCGGGCTCGAGCCCATCTACCAACGCCAGGACACCCACTGGACCGACCGCGGTCTGCGGATGGCGGCAGAGCTGCTCGCGACGCGCCTGAAGAAGTACCCGTGGTACACGGCGCTCGGGCCCCACGCCCGCCGCTACTCCGTGAAGGAGACCTCGTTCGAGCGCTTCGGCGATCTGCACTCGCGGCTACCCGAAGCCAGAAAGAGCAAGTACCAGCCGGAGAAGCTGCGCGCCGAGCAAGTGCTCGCGCCGGGCGGCGGCTTCTACGAGGACGACGAGCAGAGCCCGATCGTGGTCCTCGGTGACAGCTACACGGGCGTCTATCAGCTGATGGACGCCGAACACGCCGGGCTGTCGGCTCACCTCGCCCGAGCCGTCGGCTACCCGGCGGACCTGGTGATGAGCTATGGCGGCGGCCCGAACGTGCGCAACAAGCTGCTCCGCCGGGGCAAGGAAGCGCTCGAGACCAAGCGGCTCGTGATCTGGGTGATGACGGCGCGCGATCTGTACGACTACTGGGAAGATTGGGAGCCGCTCGGGCCGTGAGGCGCCGCACGCTGCTCGCGCTGCCCGCAGCCCTCGCTTGCAGCCGCCCCGAGCCGCGCCAAAGCTCCGGCGACCCGTTGCTCGCGATCGGCGCCGAGCTCGGCGAAATCGACGCGGCTGACCAAGCGTTCGCGAGCGCCGAGCTCGCGCGGATCGCCAGCCGCGCCCGAGACGCGCTGCGCGTCACGAGCGAGCCGCTCGCGAACCAGATCGCCCGGTTGAGCCGGCTGCTCTTCGAGGAGCTCGGCTTCGAGCGCGAGATCGAATCGACCGCGCTCTCGTTCGTGCTCTTACCGCTCGTGCTGCGCAGCCGCCGCGGGAGCTGCGTCGGGCTCGGGAGCCTGTACCTCGCGCTCGCGCCGCGGCTCGGGCTTTCGCTCTCGGGGGTGTTGCGGCCAGGGCACTTTCACGTCCGCGCTTCGGGCGCCGGAGCGCCTTCGAATTTCGAGCTGTTGCGCCGGGGCGAGCTCATGCCCGAAGACTGGTACCGGACCAAGTACCCGGCGAGCGCTCGAGCGCGCGCCTACGGACGAGCGCTGACGACGGCCGAGGTTCGCGGCGTGGTCGCGTTCAACGTCGGCAACGAGCGCCAGCGACAACGGCAACTGGAGCCCGCGCGTCGCGCCTACCAGCGCGCCGTCGAGCTGATCCCGGATCTGGCCGAAGCACACGCGAGCCTCGGCGCGGTGCTGCACCTTTTGGGCGACCTCGAGGCCGCCGAACAGGCCTATGCCAATGCCCGCCGCGTCGATCCCGAGTTGAAGGGGCTCGCGAACAACCTTTCGCTCTTGGAACACGAACGGGGCGCCCGCTGAGCAGAGCCCGGCTACTGGTCCATGTTCTTTTGCTGGATGTTCCAGCCGTCGTCGGTGCAGAGCTTGCACGAGGCGCCGTAGAACCAGGAGCGCAGCGAGTCGTCCGCCATCAGGTGCACGCGCATCCACGCCGTGACCGCGGCGTAAACCGGGCTCGGCGTGCTGCCGCGGCTCATCCAGCTGCCGTGATCGGCGCTGATGTACTCCGCATACATGGCCGGCAGGTCCGTCACTGAATCGAGCGCGTTTTGCGCGCCGTCGCAACTGACGATGTCGTCCATTCCGCCGCAGAAGAACATCGCCGGACCGTGGAGGTTGCGCTGCGGCATGGCTCCCTCGATCGGCACATTGGTGGTGATGTGGCTGTCGCCCGACGCCTGGCTCGTGGCCACGGCACCCTGCGAGTGCCCGGTCGCGCCGATGTGCGTGACGTCGAGGTGATGGTAAAGCGGGCTCGCCGGATCCTCGTTCTGCTCGAGCATCCATTCCACGCCGACCACCATCGGCCTCGGGTTGCCGCGCGCGACGTTCTTACTGTTCGAGGCGATCACTACGAAGCCGTGCGAGGCGAACAAGTTGAGCAGCGAGCCGTAGAGGTTCGGCGTCGAGCCCGTGCCGTTGCCCCAGGTGATCACCGGATGACAGAGCCCGTTCGGGCTCAGTTCCTTCGGCCTGAACAACGTGAATTTCGGCACGACGCCGTCTTCGGCCTCGCCCGCCTCCGGGCCCACTTCGTTTTCGGTGACGGTCTCGTACGGTCCCTTTGCGGCGGGATCGGCGGCGGGCCAGGGCCCCACCGTGCAGCCGCCGGGTGTCGAGACCGAACCCCCCTGCGCGGTCGAGCCGCCGCTCTGCGTGCTGCCCGCGCTGGCGCCTCCGGGCGGCGGATTGCCAGTGCCGCCGCGGCCCGAGCCGCTGGCTCCACCGCTCACCGAGCCGCTGGCAGCGCCCTCCGGAGTACTGCTGACTCCGCCGAAGCTGCTAGCGCCTCCCGTCGCGCTCGCGACTAGGCCTCCGGTGTTGGCAAGCCCTCCGCTCGCTGCGCCGCCGCTGGGTGACGGAGGCGGCGCCGGAGTTTCGCCGTCTGCGTCCGAGCTCCCGCAGGCCGCCACCAGCGCCGCGCCAAGGACAATCGCGTGAGCGGCGAAATTTTTCGTGGATTTCGACATGACGCCTCGCGCTCGGGACCTACGAGAGCAGTCGCGGCGCGGGGCGAAACTGGTTCAGAAAACGGCTGCAGAGCAGACGCTATTTGAGACCACTGAAGAAGGACCAGATGTTTGCAGCGGTCGTCGAATTGATCGTGTGGTTGAAGTTTCCGATGCACCAGACGACGGGGCTCTGTTCCGGACAGCCGTCGTAGCTCGTGCAACCGCTGAACGAGGACTTGCCCGCCATTTGGCAAGCGTTTCTATCGCGCCAGAAGTCGCGGCTGCCTTCCCCGTTGTCGATCGTCACGATGTCGTCGGCCGTCCCGTGGTGAATCATGATCGCGGGCTTGGCGTTGGCATTCGTGCACCCCATCGGCCCGCCGCCGGCCACGGGGGCGAAACCGCGGAACCAATCCGGGTGCTCGCACGCGAGGGCATTGGTGAAGAACCCGCCCATGCTGAAGCCGGAGATGAACTCGCGACTCGGGTCCACGCAATACTTCTCTTCGATATCCGTCTTCAGCGCCTGGATGAACTCGTAATTTGCGGCGTTGGCTCCCCAGGTGGACTTCAAGACCATGTCACCCCAGTGCGAGACATCGCCCGGCGGTGGCCCTTCTCCCTGCGGAAGAACGGTGATGGCTTTGCCGTTGGAGCGCGACGTGAAGTTGAAGAGGTCGACGACCGCGACGTTGTTCATGTCGAAGCCGTGCACACCGAACACGAGCGAAAGCGGCGTCTGGCCGTCGTTCTCGGGAACGTCGAGCAGGTAATAGCGGGTGGCTCCTGCGATCTGCATCGTTTGCTGAGTCCTGCGGTTGGGCCGCGCCGTGGTCTTGCCGCAGCCAGGCGAGCGCGTGCTCGGGGCGCCTCCGCCCGCACCCCCGCTGCCAGCCGCACCACCACTGGCACCGCCGCCCGCACCTCCCAGCGCGCCACCAGCTCCGGCTGCGCCGCCTGGGTTCGGCGCCGCTCCGCCCGCACCGCTCGTTCCAGCGCTGGCCCCGCCCATCGCGGTCATTCCCCCGGTGGGCGCGCCGCCTGCGGCCGTTCCGCCCGTCGCGGCACCGCCCGTCGTGCCCCCCGAAGCCGCTACGGCACCGCCCGTTGCGGGAGCCATGCCGCCGGTAGCCTGGAAGGTGCCGCCGGTTGCCATGGCCGAGCCGCCGGTCGCAGCAGCGCCCGCCTTGCCTCCCGCAGCTGCGCCCCCGCTCCCACCGCCGACGACGTCGCTATTGGGCGTGGAGTCGTCCGAACAGCTACTGACGCACACCACGAACAGGGCAATCACGGGAACCGCGGCGACCGACTGCGCGAGCAAAGAGCGATGTTGCTCCAGAACCATGGCAAGCCTCTCCTTTCCTCGCGCTCCACTAGGGTGCTTTGGCGAGGCCCGGCGTCGATGCCGACGGCGCGGGTGATTGCCCCTCTAATACTCAGCAATCATCGTCGCAACGCGAAAGCGTCGCGACTATCCGTGACTTCGTCGCGGCACCGCCAAATCACGCCGAGTTGCGCGTTGAGCGATGGATTCCCGCTCGACCCCCCACTGCGCAGTCCGCTCTCGGTCGTGGGGCTACAGCGCCTTGAAGAAGTTCCAGAATGCGGACGGCGCCCAATCGTCCTGACGGGCGTGGCCCTTCCCGGAGGTCTGACACCAATGCACGGGGTAGCCGGCCTTGCAGCCCTGGTAGGCCTTGCAAGGGGACGGATCGACGTCCGTCGCCGCAGCGGCCTTGTCGCACATGTTCTGAGTGAGGTGGCGATCGCGCGCGCGCTCGTCGTCCGCGATCTTGTTGTCGTTGTCGTTGGTGTCGTGCAGGAAAATCCGCGCGACGGGCACGCCGCACTTGCCGTTCGACGATTCGCCGCCAGCGACGGTGGCAGCACCACGAATGACCTCGGAGCGAATGCACGTCAGCTGATTGGCCAGCCACGAACCGCTGCTGTAGCCAACGACGAACACGCGGCTTTCGTCGGCACAGAAGCGCGCCTTGACGTCCGCCACCATCGAATCGAAGAACGCCACGTCCTTGCCGTTGGCGCCCGCGTCCCAGCACGTGCCCGAAGCCGAACCGGTGCCACGCACCAAGATCGCGTCGCTGCCGCTGGCTTTCTCGATCGGTACGTTGTTGGTGCCGCCGCTGCAGCCGTGCAGCAACATGACGACGGGATAAGCGCGCGACTCGTCGTAACCGCTGGGCAAGCGCACCGAGTACGGCCGGTTCGCACCGCCGGTCATGACCATGGATTCGACCCACTGGTTTTGGGTTTGGGTCGTCGTCATCCCGCAACCAGCGCTGGGCTTCGAGCCTGGCCCTCCCCCCGCTGCGCCGGCGCTACCGGATGAACCAGCAGCACCGGCGCTCGCCGCCCCACCGCTCGCACTCCCTCCGCTAGCGGCGCCGCCCTTGCCGGCGCCTCCACTCGGAGCGCCCGCCGTCGTGGAGCCGCCCTTGCCGGCGCCGCCGCTCGGGGTTCCGCCCGCGCTGGTCCCTCCCGTCGACGAGCCACCGTTGGACTGAGCAGTACCGCCGGTCGCGCCGCCCGTTGGCCGAGCGCCGCCCGTGGAAGCGCCGCTCATCGAGGAAGCGCCACCGGTCGCGCGCGATCCGCCGGTCGAGCCGCCGCTGCCGGTCTGCGCCGGGGTTCCGCCCGCTCCCGGATTATCCGACGCCTCGTCGGAGCAACCGAGCAAGAGCGCCGGCAACGAAGCGGCGACGCCCACCAAGACGCAGAGTCGTAGATTCATGGGTCGCCGATCAATACCATCGCTCGGTGCGCGCGTCGCGCCCCGACTAGACCTTCATGCCCGCGAGCTCGCCGGAGCCGTCGATCGTCGGCGGGCTGCCAGTGCCTCGCGCGGCGGCGGCCATGATCGTGTTCAGGATTTTGGCGTTCGCCGCGCCGCCCGCGTCGATGAACGTTCCCTGACGCAAGTATCCGCCGCCGTTGCCCCAGATGATCATCGGCACGCCGCGGCTCGAGTGCGAGGGGCCGTCAGCGATGGTGTTGGTCCAGATCAGCTGCGTGTTGTTCTCGAGACCATGCGCCTTGAAAGCGTCCATGCCGACGAGCAGCGACTTCATGCGGATCACGTCGATCTCGGCGTGCGCGGCCTCGGCCGTCGGATCGTTGCCGGACTGAGCGTCCGACTTCATGCGGTGGCTGAGCTGGTGGAAGGTCCAGCCGTAGTTCTTGTTGGACGGGACGTCGTACATCGTCCCGTCGGTGCCGTCTCCCCACTGCAGGGTGGCGACTGCGTTGTAGTTGCAGCCGAAGGCCACCGCCATGATCTGCATGTGCAGCTTGACGTACTCCTCCATCTGCGCGCCCTTGAAGGCGAAGCCGCTCTTGAAGGCCTCGTATTTATCGGCTGGCAACCCCTCCGTGGAGCACATGGCGCCCACAGTCGGCATCATCTCGTTGCCGAGGTCGTCCATCTTCACTTCGATGTCGCGGATGGCTTGAAAGTGCTGGTCCAGCCGCAGCTTGTCCGCCCCGCTCATCGCGGAGTGGTTCATCAGGCCGTTCAGCTCTTCGCGCACCAGATCGTTCACGCTCTTTCGGCGGTTGGCGAGCTCCTGCGCGGCGTTGGTGGTGGGCGTCGTGGGCGTGGTGGGCGAGGTCGTGCCGCCGCCGGAGCCCGCGAGCCCCACGACCTTCGAATACAGGATGTACGGGTTCGCGTCGGCCGCGCGCACCTGGCCCGCACCGCCGCCTTTGAACGAGATGCGCTCGGCGATGTAACCCTTCATGCCCGAATACAGCGCCAGGGGGTCCTTTCCGAGCGCTTTACCGAGCAGCGTGTCCGCGGACGGCCCGGAAGAGAACGCGCCGTTGCCCGTCGAGCCCGGCTTGACACCGGTCAGCGTCTGCACGCAGCCCTCGGCGTGGCCGCAGCCCTGCACCCCCATCGGGTAGTTGATGCCCTTGATGAACAGCAGGTTCGGCGCGTGGGGCGCGAGCACGGCGGTCGCCACGTCGCCGGCGCCCGCGAGCCCGGCAGTCGTCAGCGCGCCGGTGGCTCCGGGGAAGAAACGCTTGGCCACGACGCCGTTCTGAGCCACGACGAAGAACGTGAAGACCGGCGCGCCGTCCGCGGCCCACGCCGAGCGGCTCGGCATGCCTTCGAGGAACGGCAAGCCCACGGCGACGGCGCCCGCGCCGCGCAAGAACGCGCGACGGTTCACGACGCGCCGGTTCAGAGCGATACCCTTGAACATCACTGGTTACCTCCGAAGCGCGTCCGGAACGCGTCACGTTTGACGAGCTCGACCATTACCTGCTTCACCGAGGCCTGGCTCGCGCTGACCGCGGAGAGCTCGGCGAGCAGCGGCATGTCGGCCTCGACGATGTTGCGCTGCAGGGCGTAGCTCGCGAGCCGCTTCGAGTAACACAGGTGGCTCTGCTCGCTCTCGGCCAGCACCTGCATCAACTCGGTCGCGTCCGCGTAGGACTTCTTCCCGTCGGTGAAGTTGAAGGCGCCGCTGGCGTCGATCGTCAGCATGTCCGACCCGTTCTTTTCGGTCGTGCGGTAGGCGCCCATGCCGTCGAAGTTCTCGAACGCGAAACCCAGCGGGTTGATCATGTCGTTGTGGCAGGCGGTGCCGCAACCCTTGGTGTGCCCGTCCACGCGCATGCGGTTGGTCTCGCCCGGCTTCACGTCGGGCAACGGCGGCAGAACGCCCGCGAACACACCGAGCGGCGCGCACAGCACGTCGAGCGACATCGTCACACCCCGATGAATCGGATCGGGCGAGTCGTTGTGAGCGTTCAACATCAAAAACGGCAGCTGCGTGAAGTAGCCGACGCGACCCGGCCCGAGCTCGCGCTCTTCGAAGCCGCTGCTCGGTGCCGCGGCGCCCCCGTAGAGCGGAGCCATGCGCGAGGTGACGAAGCCCTTGGTCGACAAGAAAATGTCGCGAACCCCCTGGCCGCTCGTGAACACTCGATCGAAGAACAGGTACGCGCTCTCTGCGAGGTCCGCGTTGATCGCCGGATCGTAGTTCGCGACGCCGACCTTGCTGAGCTCTGCAAACTTGTTGAAGCGCAGGAACTGGCCGTGGAACTTGCGCATCACGGCCTTCGCCGCGGGGTCCTCGAGCAACTTTTGCGCGAGCGCCGCGGCGCCTTCCGCCGTGTCGAGCTTGCCGCTGCCCGCGGCCGCGTCGAGCAGCGCGTCGTCGGGACCCGAGTCGCGAAGCCAGAGCGAGAGCTTGGCCGCGATCTCGTAGGAGCTCAGCGGAGCGCCGGGCGGGCTGAGCTCGGTGCGGTAGAGAAAGTGCGGCGACTGAAGCATCGCTTCCAGGACCAGCCCGGCGCCCTTGGCGAACGCGCTGAGCGTCCCGGACGCCGACGCCGCCGAGTCGAACAGCTTCTGATACGCAGCGGTCTCGGCGGTCGTCAGCGGACGCCGGTAGATGCGCCGTCCTACCGTCTTGATGAAGCCCGCGCCGTCCGTACCCGAATAGAGCTTGCCGAGCAGCGCAGCGTCCGACGACACCTGTGCGGCCAACGCTTCGGCTGCAGCCTGGTAGTCCGACCACGCGCGGCTATCGACGTCGAGCAAGAGCTCGTTGTTGTTGAAGTCCGTGGTGCCGGCCACCGCGGACTGGAAGTTCTCCGCGTTGGTCGGCGGAGACGGCAGCGAAAGCGCACTCTGTACGCTCTTCGACCACTGATCGTTGGTCAGACGCACGACTCGGTAGTGCGTCGCTGGGCCGTCGAACTTCATCCTTCCGGCTTGCGTCGGCGTCGTGGGAGGCGCCGTGGGTGCGGTGGGAGCGCCCGTGGGCGTGCCGCTCGGCTGGCTCGGGTTGTTCGGCGCCGTGGGATTGCCGGGGCTCGTGGGGTTCTCGGGCGAGCTCGGATCAGCGGTTGAAAGCTCGTCCGGACTCGTGATGGTCCCGGTGCACCCGACGCCCACCGAGAGAGTGAGTGCCGCCAAACGGAAGAATTTTGCGTGCATCGAGGAACGCCCTTTCGGCTGCAGTTCACGCCCGCGGGTTACGCCGCGCAGCAAGCAGTGCATTTCCAACACCCCAATCTGTCTAGAAATCGACGCGACACGTCTCTGTTGCGTCGAAATCACTTCTCGAGCGCTTGGAAGGAAACTGATCTAACTACTGTTGTGCCGCACACCACTTCACTCCGAGGAGTGATTCGTAAAGACCCATTCGATCCCGAAGTGAACTGCTGATGATCGCGACGGACTTCGGAGATCGATCCGGACTCGCTGCTCGAGATGAGGCAGCCCGGCTCGCGAAACGGTCCGCCCGGGAGCGCCTCTCGGGGTCGGACCAATTTCGCTTACGACGGAAATCCCCCAACGGTGCCACTGCTAGCGTGGGTCCCCTCATGTCGTTCGAACTCATCCCTCGCCGCAGGAACGCCTTGTCACTGAAGAAGCTCGCTCGCTCTTCCGCCCCCGCGCTGCTCACTCTGGCGGCAACATTGCCCTCTGGCTGTTCGGCGGAGCCCTCGCCCTCTTCAGCCCCGGGTATGGAGACTCAGACGGGCGGCGCTCCGACCACGGGTGGCGCGCCCGCTACCGGTGGCATGCTCTCCGTTACTGGAGGAGCGCCCGTTACGGGTGGCGCGCCCGCTACCGGTGGCACCTCGACCGGCGGCGCGTCGAGCTCAGGCTCCGCAACGTCGGGCGGCGTCGGAGGCTCCGGAGGCACCTCGAGTAGCGGCGGCGCTCCGGTCACGAGCAGCGGCGGCAAGGCTACCGCGGGAGCGGGCGGAGGCACCGCAGGACAAGCTGGCGCTTCGGGAGGTCTCGGCGGCGTGGGCGCTGGAGGCTCTGGCGGAGCTGCCGCAGGAGGCTCGGCAGGCGGCGCAACCGGCAAGGCGATGGCCGAGCCGAGCAGCGGCTGCGGTAAGTCGGGCCCTCAAACGGGCAGCTCCGGCAGCCCGCTGATGGTGTCGGGGCACCAGTATTACGTGAAGCTGCCGACCGGCTACGACGCCAGCAAATCCTATCCGGCGATCTTCGTCTTCAATCCCACCAACAATCCCATCGACTGGGCCGAGAAGAACGCAGGCTTCGAAGGCTCTGGCCCGAAGGAAGCCTGGATCCGCATCTATCCGCATCCAGCAAACCCCCAGAACGGCTGGGGCGCCAACGACGTGTCGTTCTTCCAGCCGCTGTACGACCAGATCACGGGTAGCTTCTGCGTGGACAAGGCGCGCGTGTTCGCCACCGGCGAGAGCTCCGGCGGCGATTTCTCGAGTATTCTGGGCTGCGAGCACGCCGACAAGCTACGCGCGGTGGCGCCGTGCGCGACCAAGAACGTCGGCCAGTATCCGCTCAACGCGAGCCAACGAAAGTGCACGGGTCAGGTGACCTCCGTCGTCATTCACGGCAAGAACGACAGCGTGGTGGGTCCCGAGAATGGCCCGAAGACTCGCGACTTCTACGTCGCTTTGAATCATTGCCAGATGACGACGATGCCGGTGAGCGGATACACCGACACGCTCTCGAACTGCTTAATGCACCAGGGCTGCGACGCGGGGTTCCCGGTGTACTGGTGTCAGCACACCGATCCCAACTACAGCAACACCAACCACGGCTGGCCCGCGTTCGCGCCCAAGTTCATCTGGTCGCTGTTCTCCACGTACTAGACGCGTTCGCCTGAGCGGACCGCTTTCGCGGGTGCTACAGGGGACGGCGTGCGCGCTGTCTTTTTCGGGACCCCCCAGATCGCCGTGACCGCGCTGCGTGCGCTGACGCGGATCGCCGAAGTCGTCGGCGTGGTGTGCCAGCCGGATCGGCCAGCTGGCCGCGGTTTGTCGCTGAAGGCGCCCGAGGTGAAGCTCGCCGCGCTGGAGCTCGGGCTCGAGGTGACGCAGCCGACGCGCGTGCGTGACGGCGCGCTCGAGGCGTGGCTTCGCGAACGACGGCCGGACGTCGCGCTCGTGCTCGCCTACGGTCGGATCTTGCCGCGCGGCGTGCTGGATGCGCCGGCGCGCGGCTGCGTCAATCTGCACGCTTCGTTGCTGCCGGCGTACCGCGGCGCCGCACCGATCCAGTGGTCGATCATCCGCGGCGAGACGGCGACCGGCATCTCGCTGATGCAGATGGACGAGGGCCTCGACAGCGGCCCAGTCTATCTGAAGCGCTCGCTACCGATCGGACCGGACGAGACCTCGGGCGAGCTCGCGGCGCGGCTGGCGGAGCTCGCCGCCGAGGTCACGCTCGAGGCGCTGTCCAAGGTCGTGAGGGGCGAGCTCGCGGCCGAGCCGCAAGACGAAACGCGCGTCACGTTGGCGCCGCCGCTCGAGCGCTCCCACGGCATCATCGATTGGAGCCAGTCGTCGCAGAGCATTCACGACCTCGTTCGCGGGCTCTCTCCGCGGCCGTCGGCGTTCACGACCGCGGCCGG
This sequence comes from Polyangiaceae bacterium, assembly GCA_025937835.1. Classification (GTDB taxonomy): domain Bacteria; phylum Myxococcota_A; class Polyangia; order Polyangiales; family Polyangiaceae; genus PMG-095. The sequence goes on from JAICQO010000012.1 coordinate 29,651, forward strand.
ACAGCGGTTGCGTGTCGCAGCGACGCGGCTCGCCTCGCCCGTGCCCGTGCTCGAGCCGGGCACGGTCCGCGTCGAGCGCCCGCGCGTGCTGGTCGGCACCGGCGACGGCGCGCTCGAGCTCGTGCGTGCCCAGCTCGAAGGCAAGCGCGAGCTCGTCGCGCTCGACCTCGTGAACGGCCGGGCCCTCGCCGACGCTCAGGTGCTCGGCGGAAGCAGCTGATGTCGCACGAGGCCGGGGGCGGCAAAGGCGCTGAGTTCCTCGCGGAGCTCTCGCGCGAGTTTCCCGCGTTCCGCGTCGTGTACAAACGCGACAGCGCGTTGTGCCGGGCGATCCACGCTGCGTTGTTGCTCGTCACGTTCGGCGGCCAGCGCGTGTTCGTGAACGGCTACTACACGGTGATCGGCGACACGCTCTACGTGCCCGACTCTTGGGACCAGCTCGACGACGACGAGCGTGTGATCCTGCTCCGCCACGAGCGCGTTCACCTGCGGCAGCGCCGACGCTACGGAAGCGTGGGCATGGCGCTCCTCTACCTCCTGCCGTTCTTACCGCTCGGCCTTGCGTACGGCCGAGCCCGCATCGAATGGGAGGCGTACCGCGAGACGCTCCGGGCCACCTTCGAGCTGAAAGGCCGCGCCGCGGCCTTCGACCCCGAGCTGCGGCGCCGGATCGTGCGGCGTTTTACCGGCCCGGACTACGGCTGGATGTGGCCGTTTCGTAGGGGGGTGGAGCGCTGGTACGACAGCTGGCTGGCCGAGCTCGACCGGGGCCCCGCGGCCCCGCCCAAGGACTCCGCCGCTCGCGACGTCTGACGTTGCACGCCCTTGGAAAATTTCGAACCGAGCGCTCGACGGCCGGCGTCGCGCCAAGCCCCGGTCCAAGGCGCAAAAAGGGCGTCGCCCACCGGCAAAAATGACCAATAGACCCGCGCACCAAACCGACCCGGTACTAGCCAAATTCTATGAGAATGATAAAACGGTGCCCCCTTGGACCGGACCGAAACGTGGGAGCTCACGTCTCGTCGCGGGCCCTTTCGAAGACCACGCCAGGGTTGACGCACCGGCTTCGCGTCACCCCGGCACCACGAGGCCGATTGTGAAGATCTCCTGCCCCGCCTGTTCAGCGAAGTACTCGATTGCGGACGACAAGGTCCAGGAGCGCCTGGCCAAGATCCGGTGCCGCAAGTGCGGCGCAACGATCGTGATCGACGGCAAAACCTCGCCGCCGAACGTCTACACCGCGGCAGGCGACTCTGCGGAGGTCTCGGCGCCGCCCGCGGCTTCCGCTGCCGCCGACGGAGGAACGGAGTACTCGATCGATTTCGGTGAGGGGGATCAGCGCAGCCTGCCTCTGCGTGAAATCGTCAGCGCCTACAAGGCCGGACAGATCACCACGGAGACCTACGTGTGGGCCGACGGCTTCACCGATTGGAAGCCGCTCTCGGAGGTGCCGGAGCTGATGTCCGCGGTGAGCGGCGGCGCCACCGCCACGCCCGCCCCTTGGGACGCACGCCCGACGGCCCAGCGCAGCTCGCAGCTGCCGCGCACCACGCAGGCGGCGCGCACCGGCACCAATCGCCCCTCCGGCGATCTGTTCGGCGGCGTGAGCCGCGCAGGCAACGAAGACGACGTGGCGACCAGCGCGCCCGAGCAACCGTCCGGCGGCGGCAGCGGCACCGGCGCTCGCAACGAGTCGTCGGTGTTGTTCTCGCTGAGCGCGCTGACCTCGGCTGCGCAGAATCAGCGGCCCTCCGCGCGGCCACCGACCGCGAGCTCGTCGAAAGACGACTCGGGCCTGATCGACCTGAAGGCGCTCACCGCCGCGGCGGTGAAGTCGGACACTGGCGCGATGGCCATGCCGGCGGTTCCCGCCGTAGCTCCCCTGGCCTCGCCGCTCGGCGTGCCCGCGCCACTCGGTGGCTTCGGCTCTCCGCTCGGCGGCGCGGGCACCACCGGAGTGGATCTCGAACCGAAGAAGAGCAAGACGCCGATCATCATCGCGGCGCTGCTGTGCGTCGGCATGCTGGCCGTCGCGGCGGCCATCGCGCTCAAGCCGGCTCCTCCTCCGCCGCCTGCCCCGGTCGTGATCGCGGCACCGCCGGCGCCCACCCCCGCGCCCACGCCCGAGCCAATCGCGGCAGCGCCGCCGGCCACGGGCACCGCGGAAGCCTCGGCGGCTCCGGAATCGAGCGCCAAGCCCGCGCCGGTCGCGCGAAGCGGCTCGGGGCGCTCGGCGCCGCGCACCAGCGGCAAGAGCACCAGCGGCAAGAGCACCAGCACGAGCTCGGGCGCATCGACGAAGAAGGATGAGCCGAAGAGCGCGCCCGCGGCGCCGAAGAGCAGCAACTGCGGCTGCGGCCCTGCCGACTTGCAGTGCGCGATGCGCTGCGCCTCCAAGAAGAAGTAACCGAGCAGCAGCGCTCCCACGGAGCGCAAAACCGAACAGCGCCGTTCCTCGAGAACGGCGCTGTCGTTTGGTGCGGCCGCGGCTACGCGCTCCGCGACGCCCCTCGCTGGGCCCGCCTGCTACCTACGGCGACGAGCGGCGCGTGGACGAGTCGCTGAGCGCCGTGGAGCGCGCTTCGTCCCGAGCGAAGCCCGAAGCGTGGCGCGCCAGATAGCGCCGGGCCTCGGCGGCAGCGCGCGTCGCGTCTCCGAGCCGCGTCAGCGCGCGCATGCGTTCGATGCGAGCTTCTTCCGCGAGCTTTCCGCTGGGGAACTTGCCGAGCAGGGCGCCGAACAGCTCCACCGCCGAGCGATCGTCCCCGCGGTTCCGCGCCTCCACGGCCTGGGAGAACATGCGGTTCTCTTCACCGAGCGAGCTCGAATCGCTGCTCGACGCGGACGCCGCCGAGCGACGAGCGCCGTGACGCTGCGGGCGCACCGAAGTCGCCTCGCCCGGGCGCGCCCTGGCCGGGACCGCGGCCTCGCGCGCCGGCTCCGGCTTCACTGCGGAGGACCAATTCTGTCCGGTCGTGACGAACGCGCGTTCGCCGCGGTGCAGGACGGAAACGGTGCCCTCGGTGACCGCAACCCGCGTGACGCCCACGCCCGACGACGAGTCCACGCTGACCGAGAAGATGGTGCCGTGCACGACGACCTCGGAGTCCGGCGTCTCGACCACGACGATGCGGCGCGAGTCCGGGCGGCGCTCGACGCGCAGCTCGACCCGGCCCGCGGCGAGCCGCAAGCGCTCTTCTGCGGGCGATGCCGCGGCGAGCTTCACCTGCGTCGCCGGCGCCACTTCCACGTCGCTGCGCTCGGTGCGGAGGCGCGCCAAACCGTCGGCGGCGGTGCTCAGGGCGTCACCCACCTCGATGCCAGCCTGCTCACCCGGGGCCACCACCTGCGAACGGCCGGCGTGCGTGACCACCAGCGTGCCGCTGACGTTGCGGACCGTTGCGGCGCCCTTGGCTTCGAGCTGCGACGCGGAGCGCGGGGCGTCCGAGTCGCTGAAGCCGCGCACCGCGAAGCCGACGCCGAGCGCCACCACGGCCGCGGCAGCAAACGAGAACCACCGCGCGCGGCGGACGCGCTGCTCACGCAGGTGCGGCACGTGGCGGATGCCACGGCCGAGCGCCTCGACCACCCGCTCGCGCCGAGCGGCGACCACGTCTGCCGGCTCCGGCGGAACACGCTCGCTGCCGAGCTCGCGCAGAAGCGTGTCGGGATCGCGGAACGCGCTCACTGTGTCCCTCCACGGCGGCGCCCGGGAGCCGCGCTCGCGGTATCGAGCCGCTTGTACAGCTCGCGCCTGCCGCGCACCAGGCGGGACTGCGCAGCTGCCACCGAGACGCGCATCATCAGCGCGATCTCGGCCAGCTCGTGTCCGAGCACGTCGTGCAGGAACACGGTCTGAGATTGTTCGGGTCGCATCGACACCAACTGTTTACGTACCCGGTCGAGCTCAACCCGTGCCGAAGCCGCGCCTTCCGTGTCGATTCTCGCGGGCACGGACGCGCCGTCGATGCTCGCTTCTCGATCGAGCACGCGCCGCTCGCGGCGGCGGGAGCGCAGCGAATTGAACCCGACGTGGCTCGCGATGCTCGAGGCCCATGTCTTCAGGCTGCATGCTCGCGCATACGATCGGCGACTCAGAGTAACGATGATCTGCTCGAAAACGGACTGGACCAGATCGTCGTGGTCGGCCTCGCGCCGGCCGAAGACGCGGAACAGCGTATGATCCACGACGCCTACCAAACGGTCGTACAGGAGCCCCGCCACGCGGTGGTCGCCCCGCTGGACCGCCTCGATGAGCTCCTCATCGGTGGGGGCCGGGGCTTGGCCCTCGTTGCCCCCCGTGAGGAGGCGCAGCGTGGGCCGATCGGTTCCGGTAGCGCGTTGGATCACGGGTGGTGCTTTCCCCATGGTAACCCGCCGCCTGGCCAGCAGGCAGCCGGAATCGAGAGGTCGCTATGCTAGCGTTCAGGGGCATGACTGCGGTTCGAAAGCTGCGAGGAGCCGGATTGACGGCTTTTATCGCGTCTTTCCTGGCAATCAATTGCGGGGATGAGGAGTTCGATCTCCTGCCGGTCGAGCAGGAAAATGCGAGGGGTGGCTCGGCAACCGCCGGCGAAGCCAACAACGGGGGTCTCGGGCTAGTCTCCCCGCCGCCGGAAACGGGTGGAGCTCCGACGGGAGGGCGAGTGAGCAGCGGCGGGCGAGGTCCCACGGGCGGCACCGCCAGCGGCGGGCGCGGCGGTACGTCTTCCGGCCCCCCCTGCGTCGCGCCCGCCTGCTGTACCAAGCATGATGATTGCAGCGGGACGCGGCCGTACTGCCTCGTAGATAGAGTCTGCCACGAGTGTTACGTGATGGCCGACGATCGCAGCACGGTGGGTTGCGGCGAGAACGAGGTCTGCGGCGCGGGCTACCGCTGCTACCCGGGGTGCGTGACCGGGCCGTGTCCCGACGGGTTGAAATGCGCCTCGCGCACCGCGCCGTGCGTCGAGTGTCTGACTGACGAAGACTGCGCCGACAAAGAGCCGCGGAACTTGTGCTTGTTCAACGGCTGCGTGAGCTGCCGGACGGACGCGGACTGTCCCGCCTTCAAGACCTGCAGCGCATTCAACACCTGCGTTTGAGTCGCATACTCAACGCAACCGGAATCGGATCCCGGCCTCGCCCGCGTAGCGCAGCATTCCGTCGGTGCCGAGCGAGCGGCTCTCGACGCGCACGTTGGTGCTGCCGAACATCAGGGCCAGATCGCCGCCGGCGAAGAAGCCGAAGGTGGCGCTGGGCATCCACGCCAGCGTGGTCCCCGCGCCGATGCCTCCGAGCCAGCGCGTGTCGGCTTCGGCCGCGCTGCGGCGCTCGGCGCGCGCCGCGAAATACTCGGCCCGGCCGTCGAGCGCGACGCCGAATTCGACGCGTTCTCCGCCGAAGCCCACGCCGAGGCCCGCCGACATCGTGATCCACTGGGCGCGCAGCTCCTCGACCCCGCTCGGGCGCTCGAGATAGCGCAGCGTGATCTGCGCGCGCAGCGGGTCCGGCAGCTGGACCTCGCCGCGCACCAGGCCGCCGAAGCGGACCTCGTCGAAGGCGGGTCCGAGCGAGGCGCCCACGTCGAGCCGGCCGCGCGCGCGGCCGAACGCTGGCTCGTATTCGGTTGCCGCGCCGTCGCTGCTCGCCGGTCCGTTGCCCTCCTCCCCATCAGCCGCTTTCGGTTGCTCCGACTCGCGCTGCCTCGCCTTCTCCACCGGCGTGGTCTTGGGCGCGGCTTCCGCGGAGTTCGGCGTTCGTTGGGTTTCGGATTCCGTGCTCGGTGCCTCTTCGTTGGCGAGCGTGCCGACGACGAAGCCGACGGCGCGCCAGCGTTCGAGCAGGTCGTCTCTGTTGGGGTCGAACTCGAGGGTGCGGGTGCGCCACTCGGAGTGCCCTTCCCGCCGGAGGCCGACCTCCACGAGCGCGCGCGCCTGGCCCTGCCAGGTGACGATCGCTACCGCAGAGGTGCCGCTGCCGCCGACGTCCGCGGCCAGCGTGCATTCGCCGCCGCGCTTGGCTCGCGTGCACGCAGCGAGCAACACCGCGACGTTCTCCTTGGGAGAGTCGGGAGGCGCGATTTCGACCGCTACCGGCAGCACCATGACTCAGTCGCCGAACAGCGCCGGGACGTTCAACTCGAGCTCCCCGTCCGGCAGACCGATTTCGTACACCGCGCCGCGCCGATCGGCGACACCGTGGCGCACCAGGCCGTCGGGGCGGAGCAGCGCGAAGGGTGCCCTGGGCGTGGGCACGGCTTCGCCGACCGGAACCACGTAGACAAGCGAGCGCTCGCGGCCGCTACCCGGCCGCGCGGGCGCTGCGCTGCAGGCGACGGCCACGGCGCCATCGGGCTCCTCCGAGACGCAACGCCGGAGGGCACGCCGGTCTTCTGCGCTCGACCGGACGTCGCGAACCAGCTCCACCGCCGCGCGCCGCACTTGCGCGCTCGGATCGTCCGAGACCAGGCGGCGCTCGGGCTGGTCGGGGCAACGCGCTGACACCAGGCGCAGCCCGGACAACGCGCTCGCCCGCAGCGAGGAGCGGCGCGACCCGAGCTCACGGCACAACACGGGAGCCGCATCGAGCTTCTCGGACAGCGCGATCCGCGCGTAGGCGCTGATCGCGTTGGCGGCCGCGCTCGAATCGCGATCGCCGAACGCGCGCTCCAGCAACGGTAGCTCGGCCCGAGAACCCACGGCGCCGAGCGCCCACAGCGCGTTGCTGCGCACCCCCGGGTCGGGGTCGGCGGCGAGCCGCTGCAGGCGTTTTCGCGCTCCGGCGTCGGAGGCCGAGACCTCGGCGACCTTGCGGCGGTCCGCCGGATCGGCACGCTTCGAGAGCGCGTCGAGCAGACCGCGCGCCGCCGCGGGAGGTGCCCGCCCGAGCACCTCGATCAGGGCGTCGCGCTCGGCGTCGCGGCTGTGCTCGAGGGCGCGCTGCAAGCGAGCGAAGAGCTCCGGCGATTCTTGTTTGGCGAAGGCACCCGACAGCGCGAGCGCCAGCGCTTGTCGATCCTCCGCCTCGGCGCGCTCGAGCCGGTCGAGCAGCAGCGGCGCGCTCGCGGGCGAGCCGTGCTCGCGCAGCGCGAGCGCCGCCGCCAGCCGGACCGCGGGTTCGCGATCGGACAGCGCCCGCCACAGCACCGGGCGCGTCGTGTCGGTAGCGATCGAACCGAGCGCGGACAGCGCCGTCACGCGCAGGTCCAGATCGTCGGCGCGGTCGGCGATCGGGCCCAGCAGCGTCGCTGCCCTCGGTGAGCCGGTGCGGCCGAGCAGCTTCAAGAGCTCGATGCGATCCGTTCGGCGCCCGCGAGCGGCGCCGAACGCGCGTATCAGCGGCTCCACGGCTCGCCCGTCTGGCAGCCGCGGATCGAGCAGCTTGGCCGCCGCCGAGAGCGCGCTCTTTCGCAGCACCGGATCCTCGCTGTCGAGCTGTTCGAGGACCAGTAACAGCGCGTCCGGATGCCCGCTCTCGGCCAGCGCGGTCAGCGCGGTGGCGCGGCTCACCCGCCCTCTCCGCACGGCATCCCGCAGCACCGGGCCCGCGTCGCGGCCGCCCGCGCGCGAAAGCGCGAGCGCGCAGCCGTCCGCGCGCTCGCGTCGAGGCTCGCTGCCGAGGCATGCCGAGAGCGGGCCGACGGCGCTCGCACCGATCCGCCCGAGCGCCGTCACCAGCGCCTCCTGCTCCTCCGGGCGCTCGCCGAGCTGCTTGATCAGCGCGGCGACCGCGTCCGCGTCGCCGATCGCCGCGAGCGCCCGAATGGCTGCGCGGCGGCCCCGATTCGAAGGCTCCCCTCCGAGCAGCGCCGCAACGCTGGGCGTGGCGGCGGGGTCCGCGAGCGCCCCGAGCGCGCCGAGCGCAGCCACGCGCACCGCCTCGTCGGCGTCGCGCAAGAGCAGCACGAGCGCGCTCTCGGCGCGTCGATCGCCGATCTCACCGAGCGCCCTCGCGACGACGCGCCGCACCTCCGGCCGCGGATCTTCGATCTTCGAGACCAAGGGCACGACCGCGCGAACGTCGCCCAGCCGCGAGAGCGCGCGAATCACGCTGGTTTCGACCTCCACGGCCGAGTCGTCCAGCCTGCCGAGCAAGCCCACTACGGCCTCGGGCGCGGCGGAGCGGCCGAGCGCCGTCGCCGCGGCGGAACGCACCGAGGGCTCGACGTCCGAGAGCGCTCGCGTCAACGGCGCGATCGTACGGGCGGAAGGGGCCGTCGCCAAAAGCTCGATGGCTTCGAGCCGGAGCCGCGGATCCGGATCGGTGAGCCAGCCCATCACCCGCTCTCCGAATCCCGGGAGCCCGAGCGCTCGCGCGGCGGAAGCCGCAGATAGTCGGACCTCGACGTCCGGATCGTCGAACGCCCGCCCCAGCAGGCGCTGGGCGACGCGTTCACCGAGCTCGGCGAGCCTGCCGGCCGCGCGGCGGCGGACCTCGACGTCGGTCGCGCCGAGGTCGCGCTCGATCCGGTTCACCTCGCTCGGCCACAGCAGCGCCTCGGCGGTGCCAGCCGAGAGGCACAGGGCGAGCAGCGCTGAGAAGAAGCGGCGCGACATGGATCCGAACCTGCGCCAATCGCGGCGCGGGCTCGGAGCGTATCACGTCACGACACCCATCTCTCGAAATGCGGCCTCGGAGGCGCGGCGCTGGCGCGGCCGCAAATAGCCGTAAAACACAAGATTCAGCACGACCAGGCGAAACGCCAGGTAGTACTCGACCACGCCGAGCCCGATCGTCACGCTCATCCCGAACACCAGCGAGCCGAAGCCGAACCAGCCCCGCCAGATGCGCATCAGCCCGCCCGCGTGCTCACGATAGATGCGCGCGCGCTCCTGATTGAAGCTCGGCAGACGAGACAGCTCGGCGCTGATCGGATCGAAACGCCGGATGTAGTCGGTCTGCGATTTTACGTAGAAGAGGTAGATCGACCAGCACCCCCGCACGAGCCAAGACTGCCGGGGGCGGAGCTCGTCGAAGCGCTTTTTCGCCTGCTCGTAGCTCTCGCCCTCCTGGTACTTTTCGTGAGTGAGCCGCAGGAAAACGTTCTTGAAGTGGTCGTAGCTCGAGGTGTGGAACGAGCCGGTCACGATCGTGACGAGGGCCAGCGCCACCGCGACCGCGCCGCGCCAGAGCGGAGGGTTGAACTCTCGAAAGAGGATGTACGTTCCCCCGCCCACGGCGGCCGTGGACACCACCAGATCTGCCACTCCGTCGAGCATGCGACCGAAGGCCGAGGACGTACCGCGCAGGCGTGCCAGCTGCCCGTCCGCGCAGTCGAACACCGCCGAAGAAAATAGGGCGACCCCGGCCAGCCCGAGGTGCTGCGGATAAGCCCAGATCATCGCGTAGGCCGAGACCAGCCCGAGCGCGATCGACACCATCGTGATCGCGTTCGGGCTCACGGGCAGCGGCAAGGCGGCGCGCGCCAGCAGGTAGGCGAGCGGGCGGTGCACCCAGACGTCGATCGGCTCCTCGACCTCCAGGGGCTTCAGGCTCTTCCAGTAGCCTTCCCAGAACTTCATGGCTGGCCGCGCCGTTTACGCCGGGAAAGCCAGCCGACCGCCGCCGCCCGCAATCACTCCGCGTCGCCGAGCTGCGCCGACAAGAAGGGCCGCGGGCTGCGCAACAGGCTCTTCTGCGTCACGCGCTCGAACGCCGCCACGCAGCGCGCGTTCTGCTCCGGCGTGCCGACCGTGACGCGCACGGCCGTGCGGCTCTCGTGGTGTACCCCGAGTGACCGCACCAGCACGCCCTCGGCGAGCAAGAGCGAAACCCAGGTCTCGGCCTTGAGCTCGGTCGCGGACACGTCCACCAGCACGAAGTTGCCGTCGCTCTTCAGCGGGCGCAGGCCCGAGATGCGTCCGAGCTTCTCGCGCAGCTCTTCACGGGCGGCGCGCAGGGTGCCGAGGCGCTGCGATTGCTCGGCCTCGTCGTCGAGCGCAGCGCTCGCCGCCGCGATCACCAGCGCCGGGATGTTCCACGGAACCTTCACGCGGCTGAGCAGGCGCGTGACCACCGGGTGCGCCAGCGCGTAGCCGAGGCGCAGGCCGGCCAGGCCGTAGGCCTTGGAAAACGTGCGCAGCACGATCGCGTTCGGGAACTTGCGGATCAAGTAGGAGAACGACTCGCCCTCCCCGAACTCGACGTAGGCCTCGTCGATCACGGTCGGCAGGCCTAGCCCCAGAATCCGGCACAGGGCCTGCTCGGAGATCGAGCCGCCGGTCGGGTTGTTGGGCGTGCACAGGAAGATCACCTTCGTGCGCTCGGTCACCGCGCGGAGCAGCGCCAGGATGTCGTGCTCGTGATCCTCCGTCATCGGCACCAGCACCGGAATGCCGCCGTGCGTGCGCGTGCGCGCCTCGTACATGCTGAAGGTGGGCACGCTGAGCAACACCTCTTCGCCCGGCGCGACGAAGGTGCGGATCACGACGTCGATGAGCTCGGTCGAGCCGGCGCCGAACAGCACGCTGCCGGTCTCGAGCTCCTCGCGCTCGGCGACCTTCTGCGCCAGCTCCTCGGTGCCGCCAGGGTACAGGTTGCCGCGCAGGGCGGCCTCGAGGATCGCGTTCACCACGCGCGGGCTCGGCGCGAACGGGCTCTCGTTCGACATCATGCGCACGGCGCCCTTCTTCTCGGCGAGCGCGAAGTGCGACTCGTTGTAGGGGGTCGCGGCGCGCACCCAGCTCGGCGCGAACGCCTCGAGCGCCTCGGGGTTCATCGCCGTGGGCTGAGCGGAGCCCGGCTCGTCGCCGAGATCGTCTCCGAAGACCCGCAGCATGGCCTCGGCGCGGTCGAGCGCGGGGCGGGTATCCACGTCGATCCAGCGGGCGTCGCCCACGTCCACGCCGAAGAACTGGCCGCGGCGGGCCAGGGCCGCCACGCCTTCGCTGAGCGAGCAGTCGCCGCGCTCGGCGTCGAGCCGCGAAAGCTCGTCGAGCAGCGCGGGGCCGATCCGGAACACGCCGGTGTCGATCGCGTTGTAGGCGTCGAGCTCCTTGCCGATCTCGGCGATGTGCGCGCGCTCGACGCGCACCTTGGTCGCGTCGTCGAGGTCGAAGCAGCGCTCGATGTCGTAGTCCACCCCGAGGCCGCAGGCCCCTTCGGGCAGATCGTAGGCGAGCAGGCGCCGCACGAGATCCGGCGAGTACAGGTGATCGGACATCGTCAGCACGCACTCGCGATCGATGAACTTGCGAGCGGCGAGCAACGAGACGCCGTTCTTCTGGTGGTAGCGCGAGTTGTGCACGAACTTGAGCTCGAGGCCGAGGCTCGGCTCGCTAGACAGCACGCGGCGCAAGCGCTCGCCGTCGTGTCCGGTGATGATCACGGCTTCCCGGATCCCCGAAGCTTCGAGCGCGCGGATCACGCGCACGATCAACGCCACACCCAACACCGGGCGCAGCGGCTTCGGCAACTCGTCGTCACCTTCGCGCAGTCGGGAGCCAGTCCCCGCTGCGAGGATGACTGCTCGGGTCACGCGTCGTTCCGTCATAGGCAAGCTTCTCTTTCGTCGCACTCGTGTAAGCGCTACTCGCACTTAGCATGTGGTCTGACAACCCGGCAAATCCTTTTAGAGTCGCGCACTTAACCCACAAATTGCGTGTGAGGCCGTTGCCACACTGTGGCAACGCTGCAACATGAGTGTTCGCGGGGTTAGCTCGGTATCCCACCTCGAATTACACCCGAGGCGGTATCCGTTGTCGGCAGTGCGTCGCCGTCTACGCACCTGACGCCAGCAAGGCACGGGCGTGCTCCAGGTCTTCGAAGGTGTCGACCTCCGTCCATTTCAGGTCGCCGACCTCGAGCGCGACGGCTCGGAGAGCACCTCGCGCGACCAGCTCCGAGTACACGTCTTCGTAATACAAACCCACTTCGCCGCGGGCGACGTGCGCGTCGATCGCAGCGAGCACGAGCTCACCGCCGCGCGCGCTCAGCCACTCGACGCCGATCGTCTCCGCGTCGGCCGAAGCCAGCGGAATACCCTTGCCGAACTCGAGGACGCGCGCGCCGTCGAGCCGCACTTTCATGGCCTCCGCGTCGCGCGGCCGCTTCGAATCCACGAGCACCACCAGATCCGCGTCGGACTCGAGCGCGACCAAACGCGAAAGCAACGCGGGCTCGAACACCACGTCACCGTCGAGCTTCACGAACGCGCCGTCGATTGCCGGGCGGCACAGCGCGAGCGAAACGCTGTTCTGCGTGCTGTCGAAGCGCTCGTTCCTGCAGAACTCGAGCCGATCCGCGAAGGCAGCGAGCTCGCGTCGCAGGCCGTCCTCGCGGTAGCCCGTCGCCAGCACGAGCTTCTGAGCGCCGTGGCTCGAAAGCAGCCGACAAGCGCGGCCGACGATGGTTTCGGCGCCGACGCTGACCAGCGCTTTCGGGCGATCGTCCGTGATGGGACGCAGGCGCGAGCCGACGCCGGCAGCGAGGATGACCGCGGTCTCGAGATTCACGGGGCGCTTGTTAGCGTCGCGAACGGGTCTTTTCGAGCATTATTTTCGCGAGCCGTTTCGGGCTCTCGCACGCGCATTACGCACCTGGCCCGGTTGCGGCACGGCACGCCGCTTGCTACCACGCCGCGCGTAATGCAGCGACCCCAAACCGTTACTCCGCCCCAAGGCAAACTCGGCGTGCTGCTCCCCGGCATGGGCGCCGTCTCCACGACGTTCATCGCCGGCTGCCTCCTTAGCCGCCGAGGCCTCGCTCGTCCGATCGGCTCTCTCACCCAGACGGGTACGATCCGCCTCGGCAAGCGCACCGACGGGCGTTCGCCGAAGATCGCCGACTTCGCACCGCTCGCGAAGCTCGAGGATCTGGTCTTCGGAGGTTGGGATTTGTATCCCGACACCGCTTACGCAGCAGCCGCCAACGCCAACGTTCTCGAGTCCCGGCACCTCGATCCGATCAAGGACGAGCTGTCCGCGATTCAGCCGATGTCTGCCGCCTTCTATCCCGAGTACGTGAAGCGGCTGTCCGGCCCGAACGTGAAGAAGGCCGCTTCCAAGTTCGAGATGGTCGAGCAGATCCGCGAGGACATCCGTCGCTTCATGAAGCAGAACGACTGCTCGCGCGCGGTCGCGGTCTGGTGCGGCTCCACGGAAATCTACCTCGAGCCGGGTCCGGCCCATCAGACCATCGCGTCCTTCGAGAAGGCCCTTCGCGAGAACGATCCGACGATCTCGAACTCGATGCTCTACGCCTGGGCGCTCTTGAAGGAGGGCGTACCCTTCGCCAATGGCGCGCCGAACCTGACGGTGGACATCCCGGCGGTGCACGAGCTCGCCCGCGAGACGCAGACGCCGATCTCGGGCAAGGATTTCAAGACCGGCCAGACCCTGATGAAGACCATCCTCGCGCCTGGTTTCAAGGCCAGGATGATCGGCATGCGCGGCTGGTTCAGCACCAACATCCTCGGCAACCGTGACGGCGAGGTGCTGGACGACCCGGACAACTTCAAGTCCAAAGAGGTCAGCAAGCTCGGCGTGCTCGAGCAGATTTTGCAGCCCGAGATCCACAAGGAGCTCTACGGGGACCTCTATCACAAGGTCCGTATCAACTATTACCCGCCCGCTGGCGACGCCAAAGAGGGCTGGGATAATATCGATATCTTCGGCTGGCTCGGCTACCCGATGCAGATCAAGGTCGATTTCCTGTGCCGCGACTCCATCCTCGCGGCGCCGCTGGTCCTCGACCTGGCGCTGTTCATGGACCTGGCGCGCCGCGCGGGCTTCCGCGGCGTTCAGGAGTGGCTGAGCTTCTACTTCAAGAGCCCGATGACCGCGCCCGGTCTCTATCCGGAGCACGACCTGTTCATTCAGTCGATGAAGTTGAAGAACACGCTCCGGTGGATGATGGGCGAAGAGCTCATCACGCACCTCGGACACGAGTACTACGACTGAAAGGGAGACGGGGGAGCGGGCAGCCGTTCCCCCGCCGTAGCCCGACGTCTGCTCGAGGGACGAAACACCGAAAAATCCACGGACAAGTGGACGGACAGCTGTCCGCACGCGGACACTCGTCCGCCATGAAACAATCACTCACGGTTCGAAGAACGCCGAGACACAGCGTTGTTCGCGACACAGGGCCGCCTGATGCATGGGCGGCTCGACACGACAATTCGTCGGTGGCGGCTCTCCGCCGCACCACCGCAGGTCGATCTCGTCGAGCGCGGCCGCGCTGACGGCAATGAACCTCGCCCGGTCGCCGCCGCAACATTCGTTGGCCCGCAGCGTGCAATCACTGGCGCTCTCGCATTCCGTGAACTCTGGCCTCGAGAGGTCGAATACGTGACACGCCTGGTGTTCGCACGCGGGCACCAGGTACGGGTTCGATTCGCGGAAGCACTCCGCGCAGGGCTCGCTCGAAGCAGCGCAGGACTCTCGAAACGCCTCGAGCTCGACGCGCGACAGTGGGATGGCCTCCTCGCGGCTCAGCGCGCCGCAGGCTGCACAACACGGAGCTGCCACGACGCAGTCCGCATTGCTGCGGCACAGCCCGTTGGCCGGCGGCGGGTCGGAGGGTGCGCTCGCGGTGGGTTCGGGTTCGGGTTCGGGTTCGGGCTGCTGGGGCTCGGGTGGCGGATCGCGGTCCGCCCGTCCGCCGCAAGCCGCGAGCGACGCAGCCAGAAACACGAACAGCGGCCAGCGTTTCACGCGAGCCCCGCCCTTCGCCGCTCGATCCAGTGCCAGCCGAGCGCGCAGGCCGCGACGAGCGCCCAGGCCCAGGCGGGCACGATCGGCGTCACCTCGCGCAGCGTCGCGACCTCCGTCGGCGGCGGCTTGGGTAAAGAGCCGGCGGCTGATTTGGTGACGAAGCGCCCGCCGCTGAGCTTCGCGATGCGCTCGAGGCGCGCAGCGTCGGGGCGCGTGTCGCTCCACGCGGGGCCGCCGCGCTCGCACGCGAAGTCGAAGCGCGTGGGCGGCGATTTTCCGACGCGTGCGTGAGCACTGTAACCCCCGGGCGTGAACGGACCAACCTCGACCACCAGGCTGCCCGATGCCGGCATCGGCGCGCGGTGAACGCTCGGCTTCGCCTCGTTCACGCCGAGCGGCTCGACGACGAGCTCGAGCTCGCCTTCGGTGCCCGGCAAGCGCGTGACCTCGAGCTTGGCTTTTTGTCCGGCCACGCACGGCTCGGCCAGACGCACGCGCGCAGCCTCGTAGCGCGGATCGCGCATCAGCCAGCCGAGCAAGCCGTCCCACAGGGCGCCGTAGGCGCGGCCCGCGGTGCGCTCGGCGAATTCGCTGAACGCGAGCTCATGGGTGCCGTCCACGGCGAGAGCGATGCTGCGACCGTCGCCCGCGTCGCCGAGCGCGAGCACGGGCATCGGACCCCCGCCCTTCGTCGAACGATCCGGGTGCTCCCAGAGCACGATCGAACCGTCGCGCGCGGCCCCGAGCGTGTTGGAGCCGACCATTCGCGGCAAATCCTCCGAAACCAGCTCGCGCAGCGGCAAGAGCGGGGGGGCAACCCGCCCGACCGCCGTGTAACGCGGCACGAACTCGCCGAGATCGAAAGGGCGGGTGGGCTCGCCGATCTCGACCGGCAGCACGCGCTCGAGCGGCGAGCGCGCATAACCGCCGCCGCCGAACGACGAGGGCCCGCCGACCATGATCAGCCCGCCTCCGGCGCGGACATAGCGTTCGAGAGCGGGCAGATGCTGAGCCAGCCGGTAGGTGACGGCGTCGATGTCCTGCAGCACCACGGCGTCGAAGCTCGGCAGATGCTCGGTGAAGAGCTCGTCCACCGGGAACGGGATCAGCGCCAGCTCCGAGTCGTCGCTGGTCATCGGCGTGTCGTCGTCGGTGCGCAGAATGAAGAACGCCACGAGATCGACGGACTCGTCGGCCTTCAGCCAGCGCCTGAGCGAGCGCACGTCGTAGGTGGGGCGGCCCGCGACGTGCAACAACCGCACACGCTGCCGCGCCACGTTGAAGGTCACGATCCGCCGGTCATTTTCCGGAACCGCGTCGCCCTCGGGCGCAGTGGTCACGACCTCGACGATGCGCGGTCCGGCGCGGTCGAGCGTGATCGACAGCTCGAGCGTCGCGGACGGAGCGCCGGCGAGCTTGGCCACGCCGGACGCCAACACCGCCGGCGGCTCGCCCTGACGCAGCTCGCGCACTTCCACCGGCAGCTCGTTGCATTCGAGCCCGCCCGAGCAGGCGATCTCGATCCTGAGCGCGAGCGGCTGGTGCGCGACCGCGGCGCCCGCGGTTTGCAGGGCTCGCACCGCCGCGTCCGGCGGCTCGCGCTCGGTGACGAGCACGGTGTGGATGGGCACGCCGAGCTCGCCGACCAGCCGCGATAGCTCTGCATCGCGCAGGTTCGGCAGCGGACGTGTCAGCCGCCCGTCGCTCACCACGACCACGGCCTCCGGCCGCTCGCCGCCCGCACGCGAGAGCGCGCCGAGCGCCGCGACCAGATCGCTGTCGTCACCCCGTGTCGGCCCCAGGGCGTCGAGCGAGAGCGGGGTCGGCTCGCCCTCGGCAAAACCGAGCACCGAGATGCGTGCGTCGGACATGCCCTGGCGCACGGCTCGAGCCGCGTCACGCGCCGCGATCTCGCGCGTGCTCTTGCCGTCGGGCAGCAGCATCCGGCGCGAGCGATCGACCAGCATCACCACGCGCGCGCCGACCAGGCTCGCCTCGGCCTGCACGCGCACCGGCCGAAGCAGCGCCAGGGCCAGCAACAACAAGGCCAAACAACCGCTGAGCGTGACCAGCCGGGCGCCGGCGCCGCGCAGGCGCAGCTCCACCAACAACAGCACGAACGCGAGCGCGAACAGCCCGCCGCCGGCAACGAGCAGGGCCTGGCTCACGTCTTCGGCGAAGGAGAAGCGCGCGGACATTCAGCGGCGCAGGCCTGCGCGTCGCCGCATCAGCCACGGCGCGTGCACCTGGTCGTCCTTGTAGTCGGAACAAAGCACGTACATCGCGAGGTTCACGGCCAGGCGGATCGCGCGTTCGCGCTGCATGTTTCCGCCTGGAACCTCGAAGGCCCAGGTCTCGCCGACCCGCGACAGCGCGCCCAGCAGATCGGTGCCGACGAACACGGCCTGCGCCATTTTTCCGCGCAAAATCGCCTCGATCGAGCCCGTGCCCGGCGCGCGCCCGTATGGCCGATCCAGGATGTAGAAGGTCTTGTAGACGACGTGTGAAGGGTCGAGGCGAACCGGCGGGGACTCGGGCAAGACGCGCGCGAGCTCACGCCGCGCCGAGCGCGCGAACGCGCCGGCCTCGGGCGCCGAGTCGTCGACCAGGAGCAAGCCGCCGAGAGCGAAGAAACGCGAGAGCCCCCGGACTTCCGAGCTGCTCAAGCTTCCGACGTCGGAGTCACCCGCCCAGATTGCGAACGGCTCCGCGCACAAGTCCGGGCGATCGGCGTTGACGCGCCCTGCCACGAGCCGCGCCGGCGCGCTGGTGCGCCGCACGAGCTCCCACGACCAACGCGCCGCGCCCGTCTCGCGCCCTCTCAGATTCTGGCGAGCGCCGGCAGATAGGAGCCGCGGATTGAACGCGGAAGCTTCGCCGAATGCGCCGGCCGGGCTCGGGAAAAACGCCGACAGCGCCGCGAGCCCCAGCGCCGAGCGTCTCGAAAATTCGGTCATCTGAGATCCTCGATCCGCCACACCCCGAGCTCGCGACGGAGCTTCACGACGTGCCCGCCGGACAGCTCGACCTCGGCGCGATCGCCCTGCACGCGCACGTCGAGCGTCTCGGGATCCTCGAGCCCGCGCACCAGCGCCTCCCAGTCGCTCTCGAGCGCGGTCTGCGTGTCTTGCGAGAGCACGCGCAGCAGAGCCTGGTAGCTGCGCCGCGCGAGGGCCTTGCGTAGTGCGCCGAGGGCCTCCGCCGGGGAGCGGGGCGCGGCCGGTAGCGCATCCGCCGAGCCGACCTTGAACACGCCGTCGTCGCTGAGGTCGAGCACGGCGCTCTCGCCGTCGGCGTAGTGCACCTCGGCCACGGCCTCGACCTCCACGTTCGCCCCCTGGAGCGCCTTGGCGCTCCGCGAGAGCTCGGCCTTGGTCTCGCGTACCAGTCTGCGAGTACCATCGCGGCCGAGATCGCGCTTCGAGCGCTTCGAGAGCAAAGCGTAGAGGGCGTCGGCGTCTCCGCTTTCGGCCGCGGCCGCGTAGGCTCGCACCGCCGGCATCGGATCGGCGACGCGCGGGCGCGCACAGGCCGCGACCAACGTCAGGCCGAAGATCCAGACGGTGATGCGGGCCGCGGGCATGCCCCGCGGACGCTACCATGCAGCCGCGCCGCCGACCTGGTGTGCGACGCGCGGTTCCATTAACGTGGAGCCCATGCCGCTTTCGGCTCGGCTCCGGCCGGCCCATCTGCTGGCGCTCGGGCTGGCAAGCCCGGGCTGCAGCGCAGCGCCAATGCGCGCTCCCCACCCCGCTCAGCCTCTCGACGAGCAGCGCGCCGCGGCCTGGATCGCCCAGACGTTTCGAAGCGAAGGACACACGACCGGGCCCGCCACCGACCTCGCCCTGTCGGCTCGCGCCACGCTGCGCGCCGACGTGATCGACGGCAGCGGGAAGCTCGGCGTCGCCTACCTCACCCGCCCCGAGCGCGCGCGGCTCGGCCGCGAGCTACCGGTCCACCACGAAGACCAGGGCGACCAGCTCGTGATCGTCGCAGCTCACGGTGTGTCCGGGACCGCGCACGTGCTGGTGCTGTACGACTACGACTACCTCGACGACGAAGAGCGCGGCCCGCACCGCGAGCAGACGAGCATCACCTCCAAGCTCAAGCTGCGGCGGGACGTGCTCGACTTCCTGACCTGTGCCAAAACGGAGTGCTGGCGATGAGTGACACGACCCCGGACACCGATCTTCGCACTCGGCCTCGCCGCGCCGGCAACGCGCGCACGCTGCTGATGGTGGCGGGCCCGTTCCTCGCCGCGGGCATCGCTCTCGCGGCGATCGGCGACGCGGAAATCGGTCGCTGGCTCGTGGTCGCCGGAGCCGTGGGGCTGCTGCTCGGGCTGCACCGCTACGGGCGGCTCGGCGCCGATCCACCGATCGATTTCGGCACAGATCCGAGCGCCTGACACGCCGCGGCGCAGCAAAGCCGCGGCGCGAATGAGTCGCAGCGTTTCAGCGCGAGACTACCGGCACATCTCTTGCTTGAAATTTCGGGCACTCTCGAATTTCGGCGAGTTCGACGCGACGGAATTCGCGGCATTTCTGGGCCGTCCAGCGTTCACTCTGTGCGGCGAGGTGTGCTAGAAGCTCACAATGAGCCGAGGGCTTATTGGGCTGCCGCAGCGCGCGCAGCGCGGTGGTGCTGAACGCCTAGTGGCGACATCACCGGCAGCACATCTTGATGAGCGGAGTAGCAACTCGTGAGCGACACCGTCGAACCGAAGCAGGTCGAGACCACGGAAGCAAAGGATGCGGGCTCGTTCGCGTCGCTGCAGACGCCCCTGACGCGACCCGGTGTGCAAGACACACCGCGCACGCTCACGGGCATTGCGCCGCTCCGTGACCAGGCCGACTCAGCCGCCGTGCTGCGCCTCCCGCAAGAGGACGAGGAACACACTCCGACCGGTACCGGCGATCGCGTGTCCGGCGAGCTGACGAAGTTGGATCCTGCCGCCGCGCTCGGTGACGCGACCGACAACGACGACGAACCGACCACGGTGTTCTCGACGCTGTTCCCCGAGCTCGCGCCGAAGCGCGTTTCGGTCCCGTCCGTTCCGCCCCCTCCGCGCCCCGCCGCGGGCTCCAAGGTCCCGCCTCCGCTCTCCGCGACGCAGAGCGCCGCGCCGCCGCCCTCCGCCATCGCCGAGGCGGAAGAGATCGCCGCGACCGAAGCCGACTCGGAAGACCCCGAGACCGGATCGCCGACTCAGGAAGCACAGATCCTCGACTTCGCGCTGCAGAAGCTGTCGCGCAGCGAGCCGACGCCGAGCCCGTTGCTCGGCACGGTTCCACCTCCCCCCGCGCCGCCGCTCAAGAGCGCGCCCCCGCCGCTGCCTTCGCGCACGAGCGCCGCCCCGTCGGGCTTGTCCGTGCCGCCTCCTCCCTCGCCGCCATTCAAGAGCGTCGCGCCGCCGGTTCCATCGCGACGCAGCGCGCCTGCACCGGTCGCGCCGGGCGCCGGTGTCGACGGCGAAAAGGGCACCGACGCGCTGCTCGCGCTGGCCTCGTCGCCGTCGAAGGCTCCCATCCCGCCCGCGCCTCGGTCGGTGGCGGTACCCGCCGTGTCGCTTCCCCTGCCGCGGCCGCTCGAGCGCGCGACGGATCCGAGCGCGCGCACCGTGATGGCGTCCAACTCGAGCGACGCGCCGTGGTCGACCTCGCCCACGCGCCCCGCTCAGAGTGGCAGCCGCTCGCTCGTGAAGAGCGCGGTCGTGATCTTCGCGCTGAGCGCGCTGGCGACGGTGTTGGTGTTGCGCTTGTTCACGGGCGGCGACGGCTCTGCCTCCGTGACCGCGGTGGACTCCGAGAATCGCCCGGTCGAGCAAGCCCAGGTGCTGGTGGACGGCAAGGTCGTGTGCAGCACGCTGCCCTGCTCGCTCGAAAACCTCGAGGCGGGCAAGCACCGCATCTCGGTGCAAGCTGGCCAGCTCCAGTCACCGGAGCAGATCGTTGCGATCCGCTCGGGGAAGGAGTCGCAGGTCACTTTTTCGCTCAGCAGCGCCGCAGGCACCGCCGGTCTGCACGTGCGCGTGCCCCCGGCGCCGGGCCTCCACGTATTCATCGACGGTGAGGACAAGGGCGAGGTCCCGGTCACGCTGGGCGGCCTCGTCGCCGGTGACGTCACGCTCAAGATCGCCGGCAGCCCGCTGTACGCGCCCTTCTCGCAGACCGTCTCGCTCAAGCCGGACACCACGGTCACGTTCGAGCCCAAGCTCGTGCCGCTGAAGGCCATGATCACGATCCGCCCCGGCGACAACGCGCAGGGCGCCTTCGTCGAGGTGGTCGGCGGCGACAAGCGCCAGGCGCTGTTCGAGCTACCGGCCAAGGTCGAGGTCGCTCCGGGCGCCACTTACAAGGTCCGCGCGACGCGCCGCGGCTACCGCGACTTCGACGCCGAGGTCGCGTTCTCCGAAACGGAAGCCGAGAAAGAAGTGCGGGTCGACCTCGATCCCACCGGCAGCGCCGCGCCCGCGCGAGCTCCGGCCGTGTCGGCACCCACCGGCAAGGCACCGCCGCCGGCCGCGCTCGCAGCGGCGATCGCGCCGAACGCGCCGGCGACCCCCGCAACGCCCGCTCCGACGGTCGCAGCGGGCAGCGGCACGCTCAACATCAACTCGATTCCGATCTCGAACGTGCTGGTCGACGGTCGCCCCGTCGGCCCCACGCCGCGGCAGATGTCCGTGCCAGCCGGCAAGCACTCGGTCACGTTCGTGCACCCCACACTCGGCCGCAAGTCGATCACCGTCAACGTCAACGCCGGCAAGACGGCCCTGGCCGCCACCAAGTTCTGATCGCTCCCGTCGCAGACACGTGAGCTCGGCTTCCCAGATTCTTGACTGGTCGGTCCTAAAATGCGACTGTGCCCGGCGTGGCAGGTCGTCCGCGCGGTTTCGACGAGCAGGAGGTGCTGAACCGCGCCATGGCCGTGTTCTGGCAAAAGGGCTTCGATGCGACCGGGATCGCGGAGCTCGAGAGCGCGACCGGCCTGGGTCGTCAGAGCCTGTACGGCGCGTTCGGCGACAAGCGCGCGCTGTTCTCGAAGGTCGTCGAGCACTACTTCGAGCGGGTGGTGGAACCGGGGTTGGTTGCGGTGCTGGACGCGCCCGGCTCCGCGCGCGCAAACCTCGAGCGCGCCTTCACGAGCTGGGAAGAGACGGCCCTGGCCCGCGACTTCAACGGCTGCCTCGTCGGCAATTCGGTCTCGGAGCTCGGGCTGCGCGATCCGGAAATTGCCGGCGTGTTGCAGCGCAAGTTCCAGCTCATGGAAGAAGCGCTGTGCCGCACCGTGCGCCGCGCGCAGGCGGCCGGTGAAGTGAACGCCAAGCTCGACGCGCGCGCCACGGCGCGGGCGCTGCTCACGACCGCGCAAGGTCTGGCGGTCGTCGTGCGCGTCAGCCGCGACAGGGCCTTCGTGCAAAACGTGATCAGCGCCGCCCGGCGGCTGCTCGACTGACGCTGTTTTTCCGAGCGCCGGTCTTCTCCCGTGCGCTTTTATTGACCAATTAGTCAAGAAAGAACCCATCATGACGAACCTCGAAGATTTCAGGCTTTCCGGGAAAACGGCGCTCATCACCGGCGGCACGAGCGGCATCGGCCGGGCGAGCGCGGAGCTGTTTCACGCCGCCGGCGCGCGCGTGGCGATCACCGGGCGCGACCCGGACACGCTGTCGCGCGCGCGCCGCGAGCTGCCGGAGGAGCTGCTCGTGCTCGAGGCAGACGTGACCTCGGCGAGCGACACGGCAAAGCTCGCGCGCGAGCTCGAGCAGCGCTTCGGCGGCCTCGACGTGTTGTTCCTGAACGCGGGCATCGCCCGGCTCGCTCCGTTCGAGAGCTCGGACGAGGCGAGCTTCGACGCGCAGTTTGCGATCAACGTGAAGGGGCCGTTCTTCACGCTGCAGAAGCTGCTGCCGCTGCTGCGTCCTGGCGCGTCCGTGATCTTGAATACGTCGGTTGCCGATTTGAAAGGCTCCCCCGGGCTGTCCATCTACGCCGCGACCAAGGGCGCGATCGCCTCGCTCGTGCGAACGCTGTCGCTCGAGCTCGCGCCGCGCAAGATCCGCGTGAACTCACTGTCTCCAGGTCCGACCCACACCGCGATCCAGACCAAATTCGGGTTGCCCGCGGAGGCGCAGGCGGCGGTCGAACGCGATTTTTCGGCGAAGATCCCGCTCGGCCGCTTCGGCGACGCGCGCGAGACGGCGCGAGCCGCGCTGTTTCTGGCGAGCGCCGCTTCGTCGTTCGTCACCGGGACGGAGCTCCCCGTGGACGGGGGTTTGCTCGTCGCCTGAGCTTGGCTCAGGTCTCGCTGCGAAGGACTGCGACGCCGGTGCCCTTGCCCAGGCCCGGCGTCGACACGAACGCCGCTCCGAACTCGCGGCCCGTGATTTCGAGCTCGATCTTCACCGGCGTCTTGGCTTCGGTCTTGACTAAGGCCTGCCGTTCGACGGTCTGCGCGTTCACCTCGGGCGTAATCGGCGCGCCGAAGGCCTTGCCGTCCACGACCACGAACACGTACACGAGCGGCTCCTTGCCGTCCTGCTCGAGGCTCGAGCGGATCTGGCTTCGCAGCTGGTTTTCCAGACGGTAGGCGTACGCAGAGAACGACCAGCCCGTCACGTACATCCCCTTCACGGCGCCCGCTGCGCCGACGGGCTGTGCCGCCAGCCACTGCGCGTCCTTGCGACCCCGCACTCCCGAGGCCTCGTCCATGGCGCCACGCGTCTCGACGAACTGACCGGCGAGCGCCCGCGAGATCTCGGGGAACGCCTGCAACAGGTTCTTGCCTGCGAGGGCGTCGTGTTCCTGGTCGCTGCGGATGACGTTGCCCTTGCCATCGACGAGCGCGAAGAACGTGCTCTTCGCCACGCGCAGATCCTGGACTTTGGCGCGCGTCTTCTCGAGCTGCTCGAGCGCCGCCGTTGCGTCCTGGAACTCGCCGGCTTCGAAGTAAGCCTGGAGCAGCCGTGCACCCGCCGGCATCCCCGTCCGCACCTCGCTGAGATCCGTCTCGACTGCCTTGGCGAGAAACGCAGCGTGCTCGCTGGCCTTCTCTGCGCTCACGGCGCTCGACTTCTTGCAACCGCTCGTAGCCGTAGCGGCCGCCACGGCCAGCGTCAGCGACACGAAGACCCGTTTCGCAGTGCTCAACATCGCAGGAGAGCATACCCAAGCCTTCACGTCCGCGCTGGAACCTGCGAAAACCCGGGCAAATGATCCCGCTTTTCCTGGCTGCGGCACCGAGGTACCGACAGGTGCGACAGTCACTCCCCCAAGTGACTTTGAAACAATCGGACAGGCTGAGCGCACGCGGCAACGCTTGCGCATTGCAAATCTGCACGACGCCACGTCACCACGAAGATGAATCAGCCACGAGCACGATGTAGGCCGAACACGATCGTCGTGACGCGCTCACCGCGCCGTCGCGCGTGAGCGCGAGACTCGCGTCTTCGCTTCCTTGAAGGAACGCGCGTTGGCTGTTACCTTCTTGAGTTGAGAGTCGGCGCGCTTACTTGGCAGCGCACCGAGAGAACCAGGTTGTTCGTGCGCGCGCGACATACGCCCCCGGCATTCGAGCCGTTAGAAGCAGGAGGACCGACCGCCGTGCATTCTGCGCGCAGCGGCACCCGCGACTCCCAGCTCGCGCTCGAAGGCCTCGTCTCGCTCGAAGATCTGAGCGTCGTGTTCCAGCCAATCGTGAGCCTGAACAACGGCCAGCTGTTCGCTTACGAGGCGCTCGCTCGCTGCAGCCGTGCGGCGCTACGGAACCCGATGGTGTTGTTCGAGCGCGCCGTGACCGCGGGCTGCGCGGGGCGCTTGGGCCGAATGATCCGCGAGCTTGCGATCTCCGTCAGCGCCGGCACGCCCCTGTTCCTGAACGTGCATCCGCAGGAGCTGCAGGAAGCCTGGCTCGTGCGCCCCGACGATCCGCTCTACGCGCACGACCACGACGTGTACCTGGAGGTCACCGAGTCGGTGCCCCTCACGCACTATCAACTGTGCATCGACGTTCTGCGCGAGCTCCGCGCCCGCGGCGGCGTTCGCCTGGTCGTGGACGACCTCGGCGCCGGCTACTCGAACCTGAAGCGGATCGCCGATCTCGAACCCAAGATCGTGAAGCTCGACCGTGGGCTGATCAGCGGCGTGGATCAGAGCCCGCGGCAGCGCCGGCTGGTCGCGAGCGTCGTGCAATTGTGCGTGGACCTCGAGGCCGAGGTCGTGGCGGAAGGCATCGAGACCGAAGACGAGTTCCGTGCGCTCGCCGACACCGGGGCGCATTACGGCCAGGGTTACCTGTTCGCGCGCCCGAGCTATCCGATGCCCGCCATCACCTGGCCGCCGAGCGCCGCCGTCGTCTGAGCGGTCCTAGACGGCGCCCAGCACCGCGTCGATGTGGCCGGGGACGCGCACGCCGCGCCAGGCCTGTTCGATCTTACCGTCCGCGCCGACCACGAACGTGCTGCGCTCGACGCCCATGTATTCGCGCCCGTAGTTCTTCTTCTTCACCCACACTCCGTACGCCTCACACAGCTTCCTTTCGGTGTCGGCGAGCAGCGGGAACGTGAGCTCGTACTTCTTCCGGAAGCGTTCATGCGAGGCCTGGTTATCGGGGCTCACGCCCAGCACCTTCACGCCCTTCGCGCCGAAGCGCGGCAGCGAGTCGCGAAAGCCGCAAGCTTGCATGGTGCAGCCGGTGGTGTCGTCCTTCGGGTAGAAGTAGAGAACGTACGGCTTCCCCTTCAGCGACTGGGAGGTCACGGTCTGTCCCCGATCGTCCGTGAGCGAGAAGCTCGGTGCCTTGTCGCCGACCGCGACGCGCCCGCCGACAGCCGCTTTCTCCGCCTTGCCGAGCTTCGCGGTGGGCGACTTCGCAGCGGCCCGTTTGGCTCTCCGCTTCGGCGCGAGCTCTTTCGCACTCGCTTTGATGGAGCTCTTCGATGTGCTCGGTTTGACGGCCTGCGACTTCTTCGCGGGGCTCGCGGGTTTCTTGGCTGGACCAGTCTTCTTGCTCGCCATCGGTGTTCTCGCGGTTCGGTTCGGCGGAGATTAACACCTGAGCGCGCGAACCTGGCAGTTCGGGTGGGGCCTTCGCTCTTGTCCCGCGGAGCGGTTCGGCTAAAGTCCGGGGCCTCGCGGATCCCCGCATTTTTCACGGAGCGACGAAGTTGGACTTACCGGATGCAGGCCTGTATCGCAGCACGCAACCCATGCCCGGCCACGAGGACGAGTTCCCCGCGGACGTGCTCGTCTTCATCGGTCAGTCGACCAACGGCGGCGGCAAGTTCGCCGTGCGTCCGGCCGAGAACCGCCGCAACCGCTGGTTCTGGCGTGAGCCGACCACGCCGCTGCGCTCCCCCACCTGGGCCAAGACGTTGAAGGCGCTGCCCTCCGAAGGGTTCTACACCTTGCCGGAGACGCTCGAGTTCGAGGGCGGCGGTCGCTGGGTCAAGAACGCGATCGTCGAGCTCGGCTACAACGAGAAGGGCCAGGGCATCGTGTTCGTCGGCGAGTGGCGCGAAGAAGGCAGCGAGAACGCGCTGTACTTCAGCCAGCGCGGCATGCTGATCAGCGACGACCTGTTGGCGCGCCTGGTGTGGGCGCCGATCTTGCCGGTGAAGAACGAAGCGTCGGGCGGCACCGGCGCCGCGCGCTGAAGCGCGAACCGACCGTGGGCTGCCGCTGAGACAGCCCACGGTTCGGCTTCTCGCCTACTTCTTCAGGTTCTTCGCGACGAAGTCCCAGTTCACGAGCTTGTCGAGGAACGCCTCGAGGAAGCCCTTGCGGTTGTTTCGGTGGTCCAGGTAATACGCGTGCTCCCACACGTCGGCGGTGAGCAGCGGGACCGATTGGGTGGTAAGCGGGGTTTCCGCGTTCGGCGTGTCCATGAACTTCGCCTTGCCGCCGTCGAGCACCAGCCAGACGTAGCCGGAGCCGAAGCGCCCCATGCCCTGGTTCACGAACGCGGTGCGGAACGTATCCCAGCCGCCGAGGCCGTTGATGAGATCCGCCACGTCGCCGGCGGGGGGCTGACCGCCGCCGCCCGGCTTCATGCCGTCCCAGAAGAAGGTGTGGTTCCAGACCTGGGCTGCGTTGTTGAAGACCGCTCCAGAGCTGGTGCGGATCACCTCCACCAGTGATTTCTGCGCATCGGGCTTGTCACCGATCAGCTCCTTGAGCTTGGTCATGTAGCCCTTGTGGTGCTTCTCGTAGTGAAACTCGAGCGTCTCTTGTTTCATCACGGGCTCGAGCGCGTTCTTCGCGTACGGAAGCGGCGCCACCTCAAAATCCATAGCGTTCTCCTTTTTCTCTCGCTGTCGTGACGCGAGCCGGCGCTTCGGGGCGCAGCGGCCCGCGTCTAGAGGAAGCGAAATGTCCGACCGAAGCCGCGCGCTGTCAATGCGCTTCGCTTGGTCACCGACGCGCAACGAAAGCGGAAATTCGGCCCACGTGGATCAGGGTGGAAACCTCGCGCGAGTGGTACTAGGGAATGGGCCTCGTTCGCCGGGGCGGCACGCGCCGCTCCCCACGCGCTTAGCTCTCGTCCGGTCACCCGCAAGGCCCGGACAGATCCCAACCGTCAGTCGCTCTAGAGGTCACCGTGTCAAAAACCGTCCTTCTCGCTACCGAAAAGCCGTTCTCTGCCTCCGCCCGCAACGAGGTCGTCGCGATCATCGAGCAGGCCGGTTACAAGCCCGTCGTCCTCGAGTCCTACAAGGGCAAAGCACCGCTCATCGAGGCGCTCGCCAGCGCCGACGCCGCGATCATCCGCAGCGACATCTTCGACGCCGAGGTGCTGGGCGCGGCGCCCAACCTGAAGCTCGTCGTGCGCGCGGGCGCCGGCTACGACAACATCGATGTCGCCACGGCCAAGGCCAAGAACATCGCGGTCATGAACACGCCCGGGCAGAACGCCAACGCGGTCGCCGAGCTCGTGTTCGGCATGATGATCTATCAGGCCCGCGGCAAGTTCAACGGCAAGACCGGCAGCGAGATCCGCGGCAAGACCATCGGCCTCCACGCCTTTGGCGCGGTCGGCCGCGCCGTTGCGGCGATCGCCAAGGGCTTTGCGATGCCGGTGGTGGCCTTCGACCCGTTCGTTAAGCCGGAAGCGTTCCAGCAAGCGGGGGTGGAAGCCGTGTCGAGCGTGGAAGAGCTCTACCGCCGCTCGAACTTCGTGTCGCTCCACGTGCCGGCCACCGCCGAGACCAAGAACTCGATCGGCAAGAAGCTCCTGTCGCTGCTCCCGCAGGGCGGCACCCTGATCAACACCGCCCGGAAAGAGGTCATCAACGAGGCCGAGCTGCTCGAGCAGTTCGAGGCTCGCAAGGACTTCCGCTACCTGTCGGACATCGCGCCGACCGACGCCACCGCGGCCACGATCAAGGAAAAGTACGCGGACAAGGTCTACTTCACCCCCGTCAAGATGGGCGCGCAGACGGAAGAGGCGAACGTGAACGCGGGCCTGGCCGCCGCCCGCCAGATCGTCGGCTTCTTCGAGCGCGGCGAGAAGCAGTTCGTCGTCAACAAGTAGGCTCGCGCTCCGGTCGCAGCCGCCGCGCAGTCGTCTCCCTAGGGGCGCGCGCGGCGGCCGTGGCGAGCGCCCGAGCTCGTCTCCGATCGGAACATCCAGAACGCGCGGCCCACTCGGCCGGACCCGGCCCCCAAGCAAACACCTACGCGAAGGTGACTTGACGCTTTGCGGAAGCGCTCGAGACATCTGGAACTCGCGATGAAAATCGGGCAATAGGCACGACGCTCGGGCGATTCCCGAGCTCGAAAATGACTCGTTCCGATTGTTCGTGTCGTCCGTCCTCACGGGGCGGACGTTGGAGGCTTGCGTGTTGAAACGATCTCTGTTGGCTGGTTGTGCGACGATCTTGATGGCAGTGGCGTGCGGGGACGATGAAGAGACGGGGCCGGGCCCGAGCGACATGACCGAAAGCGGGGGTTCTTCGGGCAGCGCAGGAGCCGGCGGTGAACCGACCGTCGCAGCCGGAGCGGGCGGCACGGTCGAGGTGGCGGGCGGCGCTGGCGGCGAACCCGCGGTCGGCGAAGCGGGCTCGGGCGGTGGCGGTGAGGTGCTCGAGCCGCTCGCGGCGCGCGGCAAGTACCTGGTCGATCACGTGATCGCGTGTTCCGACTGTCACACGCCGCGCAACGAGATGGGCGCGCCGATCGCCGAGATGTATATGGCCGGCGTCGAGTGCTTCGTGGAGCTGCCGACGGGTGAGTGCCTCCACTCGCGGAACCTGACCAACGACGAGACCGGCCTCAAGAACCGCAGCGACGACGAGATCAAGACGATGATCCGCGACGGCATCCGGCCGAGTGCCACCGGCGACGAGGCGCTGCACCCGATCATGCCGTACTACGTGTTCGCGAACACCAAGGACGAGGACCTCGACGCCATCGTCGCCTACCTCCGGACCATCCCCGCGGTCGAGCACGCGCTGCCGCGCAGCGACGAATTCTTCGCGGTGGAAGCGCCCGCCAACCCGATCGATCCGGACACGATCCCGATGCCAGGCGAGGATTACCCGGAGTTCGAGAGCGCCGTTCGCGGCCGCTACCTCGCGACGCAGTCGGGCCTGTGCATCGAGTGTCACACGCCGCACGAACAAGCCGCCACGGTGCTCGATCCGGACAAGTACTTCCAGGGCGGCGAGGAGTTCGACCTGGGCCTGCCCGCGATCCCCGTCTCCAAGAACCTCACCTCCGACGCCGCCACCGGCCTCGGTGAGTGGTCCGTGGAAGAGATCGTGGCGGCGATGAAGAACGCGGTCGACAAGAACGGAGACGGCCTGTGCCCGCCCATGCCCGCAGGCCCGATGGCGGCCTACGGCGGCCTCACCGACGACGACGCGCTCGACATCGCGCACTACCTCAAGTCCCTGCCCGCGATCGAAAACGAGGTCGCCGACATGTGCACCTGGCCTCCGATGTGAGTCGATGATCGAGCCTCGTTCCAAGAGGCTTCTCGCCGTCTGTGCCTTGGCCGCTGCATGCGGCGAGGGCAGCGGCGAGAAGCCGAACGAGCCAAGCCCGGAGGCCGAGGTCCCGGAGAGCGTCGAGCCCTACCCTCGCCCGGACTACGCGCTCTTGTCCGAAACCGGGCTGTACGCAGAGCTCGAGGCCGAAGAGCTGGCGCCCGGCGTCCAGGCCTTCGCCCCCGAATTTACGCTCTGGTCCGACGCGGCCGCCAAACGCAGGTGGGTACGCCTCCCCGTCGGGGCGAGCATCGACACCAGCGACCCGGATCGCTGGCAAATGCCGGTCGGCACCAAATTCTGGAAAGAGTTTTCGAAGGACGGCGTCCGCGTCGAGACCCGGCTGATCGAGCGCTTCGGCGAGGGCCCGAGCGACTACTTGATGGCCGCGTTCGTCTGGCGTGACGACGACAGCGACGCCGAGGTCGTGATCGGCGGCGGCGGCCAGAGCGACGTCCGCGGCACCGCCCACGACGTCCCTTCGGAGAAGCAATGCCGCGCCTGCCACAACGGCGAGCCCGGCCGCATCCTCGGCTTCAGCGCCCTACAACTCGCCCACGACGGCCCAGGGCTCACCCTCTCCGAGCTGACGAACGAGGAGCGCCTGAGCGCCGCCGTCGAAATCGGCGGCGGATCCATCACTCCTACGGGTGACACGGCCACCCGCGACGCGCTCGGCTACCTGCACGCCAACTGCGGCCATTGCCACAACCTCAACGGTACGGCCTGGCCCGACACGCAAATGGTGTTGCGGCTGGCGCTCGCCGAGCAGGAGCTCGAAGACAGCGAGCTCTTCCAGTCCGTGGTCGGCCGCCGCATGCAGTACTTCCGCGACACGGCCGTCACCCACCGCGTCCTCCCGGGAAACCCCGACGAGAGCGGCCTGCTCGTCCGCATGCAGCGCCGCGGCCCGAAGGAGCAAATGCCGCCCCTCGGCACCGAAATCGTGGACGAAGGCGGGGTCGCGGCCGTCCGGCAGTGGATCTCGAACCTGCCCGCCGATCTGCCGATCGAAGACTGACTCAGCAACCCGGACCGACCGGGCCCGAGCGGCCTAGCCGCCCACCGCGACCGGGTCCTCGCACAGTTCCACCGCCGCCGTGCAGGCCTCCGCGTACGGCGCGTCGACCAGGAAAGTCTCGCCCCTCGAGGTGCAGCGGCACCGCACGCCGTCATCCCCCTCTGCGCAGGTGATATTCATACCGCCGCCGGCAAGGCTCACCACCGGCTGATCTATGAGCAGTGCCGGTCCCGCGCAAATTCGCTGCATCGTACAGGAGCCGTTGTCCTCACGCACGTTGACTGGCCGGTTCGTGCAGGTCGCCGTCCCCGTAGGCACGAACTCCACCGGTGGAGCGCAATACGGCACCCACTTCCGGCAAGCACCGGCATCCTCGCCCTGGGTTGGCTCGCCGTTG
Source organism: Polyangiaceae bacterium (assembly GCA_025937835.1). Classification (GTDB taxonomy): domain Bacteria; phylum Myxococcota_A; class Polyangia; order Polyangiales; family Polyangiaceae; genus PMG-095. The sequence goes on from JAICQO010000012.1 coordinate 60,688, forward strand.
AAGAAGTAAGCCCACTTCGCGCCGTTCGACGTCGCAGACGACAGACACTCGCAGTATCCGTCCTCATCGCACTCGATCATCGGATCGTAGAGCGCGAAAATCCCGGGTTCGAGCTCCGCAACGCACTCCGCTTCGCCGCGACACACGTTGTCCAGGTAGTCCGGGTACGCATCGGTGACGACGCAATCCTCTTGCCCCGTCGGCTCGGGATTCGGCTCGTCGCAGCGCTCGAAGAGCTGCTCGCACGCAGCGGCGGGCCCCACGCCCTCGACCCGGTAGCGATTGCCCGTATCGCACCGGCACGAAAGCGGAGTCCCAGAGCAGATCACGAACTGTCGGCGAGTCACCTTTCCCGAGACACGGGTGCTTGGATCCGCGCTGAGCTCGCAGCGCTGCCGAGTCTCGCAAGCGGTCGGCGAGCTCTGCTGAAGCTCGAGCTCGCACTGCTCTTCTCCGCTGAAAATGTCGTCCTCGCCCGTGAGAAAGAGGTTGGCGGCCGACTGGCAAACACGGGGCCCGACGAGCCCGGTGATTTCGAGCGGAGCCGCCTCCGTGAACGCGCTGTGGCATTCCCACGCCCCGCTCGCGCGCAGGTTGCACGAGATCGATTCCTGCCCCGCACAGTCAAGATCCAGACTGCACCCGCTCGCGCCCATCGTTTGTGAGCGGACCGTGCAGCCATCCGGCGGATGCCACGGTGGCAACTCCGGCGTCGCTCCGCCTTCCCCGCCTTCGCCGGAGTTGGCGCCCGCGCCCGCTTCCCCGCCTTCGGCGGAGTTGGCGCCCGCGCCCGCTTCACCGCCTTCGCCCGGCTTGGCGCCCGTTCCGGAGCTGCCCCCGGAGCTCGCGCCCGCGTGGCAAGCGCCGCCTGTTACCGGAGGCTCACCCGCGCCGCCGCCTTCGCCACCGATGACGCCGCCAGTTCCCGCTCCGGCTCCGCCATTTCCGCCGAATGGCGCGCTGCCTCCGCTCTCCGTTTGCTCCGAGCCTTGTCCGCCCTGTCCCGCCTCGCCGTCGCCCGGCTCGCCGCTTTCGTCGGGCGTACACGCAGACACGATGATGAACGACAACCCCAGTACACAACCGATTTCCCGCATGGCAATTACCCCTTTCCGGCCCCGTATATCACAGCTAGCTCATGAGCGCCGATTAGAGTTTGGCCGCGACCCATAGCCTTCATCCGAATGAGCAATGTTACCCTCCGTAGCGAAATCATGGAGGAAGGTGGCCTCGGCGCCGTCCGGCAAAGGATCTAAACCCCGCCCCGCCGCCGATCTGCCGATTCCATGACTGACTCAGCGACGCGCGCGCTCGAGCTCCACCGCGAGCGCCTGCTCGAAAGCCTCCGGGTCCGTGTAGATGCGCATCAGATCCCCGAGCTCTCCGAAGTTTCGCACCAGCTTGGCCGTGATCTGCACGAACGGCGAGCCCGTCAGCATGTACACCCCGCGCAGCGCGTTGCGGTGTCGAGCCAACCAGCGGCACCACTCCGCGCTCACCTCGATCGTCACGCCGCGTGATTGCTTGGCATCGACGAACAGACTCAGCGCTCCCCCGCGCAGATCGTTCTCGAGCTCCTCGAACGGAGCCGCCCCGCATGCCCAGAACCTTAAGGAACGCCCGCCCGGCAAGTTTGCGGTTTTGGCGAGGCTTTCGCGAGCACCGGAGCGGAGCGTAGGTGGCTACGTGAGCACCGGAGCGCAGCGAAAACGAAGCCAAAACCCAAAATCGCCGGGCGTGGTGGAAGCTAAAGATACCGGGGATGGCGGCTGATCATACGCTGAGCAGGGGGCTCGGCGGGGGCGGCGGCGAAAGCTCCGGACGCGGAGCCCTGCCGAGCACGTGCTCATACACGCTGATGCTGCGCTTGGCCTTGGCCTCCCAGGTGAACTCGTCGCGGATGCGCTCGCGGCAAGCGTCGCTCATCGGCAGCCAGCGATCCGGCTTGGCCACGAGCTCGGAGACGATCCGATCGATCTGCCGCGCGGTGATCTCGGCCGACTCGAGAGGCAGCCGGAAGCCCGTCCGGTCATCGACGATCTCCGCGGGCCCGCCGTACGCCATCACGATTGGCACCACCCCGAGCGCCATGCCCTCGACCACGACGCCACCGCCGAACTCGCGGATCGACGGGAACACCTGCAAATGGGCCTGCCCGAGCAAGCGCAGCGTGTCCTTGTGCTCGAGCCAGCCGTGAAAGGTGGTCTGCGCGCCGATGCCCTCTTCGCGCACGATCCGCTCGAGGTAAGCGCGCTCCGGGCCGTCGCCCAGGATGTCGAACACGACGTCGCCGCGCTTGATCGCCGGAGCGAGCCCGCGAATCGCCACGTCCGCGCATTTGTACGGCGTGAGCCGCCCCACGAACACCGCGCGCAGCGGCTTGGTCAGGGGCCCTCGCGACTCGCGGCTGACCGTGGTCTCGAGGATGCCGTTCTCCGGCAGGTAGAAGCAGCGCGACCGGTGTCGCTCGGGGATCTCGTCCCAGGTGGCGCGAGATGCGACGAGCAGCGCCGCCGCGTCGCGCCAGGTCGCGGACAGGAACGGCGCGTGCTGATAGACGCTGCGAAAACGGTTCACGAGCTCGCGCTCTTTCTGGAGCGCGTTGGCGTAGCCCTTCGGCCAGGGCAGGCCGCCGTTGATCGGACCGAGCACGAACGGCACCCGCGCCCGCGACAAGCGCTTGGTGATCGGGCTCGACACGACCGGGCTGACCGGCGTGATCCGATGCACGACGTCGAACTCTCCGCCTTCGATGCGCTTTCCGAGCAGCTGCCAGGTGAGCCGCTCGAACAACCAGTAGAACGGGATGCCGACGGCCGTGAACATTTGGGTGGTGTGGTCCGACCTCAGCACCCGATGCGTGAACCAGACCTTGAGCTTCTCGTAGTTCGCGAGGCGGATGAACGTGACGCGATCCCTCGGCCAGGACGAGCGCTCGATGGCGGGCTCGTTCATCTCGTGGGTGACGAGGTGGACGTCCGCGTTCTTCGACAGTGCAAAAGCGTGACTCCACCCGACCAGCGGCCCGCTCACCCACTCCGGGTTGCAGAGCTCGGCCAGCACCAAGGCGCGGATCCGGGGCGCGTTCGACATCGGGCACGACTATAGCCGCGTTTTGTGAGGCTGCAGGCTGCGCGAGGCGAGCAAAGGAAGTCACCATGGCCCGACGAGCGCACGGCTGCGAAGCGCCTGCTCGAGGTGCCTTCGGGTTTGGCGCGAGCGGCCCCGGCAGGCTAGTCTTCGCCGAGTCCCGCGATGGCCAAGCTGCTCCTGATGTCCGTCGTTTTCGTCACCGCCGCGTTGCCCGCGTACACCGCGCGTGACCCGCAGGAGCGGCGCGGCCTCGGTCGCGCCATCCTCGGCCTCGTCGCCTTCAATGTGGTCTACGCCGCGCTGGTCGCGGTCGTCTATCCGCGGATCTGTTGGTAACGCGGCCGCTCCTCGAGCGTCAGGAAGGTGACGCTGCCGGCGCTGCCGAACGCCGCCGCGAGCCCGACCAACGCCAGGCGCCGACCTTGACGGCGAGCTTTCCCACCAGCGCGAGCAGCGGGCAGATCAGGCAGATCGCTACCCACGAGCCGAGGCCCATGTCGCCGTAGCAATGCAGCATGTAGATGACCAGCGCGCAGAAGGTGGTGAGCGCGGCCGTGCGGTCGTCCCTCTCGCGGGCGACGTAGAACGTCCGCGCAGACAGGTAGCAGCCCACGAGCAGGATCATCCACAGCATCGTGAACCCGACGTAGCCCGTATAGGCCCACAGCCCAACCACGCTGTTGTGCGGCACGTACGGCTCGAGCTCGTAGTGCGCCGTGATGTCGGGCATCGGCTGAATCATGTCGAACGGGTGCCCGAAGCCGGTCCCGGTCAGGGGCGTGCGCCGGAAGGTCATCACCAGGTTGAAGTTTTCGAGATCGCGCCACAGCGTCGAGCCGTCCGACTTCGAATCCACCATCGAGCGGACCGTGGCGACGGGTGCGAACACACTCGAGCTGGAGTTCCAGCCGGCGGCCAGGTACCCGAGCACGATGGGCAAGGAGTACAGCACCCTGCGGATCAGCTTCACCTTGAAGCTCGACCAGGGCGTCATCACGAACACGAACGCGAGCGCGACCGCGATCTGCACCCAGACCAGGCGCCGCTCGTTTTCGACCATGCCGACGATCAACAGCAACAGGATCAGCACCAGCCGGAACCGCTCGCGCCGGTTGGTACCGTGCATCAAGCGGATCACCACCAGGCACGTGACGGTGCCGAACAGCATCGAGTCGGAGTGGGAGGTCGCGTACTCTTCCAGCGGGAATTGCTCGCGCAGCCACAGCGCCATCACCGACCGCAAGCACGCGATCACGATCAGCATCGCGAAGTAGGGCTTGAACTGGCGCGGGCTCGGGAACGCCGCCTGGAACAGCAGAAACATCAACGGTAGGTACAGATTCCGCTGCACCTGCCAGAGCGAGAACCGGAAGCTGCCGCCCGTCGCGAGCCCCAGCAACCAGGCCATCGCGATCCCGGCGAGACACACCCACGCGGCCACCAGCAGCGGGATCGGCGTCGGCGTGTAGTCGTCGCGATCCAGCTTCGAGCGGGTGGCTCGGCGGTAGCCGTGCAGCAAGAATGCGCCGACGATGAACAGGTCGAGGCCCGTGATGATCAGCCCGCTACCGGGGATCACGTGCTTCAGCTGCGCGGTCAAAAGCTCGGAGACCAGGTGCAGCGGTGACTGGTATTTGCCCCCCGCGAACGGTTCGGCCGGCGTATCCAGCGTGAAGATCACGGCGAAGATGAACATCACCGGATAGCGGAGCGGCAGCTTGGCCACCGCATAGACGACCAGCACCAGGATGCTCGGCGCCAAACCGACCACGATGTTCCCGTTCGTCACGAAGATCGCCGCGAGGGTCATCAGCGACAGCAAGGCCACGCCGACGCCCAGCCACCATCGAAACCGCCGATCCGCGCGGCTGAGCACGGGCTGCGGCGCACCTCCTGAGAACGGCGGCAGCTCGGACGAGGTCAAGCGGGTCTCTCGAGGACGGAAAGGCCCAACCTAGCATCCTGTTCCAGCTGCGACGACCCCCGCTCCCAAGGGGACCGAACCAGCCGAAACAGCGTCGGAAACAGCACGCGAAACACGGGAGGCTCGCCGAGCTGCCAGCCGGCGGGGCCATGCCCAGAACCTTATGGCGTGGTGGAAGCTAAGACGCCGGGGATGGCCGGCGGGCTGAATTGCTCGATGCCGGGAGCCCGTGCTAACCCCTGGCTCCAAATGGGCTTCCCGTGCTTTCGCGCTGACCGCCGAACACCAGGGCACGCTCGACTCCGATGACCAACGCGGCATCCGGGCTCGCGGTCGTGGTCTGCGAAGACCGCTTCGACGAGGTCGTCGGCGTCAACGTGCTGCTGGCGAGCTCCGCGAACCACGCGCCGGAGAAGCAGCTCATGGACATGGCGTCCGGAACCGACGTCGCGCGCGCGACGCTCCAGAGTCGGAGTCGAGGAGCGCGAGTGTGGAAGCGCGCATTGCGCTCTTTTCGAACCTACGTTCGGGCACGAAAGGCACTGAAAGCTGCGGCTCTTGCGCGCGAGTGGCGATTGCGAACTCGCCCCAACGTCTTCGCGGGATACGCCTGAACCGTGTTGTTTCGTTCAACTAAGCTCTTTTTTTCCGCCGCAGAACGGAAATTCCGGAGGCGATTAGTCGTTTTCTCGGCGAGCACTGGACGAATCGATTTTGCCGCCCAATCTCGCTGAGTTGAGTGTTCCGTGGTGACGACAGCGTGCAAGCGCCCGAAACAGAAGCTCGCGTAGAAGCGCTGAAAAGGCTTCACGAAGTGGATCTCGCACGGTGTCCTCCCACGTGGGTTCTCGGGTGTGTGTCGCACTCATGATCGCCGCCACGCGTCCCTTAAGCCGCCAGGCTGATTGCCGTCTGCACACCACACAACCGAGCCTTCCCCGAGGCTTGTCGAGGGTTAGACATGAATGATAGCGTCATCCCCACTATGACCGCACGTTTGGGTACGGTGTTAGCGTTGTTGACCCTTGCCTCGTGCTCGGGCGGTGGAGGGTCGGACGAGACACCCGACGGCGGCGCGGGTATGCCGGGGGTCGGTAGCGGCGACGCACCGGGCACAGTCGCTGGCAACGGCAGTGGCAGCGGCAGCGGCAGCGGCACCGTCGGCGGCAACGGGAACCCGGGCGCCGGCAGCGGCTCCGGGGCGACCGGAAACGGCGGCAGCGGAAGTGGCGCAGCCCCGGCAAACGGCGGCGGCGATCCGCTGGGAACCGGCGGCACGCTGGTCGATCCCGGGCCTCCGCCCGAGCCGCTTCCCAGGGACGATCAAGGCCGCGTGGTCTGCGAGGGCACGACCGGGGTTACGGCGCAGCTGCGCCGCATGACCGCGCCGGAATACGCCAACATCGTGCGTGACGTGTTCGGCATCTCGGCGAGCCAGCAGTATCCCGGCTCGTACGGTGTCTCCGCCAGCGGCTACTCGACCGAGCCCGCGCTCACCTCGATCAGCGAGCAAGGCGTCGAGCTCGTGATGTACGCGGCGGAGGAAATCGCCCGCGAGATCCCGGCGCGGCTGCCGGAGCTCTTGCCTTGCTCCGTCTCGAACGCCAACGACAACTGCGCGGTCACCTACCTCGATACGGTCGGCCGTCGCGCGTTCCGCCGCACCATGGTGCCCGAGGAGCGCGACAATCTGCTCGCCACCTACGCCGCGCAGCGCTCGAGCGGCGCGTCGTTCGCGGACGCGGTCGCGGTCATGACCGCGCACCTGCTGCAAATGCCCGGCTTCCTCTACGTGATGGAGATGGAGTCCGAGTCCGGGGAGGACCGCCTGCTCACCGGCGTCGAGCTCGCGACCCGCCTCGCGCTCCACTTCTGGAACTCCGTGCCCGACGATCGCCTGCTCGATCTGGCGGATCGCGGCGAGCTGTCCACACGGGAGCAAGTCGAGGCCGAGGTCGACCGCTTGTTCGAAGACCCGCGGAGCAACCGCGGTTTCGCGCGGTTCCTGCGTGAGTGGACGCACACCACCCAGCTCTTGCCGCCGAGCAAGGATCCCTCGGCGTTCCCGTTCCTCGATGACGGCGTGGCCGCGTCGGTGAACGAGTCCTTCGATCGCTTCGTCACCGACCAGATGCGCACCGGCACGGTCACGAGCCTGCTCACTTCGAACCAGGCCTACGTGAACCAGGACGTGGCGCCGATCCTCGGCGTCAGCGCGTCGGGCAGCGGCTGGACCCAGACCGAGCTCGATGGCAGCCGCTACGCCGGCATCATGACGCAGCCGGCGATGATGGCAGCGCTGTCTCACGCCACCGAGCCTTCCTACGTCTTCCGCGGCAAGTTCATCCTGAAGCGGCTTTTGTGCGTGAACATCGGCGCCCCGCCGGCCAACGCCATGAGCGCCTTCGCCGAGCTCGAAAAGCCGGCGAACCCGACGGCTAAGGAGCTCTCCGCCATCGTCGCTACCCGCGGTGAATGCGCGGGTTGCCACGGCCTGATGGACCCGGGCGGCCTCGCCTTCGAGCACTTCGACGCGATGGGCCAGTATCGCGAGCAGTACCCGAGCGGTAAAGCGATCGACACCACGGGCACGATGAACCCCATCGTCGCCGACGCCTTCGACTTCGAAGGGCCCAGCGACTTGATGGAGAACCTCGCTTCGCTGCCGGCCACGCGCCAGTGCTTCGCGCAGCAGGTCTTCCGCTACACGATGTCGAGACTCAACGACCCGAACATCCTGAGCGACGCCTGCACCGTCCAGGCGATCGACGATCAGCTCGTGGCCTCCGATGGCCGGCTGGACAGCGCATTCCGCGCCGTGGCCACGACGGACGCCTTCCGTTATCGGAGAGGAGAATGAGCATGCGTTCCAATTCCCGCCGCCTACAACAGATCGACCGACGTCGATTCCTGCTCGGCGCCGGTGGCGCGGCCCTGGCCCTGCCGATGCTCGAGATGCACTCTCGGGTGGCGCGCGGTCAGAGCGTGGCGCCTCCGAAGCGGCTCGTCTTGGTCATGCACAGCCACGGCCGCTGCGCCGGCGGGCGCCACTCCGGGAGCGGCTTTTCGGACATCTGGTCGCCGCGCTCGAACACCGGCGCGCTGCCCGCCGAAATGTCGCCGCTGCTCGCGGCGCTCGCGCCGATCCGCGACGAGATCGTCACGGTGGACGGCGTGGACAACGTCGTCCGTCACATGACGCAGGATCCGGACGGTCATTTGCCGAACGAGCAGACCATCCTCACCTGCCAGCTGCCGAAGGCGGACAAGACCGCGGGCGGCGCTTCGTTCGACTACATCGCCGGCGAGCGGCTGCGAGGTTCCCCGGCGCAGCGCGGCGCTCTGGTGTTTCCGGCCACGCCGATGGACGCGGACTGGCGCTACACGACGGGCCATTTCTGGGGTGTCGGCGGCACACGCCCGACCCTCGCGAACTCGAACCCGGCCAAGGCCATCGCCGAGCTGTTCGGTGGAACGGGCGCGGCCGCACCGTCGCCCGGCCCCGAGCCGGAGCCCATGGCCAACGCCACGCTCGCGGACCGGCTGGTTGCGAGCCGCCGCAGCATCCTCGACGGCGTGACCGGCAGCTTCCAGAGCTTCCGCGCCCTCGTCGGCGCGAGCGACCGCGCCCGCCTCGATCAGCACATCGACTTCATCCGCACGCTCGAGACCCGGCTCGGGGGCGGCAGCGGCGGCGGCCCGGGGCCTCTCCCGATCGGCGATAGCTGCGCGGTGCCGTCCGCCTCGGCGGTTCCATCGTACACGCAGTCGCAGGCTTCGCGCGCCGCGCTCGATGCCGAGATCGTGCCGTACACGATCGAGAACATGGTGATGTCCCTGGCATGCGACATCACTCGCGTCGCCAGCCTGCACCACTATGTTCAGTACGATCCGATCTTCAGCAGCGAGTTCTCGGGCGGCTCGCCGTTCGTGAGCGCGAACTGGCACGCTGCCATCCACGATACGCCCGAGGTGACGATGGCCGGACAGCCGGCGATCACCCAGGCCTACCAGATGTACGGCAAGCTCTTCACGCGCCTCGTTCAGCGCCTCGGTGAGGTCACGGACGTGGACGGCTCGCGCCTGCTCGACAACACGTTGGTCGTGTGGATGAGCGACATGGGTTACGGCGCCACGCACGGCTCGCTGAACATTCCGATCGTCATGGCCGGGATGAAGTCGGCGTTCGCCAACGGCCAGGGCCGGCACCTCGTGTGCTCGGAGCGGCGCACCACCGGTGATTTCTTCGCGCAGGTCTTGCGGATGTTGGGGCAAGACGACACGACCTTCGGGCTCACGGGCACGCTTGGCAGCACCGGTCTGTCGTCGGCCGCGGCGCTCCTCGCTCCGGCGGACTTCCCGGACTACATCGTTCCTTCGCTGAACCTGCATCAGGGCGAGCTCGACCTCTAGCCGCGCGCGTCCCGGTCGAGGCACCGGCCAGCATGGGCCCCACGGCCCGGCCCGACCGAGGACGGCGGCGGCTGTGGCCACGAGCCGCCCGCGAAATGGTGTATGCTCGCGAGCTGAGTTGCGGCCGTAGGGCGGCGGCTCGAGGATCGAAAGTTGTCAGCTGCTTCCCCCAGAGACGAGGGCTCCTCCGATCACGCGAGCGCGGAAATCATCGATTTCGGTGCGATTCGCGACTGGCTCGTGTTTGCCGTGTCGGCGATCCGGCAGCGCAAGGGCCTGGTGTTGTTGGTCTCGGTCTGCATCGTCGGCCTGGCCACGGTCGTAGTGACGGCGGTCCCGAAGACCTATCGGGTGAGTTGCAGGCTGCTCGCGCAGCGAAACACGGTGCTGCAGCTCCGCGGCGACACCGGCAGCGGTGAGTCGGCGCCCACGCGAGCCGCGGCCGACCTCGTGCTGCGGCGCGAGAACCTCTTGAACCTCGTCAAGCAGACCGATCTGGTCAGGGCCTGGCGAGAGAACCGCAACTGGCTTTTGCGCATCAAGGATCGCGTGACCAGCCTGACGGCGAAGCCGCAGACCGAGAAGCAGGTGGTCGACGGGATGGCCGACACGCTCGCGTCGAAGATGCAGGTCTGGACCGACGAGACCAGCGTCACGATCCAGGTGGATTGGCGCGATCCGCTGATCGCTTACCGGTTGGTGGACGCGGCGCGCCGGAACTTCCTCGAAGCCAAGCACGTTCAGGAAGTGTCGAGCGTCGCGGAGTCGGCCTCGATCCTCGAAGGCCACGCTGCCACGACCCGGACTCAGATCGACCAGGCCGTCGAGGAGATCCAGGCCCTCCGCGAGCGCAAGAAGAACGAAAAGAAGGAGGAGGACGCGGCTCCGCCGCCGAAGCCCTCGGCTGCTGCGGCCGCGCCTCGTCCCGCTGCTCCTCCGCCGCCCAAGCTCGATCCGGAGCAAGAGGCTCTGAAGGAGCAACACGCGCGGCGGCTCTCGGAGCTGCCGGTCGTGATCGAGAGCAAGGAGCGGAGCATCAACGAGCTCGAGGGCTTCCGGCTACGCCGCCAGGCGGAGCTCCAGGCTCGCCTCCAGGAAACGAAGGCCCAGTACACGGACGAGCACCCGACGGTCCTCGACGCGAAGCAAGCGCTGCAGGCCGCTTCCCAGGAATCCCCGCAGGTGACGAAGCTGCGCGCAGAGCTCAAGCAGCTTCGAGGTGAATACGAGAGCTTGCGAGCGGCAACCGGCGACACCAGCAAGCCGCGCATCGGCGGCGGTGGTCGGTACACCGGCGGGACCGAGAGTCGCGGTCTCGGGGACGTGATCCGCATCGAACAGGAATCGGCCGAGGAGCGCGACCCCGAGGTCGAGTACGCGCGCGCCAAGCTGCGCTTCGCGATCTCGAACTTCCAGGGGATGCAGGAGCAGATCCACCGCGCGCGCATCGACCTGGACACGGCTCAGGCCGCGTTCAAGTATCGCTACACGACGGTCACTCCGCCCGAGGTGCCGAGGGGACCGATCGCGCCCAAGGTTCCGTTGATCGTCTTGGCGGCGTTGATCGGCGGCCTCGTGATCGGCTCGATCGCGGCTGTCGCGCTCGAGCTCCACGAAGGGATCATTTCCGCGTCGTGGCAAATCAAGCGCGCGACCTCGCTGCCGGTCCTGGCGACCATGCGCACGCCGGAGTTGCCGCGCCACTCGCCGTAGCCCGGGTCGGCGTCGAGCCGTGATATGAGGGAAGCCCTGCGCGCTCGTCGAGCGGCAGGGCCGACGCCATGAACATCCTCTTCGTGACGCCCTACCTTCCGTCCCCTCCGCAGTTCGGCGCGCAGCGCCGGCTCGAAGGGCTGATGCGCGGGCTCGCCGCGCGCCACCGCGTCTCGCTGTTGTCGTACACCACCGTCGGCTCCGACGGGCAGGCCGCGACCCGCGAATATTGCCACGAGCTCAGGACGGTGAACCACGACGTGCTGAAGCTCGGGCTCGGCAACAAGCGCCTGGCGCAGCTGCGCTCGCTGGCGTCGCGCGGCAGCTTCGAGCGTATGCTGTACCTGCGGCGGGAATTCCAGGCGGAGCTCGACCGCATGATGAGCACGGGCGAGTACGACGTCGTGCAGGTCGAGTTCGCGCAGATGGGGATTCATCGCCTGCCGCGCCGCCCCAAGCGCAAGTGCTGCTTCGTGCTCGACGAGCACAACATCGAGTACGACATCGTCAAGCGCACGGCGGAAGGGCAGGGCAGCCTGGTGCGGACGCTGTACAGCGCGGTGAACTGGCGCAAGCTCCGGAGCGAAGAGCTCGACGCCTGGCGTCGTTTCGACGGCGTCGCGCTGACCTCGGCTCGCGACGAAGAGTTCGTGAAGCGTGAAGCGCCGAAGACACCTACCGCCGTCGTGCCGAACGCGGTGGACCTCGACGGGTTTCGGCCGGGCAGCGCGCCGCTCGAGCCGGAGACTTTGGTGTTCCTCGGGGCGATGGATTACCACCCCAACATCGAAGGCATGGCCTTCTTTCTCGACGAGGTGTTCCCGCTGATCTTGGCGCGGCGCCCCAACACCAAGCTGCTGGTCGTGGGCCGGAACCCCACCGAGGCACTTCTTTCGCGCCGCAGCGCCAACGTGGAATTCACGGGTCTCGTAGACGATCCAAGGCCTTACGTCGCACGCGCCACCGCGATGATCGTGCCGCTGCGTCTCGGCGGCGGAACCCGCTTCAAGATCGTCGAGGCGATGGCGCAAGGCAAGGCCATCGTCTCCACGCGCATCGGCGCGGAGGGGTTGGACGTCAGCCACGAGCAGAACATCCTGCTCGGCGACACCCCACAAGAGTTCGCGTCGCAGACCGAGCGCTTGCTCGCAGACCCGGCGCTCGGCGCGCGCCTCGGCAAGGCAGCGCGCGAGCTGGCCGAGCGCCAGTATGGCTGGTCGGCGGCGATCGACATCCTCGAAGCCTTTTACAAGCGCTTGCTGGGCTAGCGCCCGCTCGCGAACTTCGACAGCAGCTTCACGTACGCCGCCTGATAGCTGACGCTCGGTTCGCTGAGCTCCCAGGAGCGGTCGTAGTCGCGCTTCGGAGCGTAGCCGGTGTTGAAGTCGCGGTAGGCCTTGGCCGGCGCTGCCTTGCGCAACGGCGCCGAACGACACGCCGCACCCTCGCTCTCGGGTCCGCCGCAATACTGGGGATTCGGGCCGCCGACCAGGTAACCCGGGGCCGGCCCGAGCTCGGAGCTCGAGGCGTTGTCCCAGCGCGCGTCGCCGTCCCGGAACCAGGCGTGGAAGATCTGCGTGACCGAGCGCTCCGCGCCGTAGTCGCGCATCTGCGACAGATACACGAGCCCGAGCGGGTTCGAGCCGTGAAGATAGTGGACGATACCCTCGGCGCGGTCGACGAGGTCGGCGGTGAGCTCCTCCGCCACCAGTCCGTACTGCACGAAGTCGTAGTTGGTGTTGCCGTAGTTCGCGCGCGGCAGGTTGCTACCCCAGTGGTAGGAGTCGGCGCGCACGTGACCGCGGTACAGGTCGAGCTCACGGGCTCTGCCCACGACGTCTGCGACCTGTCGCTGCGCCGCCTTGCGCTCGAGGATCTCGCGCCGCACCTCCGGATCTGCCTGCTCGAGCGTGGTGTAAGCGAGCAGCGCGTCGCCCTCGTCGGCGTCGTAGACCGACCAGCGATCGTCCTGGAACGGCCGCAGCCCGCGGAAGTGACCGCGGATCCGCGCCTGGAACTGCTCGTCGGTGGTGGCGGCGAACAGGTAGACGGCCGCGAGCGTCGCGGCGCGCTCCTGTTCCTCCAGTGATTTGTCGGAGTCGCCGCCGGTGATGCTGCCGTCGTCACAGTCGGTCTGGCGAGGGTGCGAGAAGAAGTGCGCGTAGGCACGTCGCGCGCGTTCGACGAGCGCGGGGGCCTTGCCCGCCAGCAACGCGACGTCACGGAACACCCAGGCCGCGTGCGCGAACACCCCTGCCGCGGCGATCGACGCCGACGAGCACGGTTCGGGGTAGTAGAAGCGCCCCACGCGGGAGCGCTCCGGCAAGGGCTCGCCGTACTCGACGTTGCCGAGCTTGGGCAGCACGCCGCCGCCCAGATCGTCCGGCTGCATGCGCGCGAGCCACTCGAGCTCGACCTGGAGCTCGTCGAGCAGATCCGAAACTCCGTTGCCCGACTCGGGGATGCCGAAGTCGTCGCCGAACGCGCTCGGACGCTCGCGGTATGCGGTGAGTAGCTGATTGACGGGCACGCGGGCGAACGTGACGTACTTGTTCACGTCCCCTGCGTCCCACCAGCCCCCCGACAGATCGCGCGCCGTCTTCGGGTCGTCTCGCGCGCGCACGCTGCGCGCTTCTCGGTCCTGCCCCGGACCGAGGTAGCTCGCGGCCTGGTTCCAGCAGCGCTTCCCCACGCACGAATACGGCGGCCGCTTCTCCTGGTTCGCGCGGTTGAAATAGAACATTCGGGTGGCGGCGCGGAGCACCGGCGCATAGACGTCGCGGTCGATCCGGAAGCTCGGCGAGCGGGTGCCGCGCTGCGGGTCCACCACCACGTACTCCCCGGGCTCGGAGAAGGCCGTAAAGTCGAACCACTGCCCGCGGTCACCGGACTCCGGATCGACGGCGCCGCCGCGCCACGGCGCAGTCGTGCCTCGAAAGCGTACGGCGGCGTCGGAGACGCGGCGGAGCTCGAGCTCTCGAGGTTGGAGCATCGCCTGGCCGCGCTCCACGACGGTCGCGATCTTGGACGCCTCCGGCCGGTATCCGAACTGATCGACCGCGATCTCGGGCGGCGGTCCGTCCGTCGCGGAGGGCTCGGAGCGCTCGCGCTCGCAACGGCAGGCCGTCGCGGCCCACACCGCGCAGCCGAGTAACAGCGTGTCTCTTCTCCGCATGGCTACCTCGCGCGGCGCTCCGCCAGAGCTGCCGTGATCTGGGGCGCGAGGGCTCGGTTCAACGCTTCGTACCCGCGCTGATTCAGGTGCACGTCGTCCGCCGCGAGCTCATCGCGGATCCACGGCGTCTGACCCGCGGAGAGCAGCGCGTCGGCGTCCACCACCGTGAGCCCCGGCCGCGGCGGGCGCTCGAGCAAGGCCCGGTTCACCGCCCGAATCGACGGCACGATCTGGCTCGACCAGGTGGGCAAGCTCGTGATCGAGGGGTCGCGGGTCGGAAAAACCGTCAGCACCAATACGCGGATCTCGCGCGCGAGCAGGCGGTCCACGATTTCGAATAGCTGCTCACGACACGCCCGCGTGATCTCCTGCGCCCGCTCCGGGTACACCCCGATCGCGCGCAAGTCGTTGATGCCGTACTGGACGATCGCCAGATCCGGCTCGAGCGCGATCACGTCGCGCTCGAGCCGCAACAGCGCCTGCGCCGTGGTCTCTCCGGCGAGCCCACGATTCACGAGCTCGGCCCCGCGCGCGGGCGGGTCGGGCGCCCACATCTCGACGCGCGAGTCGCCGAACAGGACGATCCGCGGCCCGGTCGCCGGTGCGAGCTCGGCGTTCCGCGCGACGAAGCGCTTGGCCGAGGTCGGATCGAGGCGGAAGAACAGCTCGAGCTTGTAGCGCCCGATGATCACGCGCGCCGCGACGTAGCCGGCACCGACCAGGGCGAGCGCGAAGAGCGCGACGACCAGCGCCACGGCCCTGGTTCTCATGGCTGCCGCCCGGCTCAGTTGTCGCTGGTGGCGCGAGCCTTGGCCAGGATGCCGGTGGTGGACTTGTCCGGCAGCAGCGGGGCCAGCACGACCTGACCGCCGTGGGCCTCGACCCACTCCTTGCCGACCACGCCCTTGCCCGCCCAATCCTCGCCCTTGACGAGCACGTTGGGGGTCACCCGCTGGATGATCTTGGCGGGCGTGTCGTCCGCGAACGAGGCGATGGCGTCGACCATCTCCAGCGTCACGTGACAGCCCGGGTAGGGCTCCTTCAAGCCCGGCAAGATTGAGGTGGTACGGAGGACGTCGCCCAGAGCCGCGGTCTTGATGATGAGGATCGAGGTCACGAGAGCTCGCTGGGTTGGAGTCGGGAATTGGAGTGGTGCAGTGTAACAAGACTCCGCGCGAACGACGAACGCATCGGGGAGCGCTGCGGAACGAGCCGTCTCGGCCCGGGAGCCGAGCTTCCGTTCTCACGTCGCCGGCGCTTAGGCTGGCGCTTCGATGCCCCTCCTTCGGCCCCCAGCACCATTCTCTACTTCGCGGGCGTCGGTGGCAGGCGCGCTCGGCGCTTGTCGGTGGAGACGAGCTCGACGTTCAGGCCGCCGGCGAACAGAAACGCGATCGGCTCGTCGTCGAAGGCCTCTCCGGGCGCCGGCGCGTTCAGCACGCGGGCTCCGGCCGCCTCGAGCGCACGCACGGCCTCGTCGAGCTGGTCCGTGCGAAAGGCCAGGTGATGCAGCTTGGGAGGCAGGCGCTTGGGATCGGCGATCGAGCGGAACAGCTTGATCGGTGACGAGCCCGCCTTCTCGAGGAACACCACCTCGACCTGGTGCCGGGTGTTGACCACGGGCGCGGTCGCCTGCCGGTAACCGAAGAAGCGGGTGAACGCCGCGATCGCCGGCTCTAGCTCGGCGACCTGAATGCCGACGTGATCGAAGCGCAGCTCTTCCGCCGCTTCGTTCGGGGGCGCGCCTGATTCGCTCATGTGATCTTGAAGGGTACGAGCTCCGGAACGGGCTCGAGCAGCAGGGGAGGAGCCTGAAGGTAAGCGGTGGTCCGCCGCTTCTGGTCGATGTCTTCGTAGACGCGGCGCACTTGCTCTTCGGTGAAGCCGAGCTCGCGCGCCACCTCGCTCTCGGCGACGCCGTTGTTCTTGCCCCACAGGATCAAGTCCAACTGCGAGTAATGCACGGAGAAGTAGAAGTCTTCCTGCGACTGGTCCAGAGAGTAGGTGTCGGTCGTAGGCTCGCGCTGCAGGATTTCTTCGATCACCCCCAGGTGGCGGGCCATCGCGTAGGTCTGGGTCTTGTAGAGCGACGCGATCGGCTTCACGTCGGCCGCGCCGTCACCGAGCTTCACGAAGAATCCCTGATCGTACTCGAGCCGGTTGGGCGTCCCAGCCACGGCGAACACCAGGCGATCGGCCAGGGTGTACTCGAGCATCTTGCGCGTGCGCTGCTTCATGTTCGTGGCAGCGACGATATCGAGGTACGCGCGAGGGCTGAGCCGCGCCTTGTGCTCGTTGCCGGCGTCGTCGCGGATCACCGCGTAGAAGACGTTGAGCGCCTGCGAGCCGAGCCGGTCGCCGTGCATCACGATCTTCCACTTCATGCTCGGTTGAAAATCGGGGAACACCGAGCGCACCGCCGCGTCGCGCAGCTCGTAGCAGCCTCCGGCCTCCAGGATCGGCGCGAGATCGACCAGCTGGTACTCGATACCGAGCTTCTCGCACAGCTTCTTGCCGAGCTGTGCGCTGAGGTCGGACGAATCGCGCTCGGGCATCAGCAGCGCTTGCACGCGCTTCGGTCCGAGCGCGCGCGCCGCGAGCGCAGCGACACAAGCGGAGTCGATACCGCCCGACACGCCGAGCACGATGCCCCGCCGCCGCAGCTTGTTCAGCGTCGCGTCGGACAGGGCCTTGCACAGCTCGACGGCCTTGGCCTCGAGATCGATTTCCAGCACTTTACGCGAGAAGATCATGGAGCCTCATTTTGCGAGTTTCGCTAGCTCGCCGCGAGCGATTTTACCGTTCGGAGTCCGCGGTAACGCATCGACGAAAACCACGTCGCGCGGGACCTTGTAGGCAGCGAGACGCTCCCGGCTGTAACGCCGAATTTCGTCGGCGGAAAGACTGGAATCGGGAGCCCGGACGACGAGCGCGACCGCTGCTTCCCCGGCTACGGGGTCGGCGACGCCCGTGACCGCGACTTCTGCGATCAGCGGGTGTGTGGCGATGGCCTCTTCGATTTCCTGCGCGCTCACCCGGTGGCCGCCGAGCTTCAGGATCTGCTTCACCCGCCCGGTCAGGAACAGGAAGCCCTCGCTGTCGAGGTAGCCGAGATCGCCGGTCCAGAGCCAACCGTCCCTCAGCACCTCCGCGCTCCCCTCCGGATCGCGGAAGTAACCCGCGGTGATGCTCGGCCCCGAAGCGATGACGTTGCCCACGACGCCCGGCTCGAGCAGCGCGCCGGTCTCGCTCACCACCCGCAGCTCTACCCCGCGGATGGCGCGCCCGGCGCTGCCGCGCTTCTTCTCCGCGAGCTCCGGCGGCAAATAGCTGAGGCGCGCCGTAGCTTCGGTCTGGCCGTACATCACGAACAGGCGCGCGGGCGCGAAGGCTTCACGCACCCAGTCGATCGTCTGCGGGTGCATCGCGCCGCCCGCCTGCGTCAGGTAGCGGAGGGAGGGGATTGTCGGAGCATCGTCCGTGAGCTGGCGCTTCAGGAGCTCGAAGGTCAGCGGCACGCCCGCGAACCCGGTGCAGCCCTCGGCGCGCATGGCGTCGAGCACGACGCGCGGATACATGAAGCGGTGATCGATGAAGACGCTGGCTCCGGCGCGCAGGTGCGAGAGCAGCACGCTCTTGCCGTAGCAATAGAAGAGCGGAAGGATCAGGCAGGCGCGATCCGTCGAAGAGAGCTCGAGGTACTCGACGATGGCGTGGCTGTTCGCTGCCAGGTTTCCGTGCGATTGCACCACCGCACGGGGCGCTCCCGTGCTTCCGGAGGTGTAGACGAGCAGCGCCGTGCCGTGTTCGTCGAGCGGAAGCCCGGCGTGCCTCTGGCCGGGCTCGACGAGCGCGCCGTCTTCGCGCACGCGCACGAACGGCGTCGCGCCGAGCACGCTCAAGAGCTTCTGATTCGGCTCGGCGCCGTGAACGAGCCACAGCTTTTCGGGGCCGAGGCTCGCGAACGACCCGGCGTCGCGCGCCGCCACCGCGGCGAAGCGGGCACGGGTTTGCTCGGCGACGGCCTTCAGTGAGTCTCGCGAGATTTCCCGATTCAGCTCCGCCACGCCGGCACCCAGGGATTGCGCCGCGAGCGTGAAGGCGACGCTGGCGGGGCCGTCCGGCAACGAGCTCAGCACGACCTCTCCGGGACAGAGCCCCGCATCGGAGAGCGAGCCGGCCAGGCTCTCGACGCGGGCAAGCAGCTCGGCGTAGCTCGTCCAGCCGGATGGGGTGCCGAGGAAGGGCGCGTCGGGCGTGCGCCGCGCGTGCTCGCGCAGCCACTCGTGCGCGAAAGGAGAGCTCATCGAACCACGACGTCGGAAGACCTGCGCGGCGGCGGGCCGGCAGCGTCGAAGGCTCGCGAGAGCAGCTGCGTCGTGGCGGCCGCCATCAGCGCCATGTTATCCGCCTCGCTCGGCGGGGTCGTGGCCTTGCGCAGGCGCGCCACGAGCGCCGGGATCTTCTTCGAGTCGAAGATCCCTACCGCTTCCAGGGCCTCGGGGCTCAAGAGCTCGCGGCTCCAGTCCGGAGCTCCGGCGCCGATCAGCGCCTCGGCGATCGGCGCGCGATACGGAAACTTGTGCCGCTCGGTGACGAGCTTCGGCAAAATCGCGGCTGCGTATCGCTTCAACAAGTACTTTTCGCGCAGCACGTTCAGCTTCAAGCGATCGGGCAGCCGCGACGACAGTTCCAACAAGCGATGGTCCAAAAACGGGAACCGCCCTTCGATGGAGTTCGACATCAACATCCGGTCGCCCTGGGACGACAGCAGGTAACCCCCCAGCAGGGTGCGGATCTCGAGGTACTGCGCGCGCGCCAGTGGGCGCCAGGTCTTCACTTCGGGCGGCACCGTGTCGAGGAAGGCGCGGATCGGATCGAAGCCGTCCAGGCGCTCCTTGAACGCGGGCGAGAGGAAGCGCCCGATGCGGCCGCTGTTGGTCCAGCGGATCAAGTGCGAGAACTCGAGCGAGTCGGGGCGATCCAGGCCGATCCCATAAAACTGCTTCAGCATCTCGGGCGACTGAGTCGACATCCCGAGGTAGGGATACAGCTTCTGAAACAGCCGCGGTCGGCACGCCGACTGCGGCTGGCGCGCCCAGAATGCCCGCACCGCCGTCTCCTTGAACAGGTCATAGCCGAGGAACACCTCGTCGGCGCCCTCCCCGGTCAGCACCACCTTGGTGCGGTGCTGGAGCACGAGCCCGGAGAGCCGGAAGAACGGCGCGGGCGCGCTGCGGAGCAGTACGTTCTCCGCGTGCTCGACCACGCGCGGCAAGAGCTCTCCGATCTCGGTGTCCGAGACCTTGACCGCGTGGTGCTCGGTCTTCAGCGCTTCCGCTACTTCGCGCTGGAATGCGCCCTCGTCGTAGCGTTGGTGCGCGAAATTGACGGAGAACGTCTGGAGTGTTCCGCCGAGCTGCTTCTGCGCGAGCGCGCAGATCAGCGAAGAGTCGATGCCGCCGGACAGGTAGGCCGCGACCGGGACGTCCGCTCGCAAGCGCAGCCGGATCGCGTCGTCCAGTAACCCCGCGAGCTCGTCGAGCGCGCGGCGCTCCGTCATCGAACGGTCCACGCGCTCGTCGCCGAGCTCGGGCCGCCAGTACTCGCGGACCTCGAGCGGCTTGCCCCGCTCGAGCTTGGCGACGTGGCCCGGCGGCAGGGCATGAACGTCCGTGAAGGCGCTGGCGTCGGGAGCCGGAGCCCAGAAATGCAGGGTCGTGTACAGAGCCTTCGGGTCGAGCTTCGGTGAGAGCGCGCCGGCCGCGAACAGCGCCTTGGCTTCCGAGGCGAAGTAGAAGCCCTGGGCGTTGCTGGCGTAGTAGAGCGGACGCTTGCCGTAGCGGTCTCGCGCGAGCCACAGGCAACCGTCGCGAGGGTCGTAGACGGCGAAGGCGAACTGGCCGTTGAAGTCTTCGACGCAGGCGATGCCGCGGGCGAGGAACGCCGCGAGGATCACCTCGGTGTCGGAGCGAGTGCGAAAGGCATGACCTTCGGACAGCTGCTCGCGGAGCTCGACGTGATTGAATATCTCACCGTTGAAGACGAGCTCGATGCCGGTCGCCGGGTCCCGCATCGGCTGGTGACCGGAGGCGATGTCGACGATCGAAAGCCGCGCGTGGCCCAGCGCCGCGCCGTCGAGCACCACGGCGTTCAGCGCGTCCGGTCCGCGGTGGTAAAGCGCCGCCGTCATCTGCCGCAACGGCGGTTCGTAGCGGGCGCGCGCCTCGGCAGGGGCCAAGCCGAGCGGGTACGTGAAACCCGCGATGCCGCACACGGCTCAGAACCCTCCCGGAAAGGCCTGGTTCAGGGCGGCGTCGGAAGGTGCGGCAGAGTTCCACACCAACTCAGCTTTAGACCTGCTCGAAGTTTTTTTCAATCCCGGACACGGCCCGAACTTCGCCGCTCACGGTTACCGGCGCGTGCGCGCGCCTGCGCTGTTTCGCGAAACGCTCGGGATACCGGGCTCGCCGCCGAGCGCCGCTCAGACGATGACCTTCGACAGCACCCGCTCGTGAAACTGCGACTCTGCGGCAGCCAACTCGCCGGGTGGCTGGTGCCTCTTCGCGATCAGGATCACCGCGTTCACCACCGCTGCGAAGGCGCGGAGCTCGACGGATTCGTTGACCGCCGGTCCCGGAATCAACACCACGTCGTAGCGACTGCGCAGATCCGTGACGCACTCGTAGAACGCCTGGGACAGGATCAGACCGGGCGAGCGCATCGCGCCCTCGGCGAGCGCGTGCAGCGTCGCGCTGCAGCGGAAGACGGACCAACCTCCGCCGCCCGTCCCGCGCGCGTTGAGCTGCGAGGACAGGCCTGCCGACAGCGGCATCGAGGCGTGCAAGTAGCGATGCACGGCCGGGCGCTGGAAGTTTCCTTCGATGATCAGCACCCGGGCCCTGCCGCTATTGGCGAGCGAGAGCGCGAGCTCGCTGGCGACGCGCGCGGCCGAATCGGCAGCGCCGGGCGGGCCGCACAACCCGACCACGAAGCCGCTCTGACCGATGTGTTGCAGCACCTGCTGGCCGAGGCCCTGCTGCTGATCGGGGTTCAGCGTCGGATCCGGACCCCAGGTCGGCGGAGCGGGGATCACCACCAGCTCGGCGCGCGCCGGCGGTGCGCTCGAGTGGCCGGGCGGCGGCGGCGCGCTCGAGCCGATCGACATGCCGTGCGCGGGGATTTCCTTGGGAGGCAGGCTACTCGACGGGTGCCCCTCGGGCGGCGGGAGAGAGCTCTCGATCGGTACCGGCGGCGCGAGGCTCACGGGCGGCGCGAGCGAGGCGCGCTGCGCGCCTTCGAGCACGATCGCGCGGCGTTGCTTGAGCTCGGGCTCGGCCGCGCTCTTCACCCACTGCGCGACCTCGCTGGTGGGCGCGAGCAGGTTCTCGCGCAGCGCGATACGCCGGAGCTCCATCACCATTTCCTGGGCCGACGCGAAGCGACGCTCCGGATCGCGCTCGAGCGCGCGCAGGCACACCGAGTTCAAGCTCGCGGGCGGGCGTAGCCCGACGTTGCTCGGCGGCTCGATGCGCCGCGTGCGAACGGCGTCGAGCGTCTCCTGCACGGTCGCGCCCTCGAACAGCTTCACCCCCGTGAGCGCCTGGTACAGCACGATGCCCATCGAGAACACGTCGGCGCGGCAGTCGAGGCGACCGTCCGAGAGTTGTTCGGGCGCCAGGTACGCGGCCTTGCCGTGGGTGACCTGGGCCGCTTCGCGACCGCGCACGCCGTGGCGCGCCACGCCGAAGTCGGTGATGCGACACACGCCGTCGACGCCCACCAGCAGGTTCTCGGGAGAGACGTCGCAGTGCACGATGTCGAGCGGCGCGCCGTCTTCCCCGACCAGCGTGTGGGCGGCGTGGAGCCCCGCCAGCGCGTCGAGCACGATCGAGACGATCGGCGCCGCCGGCCGTGACTCCGAACGAGCGCCGAACAGCTCTTTCAAGCTGCAGCCCTCGATGTAGTCCATCACCAGGTAGGGCTGAGAAGCGTGAAAGCCCGCGTCCACGACGCTCACCACGTTCGGGTGGTGGATGTGTCCGGACAGCCGTGCTTCGTCGAGGAAGCGACGCGCAGCCTGGCTATCGGCGAGCAGATGACGACGCAACAACTTGAGCGCGAACAGGCGCCGGAAGCCGCCTTGCGACGAGAGCCGGCACAGATACACCGAGCCCATGCCGCCGCGACCGATACGGCACAACACTTCGTAGCGCCCGATGTAGCGCGCGCCGTGGCGCGGCTCGACTGGCTCCGGGATCGGGCGGGGGCCGCCAACCGAGGGAGGCGGCGCGCGATTCGAGCGCTCGCGCGGTGCCGAGCTCGGCGCTCGCCCTTCGGGAGCGCGCGTCGATTCCCGCGCCGGCGCGCTGGAGCTGCCGGACAGCGCGATCACCGGCCGAGTCGACGCGGGGGGCTGCATCGCGGGTGGCGGCGGAGAATCGATGGCGACGATGCGGTGGATCCCGAGCGGGTTCCCGTCCGCGACGCCCTGCGGCGTACCGACCAGCAACGTCGGCGAGCGCGACGTGAAATTCTGGAGCGGCTGGGCCGTGGCCGCTTCCGGGCTCGCCGGCGGCGGGATCGTCAGCGGAGCGCCACCGTCGCTGCGCTGCGCCGAGGCAGGCACCCGAAGCAGGCCGCCCTGAATGGCTCCGACGAGCAGAGTCAGAGCGTCTACCGCGTCGACTCCGCTCTCGTCGATGATCTCCGACAGGGCGCGCTGCCCGTCGACCAGGTGCAGCAACGCGCGCTGCTCCTCGGCGAGGCTCTGCCGCTGGAGCGCGTCCTTTCCAGCGCTCGATAGCTCCGGCACCGTGGAAAGCCCGGGAGCCTGCGCCGACAGTTTCTGCCAATGGGCGAGCTGTTCGGCCACGTGATCCACGTTCGGCGCGAGCGAGGACCGTGCATCCACGGGCCCCGGCGCGACCTCGAAGCGCCCCTCGTTGGTCTCGAGCAGGCGGAACAGCGCCCCGCGCCCCGAAAGCTCCTCGAGGCTCGCCTCGACGATCTTGCCCGACTGAAACTGCACCTCGGCGCGCCCCGCCGGCAGCTCGAAGCGCACGATCCCGGTCAGGCCTTGCCGCTCGAGCTCGCGCAGTACGGCGCTCGTTCCGCCTTCTCCGACTTGGCCGCTCCGTCCAGGTTCCTGCGTGACGCTCACGCGGCACCTCGGGGGAGAGGCGTCAGCGTCGAGGGACCGTCCTGTTGCGACATTTAAGAGAGAAGTCGAAAGTAGCCCCTCGGCGCGGGGTGTCAACGTCGCAGGCCGAGTTCCAGCTCGCCCCCGCTCCGCGCTTTCCTGCTCCTCAGATGCCGTAGCGATAATCCGGATCGCCGTCTTTGGGAGTCGACGGCGGTGCGGATTCGCTCGGCGCGTCGGGATTCGAAGGGGAGGCAGACGGAGGCTCACTGGTCGGAGCCGGAGCGGTCGAATCGTTTTGCTCGTTCGGTGCGGCCGGCGCGCTCGGCGCCTCGGGCGCACGTTCGGGCGGGTTCCCTGGCTTCTGCCGCGGGCGGGCATTCACGCTTCGGCGGCCCGCCGGTCGGTGCGCGCGCTCGGCCGCTGGCTCCGGCTCCGCAACCGCCGGCTCACTCGGTGGGGTCGTGCTCGCTGCCGGCGGCGTAGCCGTGGTTTCGGCCTTCGGCGGCTCGACGCGGGGCTTCGGCTCGACGCGGGGAAAGTCGGTGTCGAAGTGGTCCGGTTCGGCGGTCGCAGGTGGCGGAGGCTCGGGCGCTCGGGCCTGTTGGCGTGCAAGAAACACCACGCCGCCACCGATCACGATCAGCGCCACCGCGGCCGCCGCGACCATGCGTGAAAGCCCGCTCCCCGACGCTGCCGGCACCGGCTCGGAGTGCGACAGGTCGAAAACCGGCGGCGAAACGGAGACTCGCGCGAGCCCGGTGCTCGGGCTCACCCTGACGATCGCCGCGGGGTTGCTCGGAGCGTGGCTGGGCGGCGCTTCGAAGGCGGGGACGCGACTGCTCGGCACGTGGACCGGCGGTAGAGACGACGCCGCGGGCGGGCGCTGACTCGCGCGCAGCCGTCGCGAAGCGTCGAGCACCGCCAGCCGGCGCAGCTCGAGATCGCGCCCGAAGGTCGCGTGCATCCACTCCGCGGCGTCCGAGGCGCTCGCCAGCGTGCCGTGATCCAGCGCGGCCTGTTCGAGCAGCATCAGCATCTCACGCGCCGATTCGTAGCGGCGATCCGGATCGCGCTCCAAAGCTCGCAGGCACACCTCGTCGAAGGCGCTCGATGGCCGCAAGCCGAGGCGGCTCGGCGGCTCGATCGGCTGCTCGAGCACGCGCTTCCGAACTTCCTCCGGCGTCGAGCCGCGGAACAGCTCGACCCCGGTCAGCGCCTCGTACAGGATCGCGCCCGCCGAGAACACGTCGCAGCGCGCGTCGAGGGGCCGATTCGTCAACCGCTCGGGTGACAGATACGCCAGCTTCTCGAGGTGGGGCATGCGATCGCCCAGCGTGCGCGCGCCGTGCGACAGGGCCACGTCCGCGACGCGGCAGGTGCCGTTGGTGCCGATCAAGAGGTCGCGCGGCGACAGCTCGCCGTGCACCAGTCCGAGCGGCACTCCGCTCGACCCCGAATACTCGTGGATCGCCTGCAAGCCGCGCAGGGCATCGAACAGGATCGCCGCGATCAGCTCCGGAGGGCGGCTCTGCGGGTGCCGCGACATCAACGTGCGGAGGTTCGAGCCCTCGACGTACTCCGAGAGCAGCATCGGGTGGGAGTCGTAGGAGCCGCGGTCGATCAACCGCACCACGTTCGGATGATTCAGCGACGCGGGGATCCGCGCGCCTTCGAGGAACGCCGCGAGCGCGGGCGCGTCCGCGCGAAGGTCGAGCAGCTTTGCTGCCGCGAGCCCCGCGACGCTGCCCTGCTCCTCGTGGCGGCACAGGTACACGCTGCTCTCGTGGCCGCGGGCCAGGCGCAAGAGCACGCGATAGTTGCCGAGCATTGCCCCCGGCTGGACGGCGTCGAAGCCGCCCGTCGGCGGAGGCGGAGTGCTCGGATAGAGCGAGGGCCGCGGCTCCGAACGCTCGCGCTCGCGGCTCACGGTCGGCGGCGAGAGCTCGTTCGAAGGCATCGGGGCGCTGCGTGCGCCGGCCGGGCCCTTCTCGACCAGCCCAGATTCGTCCGGGCCTTGGGAGATCGAAATCTCGAGATCCGGGCCCCAATCCGTGCCGGATTCGTTGGCACTCCGAGGCTCCGAGCTCTCCGGCCCGCCGGAGAGCGTCTTCGCGCGAGCTCGCTCCGCGGACTGTGCAACGAGCTCGATCACCGGCCCCGAGCTTGCCGGCTCCGAGCTCGGCCCGGTCGAGGTAAGCCCCGAGAGCGTGCCGCTGCGCACCGGGATCGAGCGCAGGGCTTCGATGCGATTCTCTTCCTCCGTCGAGAAGGGACGCGGCGGAGGCGGGCGTGAGGTGTTGAGCCTTGCGGGAGTGAAGAAGCCGTCGGTCTCGAGCGCCGTCGAGGCTGCGAGCGCGTGAACCGGGTCGAGACGGCTCTCGTCCAGGACTTCGAGCAGCGTGCGGCGGCCGTCCACCGCAGCCAAGATCGCGCGCTCGTCGTCGCTTTTCGTCTCGCGCGGCGGCGGCTGCTTCAACGCCAGAACGGCATCGAGCGGCGGACCCCCCACCACCAGCTCGTGCCAGCGCGCCGAGCGCTTCACCCGCTTCGAAATCAGGGACACGATCGGATCCTGGATCGCCCGCGGCCGATTCACCGGCTCGTGGAACACCTCGAACGTGCCCTGACGAAAGCCGAGGATGCGGTAGATCGCGGCTTCGCCTTGCAGATCACCGATCTCGGCGTCGACCAGCCCTTGCGCTGCGAACCAGACATGGCCGATGTCCGAGCTCGTCGTGAATCGCACCACCGCGGGCCGGCCCCGGCTCTCGAGGGTCGTCAGCAGGTCCGCGATGGAGACGCGTGAAATCTGTCCGCTGAGCGCGGGGGTGAGCTCGGTCGGCGGGGGACCGCCGGGAGGGCCCGGGGTACGTGACGGCACTCCACCTTGACCCATGACCTGCGAACCTTATCGCCGGTCAAATCCCTGTCAACTCGCGGTTCCCGAGGCAGTTCCACCTCCGACAGAACTCGGGCTGGGCCCCCACAGAGCCAGCGCCAGGCCCCCCGGCCCTGAGGCTCATTCCCCGAGTTTGCGCGCGGGGACCATGTAGTTCTGGACGTAGTCCCGCACTGCGTCGCCGAGCGGTGTCACGGCGCTTCGATAACCACTCTGTCGCAGACGAGTGATATCCGCCTCGGTGAAGTACTGGTACTTACCGCGCAGGGACTCGGGCATTTCGATGAAGTCGATGCGGGGCTCGCGTCCGAGCGCACTGAAGATGGCGTTCGTCAGCGTCAGCCACGTGTTCGCCTGACCCGAGCCGAGGTTGAAGAGCCCGGAGGCCTGCGGTGCAGCGTCCGCGAAGTGCAAGGTCATCTGGACCGCGTCCTTCACGTAGAGGAAGTCGCGCTTCTGTTCGCCGTCGGCGTACTCGGGCCGATAGCTCTTGAAGAGCTGCACTCTGCCGGTGTCCTGGATCTGCTGCTGGGCCTTGTTCACGAGCGACCGCATGTCGCCTGCGGGCTCAGCGCGAGGCGCGGGCACGCGCGCCGCCGGCGCGATTCGACGCCAGGTATTCGCCCAGAAGCCCCGACAACGTGACGGCGATCACCAGCGCCAAGTAGTTCACGTAGTACACGAACACGAACGCGGCGCCCTCGTGCACGACCTTCGCGGGCTCGACGTACACCGCGAGCCCGGCGTACAGCGCGAGCTGGATCGCACCGAAGAAACCGGGGGCATTGGGCACGGCGAAGCCGAGCGCCATCACGCCGAACACGACGGTGGTCTGTGCGAAGGACAAGCTCGGTAGGCCGGCGGCGCTGGCCAGGAGCTTGATGGTGAAGATGTTGAGCACGGTGGAGACCACCGTCACGAGCAGGTAAGGGACCGTGTACTTGAGGTTCGGCAAAAAGCGCAGACCGTCGCTGACGCGCGCCACGGCGTCCGCGACGAACGCGGCGAATTTCTTGGAGAACAGGCCCAGCACGCGCTCCGTGACGCGCCGGGCGAAATCTCGCCAGAGGAAGAACGCGACCATCGTGAGGAACGCCAGGCTGAAGCCGGCGGCGGCGAGCTTCGCGGCGCGCGGCACGTAGGCCGCGGGGATCGCCAGGTTGCCGATGTGATCCGGCAACGGCTCGTGCGGCTTCGCGAACGTCAGGCCGAGCAGCAGCAACAGCGCGAACACCACGCCGTCGATGATCCGCTCCGCGCCGACCGTCGCGCTCACGGCCCAGCCCGACAGCTTGCCCTTTTCGCGGAGCAGCGCCGGCCGCGCCACCTCTCCCAGGCGGAACGGCAGGAAGGTGATGAGCCCGATGGTGATGCACAGCGTGCTCAGCAGGCGTGGAAATGAGACCTTGGCGATCGGCGCAAGCAAGAAGTGCACGCGACCGAGCCGCATCAACATGCTGGAGAGCTGGGTCAGCACCGCCGCCACGACCAACCCGGCGTTCAAGCCGTTCAGGCTGCCTTCCGGCGGGAACAACGGCAGCGCGCCGGCCCGCAGCACCCAGCCGAAGCCAACCGCGAGCGCGACCGACGCGAGCAGCGCGCGCACGTGACGCTTCATGAAATCGACGGCGGGGCTGCTCAAGGGCAGCCTCGTGTAGCACGACTCCGTTGCGGTTCGGCAAGCAGGGCCCGCCCGTCCGGATTTTGGTGTAGCTTCTCGGCCCGCGGCTGCTCGATGTCCACCCAAATCCGCCTGGAAGAAGCCTTTTGCGAGGAGCCCGCGCTCGGCCGCCCACTGTGCGTGGATCTCGACGGGACGCTGATCACGAGCGACACCCTCTACGAGAGCGTGCTCTTGCTGTTCCGGCAGCGGCCGTGGCTGCTGCTGATCGCGCCGCTCTGGCTGTTCGGCGGAAAGAGCGGCTTCAAGCGCCGGATCGCCGAGAACGCGACGATCGATCCCAAGGCGCTGCCGTACCGCGCGGAGTTGATCGGCGCGCTGCGCTCGACGCGTGAGCGCGGCCGTAAGATCGTGCTGGCGACCGCCGCCGATAGAGAGGTGGCGGAGGCCGTCGCGGGGCACCTGGAGCTCTTCGACGCCATCCACGCCAGCGACGGCGTGAAGAACCTGAAGGCCGCCAACAAGCGCGATTTGCTGCGCGCCACGTACGACGGCGGCTTCGACTACATCGGCGACTCCGCAGCGGATCGGACCGTGATGGAGGCCGCGACGCGCGGCTATCTGGTGGGCGCGTCGGGCAGCGCTGTCCACGCCGTGCGCGAGCTCGGTAAGGTGCAGGTCGTGTCACGGCGCCCGAGCAGCGTGCGCGCGCTGATCAAGGAAATCCGCCCGCACCAGTGGAGCAAGAACGCGCTGGTGTTGCTACCGCTGTTGCTCGCCCCTGACCACGCGGACGCCGGCGCGGTCGTGCGCGGGATCCTGGCTACGGTCACGTTCTGTCTGTGCGCGTCGGCCGGTTACGTCTTCAACGACCTGATCGACATCGAGGCAGACCGC
Organism: Polyangiaceae bacterium; assembly: GCA_025937835.1. Lineage (GTDB taxonomy): Bacteria > Myxococcota_A > Polyangia > Polyangiales > Polyangiaceae > PMG-095. The sequence goes on from JAICQO010000012.1 coordinate 89,568, forward strand.
GCCCACGCCACCAAGCACAACCGCCCGTTCGCCTCGGGCGCGCTGCCGGTGATCGTCGGCCCGCCGTTGTTCTTCGGCTTGTTGCTCGGCAGCTTCGCGCTGTCCGCCCTGCTCTTGCCGTTCAGCTTCAGCATCATGCTGGCGCTCTACTTCGCCGGCACGCTCACCTATTCGCTCTACTGGAAGCGGCTGATGCTGCTCGACGTGCTGGTGCTGGCGGGTCTCTACACCCACCGCATCCTGGCCGGAGGCGTCGCTACCGGCGTACCGGTCAGCGCCTGGCTGCTCGGCTTCTCGATGTTCTTCTTCACGAGCCTCGCGTTCGCCAAGCGCTACGTCGAGCTCAAGGCGATGAAGGACGACGCCATGGTCATGAACCGCGGCTACTTCCGCGCCGATCTCGAGATGGTGACCAGCATGGGCACCTCGAGCGGTTACATCGCGGCGCTGGTGTTCGTGCTGTACGTGGACAGCGCAGCGGTGCGCGCCACTTACGTGGAGCCGCGTCTCTTGTGGCTGGTGCTTCCGGTTCTGCTTTACTGGCTCGGTCGGATCTGGCTCCTGGCAGGGCGCGGGCAGATGCAGGAAGACCCGGTGAAGTTCGCGCTCAAAGACAAGAAGAGCCTGCTTTCCGGGGCGATCATCTTCGCCATCGTGGCCGCGGCGCGGTTCTCGCCCGAGTGGCTGTCCGCGCTCATGCGCTGATGGCGCGCGGTTCGACGTTGCCGCGCCAGAGAGGCTGATTTACGTTCCCGCTCATGAGCGCCCGCAGCGTGAAGATTGCGCTGATCCAGATGTCCATGAGCGCGGACAAGGCCGCGAACCTCGAGAAGGCGAAAGACCGCATTCGCGAAGCCGCGTCGCGCGGCGCCGAGCTCGTGTGCCTGCCCGAGCTGTTCGCCACGCCCTACTTCTGCCAGTCGGAGGACGCGTCCAATTTCGATCTGGCGGAGCCCATGAACGGCCCGACGACGGAGGCCATGGCGGCGGCGGCGCGTGAATCCAAGGTGGCCGTGGTCGTGCCGTTCTTCGAGCGCCGCGCGCCGGGCGTCTATCACAACAGCCTGGTCGTGGTCGGGCCGAGCGGGGCCGTCGCGGGCAGCTACCGCAAGATGCACATCCCGGACGACCCGCTGTTTTACGAAAAGTACTACTTCACCCCCGGGGATCTGGGCTTTCGCAGCATCGAGTCCGGGCCGATCTCGGTCGGTCCGCTGATCTGTTGGGATCAGTGGTATCCGGAGGCCGCGCGGCTCACGGCCATGTCCGGCGCCGAGACGCTCGTGTACCCGACGGCGATCGGCTGGCACCCGGCCGAGAAGGCCGAGTTCGGCGCGGCCCAGGTCTCGGCCTGGCAAACCATGCAGCGCGCCCACGCCATCTCGAATGGCCTGTTCGTGGCCTCCGTGAACCGGGTCGGGCACGAGGGCCCGGAGGACGGCGGCATCGAGTTCTGGGGTCACTCCTTCGTCGCCGACCCGTTCGGCGTCGTCCTGGCCGAGGCCGGGGAAGGGGAGGAGACCCTGGTCGTGACCTGTGATCTGTCGCGCATCGAGTGGGTGCGACGCAACTGGCCCTTCTTCCGCGATCGCCGTATCGACGCTTATGCCGGCATCACGTCGCGCTTCCTCGACCGCTGACCCCGCGTCCGCATCCCGGGACACGCCGCGAGCGCTCGGCTTCCGCATGCCGGCGGAGTGGGAGCCGCACGCCGCGACCTGGCTGTCGTGGCCGCACGAGGCGAGCGACTTTCCCGGGAAGCTTCCGGCGGTCGGCTGGGTATTTTGCGAGGTGGCGCGCCATCTGACAGCGGCCGAGCGCGTGCGGATGCTCGTGCGCGACAAGGCCATGCAGCGCGAGGCGGCCTCGGCCCTGAAGCGCTCGGGCGTGCCGCTCGACCAGGTCGACTTCTTCGTGTCCAAGACCAACCGCTCCTGGACGCGCGACTTCGTGCCCACGTTCGTGGTGCGCGGAGCCAAGAAGCGTCGCTCGGAGGTCGCAGCCGTCAAGTTCCGCTTCAACGGCTGGGCGCGCTACGGCAACCACGAGCTCGACGAGGCGTCCGGCCGCGCGATCCCGCAGAGGCTCGGCTTGAAGAGCTTCGAGCCGAGCGTCGGCAGACGCCGCTTCGTCTGCGAAGGCGGCGCGATCGACGCCGACGGCGAGGGCACGCTGCTCGCGACCGAAGAGTGCCTGCTCGACGGCAAACAGGCGCGCAACCGCGAGCTCGGGCGCGCCGGCACCGAGGCCGTGTTCGCCGAGAACCTCGGCATCGAGCGCGTACTGTGGATCGGCCGCGGCGTGGCCGGGGACGACACCGGCGGCCACATCGACGATTTCTGCCGCTTCACCGGCCCCTCCACGGTGGTGCTCGCCGAAGAAAAGCGGCGCGGCGATCCGAACCGCCGCGTGCTCGAGTCGGCGCGCGAGCGGCTCGAGAATGCGAAAGACGCGCGCGGCCGGCGCATCGAGGTGGTGCGCTTGCCGATGCCCGAGCCCGTCTATTTCGACGGCCAGCGCTTGCCGGCAAGCTACGCGAATTTCTACATCGGCAACGCCGCGGTGCTCGTCCCCACCTTCAACGACCGCGCCGACGTGCGCGCGCTCGGGATCCTCTCCGAGCTGTTCCGCGATCGCCCCGTGATCGGCGTGTTCTGTCGCGACCTGGTGCTCGGGCTCGGCACCATCCACTGCAGCACCCAGCAGGAACCTTCGGGGAAGTAGCCGGATGCGCTCGCGGACCTCGCGCCGGAGCTTCGTCGAGCTCGCGCTAGCGCTCGGCGCGGCGGCGACGGCGCGGCCCGCGTTCGCGGCCAAGGCGTGGTTCCTCGCCAAGCCGCCCAAGGAGACGCAGCGCGAGAAGCCGGTCGACGAGCGCGGCGTGAACCCTTGCAACTCGCCGGATCCCGGGTTCGGCGTGTACTCGCCGTGGAACCGCGGCCCGAGCCTCGGTCAGATGATTTTGCCCGTGAAAGGCGGCCTGACGCGCGCCAAGCAGTTCGACGCGATGATCCACTTTCACGGCCACGAGCCCGCCCGCAAAGAGTGGGTGAAGGTGATGGATGGCGCGATGTTCGTGGGCATCGATCTCGGGAACGGCTCCGGCCCCTACGAGTCGACCTTCGAAGACAAGAGCAACTTCAAGCGGCTCGTCACCAGCATCGAAGAGACCGTCTCTCTGCACGCGAAGGTCAAGGGCGCGCGCCTGCGCAAGCTGGGCCTCAGCGGCTGGAGCGCGGGCTACGGCGCGATCCAACGCATCCTCGAAGCGCCCGAGCTCCGGCAGCGCGTGGATACGGTGATCTTGCTCGACGGGCTGCATTGCGGCTACGCGCCGAATTCTCTGAATGCCGTTCAGATCGGTCCGTTCATCGAGTTTTCGCGGCTCGCTGCTGCCGGCCAGAAGCTCATGTTCGTGAGCCACTCGTCGATCATCCCTCCGGGCTATGCGTCCACGACCGAGACCGCGAATTTCCTGATCGACCGGCTCGGCGGGCGCGCGACCAAGGTCCGGCCGCGCAAGGGGGACCCGATGGGCCTCGAGCTGATCTCGTCGTACTCGCGAGGCAACTTCCACGTCCGGGGCTTCTCCGGCAACGGCAAGCTCGACCACTGCGCGCACCTCGGCCTGTATCGCGACGTGCTGCGCGTCCACGTGAAGCCGCGCTGGAAGTCCCCGCGCGGGATGCGATAACAGCGCTGTCTTGGCCGCCGACGAACACGAAATCGACCAGAGCCTGGCGGGTCAGGCGCTGGATCGCGCGCTGCGCAGCCTGAGCGCTCGCAGCGCCGCGGCCCCGAGCTGGAACCAGGTGCGCCGCCTGATCCAGACCGGCAAGGTGTTCGTCGACGGGGAGCCGGTCACGGACCCGCTGTTCGTGGTGCAGAGAGGCCAGCGCTTGAAGGTCGTGATGCACGCGCCCGCCCCGCGCCCGCGGCGTCTGCCGGAGGGCACGATCGTCTATCTCGACGCTCACGTGGTCGTGGTCGAGAAGCCGGCGGGGGTGAGCAGCGTGCCGTTCGCGGAAGACGAGCGCGACGCGCTGAATCAGCTGCTCGAGCTCGAGCTCGCGCAGAAGAGCGGTGGCCGGCGCGCCCCGCTCGGCATCGTGCACCGCCTGGACCGCGACACCACGGGGCTGCTCGTGTTCGCGCGCACGCTGTCCGCGAAGCGCGAGCTCAAAAACCAGTTCCGCCACCACCACGTGGAGCGCCGCTACTGGGCGCTCGTGGAAGGGCAGATGGAGTCCACCACCATCACCAGTCGCCTGATCACCGATCGCGGCGACGGCCGCCGCGGCTCGGTGGAGAGCTCGACCCTGGGCCGCGAAGCGACCACCCACGTGAAGGTCCTCGAGCGCCTGCCAGGGGCGACCCTGGTGGAATGCCGTCTCGAGACGGGGCGCACGCATCAGATCCGCATCCACCTGGGTGAGAAGGGGCACGCCTTGCTCGGCGAGCGGGTGTACGGGGCGCGCGGGCGTCATCCCGGCTCCGAGCTCGCGGCGCCCCGAGTCATGCTCCACGCCTTCGAGCTCGGCTTCATCCACCCCGCCACCGAGAAACCACTGCATTTCGAGTCCAAAATGCCCGCCGACATGCTGCGGGTGCTGGAGGAGCTCCGAAAGCGCAGGCCGGACCGCCGCTTGTAGTAAATAGGCCCGGCTTGCGTCAGCTCTTCGACTTCCTTCGCTCGGCTTCGACCAACATACGCGCCCTCGGTGTCGGCGCGGTGCTCGCGCTCGGCATCGCGCTGTTCGCCTGGGTCGGTCACGGCCACTACCCGATCCCCGACTGGCTGTTCTGGCACTACGCCGGATACTGGGTCGCGGTCCTGGTCTGGGCCGCCGGTTGTGTCGGCACGGGTGCTTTCTTGCTCGAGCGCGTGTTCCGGGTGCGGCTGCCGTTGCTCGAGCAGTGGTTGCTCTCCTTCACGCTCGGCCTGTTCGCGTTCGAGTGGTTGATGTTTCTGATCGGCGCAGTCGGCCTGTATCGAAAGAGCACCTTCTTCCTCGCGCCGATCGTGCCGCTCGCGCTCGGCCAGCCCGCGCTCACCGCGCTCTGTGGCCGAACCAGGAAGCTGCTCCGCCGACGCCCGCCGCGCCTTTCGCCGCTGACCGGGCTCGCCCTCGTGTTCGGGTTGTTCGGGCTCGGGATGGTCTACTTTCTCGTGCTCACCCCCGAGAACATCCAGTTCGACTCACGCTGGAAGCACATGGCGATCGCCGAGGATTGGGTGGTGCACGGCGGGCTCCGGCGAGCCACCGAGGGTTGGGTGTTCTCGGCTCGCCCGCACATGACGAGCTATCTGTTCGCGTGGGCGTTCCTGGCGCCGAAAGCACGGCTGTTCGACCAGATGCTGCTGTGCGCGCACCTCGAGTTTTTCACGTTCCTCGTGACGACCGTGCTCGGGGTCTCGGCGCTGGCACGCAGGCTCGTGCCGGGCGTGAACCCCAGCGTGGCCTGGGTCGCGCGCTTTCTGTTCCCCGGTATCTTCCTCTACGACAGCTCGGTCTCGGGGGGCACCGATCACTTCGGCGCGTTGTACGCGGTACCGATCGCGATTTTCGTGTATCGCACGCTGCGCGTGTTCGAGAAGCAGAACGTGTGGGTGCTGGTCTGTCTGCTCGCGGGCGCGGTGCTCGTGAAGGAGACGGCGGCGCTGCTGCTCGTGCCCGTTCCGTTTGCGTTGCTGGTCGGGCGTTGGCTCGCTCACGTGGTTCGAGCGCTGCGCGAGAAGAAGCCGGAGCTCTTGCGCTCTCTGTGGACGATCCCGCTCACGGCGCTCGGCATCGGCTTGCTCGTGAGCGCGCCGTTCTGGCTCAAGAACCTGATCTTCTACGGTAACCCGGTGTACCCGAGCCTCGGGCAGCTGTTCCCCTCGGAGCCGTGGTCGGAGGCGGCCGCCTACAAATTCAAGTGGAGCTATCAGGAAGGGCAGATGTGGGCGCCTTCCCGCGATCTCGACGGGCTGTTGGAGACGTTCCGGGCGCTCTTCACTTTCTCGTTCATCCCCAACGACTGGCACAAGTTCCACCGCGACGTGCCGGTCTTCGGCTCGCTGTACACGCTGTTTTTGCCGGCGCTCCTGTTCTTGAAGGGCACGCGGCGGATCTGGCTGCTCGCGTTGTGGATCCACGTCGGCGTGTTCGCCTGGTATTCGGTGCACCACCAGGATCGCTACCTGCAAGGCCTGCTGCCGCTGATGGCGGGATCGCTGGCCGCGACGCTCTGGCTCGTGTGGCATTCCTTCGGGCGCGTCGTGCGCGGCCTGGTCTGTGCGCTGGTAGCGCTGCAGGTGGTGTGGGGCGGCGACGTCTACTTCTTCGAGACGCACGCCATGGCGCGCGCGCCGATCAAGAAGGTGCTGGACATTCTGAGCTCGGGCTTCACCCGGGACTTCGAGGAGCGCTTCAAGGTTCAGGGGCGCTATCAGGAGATCGGCAGGGCGCTGCCGAAAGGCGCGCGCATCCTGTTCCACGAACAGAACATGCACCTCGGCGTGAACGCCGAGTCGGTGCTCGACAAGCACCAGTGGCAGCTCGGCATCGACTATGCGCTCGCCGCGACGCCCGAGGGCGTGCGCAAGCTGCTCACCGGGCTCGGCGTCACACACGTATATTTCATCCCGGGCCGCAGCGACACGATCGACACGCTCGCCGGCGACATCGTGTTCCACGAGTTCGCCACCTCGTACGCCGAAAACCCGCGGCGGATCGGCGGCGGTACCCTGTTCGAGGTCGCGAGGAAGCCGTTCACCAAACCGTTCCGCGATCGCGTGGTGTCGCTGTCGTGCGGGCGCCCGCCACACCCCGGCCTCTACGCGCTCTCGGCGCTCGCGGTCCCGCCCTACGGACCCTTGAAGGACCGTTTCGACCGCGCGCTTCGCGTCGTTGCCGAGCCCGACGCGGCGCTCCAATTCTTGAGCGAGGCGGACTTCGTCGTCTTCGACAAGGGCTGCGACAAGCGGCCGCCGCGGCAGGTGACCTCCGAGTTCGAGCAGCTCTTCGAGCGGAAAGGCCAGCAGATCTGGCGCCGGAAGCAGCTCGGCGACCGCCCGAAGCCGCCGACCCGCGAGCGCCCGGGTGCCGTGCCGCGCGAGCCACCGGAGCCGGACGAAATCCACGACGAACCGAACGGGCCGTGATAGGCCAGGACCGTCCGTCCGACCCATGAAGCTGATTATCCAGATCCCCTGCTTCAACGAAGCCAAGACGCTGGCGATCGCCCTCGCCGAGCTGCCGAAGCAGCTGCCGGGCATCGACGAGCTCGAGCTGCTCGTGATCGACGATGGGAGTCAGGACGATACGGTGCGCGTCGCGCGCGAATGCGGTGTGCACCACGTGGTCGGCTTCCGTCAGAACCAGGGGCTGGCGCGCGCGTTCATGCTGGGCATCAACGCCTGCCTCGAGCGCGGGGCCGACATCATCGTCAACACGGACGCGGACAACCAGTACAACGCCGGCGACATCCCCGCGCTGATCCAGCCCATCCTCGAGCACCGCGCCGACCTCGTGATCGGCGCCCGGCCGATCACGCAGATCGCCCACTTTTCGCCGATCAAGAAGCTGCTCCAGCTCTTCGGCAGCTACGTGGTGCGCCGCGTGAGCGGGACCAACGTGCTCGACGCGCCGAGCGGGTTCCGCGCCATCTCGCGAGACGCCGCCCTGACGCTGAACGTCTTCAACGACTACACGTACACGCTCGAGACGCTGATCCAGGCGGGCCAGAAGGGCATGCGCGTGGTGTCGACGCCGGTCCGCGTGAACGGCGATCTACGGCCGTCGCGGCTCGTGAAGAGCATCCCGAGCTACGTGAAGCGCTCGATCCTGACGATCTTCCGGATCTTCATCGTCTACCAGCCGCTCAAGTTCTTCTTGATGCTGGGCTCCGTGCCGTTCGTCGCTGGCCTCGCGCTCGGCGTGCGCTTCCTGATCTCGTTCTTTCGGGACGGCGGCGACGGCCACATCCAATCTCTGATCCTCGCAGCCGTCCTTTTGCTGATGGGCTTCCTGACTTATCTACTCGCGATCATCGCCGACTTGCTCAGCGTCAATCGCCGCATGCTCGAAGAGATCCAGCGCCACCAGCGGACGCGCCTGGTCGCGCTCGCGGGCCGGGGCGAGGTGCCCAAGTTCTCGCCGCCGAGCATGGGACGCCACGTGCAATCAGTGCCACCGCCCTGAAGGACACACACACCATGAAGGCCTTGATTCTCGCCGGTGGCAAAGGCACTCGCCTGCGCCCCTACACCACGGTGATCCCGAAGCCGCTGATGCCGGTCGGGGACTTCCCGATCCTCGAGATTATCCTGCGCCAGCTCAAGCGCGCCGGTGTCACCGAGGTGATCCTGGCGGTCGGCTACATGAGCCAGCTGTTTCAGGCCTTCTTCGAGGACGGCAAGCGGCTCGGGCTCGGGATCAGCTATTCGCTCGAGGAGAAGCCGCTCGGCACCGCCGGCCCGATCGGGCTCGTGCTCGATCAACTGCAGGGCGACTTCATGATCATGAACGGCGATCTGCTCACGACCCTCGACTACGGCGCGCTGTTTCGATACCACCAGGCCCAGCGCGCGGCGGCCACGATCGCGACCTATACCCGCGAGGTGAAGATCGACTTCGGCGTGGTCGAGACCAACGAGCAGCAGGAGCTCGCCGCCTATCGCGAAAAGCCCCTCTACACCTTCGACGTCAGCATGGGCGTGAACGTGCTGAACGCCGAGATCTTGAGAGAGGTGCTGGTCCCCGGCCAGTACCTCGACATCCCGGACTTGATGTTGAAGCTCAAGGGCCTGGGTAAGCGCGTCTCGTGCTACCGCGAGAGCTGCTACTGGCTCGACATCGGCCGCGTGGACGACTACCAGATCGCGAGCGACATCTTCGAGGCGCGCCGCGCCGAATTTCTCCCGGAGTGAGCGGTGGTACCCGGGACGCGAAAAATCTCGATCGTCTGCCCCGTTTACAACGAGGAGGAAGTGATCTTGGACTTCCACGCGGAGCTCGTCCGCGTGGTGAACGAGCTCGCCGCTCGCTTCGAGACCGAGATCATCTACGTCGTCGACCGCTGCACGGATCGCACGCTCGATCTGCTTTCGGGCGCGGCGGCGGCCGATCCCCGCGTCAAGGTGCTCGGTCTCTCCACCCGCTTCGGCCATCAGATGTCGTTGCTCGCCGGCATCGACCACGCCCGCGGCGACGCCGTGGTGATGTTGGACAGCGATCTCGAGCACCCGCCCAGCCTGATCCCCGCGATGCTCGAGCGCTGGGAGCAGGGCTTCGACATCGTGTTCACCACGCGCGAGGCCTCCCCCAAGGGCTTCCTCAAGCGCCACACCTCGAAGCTCTTTTACCGGGTGCTGAACGGCATGTCGAACGTGCCGATGACCGAGAACTCGCCGGATTTCCGGCTGATCTCGGCCAAGGTCGCGCGCGTGTTCCGCGAGCAGATCCGCGAGCGAAACCAGTTCCTGCGCGGTCTATTCAGCTGGGTCGGCTTCAACCGCACGAGCCTCGGCTACGCCGACCAGATGCGCACCAAGGGCAAGACCAAGTACACGGTCTCGCGGCTGCTGCGCTTCGCGATCTCGGGCATCGTCAGCTTCAGCAAGCGCCCCTTGCAATGGGCGGTGATCACGGGCTTCGCGTTCGCGCTGTTCGGCTTGTTCCTGGCGCTCGTCACCTTCATTCAGTTCTTCACGGGTCAGAAGCTGCCGCAGGGCTGGGCGACGCTGGTCGTGTTGATCAGCGTGGTCAGCGGCGTGCAGCTGATCTTCCTCGGGATCATCGGCGAGTACATCGGCGCTATTTTCGACGAGGTGAAGGCGCGCCCGCACTACATCGTCGACCAGGCGATCAACTTCGAAGAGCCGATGAAGTTCGCGCCGCCCACCTTCGCCCAGCCGAGCATCGGCTCAGGCTTCCCTCCGTCGGGCTTTCCGCCGCGATGAAGCGCGTGCTCCTCAGCGGCGCGGGCGGCTTCTTCGCCCCGTATTTCCGCGCTTTCCTCGAGGCGCGCGGGATCGAGGTCTTGCCGCTCGGCCGCACCACCCACCCCGGCGTCGATTTCACGCTCCCCGAGCCGTGGGCAGAGGAGCTCGAGGCGCACCAGCCAGACGCAATTCTGCACCTCGCGGGCTGCATGGTGAGCGCCGACATCGCGGCGTACTACCGCGTGAACGTCGGCTTCGCCGCAGCGCTCTTCGAAGCCGCGCGACGCATTGGCTATCCGCCGAACAAGCCGATCCTCGTGCTCGGTTCTGCCGCGGAGATCGGCATCGCCCCCGACGGGGAGCGCCCGATCCTCGAAACCGCACCGCTCCGCCCGCTCGGTCACTACGGGATCAGCAAGGCGACACAAACCGAGCTCGCGCTGAGCGAAGCTCGGTCGAGAGCCGTCGTCGTGGCGCGCGTCTTCAACCTGGTCGGCAGCCTCGCGCTCGGCCACTTCGCGCGCTCGCTCGCCGACGTCGAAAGGCACGGCCAATCCGGCTCGATCCGCGTCGGAAACCTCGGCGCCGTTCGCGACTTCATCGATCCCCGCGATGCCGCGCGGCTGTGCTTCTCACTGCTCGAGAACCCGCGCGCCCACGGCGCCGTCACCAACGTCGCGAGCGGCAGCGGTGTCCGCCTCTCGGACGCGCTCGACACGCTGATCCGCGTCTCCGGCCTCCAGATCCGCGTCGAGCCCGATCCCGCGCGCATGAAACCCGCCGACGTGCCGTTCAGCATCGGCAGCGCGGCGCGGCTCAGCGAGCTGGTCGGCCCACTCGAGCTGATTCCCTTCGAGCAGTCGCTGCGTGACGCGTATCAGGCGGCGCTCGGCTCAGATCGCTGACGTCGCGTTTCCGTCGAAGACGTTCGCGCGATACCAGTCGAAGGTGCGGCGGATGCCGTCTTCCAGGCTCACCTGGGAGCGGTAGCCGGTGAGCGCCGCGGTCTTCTTCATGTCCGGGCAGCGGCGCGCTGGGGAGCCGGGCGTCGCGGGCTTCGGCACCAGCGTCAGCTTGCGGCCGACGATGTCGACGATCTTCTGCGCGAGCTCGCCGATCGTCACCTCGGGCGCTTCGGTGCCGAGGTTCAGCGTCTCGTTCAGGGTTTTTTCGGAAGTGGCGGCGAGCTCCAGCATCGCCACGGCGTCGTCGATGAAGCAGAAGGTGCGGCGGTGGTCGACCGAGAACACCTCGAGCGAGTCGCCGTCTTTCGCGGCGTAGGCGCGCTTCAGGAGCTCCGGCACGACGTGGGAGAGGCCCATGCGGGGGCCGTAAAAGTTATGCGGGCGCACCAGCGTGAACGGCAGCCCGGACTGGTGGCACAGGGCCTCCCCGTAGATCTTCGACAGCATGTAGGAGGTGCGCGGGTGCTTGAGATCGGGCAAGCCGAGCGCGACCGACTCCGGCGTCGGGATCGGCAGCGTGAAGTTTTCAAGCAGGCCCGCGTACACTTCGCTGGTCGAGGCGAACACGAAGCGCTTCAGCTTGGTCTGGCGCTTGGCGAACGACAGGAGCGACAGCAGCATCGTGACGTTGTCGCCGAGCACCGCGTACGGGCGCTTCAGCACGTTCGAGACGCCGATGATCGCCGCCAGGTGGAAGACGTAGTCGTAGTCGTTGTCGAAGGCGTCGAGCGCGGCCGGCTCGAGCACGTCCTTCTTGAAGAAGCGCACGTTGGGCTGCTTTTGCAGGGCCTCGAGCTCCGCGTCCGCCACGCCGCGCGCGAAGTTGTCGACCAGGTGCAGCGTGTGTCCCGCCGCGACCAGGCGCTTGGCCAGGTGCCCGCCGATGAATCCGGCGCCGCCGGTGATCAGTGTTTTCACGATGCTGCCTCCTCGCCGCGACCGATGCTGAAGACGCGGGCGCCCGCCTGGGTGAGCGCCGAACGCTGCGGCTTCGAGAGCACGGCGTTTCCGTCGAAGATCACCGGCCGGCTCTTGCCGAGCCAGCTCGCGACGTTGAGCGTCTGGTACTCGCGGTGCGGCACCGCGAACACCACCGCGTCCGCGCCCGACGGATCGGGCAGCTCGGGCTCGAGCTTGCGATCGAGCTCGGTCCAGTGAACGACCAGCGGGTCGTGACACACCACCGTTGCGCCGCGCTTTTCGGCTTCGCGCACGAAATCCTCCGAAGGGGAGTAGCGGGTGTCGGCCACGTCCTGCCGGTAGCTCACGCCCAGCAACACCAGCCGCTTGCCCTTCAGGCTGCCGAGCAGCCCTTCCAGCCGGTTCAGGCAGCGGATCGGCATGGCGTTGTTCGCCGCCACCGCTTCCTTGCAGAACGGGAAGTTCACGCTCTCGGGTAGCCCGAACAAGTCGCGCGCGGCGACGGTTGCGAACAGCGGATCCTTGGTCAGGCAATAACCGCCGACGCCGAAGCCCGGCTGGCGGATGTTCGAGTGGGTCGGGCGCTTGCGGATCGCGCTCACGACTTCCATCAAATCGACGTTCAGCTCTTCCGCGAAGCGCCCCCACTCTTCCATGAAGGCGATGGTCATGGCGCGGTAGCTGTTTTCGAGCACCTTGCCCATCTCGGAGGCCGTGGTCGAGCCCACGCGCGTGAGCGGGTATTTCTCGGCGTTCACGACGCCGGACAGGAACTTCTCGCAAGCGTCGGCCGCGGCCGGGGTGTGTCCGCTGTAGACGCGCCAGAAGTTCACGATCGAGTCGAAGTATTCGCTGCCCGGCATCACGCGCTCGTACGAGTGCGCGAGCAGGATCGACTTCGGGGGGAGGCCGCGCTGGGCGATGATCGCGTCGATCTCGGGCGCCAGCACCTTCTCGCAGGTTCCGGGCGGCACCGTGGTCTCGACGATCAAGAGCGCGCCTTCGGGCACGCGCTCGGCGACGCTGCGAACGGCCGCCTTCAAGCCGTCGTACTTGACCTTGGGTTTGCCGCCCTCCTGCAAGAGGTCGAGGTGCACGTCGATGATCGCGACCTTCGCCAGGCGATACGCTTCGTCGCTGGTCACGGCGATCAGGTTGCCGGTGCTGCGAGCGCGGGCCATCGCCTCGGCCATCTTCGGATCGGACGAGCGCACCGGCAGCTCTCCCGCGTTCACCGCAGAGACCTTGGCGCGGCCGTCCGGGGTCGAAAGCTCCACGCCGATCACGTCGTAGAGAGGCTGCCCGGTCTTCGGGTCGCGCGCGCTGGCCACCGCCAGAGCCATCGCCGAGCCGACGAAACCGAGCCCTTGTACGCACACTACGGGGCGCCCGGAGGGGCCCGAGCTGCGACCCACGCTGGCCGCGAGCGCCGAAAAGCCGTCAGAAGACATTGGGCAGGCTTTCTAACACTTGTTCGGGAGAGTGCAGCCTCGGTTGCGGGGCGCCGCCCCCTGTGGCGCTAGTCGAGCTCGTACAGGCGATGTCCGGCCGGCAACTTGGTGCGCTTGCCGCCGTGCTTGTCGAGAAAATCGGAGATCTGGCGCTCTTGCTTGTCCTTCACGAGCACGTGCGTGACCTTGAAATGGTCGAGGATCCGCAGGCGCTCCGCGTCGGAGGTGCGCCGATTCAGGAACAGGTCCACGGCCTCGAGGCGCGCCGTCCGATCTTCGACGAGTGGATTCTCGTGGTTCAGCGCCACCACGCGCGGGCCGAAGGTCGGGACCGGCCAGGTGAGCATCGCGTCGCCGAGCACCACGGCGTCCGGTCCTGCGATCTGGCCGACGCGCTCTGCGTAACGCACGAACGCGCTCCGCGCGTCCTGTGCCCGAGCGTGCATCTTCGAGAACTCGCGCCAGGTGTCTTCGATGTTGATGTAAGCGCTGAGGCCGAGCGTCACCGCCACCAACAGCGAGCCGCCCCAAGCCGAGAGCTTCTCGTTCCAGGTGCGCGGCGTCGTGGTCCGGCGCGGGCTCGCCGCGACCAGCACCCAGACCACCGCGACCTGCAGGTAAAACACCGTGAGCAGGATGAAGCGGTGTCCGAGCGGCAGCGGCACGAAAGCGTTGCCGATGAACGGCGCCGCCATCGACAGCGC
>JAICQO010000032.1 GCA_025937835.1 Polyangiaceae bacterium
AAGATGCGCGCCTTGTCCTCGGCGCTGAACCGGCGTCGTGGCCGGCGGTCGTATTGTCGGGTCGGGACCACTTCGGTCTCCGGGTTGGTCTTCGGTTTCGGCACTTTCGGAACTCCATCCGCCCTCGGTCGGTACAGATAATTCCAGCTGCCGCTGTCTCACCAGTTATTGGCACGGGGGGCGCCCCCGGCCGAGCAACGCGCGATCGCTTGCATTCTCGGCACGCTCGACGACAAGATCGAGCTGAACCGCAAGATGAACGCGACGCTCGAGGCGATGGCGCGAGCGCTGTTCAAGTCGTGGTTCGTCGACTTCGATCCCGTGCTAGCCAAGGCCGAAGGCCGCGCCCCGAGCGGCATGGACGCCGAGACCGCGAAGCTGTTCCCAAGTGAGTTCGCCGAGTCGGAGATGGGGCCGATTCCAAAGGGTTGGCGGAGCACAACCTTGGGCACCGAAGTCGAGCGGTGTGGTGGGGCAGTCCAAACGGGTCCTTTCGGGAGTCAGTTGCACGCGTCCGACTATGTCCCCGAAGGAGTACCGGTAGTCATGCCGAAGGACATCGGTGGGCGCAGGGTCTCGACGTCCAGCATTGCGCGTGTTCGTGAAGACGACGCGTTACGATTGGCGCGACATCGCTTACAGCCTGGCGATGTCGTCTATAGTCGTCGTGGTGATGTCGAGCGCCATGCCCTGATCGGCGCTCGGGAGGCCGGATGGCTCTGCGGAACCGGATGCCTTCTCGTGCGTCTAGGGCCCAACTGGCCGTCGCCGATGTTCGCGTCTTTCGCTCTTGATCGGCCGGAGACGCGGGCGTGGATTTCTCAGCACGCGATCGGCGCAACGATGCCCAACCTGAATACCGGCATCCTGTCCGCGGTTCCTGTCGTGATGCCATCCGATGATGTGCTCCGTGCCTTCGCTCGAGCCGTGGATCCGCTTCAGGATTTGGTCGTCATCCGATGCTCCGAAGCCCGCCAGCTCGCGAAGACCCGTGACGGACTTCTGCCACGTCTTCTCTTCGGCGAGCTGTCGGTCGACGCGGCCGAGCGCGCAGTCGAGGAGGTGGCGTGAAGCTCACTCGAATAACCAAGCTTCGTCACCGCGTGTTTCGCGACCTCGTCTGGCCGAGCGCCCTTCACCCGTTCGCCCAGTTCAACGTTATCTACGGCTGGAGCGGTTGCGGGAAGACGACGCTGTCGTCGCTCCTCACGCTCGTCGAGAAGAGGGCCGCGCTCACCGAGGGCGAGGTCGAGCTGGAGTTCGATGGCAGAATCAAGGTTGCAGGTACCGCGTTCGCGTCGCCACAGCTTCCTCAGATGCGCGTCTTCAACCGCGTCTTCATCGACGCGACCCTGAAGTCGGCGGGCGGCGAGATGGCGCCGATCTACTTCCTCGGTGAAGACAGCGTCGAGAAGCAGGCACAGGTCGAACAGCTCCACAGGGACCTGGAGTTGGCCAATACCGGGGTGATGGCTGCCCAGGCCGCCAAGGAGAACGCAGAGTCAAAGCTCGATGACTTCTGTAAGGGCAAGGCGAAGGTCATCAAAGAGCTGCTGACCACCGCGAACAGCCAGACCTACAACAACTACGACAAGAAGCGGTTCAGGCAAGCGACGCAGGCGATGATCGCACAGGCTGTCCCAGGCGCGATCCTCTCCGACGAGCAGAAAGCATCGCTCCGCAGCCAGAAGGACGCCCAGCCCAAACCCGCCATCGAGAAGGTTACTGTGCCATCGATCGACCTCGACGCCCTTTCGGGTGAGGTTGACGCGCTCGCCGCCCGCTCCGTTGTAGCGCAGACCCTCGACGAATTAACCTCGAACGCCAAGCTTGCCGCGTGGGTGCAGACCGGCCTAGAGCTCCACTCGGGCGAGGACGCCTCCCATACCTGCCGGTTCTGCCAGAAGCCGCTCGAGGCCATGCGGCGCGCCGCGCTCGAAGGACACTTCAACGACGCCTTTGCGAGTTTTCAGAAGGACCTGGCTGTTCTCCTCACGAAGCTAGGGGCAGCCAAGCAGAGCGCGAGCTCGCTGTCGCTACCCGACGCCTCGCGCTTCTATGAGACGTTCGCTTCAGAGGTGTCCACGGCGAGCGAAAAGGTGTCGATCGCGCAGACCGAGACCGAAGCCGCGCTTGACGCCCTCATCGCGCGCGTCGAAGCGAAGCGCGACAATCCTTTCGCACCTGCTGCCACCGCGGTTCCAAACGGGATAACGGCGCCCTCGCTTGCCGACTCCGTCGAAGCTCTCAACGGAATCGTTGAGAGGCACAACCGTACCACCGCGCAGTTCAAGGCGTCGGTTGACGAATCCTGCAGAAAACTGGAAGCCTCGTACGTGGCCGAGGCGCACGCGGAGTTTGTTCAGTTGTCCGATGCCGTGACGGCCACGAGTGCCGCGCTGGAGGACGTCAAGGCCAAGCCCGCAGGCCTCCAGGCGCAGATCGAAGCGTTGGAGCGCGACATCCTTGAACACCAACGCCCCGCCGAGGAGCTGACCGAGGAACTCCGCGCCTATCTCGGACGCGACGAGCTGCGCTTCGAGGTGAAGGGCAACGGCTACGCCCTCACGCGCGGTGGCCAGTCGGTCTTGCACCTGAGCGAAGGCGAGCGCACGGCAATCGCGTTCCTGTATTTCCTCAAGTCGCTCCAGGACAAGACCTTCGATATGGCGAAGGGCATCGTCGTCATCGACGACCCGGTGTCGAGCCTCGACGCGAACGCGCTGTTCTCGGCTTTTGGGTACATGAAAGAGCGCACCAAGGCGTGCGGGCAGCTCTTCATCTTCACGCATAGCTTTCCCTTCTTCCGGAACGTAAAAAACTGGTTCCACCATCTGCCGAAGCAGAACAGTTCGCACGTCGAACGTCGTCCCGGCCGCTTCTTCCTGCTGCGATCTCGCAGGCACACTGATGGTTCACGGACCAGCGAACTAGTGCCCCTCGACCCTCTGCTCCAGGAACACGAGTCGGAGTACCAGTTCCTGTTCAAGCGCGTCTACAGCGAGGCGCATCGCGATGACGTCGTCCCGTTGGAGCATCACTACGGGCTGCCCAACGTGGCACGCCGCTTGCTCGAAGCCTTCCTCGCGTTCCGCTTTCCCGAGGTAAGCGGCGACCTCGGGCGGCGCCTCGAACGCGTGCCCTTCGATACTGCCAAGAAGACCCGCATTCTGCGGCTGCTGCATACCTATTCGCACGCGGGAGCGATCTCCGACCCGGAGCACGACCTCTCGCTCCTCGCCGAGACGCAGCCCGTGCTGCTCGACGTGCTGGAGTTGATGAAAGCGCTCGACAAGGAGCACTACGAGGGGCTGGAAAAGTTGGTCACGCCATCAGACGGGCTCACGTCGGCCGAGCAGTCCAACGGATCCATACCATGATCGGCGTGAACGTGGCGATGAGGCCGGCAGTCGTGCTGCAGTCATTGCAAAAACGGCACGGGGAGGGCGCCGTCGCATGATCGCCAAGCGCAAGAACGGCGAGACGCACCTCGTCGAATGGAAGGAGTCTTGGCGCGACGAATACCTGAAGTGGCTCTGCGGCTTTGCGAACGCGGACGGCGGCACGCTCATCATCGGGATGAACGACAATGGCGAACCGGTTGGCGCTGAGAACGCGGACCGGCTGTTGGTCGACCTTCCGAACAAGATCCGCGACACGCTCGGCCTCGTGGTGCCGGTGCGCGAGCTCACGAGGAAGGGCAAGACGCTGGTCGAGATCGTCGTTGCGCCGTCGCGGCCGCCCATCAGCTACAAGGGTGAGTACCACTTCCGTTCGGGGAGCACGAAGCAGCAGCTCACCGGCAACGCGCTCTCGACTTTTCTGCTGCGGAAGTTCGGTCGCCACTGGGACGGCGCTCCAGTGCCGAATGTCGCAGTCAGAGACCTGAGCGCCGACGCCTTCCGCCGATTCAAGGCTCACGCTGGTTCTGGCAAGCGCATGCCGCAGGGATTTCTCTCCGCGAATCGCGGGGATCTCATCGACAAGTTGCTCCTGACCGAAAACGGAATGCTCAAGCGCGCCGCCCTACTGCTCTTCCACGGCGATCCAGAACGGTGGGTAACTGGAGCTTGGGTGAAGCTCGGCATGTTCCGGGGCGGGGCAGACCTCGCCTATCACGACGAGGTGCATGGCGACTTGTTTACCCAGTTGGACAAGACCCTCGAGCTGCTGCTGACCAAATACATGGTCGCGTGGATCAGCTATCGTGGCGTCACCCGTCGCGAGACTTACCCGATCCCCGAAGACGCCCTGCGCGAGGCACTGCTGAACGCGCTGATCCACAAGGACTACAGCTCCAGAAACCCTATCCAGATCCGCGTCGAGCCGGACAGTCTGTCGATTTGGAACGCAGGGCCGCTCCCACCTTCGTGGACGGCGCAAACGCTCCTGGCGCGGCACAGCTCGCAACCGCCGAACCCCGACATCGCCAGCACATTTTTCCGCACCGGGCTCATCGAGGCGTGGGGGCGCGGATACGAGCGCATCGCGGAGGCGTGCCGCGAACAAGGGACGCCCGAGCCGACTGTTGAGGCGGACGGGAACGGAGTGTGGGTGAAATGGGCGTGGGTGAACCCCAGCTCCGACGCGGATCGGGTCCGTGCGCGGGCGCAAGTCGCGGGGCAAGTCGCGGGACAAGTCGCGGGACAAGTCGATCGTCTACTTGCAGCAATGACCGACGAGATGCGTCGCGACGCGATGCAGGCGGCGCTCGGCCTCTCCGGGCGGGCGAACTTCATCGTCCAGTACCTCAGGCCCGCTCTCGAAGCGGGACTCATCGAGATGACGATCCCGGACAAACCCAATAGCCGTCTGCAGAAGTATCGGCTCACCGACGCGGGGAGGGCGCGCCTCGCGGCAACCTCGAAGACGAAGTCATGAACACCTTCACCGAATCCGTCGTCGAGGAGGCCACGCTCGAGTGGTTCGAGGCGCTCGGGTACACGATCACGGGAGGCCCTTCGATCGCACCCGGTGAGCCCGGTGAGGAGCGGCGGACGTACGCCGACGTCGTGCTCGACGCTCGCTTGCGCGATGCGCTCGCGCGGTTGAACCCCGCGGTTTCGCGGGACGGACTCGACGAGGCTTTCCGGAAGCTCACGCGGATCTCGTCCCCCCTGCCAGTCGATTCGAACCACGAGCTGCACTACTACCTCGTGAACGGCGTCAGCGTGGAGTACCTGCGCGCGGATGGATCCGTTGGCTACGACCCGGTGCGCGTCGTCGACTTCGACGTGGTCGAGAACAACGACTGGCTAGTCGTCAACCAGCTGACCGTCACCGAGGGCGGCCACAGCCGCCGCCCCGACGTCGTCGTGTTCCTGAACGGCTTGCCGATCGCCGTCCTCGAGCTGAAGAACGCCGCGAGCGAGAACGCGACAATCTGGAATGCATTCCAGCAGCTCCAGACCTACAAGCAGGAGCTGACGTCGCTCTTCGTCTTCAATGAGTTGCTCGTCGTCAGCGACGGGCTCGATGCTCGCATCGGTACGCTGTCGTCGAACAAGGAGCGTTTCCTGCCTTGGCGCACCATCGAGGGCGAGGCACTCGCGTCGAAGGCCATGAGCCAGCTCGAGGTGCTGATCCGCGGTGTGTTCGATAAGCGGCGGCTCCTCGATCTGCTCCGCTACTTCATCGTGTTCGAGGACGACGGGGACACCGCCATCAAGAAGATGGCGGGCTACCACCAGTTTCACGCAGTGGCCCGAGCGCTGGACGCGACGATCTCGGCGTCTCAACCGCAGGGCGACCGTCGTGTCGGCGTCGTCTGGCACACGCAGGGGTCGGGCAAGAGTCTCACGATGGCCTTCTACGCGGGCCGCGTCGTGCTCCACCCGGAGATGCAGAACCCGACGCTGATCGTGCTCACCGATCGCAATGACCTCGACGAGCAGCTCTTCGGCACGTTCGCGCGCTGCAAGGACCTGCTGCGCCAGAGCCCCGAGCAAGCGAAGGATCGCGCCCATTTGCGGGAGCTGCTCAAGGTCGCCTCGGGCGGCGTGGTCTTCACGACCATCCAGAAGTTCATGCCCGAGACCCGCGGCGACACTTTCCCGCTGCTCTCCGAGCGCTCGAACATCGTCGTGGTCGCGGACGAGGCCCACCGCAGCCAGTACGACTTCATCGATGGCTTCGCGCGCCACCTGCGCGACGCGCTGCCGAGCGCCTCGTTCATCGGTTTTACCGGCACGCCCATCGACGCGGCGGACAAGAGCACGCGCTCGGTCTTCGGCGAATATGTCAGCATCTACGACATTCAGCGCGCGGTCGAAGACGGCGCCACGGTGCCTATCTACTACGAGAGCCGTCTCGCCAAGCTCCAGCTGAAAGAGGAAGAACGCCCGCACCTCGACGAGGCCTTCGACGAGCTGACCGAAGGAGAGGAGCTCGAGGGGCGCGAGAAGCTAAAGACGAAGTGGTCGGCGCTCGAGGCTCTGGTCGGCACCGACCGGCGCGTGCAGCTCATCGCGAAGGACCTCGTCGACCACTTCGAGGCTCGGCTCGAGGCCATGGACGGCAAGGCGATGCTGGTCTGCATGAGCCGCCGGATCTGCGTCGACCTTTACAAGGCGCTGACCGCACTGCGCCCCGACTGGCACGACGAGGACGATAAGGGTGCGGTAAAAATCGTGATGACCGGGTCCGCGTCCGACCCGAGCGACTGGCAACAGCACATCCGCAGCAAGCAACGCCGCGAGGCGCTCGCCAAGCGCTTCAAGAACCCGAGCGACCCGTTCAAGCTCGTCATCGTCCGCGACATGTGGCTCACGGGTTTCGACGCCCCGTGCATGCACACGATGTACATCGACAAGCCGATGCAGGGGCACGGCTTGATGCAGGCGATCGCCCGCGTCAATCGCGTGTTCCGGGACAAGCCCGGCGGCCTGGTCGTCGATTACCTGGGCCTTGCCGACCAGCTCAAGAAGGCCCTGCACACCTACACCGAGAGCGGCGGCCAAGGCGAGACAGCGCTCGACCAAGAGGAAGCCGTGGCGCTGATGCTCGCGCGCTACGAAGTGTGCTGCGACATCTTCCACGGCTTCGACTGGAGCGGTTGGACGAGCAGCTCGCCTTCTGCGCGCGTCTCCGTGCTGCCCGCTGCGCAGGAGCACGTGCTCGCTCAGGAGAGCGGAAAAGAGCGCCTGCTCCAGGTCGTTACCGAGCTTTCGAAGGCGTTTGTCCTCGCCGTTCCCCACGACGAGGCGATCCGCATCCGGGACGATGTCGGCTTCTTCCAGGCCGTGCGCACGGCCATTACCAAGACACAAGTGGGGGATCGGAAGGGCTCGGGCGACATCGACCACGCCATCCGGCAGATCGTCTCGAAGGCGATCGCGAGCGACCAGGTCATCGACATCTTCGCGGCGGCGGGCCTCAAGAATCCCGACATCTCGATTCTGTCGGACCAGTTCCTCGCCGACGTGCGCGGCATGAAGCACCGGAACCTCGCGGTGGAGCTGCTCAGGAAGCTCCTGAACGACGAAGTGAAGGCGCGCTCGAAGCATAACCTGGTGCAGGCTCGCTCCTTCGCCGAACTCCTCGACAAGTCCGTGCGTCGCTACCAGAACCGCGCCATTGAGGCGGCGCAGGTGATCGAGGAGCTGATCGAGCTCGCCAAGGAGATGCGCGCTGCGCAACAGCGCGGCGAGGAGCTCGGGCTCACGAGCGATGAGCTAGCCTTCTACGACGCGCTCGAGGTCAGTGACACGGCCGTGAAGGTCCTCGGCGACGAGACACTGCGCAGCATCGCGCGCGAGCTGGTGGACACGGTGAAGCAGAACGTCACCATCGACTGGACCGTGAAGGAATCGGTCCGCGCCAAGCTACGCGTCATCGTCAAGCGCATCCTGCGCAAGCACGGCTACCCGCCCGACAAGCAGGAGGCCGCGACGAACACGGTGCTGCAGCAGGCCGAGCTTCTGTCGGGCTTCTGGACTGCGGGAGCGTCTGCATGACAGGGAACGCCCTCCGCACTTGCTCGGCTCTCAAACCCGCGTCTTGAAGCCGAGCGCGCGCACCACGCACCAACTCGCCCGCGCCTCGAAAATCATGAAGGCGCCGACCGCGATGCACGCGACGCAGAGGGCCGTCGCGACGCGGTCTCCCGCGGGCGCTGCCCAGGAAAGGAAGCCGAGGCAGCCCGTCGCTGCCACGACGAGCCCGCCGATCAGCCGCACCACTCGGCCTTTCCCATCGATGTTGCAAGCGAACGTCACGCGCGGAGTGTGACTCGCCCGGACCGGTCGTGCTACTCAACGCGGTGTGTGGAGTTTGGCGCGGATCGCAGTCAAGAATGCGTGGCGCTCACCGCTGCGCGGCGCGCTCACGGTCGCGGCCGTTGCCGTCACGCTGATCGCGTTCTTGTTGATGCGGACTCTCTCTGCCAACTGGACCGAGCGCATCGCTCAAACCCCGAACAACCGCGTGGTCACGCGCCACAAGATCGGCTGGGGCCAGGCCATGCCCAAGCACTACACAGAGTCGGTGCGGGCCCTGCCGGGCGTCAAGCACGCGATGGGCGGCCGTTGGGCTGCGCTCAAGCATCCGACCAACGACCGGGTCTGGTTCGAGGGCACGGCGGTGGATGCGGTGCCGTTCGCGGCCATGCACTACGAGCTCGTCGCCCCCGAGGGCCAGAAACAAGCCTGGGTCGCCGACCGCCAGGGCATGTTGGTGAGCGAAGAGCTCGCCCAGATCTACGGCTGGAAGCTCGGCGACACCGTGCACCTGAAAGGCACCGAATTTCCCGGCGATTGGGAGTTTCACGTCTCGGGCATCTACCGCTCGACGCGTCACGGCTTCGCCAAGCGCGCGGTCTGGGTGCACTACGGCTATTACAACGAGCGGCTGCCGGTCAGCGAGCGCGACCTCATCCACATCGTCTCCGCCGAGATCTTCGAGCCGAGCGAAGGCGCCAATATCGCCAAGGCCATCGACACCCATTTCGATCAGGAAGACAACCAGACCTACAGCCAGGAAGATCAAGCGCTCAGCGCCTCGACCGTGGGACGCTTCGGGGCCGTCCTGTCGGCGATGGACGTGGTCAGCTTGTTGATCCTGAGCGTGATCGTGCTCCTGGTCGGGAACGCGATGGCCATGAGCGTTCGCGAGCGCACCCAGGAGTACGGCATGCTGCGCGCGATCGGCTTCCGGCCTCGACACATCGCCGGCTTCGTCGTGATCGAAGCCGCGCTGCTCGGGCTCGCCGGCGGCCTGGTCGGGCTCGGCGCGGCTTACCCGGTGGTGGAGCGCGCGGTCAGCCGTTACCTCGAAAACACCATGGAATTTTGGCCTCTCCACGTGCCGGTCGCGGCTGCCGCCAGCGCACCGGTGTTATGCGTGTTGCTCGGCCTGTTGGCGGCGGCAATCCCGGCTTATCAAGCCTCGAAGCTGGGCGTGATCGAGGCGCTGCGGCACGTCGGTTGAGAGATGACGATCCCGTTGCGCTACGGTTGGCAGAGCCTCTGGTCCCGGCGCGCCACCACGCTGGCGACGGCGCTCGGCATCGCCCTCGTGGTGTTCGTGCTCGCTTCCTCGGCGATGCTCGTGGCCGGGCTGAGAGAGACGCTGCTGCGCTCCGGCAGCGCCGACCGCGCGATCGTCCTGCAACAGGACGGCTACTCCGAGGGCTGGTCGCGGATCCGTCAATCGGCGTACACCTGGGTCGCGGCCGCGCCCGGAGTGCGCAAGAACGAGAACCACGAGCCCATCATGACCGCGGAGGTCGTCGGGCACGTCTATCTGCCCACCTCGCGCACCGCGACCCGCAGCGCGAGCCTGCAGGTGCGCGGCGTGATGCCGAACGTCTTCGCATTCCGGCCCTTCGTGAAAATCGTCGAGGGGCGCCGCGCCAACCCCGGCACGGACGAGGCGATCGTCGGCCGCAACATCGTCGGTCATTTCGAGGGCGCGACGCTCGGCGGCACGATCGCGCTGCGGAAGGACCGAAAGCTCACGATCGTGGGCGTCTTCGAGGCCGGGAATTCGAGCTACGACTCCGAGGTGTGGGCGGACATCGATACCGTTCGCGGCTCGTTCAACTTCCAGGGCTATCTCTCGAGCGTCACGGCGGAGCTCGAGTCGCCGCGCGCCTTCGACGGCTTCAAAGCGGCGCTGGAGGGCGACAAACGCCAGGGCCTGAGCGTCGAACGCGAGCGCGACTACTACCTCAAGGTGTCCGAGAACCTGAGCAGCGTGATGTCGACGCTCGGGGGCCTCGTGACCGGCATCTTCGCTATCGGAGCGCTGCTCGGAGCGCTGATCACCATGCACGGCGCTGTTAGCCAGCGCGTCCGCGAGATCGGCGTGTTGCGCGCGCTCGGCTTCGGCCCAGCGCAGGTCCTCATTTCGTTCGTGCTCGAAGCCGCCGCGCTGTCACTGCTCGGCGGCGCGCTGGGCTGCGGCCTGGCACTGCTCACCACGCTCGTCGACTTCAAGACCATCAACGACGCGACGGGACAAGAGCTCAGCTTCCGCTTCTCGCCGAGCGTCTCGCTCCTGCTCACGGCGCTCGGTGCGGGCGCCCTGGTGGGCGTTTTGGGCGGCCTCTACCCCGCCATCCAGGCCGCCCGCGTGAACCCCGTGCGCGCCATGCGCCTCTGATCCCACGCTTCGACGTCGTGTTTGCGGATCGCGCTGGGACGCCGAATGACGTTGCTGTGAGCCGAAGCGCGCACCCAACCCCAAAAAAACTTGGCGACACTTGGCGCTCTTCTGGCGCCTTGGCGACAAAGGCCGTCCGCGTCGTTACAGAGCGGCGAAGTACACCGTGAGTCCGTGCGGCTCGAACGGTCGCACGTCGGGATCGAAGGGGTGGTCGAGCGCGACGGTTTCGAGGTTCGTGCCCACGGCCAGCACGGCGCGCGTCCCCGCGAGGTGCCCGACGGTCGCCTCCACCAAGGTCGAGCGATCTTCGAACACGACCGGGATACGTCCGAGCTCCTCGCCGTGCTCACCCACGCGCACGAGCTGCCAGTGGAAGCTCACTGGCGCCTCCCACTCCGCCTGAAAGCCGAGCGCGGCGCGCTCGGGGACCCGATCGAGGTCGAGCCAGACCAGCACCGAGCCCGTCGAGTCGATCGCTGGCCGGATCGAAACGCGCCGCGGCAGACTCGAGAACGGGATCACCCAGTCGAAGCGGGCGCGACCGAACGAGCCCGCCCAGGCGAGCAACGGCAGATGCTGGCCGTCCTCGCGGTCGCCGAGGAATGCGCGCGAGACCGCGAAGTCGCTCATCAAACGCGCGAAGCCGAAGCGGCCGTCCACGGTGTGCCGGAGCACGTCGAACGTGTCGGGCTCGTTGTCGTAGCTCGCCCCCCTGGGGTAGGGGCTCGCCGCTGCGGAAACCAGCGAAGTCGAAAGCTCCCCCGGCTCACCCGCGCCGAGCGCCTGCTCGAGGTACGAAAAGAATAGAGCGGCACCCTCGCTCCTCGTGTCGACGTCGCCGGCTCCGATGGCGAGCTCGGGAGCGCGCTGCACGGCGTCGATCGCCTCCAGATCGAGCACGGTCGGAGCGCCGACGAGCCACCACAGGGAGGTCGCGAAGGCGCGGCGGGTGAACGGGGCCTCGGAAGCGTCCAACCCGACGGCGATCGCCTCGCCGAGGCACAGCACCGCGGAACGCAGGAGCAGTGGTGGCTCGTCGAGCGGGAGTCGGCAGAAAGCGGAGGCGCTCGAAAACAGGCCGCGGGCCGGGGCGTCCGTGTCGGCCGTGAAGGGCGTACCGGGTGCGGTGACGTAGGCGTCGAGCGCGTCGGTTCCGCCTCGCCCCTCGTCAGTGCGCGGTGGCGGGAGGCCCAGGCCGAACACCAACTTTTCGTAGGCATCTTCCAGAGCGGCCAGCGCGCGCAGGGCAGCCGCGCCGTCGTTGCCGTGAGCGCAGACGGGGCGTTTTGGTGAACAAAAAGCGCTCCGGGCTGCCGCGGGGCGCTCTCCGACGACGACCGCGCTGCCCGTCGGTAGCTCCGGCTCGGGAGCGGGCACGCTCTCCGCCGACGCTCGGGAGGCGACCAATCCGAGCAGCAGCGCCTTTCTGAGCACGGGCGGGATCATGGCAAACGAGAGCGGGCGTCTGCACAAGTTTTGACAGGGTTCGTGCACCCCGCCGTATACTTCGTCTCCGCTATGGCTTCCGGGCGATTCGATCCGCTGTCCAGCGTCGCGTTCGACCTCCGTCGAGGAGCGATCGAGCTCCAGGGGGTGCCCGGCCAGGTGTTGATCCCGGCCGACGCGCTGCTGGCGCTCAGTCAATCCGCCGATCCGGAGGTCGCCAAGGATTTTGCCCGGCGCGTCGGCACCGAAGTCGGCCGTCGCCTGGGAGAGCGCCTCGGGGACGCCTCGAGCGCGACGCTGGAGCTGGTGCTCGAGCAGCTGGCGGGTGAGCTGTCTCTGCTCGGGTTCGGTTTGCTCGGCTTCGAGCGCTGGGGTCAGGCGCTCGTGCTCACGCTGCGCGGCTCGCCGTTCGGCGCAGGAGGCGACGGGATGCTCGGCTTCTTGCTCGAAGGAGTGCTGCAGCGCGCGTTCGGACGCGACGCCGGCGTGGTGCGGCTGATGCGCGACGACGCCGTCGTGCGCTTCCTCGTCACCGGTCGCGGCACCGTCGAGCTCGTCCAGGTCTGGATGAGCTCCGGGGCGACCTGGTCCGAGGCGCTGGCCCGGCTTCAAGGGGGAGGCGCTTCGTGAGCGATCGCATCCAACAATTGCAGAGCCTGCTCGAGCGCGTGAAGAGAAACGCAGCGGCGCCCCGCCCGCGACGCAGAGCGTCTGCGCCGCCCGCGCCCGTCTCCGACACGTTGCTCCGCCGCTCGCAGCGCGCGCCCGCGCCGGCGCCCGAGCCGGAAGAAGCGATGCCGATGCCGCTGGTGCGCGTTGCTTCCGCCCCGATGGCTTCGCCCGCGCCCGTTCCCGAACCCCCGCCGGTTCCCGAGCCCCCGCCGATCATCGAAGCGCCGAGCCCGACTCCGTTCTCGATGACGACCGAGGTGACGACCGTCGATTTCGTCGAAAGCGTGCCGCCTGCGCCCGCCGGCGAAGCCGACGTCGAAGACCTGTCGTCGGATCTGCTGGAATCTCTGCCGCCCCCGGACGCCTGGGCCGGAACGGCCACTTCGACGGAGGTGATCGTCGAAGAAGAGCCGCCGATCTCCTCGCAGCGCCCGCGGATCGCGTCGGGCCTGGAAGCGACGCTGTCCGAGTCGCCGGGCTCGGAGGCGCCGTTGATGACGCCGCCCCCGGAGTCGGGTCCGCAAGAGGCGCCGCCTGCGCAGGGCATGTTCGCTGCCAGCGTCCCCAACCTGGACGAGCTGCTCGACGAAAGCGCGGGTCCGATCTCCCGCGCCGCGCCCGGCGAAGGGCCGTCGCCGGAGCAGATCGGCGAGAGCGTCGAGCTCGGCGAGCCCGAGGGTCCGTCGATCGAGCTGGCCGAAGCCGTCAGCAGCTCCGCCTCGATCCCGCCCAGCGAAGAGCTCGAGGCGATGCTCGATGCGCCGCCGAGCGCCGGCATCTACGACGAAGCCCTGATGCCGCCGCCGGAAGCGCGCGACGAGCTCGAGGCGCACGCGCGAAGGTTCTCTCCGACCGGCACGCCCGGCGACTCGGTCGATGTCACGCCATCCATGCCGGGGGAGGCCTCGTTCCCGCCGGCGCTTCCGAACGAGGTGCAGGTCGCGCCGTACGTCCCGCCGAGCGCCGCCGAGGCCAGCGGGTTCGCGGCGCCCGAGGTGTTCAGCCCCGCCATGCCGAGCGGCGGCGCTCCCGAGTTTCGCGCGCCCGCGCCCTCGTTCCGCCCGCAGACCTTCCTCGAGCTGCTCGAAGCGTCGCTCGCGCTCCGCGGCTGAGCCTCGCCATGCGCCTCGCCACGCGGCGTAACGGAACGCGCGACGGCGAGCTCGTGGTCGTGGCGCGCTCAGGCAGCGCGTGTGCTTCGGCTCGCTCGGTTGCGCCCACGCTCCAGAGCGCCCTCGACGACTGGACCTCGGCAGAGCCCGCGCTGCGCGCGCTGTCCGCCGAGCTCGACTCCGGTCGAGTCTTGGCCGAACCCCTCGGCGTTGCGGATTTGCTGTCGCCGTTACCTCGTGCCTACGAGTGGGTCGACGGCTCGGCCTTCCTCAGCCACGTGCGGCTCGTGCGCCGAGCGCGCGGCGCGGAGCCGCCAGCGGGGCTCGACACCGATCCGCTCGTGTATCAGGGCGGCTCGGGTCATCTGCTCGGCCCGAGCGAGGATTTCCCGCTCGCGGACGCGTCGTGGGGCCTCGATTTCGAGGGAGAAATCGCGGTGATCCTCGGCGACGTGCCCGAGGGAACGAAAGCCCAGGACGCTGCGCCCACGGTGCGGCTGCTCGTGCTCGTCAACGATTGGAGCCTGCGCGGTTTGGTGCCCGCCGAGCTTTCGAAGGGGTTCGGCTTCTTCTGCTCGAAGCCAGCCACGTCGCTGTCTCCTTTCGCCGTGACCCCCGACGAGCTCGGCGCCGCTTACCGCGGCGGGCGCGTGCACTTGCCGCTATCGGTTCGTCTCAACGGCGTGAACGTCGGCCAAGCCGACGCCGGCGAGATGCACTTTTCCTTCTTCGAGCTGATCGAGCACATCGCCCGGACACGCTCGTTCGTCGCGGGCACGCTGCTCGGGAGCGGCACCGTCTCGAACGACGATCCAGCGCGCGGCGTCTCTTGCCTCGTCGAACGACGCGCGCGCGAGCAGATCGAGCTCGGCTCGCCTCGAACCCCGTTTCTGAAACCCGGCGATCGTGTCGAGATCGAGATGCTCGACGCGGGCGGCTGGAACGTGTTCGGCACGCTCGACGCGCGCGTCGCTCCGCGACCGTGAGCCCGGGCACTTGCGGGGCAAAAGGCCTGGACCTATGAGTTTGGCCATGAAGCTGTACGGGTACTGGCGGAGCTCTTCGGCCTGGCGGGTGCGCACGGCGCTGGCGTTCAAGGGCCTCGAGGTGGAGCACGTCCCCGTGCACCTCGTGAAGGGCGGGGGGCAGCAGTTCTCGTCGGAGTTCGTAGCCAAGAATCCGATGGCCGAGGTGCCCGTGCTCGAGCTCGACGACGGCCAGCTCCTCACCCAATCGGTGGCGATCCTCGAGTACCTGGAAGAGGCACACCCGAGCCCTGCGCTCTTGCCGCGCGAGCCGCTGCTCCGCGCGCGCGTTCGCACGCTGGTGCAGATCGTCAACTCCGGCATCCAGCCGCTCCAGAACCGCGTCGTGATGAGCGAGCTAGAACGGGGCGGCATCGTCGCGGACGACTGGGCGCGCCACTTCATCAAGCGCGGGCTCACGGCGTTCGAGCAGCAGGTGGCACGCAGCGGCGGCGCGTTCTCGGTCGGCGATGCTCCGAGCTTCGCCGACATTTACCTGGTGCCACAGCTGTTCAACGCTCGGCGCTTCAGCATGCCGCTCGAAGAGTTCCCGACGCTCTTGCGCATCGAGCAACGCTGTTACGAGCTGCCCGCGTTCCAGAAGGCGCGCCCCGAAAACCAGGTAGACGCCGAGCCGCTCTGAGCTAAGCGGAGCGCAGCGCTTCGTCGTTCTGTCGCGTGGCCTCGAGCAACACCGAGCCCACGCTCTTGGGCGGCCCGGAGGCGAGCTCCACGCCGATCTGGCGGAACCAGAAATGCCCGCGCTTGAAGCGGATCGCCTCGCGGATCGCCTCGATCGGCTCGGAGTCCAGATCCCGCAGGCGCGCTCCCACGATCGAGCCTTCGCGCAGCGTCGCGCTCACGATCGCGCCGTCGTCAGCGCACACCTTGAGGACGCCGGTGCGTCGCTCGAGCTCGAGCATGCCCAGCACCGTCGGCAACGACACCTCGTTCAGGTTGCCGCGCATCGACGACGCGGAGAAGGGCGATGTATCCCAGAACTCGGCCGCGTCGTCGGGAGCCGCGTGAGACGGCCGGCGCGGCTCCGGCGCGAACGCCTCCAGGCGCTCGCTGAGCTCGTCCGGCTCCGTCGGCGTCACGTCGCGCGCGCTGTCGTCGTGGCGCAGCTTGCGCTCGATCCTCTCGAGCCGCTGCTCCACGCGGCCGAGCAACGTCGTCAGGCCCTCGAGCTCCAGCGCGCGCCGCTCGAAGGACTCGCTCAGTACCTCGAAGCGCTCCAGCAGCCGCTGCTCGGAGCGGCGCTCGTGCACGCCGCGCAGCGCGAAGCGCTTGCCGAGCGAGTCCAGCGTGTCCTCGAGCGCGAGCATGCGATCGAACAACGCGTCGAAACGCGAACGCAGCTCGCCGCGACGCAGCTCCGTCTCGCCCGCACCCGTGCCCGCGAGCAGCGTCGAGCGCGGTGCCATCGTCGGGCTGCCGGCGGGAGGCGCCTGGGTCGGGGCCACGGCGCCGGCCGGCTCGGGCGCCTTCGTCACCGTCGTCGACTCGGGTGCGCTCTCGCCGGAACGTCGGAACACGCCGAGCATTCTCGACAGCGCCCGGTTTCGCCACGCCGGGTCAAAAACTTTGAAGTGTTCGAGCCGAGCCATGACATCTCCGGGGAAAAGCGGGTAACGCTGCGGTGGTACCTCCCCCTACACCAACTGCCGCCGCCGCACAGCCCCTCGCGAAAAACCCTGGGCCCTGCCGGAGTTGCAGAACTCTGGCAAGGTTGGAGGAGCGCCACACGAGGTCATTTCCATGCCCTCCGAGTCTCCGCCCAGCCTCGGCCTCCTCGGTATCGACGGGATCCACTACTACGTGCGCGACCTCGAGCGCAGCCGGCGCTTCTACGTCGACCGGCTCGACTTTGCGCTGATCGGCGAACGCGGCCCCGACACGCACCCGGGCGATCGCCCGCGCGCGCGGGCCGTGCGCGCCGGCGACGGTGGCGTGGTCTGCGCCACCCCCCAGGGTGACGGCGGCCGCGCCGCCCGCTACCTGAAGAAGCACCCCGACGGCATCGGCACCCTGGCCTTCCGCGTCGCCGACGTCGAACACTGCTTTCGCACTCTCGAGTCCCGCGGCGGCACCCCGATCAGCGACGTCGAGTGGCTCGAAGAGGGAGCCGGCAGCATCGGCACCTTCTCGATCACCACGCCCTTCGGCGACACCACCTTCCGCTTCATCGAGCGCCGTGGCGCTCCGCCGCTCTACCCCGGCATGCGCGAGCGCCCCGCGCCCGAGCACAACCGCTTCGGCTTCGCGCGCATCGACCACGTCACCTCGAACTTTCAGACCATGATGCCCGCGCTGTTGTGGCTCGAGCACGTGCTCGGCTTCCAGCGCTTCTGGGACGTGTCGTTTCACACCCGCGACGTGAAGGCCGAGCTGCGCGACGGCTCCGGCTTGCGCTCGGTCGTGATGTGGGACCCCGAGAGCCGCATCAAATTCGCGAACAACGAGCCGTATCGCCCCAATTTCAAGCGCTCCCAGATCAACGTCTTCAACGAAGAACACCGCGGCGACGGCGTCCAGCACGTCGCGCTCGAGGTCCGCGACATCCTCGCGACGGTGCGCGGCCTGCGCGCCCACGGCGTCGAGTTCATGCCCACGCCCGCCGCCTATTACCGCGCCCTGCCCGACCGCCTCGTCGAGCTCGGCGTCGGCAGCATCGAAGAATCGATCGACGAGCTCCGGGAGCTCGGCATCCTGATCGACGGGCACGGCCAGGGCTCGTACCTGCTCCAGATCTTCCTCAAGGATTCGGCGGGCCTCTACTCCTCCCCCGAGGCCGGCCCGTTCTTCTACGAGATCATCCAGCGCAAGGGCGACGCGGGCTTCGGCGAAGGCAACTTCCGCGCGCTGTTCGAGAGCATCGAACGCGAGCAAACCGACGAGGGTTCCAAGTGATTGAGCGCCAGCGCCAGGGCGACCTGCCCCGCAAGCACCACGTGGCGTTCCAGGGCACGGGCGGCCGGCTGCGCCACGAGCACTGCATCACCCGTCAGGGTTTCGACGGCCCGTACACCATCGCCTATCACGAGCGCCGCCCGCACCAGGCCGGAGCCGGCACGCCGACCCGCGGTTTTCCCGCGCCAGAGCCCGCACCCGCGCCCGGCCTCGCGCGCCGCCACTATCGCTCCGCGGGCCTCTCTGCCGCGGGTTTTGCGTCGCTTTCTCGCCTGCCGCTGCTCTTCACGTCGCAGCTCACCGTCTCTGTCGCCCGCCCCGACCAGTCCGACACCAGCTACTTCGTCAACGGCGACGCCGACGACCTGTACTTCGTGCTCGAGGGCGGCGGCGTGCTGCGCAGCGTCCTCGGCGATCTGCCCTTCGCGCAGCACGACTACCTGTTCGTCCCGAAGGGGATCCTCCACCGCTTCGAGCTCGGTTCCGTTCCGCAACACTGGCTCGTCGTCGAGTCCAAGACGCCGCTCGGCATCCCGCCCGCCTTTCGCAACCCCCTGGGCCAGCTGCGGATGGACGCGCCCTACTCGCACCGCGATTTCCGCGCGCCGGTCCTCGCGTCCCCGTTCGACGAACGGATCCGCAACCTGGTCGTCAAGCGCGGCGACGCCTTCAGCGAATCCGCGCTCACGCATTCTCCCTTCGACGTAGTCGGCTGGGACGGCGCGGTCTATCCGTTTGCTTTCGCGATCCGCGACTACCAACCCCGCGTCGGCGCCGTGCACCTCCCGCCCACCGTCCACACCACCTTCAGCGCGCCGGGTCTGCTCGTCTCGAGCTTCGTCCCGCGCCCCCTCGACTTCGCCCCCGACGCCGTGCCCTGTCCCTATCCGCACAGCTCCGTCGACCTCGACGAGCTCATCTTCTATGCCTCCGGCGATTTCACCTCGCGCCGCGGCATCGAGCCCGGCTCGCTCTCCCACCACCCCGCGGGCATCCCCCACGGCCCGCACCCCGGCGCGTACGAAGCGAGCCTCGGCAAGACCAGGACGGAAGAGCTCGCCGTGATGCTCGACGTCGAGGGCGCGCTTCAGCGCACGCAATTCGCGGTCAGCGTCGAGGACGGCGAATACCACTCGAGCTTCTTCGAGGCTTTGTAAGATTTTGTCGCCAAGGCGCAAAGGGGCGCCAAGAGTCGCCAAGTTTTTTTGTGGGGGAGCACTGGGCGGTGCTTCGCGTCTTGGTACCGTCGCAACGCGACCTGCGCGGCCGCGTTGCAAAGCGCGGCCGCGCCGCTCAACGCCTCGACCATCTCCAAACTCAAGCGAGCCATCTGAAGTGCCATGACAAACCTTTCTCGCTTGCCCTCTGCAAGCGCGGCGCCCCCGGGTCAGCGCGCGCAGACCTCGTCCAGGCTGCCCGCGCAGCGGGCACGGCGAAGCCGCTGCGGCCTGGACGAGGTCGAGCACGCTGGCACGATCAGACAGCAGCAAGCAGAAGCCCGTAACGATGCCTTCCCGCCGAGGGCTCATCAGCGCACGAACTCATAGGCTCCCGGGCCCTCAAGCTCCCGGGCCCTCAAGCTCCCGGGCTCTCGGGCTCCCGGGCTCCCGGGCTCTCGGGCTCTCGGGCTCTCGGGCCCTCAAGCTCCCGGGCTCCCGGGCTCTCAAGCTCCCGGGCCCTCGGGCCCTCAAGCTCCCGGGCTCCCGGGCTCTCAAGCTCATCGGGCCCTCGGGCCCTCAAGCTCTCGGGCTCTCGGGCCCTCAAGCCTTCTTGATCGCCGCGAGCTCTTTCCCCCCGCCGAAGCTCCCCGACGGCGCTCCGGTCACGGCGGCGTAGATCGTGTTCAAGAGCGCGCCGTTGCCGGCGCCAGCTGCGTCCACGAGCTCGTTCTGCTTGAGCTTGCCGCCGCCATCGCCCCACAAGATGAAGGGGACGTTGCGCATGGTGTGGAAGCCCTCGGCGACGTGGTTGGTCCAGACGATCACGGACTTGTCGGCGAGGCCTCGATCCTTGAAGTGCTGGAGCCCGCGGGCCAGCGTCTTCATGCGGATCGCGTCGATTTCTGCGTGTGCCGTCTCTGCGGTGCCGTTCGAAGCGACTCCGGAGTCCGACTGGGTGCGGTGGCTGATGAAATGCAGGTTCCAATTGCCGAGCTGCGCGTTCGCCGGGGTCTCGTAGATCGTGTGGTCGGTTCCGTCGCCCCACTGCAGAGTCCCGGTGCGGTTGTGATCGCAGGCGAAGGCGAGGGCCACGAGCTGCATGTGCAGCTCGACGATGTTCTCGATCCCGCCCTTCTCGACGTTCTTGGCGTTGTACTTCCAGCTCGACAGACCCTTCATCTCGGTCTCGTCGATGCTGCCCATCGCGCAGCCGGCTACCTGCGCGGGTGCGCCGGGCGTCGGGTTCATGCCCATGCCCATGATCGCGCCTTCGGCGTCGCGAATGGCGGTGAAGTGCTCCTCCAGCCGCCGCTTGTCGTCGGCGCTCAGCTTGGAGCTCGACATCAGCGACTTGAGCTGCTTGCGCACCAGATCGTTCACGCTCTTGCGCTTGCTGAGCAGCTGGTCCTGCATCGTCGGCGCGGTCGGGGTCCCCGGCTCGGTAGGCGCAGGCGGCGTGGTGCTGCCGCCTCCCGTCTGGGCCACGCTCGTGAGCGCCGTGTACAGCTTGTAGGGGTTATCGACGGACGCCCGAACCCGGCCGCTGTTGTCGAACGACAGGCGATCGGCGATGTAGCCGTTCCTGAGGTTGCCGGCGTAGAGCGTCATCGGGCTCGTGCCGTCCTTGTTCGCCGCCTCGGAGATCAGCGTGTCGATCGAGGGACCCGTAGCGGTGGCTTGCCCGCCGTTGCCCGTCGGGCTCTTGCCCGTCAGCGCCTGCGCGAGGCCCTGCGCGTGACCGCAGCCGGTCGGCCCGGTCAGCGGGAAGTTCACGCCCTTCACGATCAACAGGTTCTCGGCAAAGGGCTCGAGCGCGTCCACGGCCTTGCCGCCCGCGAGCAGCCCTTTCAGCGCGCCCGAGCCCGACGGCCAGAAGCGCTTCGGCTCGACGCCGCACGCCGCACACATGAAGAAGGTGAAGATCGGCTGGGCATTTTGCGCCCAGGCCGAACGCTCCGGCAGGCCTTCGAGGAACGGCAGGCCGATCGCGACGCCGCCCGCGCCATACAGGAACGCGCGGCGGTTCACCGTCTTCTTCCGCCGGTTGAAAATCGAGCCGATCACTGGGCACCTCCCACGTGCGTCCGAAAGGCGTTCTCTTTGACGAGCGCCACCATCACGTCCTTGATCGACGCGCTGTTTTCGAGGCTGACCTTGCCGAGCGCTTCCACCATCGGGCGGTCGGCCTCGACCAGGTCGCGCTGGAGCGCGTAACCCGCGACCTTCTTCGCGTAGCACTGGTGTGCCTGTTTGCCGCTGGCGATGATCTGCATCAGCTCGTTGCCACCGTCGAAGCTCTTCGTGCCTTCGGCGAAGGGATAGCTACCGGTCGTGTCCACGGGCTTGCCGTTGTCCGTCGCGCGCGTGCGCCCGAGGCCGTCGTAGCTCTCGAAGGCGAAGCCGATCGGGTTGATGATCACTCCGTGACAAGCGCCGCCGCAGCCCGCGGTCAGGTTGGTGTAACGCTCGCGGTTGGTCTGGTTCGGCATCAGCGCGGGCACCGGCGGAAGCTCGGCGGCCGGCATGCCCGGGACCGCACACAAGGTGTCGATGTTGATCTTGGTGCCGCGGTGGATCGAGTCCGGGTCGTTGTTGATCCCCCACAGCGCCAGGAACGGCACCTGCGAGTAGTAGCCGATGCGATCCGGCATCGTGATCTGCTGGATGCCGGAGCCCGTGACCGTCACGCCGTACAGCTTGGCCATCGCCGGACCGGCGAACGCTACGTTCGAGGTCAGCATGTCTTTCACGCCCAGGCCCTGCGTGAACAGGCGATCGAAAAACAGGTAGGTCGCCTCCTTGAGCTCGGGGTTCAGGGCCTCGGTGTAACCGGCGACCATGTCCTTGTTGATGTTGTCGTACAGGTCGAACTTGTAGAGCTCGTTGTGGAACTTTCGCATCACGGCCCGGGCGGCCGGATCCTCGAGCATCTCGGCGGCCTGCATGGCCACGTTTTCAGACGAGTCCAAGCTGCCGTTCTTCGCGGCGTCGAGCAGCTCGTCGCTCGGCGTCGTGTCCAGTAGCCAGAACGAGAGCTTCGCTGCGATCTCGTAGCCGCTGAGCGGCTTGCCGTCGTCGGCCATCTCCGTGCGGTACACGAAGTGCGGCGACTGGAGCATGGCCGAGATCACGAGCGCGGCGCCCTTGGTGAACGCGCTCTGCGTCCCCGAGAAGGCCGTGCCCGTGGCGTGCATCGCGGTGTAGTCCGCGACCTCCTCGGTCGTGAGGTCGCGACGGAACGCGCGGCGTCCGAAGGTCTCGATGAAGGTCTCGACGTCGGTCGTCCTCACCACGGCTTGCAGCGCCGCGTCGGTCGCGGTCACCTTGGCGGCCAGGGCCTCGGCGGCGGTCTGGAAGTCGCGCCAGACCGTGTCGTTCACGAGCACGACCAGCTCGTTGTTGGCGAAGTCCGTGACGCCGGTCACCGCGTGGAGGAAGCCGTCGGTCACGCCCGTCGGCCCGTCGAGCTTCAGGATGTCGCGCGCGCTGTTCTCGTACTGTTCGTTGGTCAGGCGATTGAAGCGCGTGTAGATGGGGGTGCCGCGCAGGTCGACGGGCAGCGCCTGCCCGGCCACCGGCATGGCCGGCGGTGGCGCAGTCCCGCCCGGAGTCGGCGAGCCCGAAGTGCCGGGCGCCGTGGGCGAGCCCGGAGGGTTCGTGGGTGAGCCAGGTGAGCCAGTGGAAGGCCGGGCAGAACCGTCGGCTTCGTCGGGGGAGGATACCGTCCCCGTGCACGCGAAGGTGGCTGCGAGCGTCGGGACGACCGCGAGCGCGCGAAGCCGCGTCGAACCGAGGTGACTCCTGGATCTGATCATGAACGAGCCTCCGTGCGAGCCGTTGGGAACGGCGCGAGGAACGCTGTCGCTTCGTGGATGACGAGAGCGACCGAGCTTCGGGAACTTAACATCACGGCTCCGTGCGGGCGACCACCGAGCGGCCGGCGATCAACGGATGGTCGTCTGCTGTCAAGCAGTGGCAGCTAAAACGGGCATCCGTTGCAGAGCTGAATTTCACTCGCTGCGACGACATCCGCACGAACTCTCACCGACGAGCTGGGGCGCTGCGTGTTGGAAGCAACCCCCCTAATTCCCTGATGAAGCGTTCGTGATCACACTCGTTCGGGTAATTCCCCCAGCCCGCGGCTGACTCCTCATTTTTGAGGGCCGATCTGCGAGCTTTTGATTTTCTAAGCGATTGGAAATCAGCCAGGCCGGACGGGTCTTCCTGGTGCAAGTTCTGCAATGCTGAGCCGAGCGATGTCGCTCCGCGTGCTGGTCGTCCCCGATAAATTCAAGGGCACGCTGACGGCTCGGGAGGCCGTCGCTGCGATCGTCGAGGGTTGGCAGAGTGAGCGCGCCGGCGACGTCTTCGAGACCCTCCCGATGTCCGATGGTGGCGACGGCTTCGGTGACGTCGTCGGAGCCCTGCTCGGTGCCGAGCAGAGAACGTGCGCGACCGTCGACGCCGCGGGGCGACCACGCAACGCCGAGTGGTGGCACCAGCCGAGTGAGCGCGTCGCGGTCATCGAAGCGGCTCAGGTGAACGGGCTCACGCTGCTGCCGCGCGCGGCGTATCACCCCTTCGAGCTCGACAGCTTCGGCCTCGGCGAGGTGCTTGCGGAAGCACAGCGCGCGGGCGTCGCGCACGTCTACGTCGGTCTCGGAGGCAGCGCCACCAACGACGGCGGCTTCGGTCTGGCGCGATCGCTCGGCTGGAGGTTCTTCGACGAGCGCGATCGCGAGCTCCGTTCCTGGACCGAGCTCGAGGGCTTGGCTCGTGTCTCCGCTCCCGAGTCATTCCTCCCCTTCGAGCGAATCACCGTCGCGGTCGACGTAGAGAACCCGCTGCTCGGGGCGAACGGCGCGACCCGGGTTTACGGCCCGCAAAAGCGACTCGCGCCCGATGAGCTCCCGAGAGCGGAAGCTTGCCTCGCGCGTCTGGCCCGAATCGTCGCCCCCGAGCTCGCGCTCGCTGCCGGCGCCGGCGCGGCCGGTGGTCTCGGCTTCGGGTTTCTGGCGTTCTGTGGCGCCACGCTCGAGCCAGGCGTCGCGGCTTTCGCTCGGCTCTCCGGCCTCGAGCGGCGCATCGCCAGCGCCGACATCATCCTTACTGGTGAAGGCCGGCTCGACCGCACCTCTTTCATGGGCAAGGGCGTCGCAGCGGTCGCTGCCTGGACTGCTCGCGCCGGCAAGCCCTGCTGGTGCCTCGCCGGCAGCGTCGACCCGGCACACGCGGCCGACGCCCCGTCCAGCTTTCGGAGCTTCTCGAGCGCGTCCGAGCTCGGAGTGGAGTGGGAGCGGGCGTCGCCTCACGAACGCCTGCGCGCGCTGGCCGCTTTGGCGGCGTCACGCGCAGGCGTCGTGGCAGCCGCTCAGTTGCCGTAGACGGCGGAGCGGCTCTGGCCGTTGATCTCGAACGTCACGCCGCTCATCTTGACGCTGCCCTGCGTGTTGTCGTCGATCTCGCTGCCGACCTCGAGGCGCGTGATCCAGAAGTCTTGCGAGTACTGGCGCTGGGTCACGAGGTAGTCGATGAACGGTTTGACATCGAGCGTGCCGTTGAACTGCTTCTGCGGCCCGTCGTTGGCGCGGAACTGGAAGTAGCGCCACTGCCCGCTGGCCCAATTGTCGTCCTGCACCCAGAGCTTGTAGGTCTTGCCGCCCGACTGCACCTCGTTGCCGGCGCCGGTGCCCATCGGGCCCATGCCGCCCGGCGGCTCCGGCCAGCGGCCGTTCTGCCAGCCCCAGAAGGTCATCAGCTCCGCGTACACGCCGGGATCGGGATCGGTCACCGGGTTGCGCTGGCTGATCCAGAACTCGAAGGTGATGTTCCAGGAGCTTTCCTGCTGGAACGTCGCGGTCAGGTTCTGAACGTTGACGGATGCGCTCTTCACGTCCTTGATCTGGATCGGGAGCAACGTGGTCGAGGAGAACTCCGGCGAGGTGACGCGCTCGTCGCCGATCCCGAACGGGTGAATGCCGAACTCGAGCTGCGGGAAATCCGGCTTCGAGTTGCTGCCCCCGGTGTCGCAGTCGCCGCGGTTGAAGTTCCAGCCGAAGCTCTTGTCCGCGTTCACGAACACGCTCATCTGCGACGCGCCGCTGCCGCAGCCGAGATCTTCGGAGCCCCAGTTGTTGTTGAGGATGCGCACTTCGCCGAGCCGCAGGTAGTCCTGAGCCTTCTCGGTCTTGTCGCCCGGCTTGGCGTTGGGCTTCATGTTCGCGTCCAGGTCGGGTCCGTTGCCGCCTGCACCGCCACCACCGCTCGGGGGCATGCCGCCGCCGCCGACGGTGCCGCCCGTCGCGCCGCCGCCGATCGGCGCCGTGCCGCCGGTGACGCCCGTGTTGATGCCGCCAGTAGTCGAGCCACCCGGGCCGGGACCCGCGCCGCCGCCGCCCGCGTTCGTTCCGCCGTTCGAGCTCGTGCCGCCGACGACCGTCGTGCCGCCGCCCGTGGTCGTCCTGACGCCGCCGGTGGGGCCGGAACCGGTCCCAGCATTGGGCACGGTCTGCCCGCCGGAGCCGCCGACAGCGCTCGGGGGGCTACCGCCCGTTCCAGTCTGCGTGTTGTCCGGTGTGCTGCCGTCGTCGCAAGCAGCCAACAAAGCCAGGGAGGTGAGGGCAGAGAAGAAACAGAAGCGACGTTGCAGCATGGGTACTCGCAGAGGTGTCCGGGCGGAGCTCACGGTGCGGAGCCGTCCGAGGTCGTGCACTCTACCAGAGTTGTAACGGCTGGCCGCCGTGTTGTGCCCGATTCGAAGCCCTACGCTCAGGTCGTAGTCTTGCCCTGCTCCTGCACCGGTCCCAGCAATCGGGCCGATGGGAAAGGTCTTTGACTCCGCGGGATGTGGCCTCTTCCAGGCGAACAGCTAACCCTCGGTCTCGCCCGGGCCGTCGCTCGTCTCCAGCCGCTTGCCCGCGAGGCTCTGCTCGAGTTTTCGCTTCTGGAGCTCGTCGCGTTCGCGCTCGGCCTTGGTGCGGCCGTGCAGGCGCCGGTTGATTTCCGCCTGTTTCTCGCGTTGCTCCTTGGCCTTGCGCTTCTTGAACTTGTTGAGATTGACGACCTTGGCCATGAGCGAGTCCTCACTCGAGTCTAGTTCACGGCCGGCCGCCAGTGCTCGATCCATGCGGCGCCGGCCTGGCCTCGGACGACGGCGCGGGGTTCGCTCCGGACGACGGCGCGGAGTTCGCTCCGGACGACGGCCTCGGTGCTCCGGCGCCCGCGACGTGATCGTCGGAGCTCTTCGCTTCGTTGCTCACGGTGACCGTGGTGGGCTTCGGCGCGGGCTGATCCTTGCTCACGGCAAGGATCGCCAGGCGGCGATTGGCGGGCGCGAGCGGGTCGGCTTCCGTTGGTTGGCTGTCGCCGTGCGCGTAGACGCCCATCAGCTGACCGGGGTTCAGCAGCGGCTCCAGAACGCCCCGCGCCGCGTCCGCGCGTTCGAACGACAGGCCCCAGTTCGTCTTGGGCGAGCCGGGGGGGAACTTGCGGCCGTCGGTGTGGCCGTGGATCTGCACGCGGTTTCCGATGCGGTGGAGCATCGGCCCGAGCAGCTTCAAGAGCTCGACGAGCGGCGGCTTCAAATCCGCGGAGTTGACGTCGAACAGCATGCTGCCCTTGGTATCGACGATTTGAATCAACAGCCCCTCGTCGGTGACCTGGACGTGCACGTCCTTCATCAGCTTGGCGAGCTCCGCGTTGCCGCTCGCCTGCGTGCGCAAAAACTTCTCGACCTTTCGCGCCGTCACTTCGAGCGTCTCGAGCTCGAGCTCTTTGGAATCGGTGCCCGTCGGATCGAGGTAACCCTTGTCGAGCAGCCCGCTACCGCCCTGGAGCGCCGACGGCGCGCCCGAGAAGACACCCGTGCGGAAGTACTCCGAAATCTTCTGTTGCACGTCCTTGTCGGTCTGCGACAAGATCCAGAGCAAGATGAACAGCGCCATCATCGCCGTGACGAAGTCGGCGTAGGCGACCTTCCAGGCGCCACCGTGGTGACCGCCGTGACCCTTTGCCTTCTTGGTGATGATGATGACTTTGGCGGGACCGGCCATGCTCAGCCCTTTGCCGCCTGGAACGTCGCTTCGAGCTCCGCACCGCTCGGGCGCTCGTCCGGGAAGATCGCCCGGCGCGCGAACTCGATCGACAGCTGTGGGCTCGTCCCGCGCGAGGCGGCGAGCAGGCCGCTCTTGATCACGTTCATGTAACGCATGTCGGCCGCCCCCTGGTTCGCGATGCGCGTCGCGAGCGGACCGACGAAGCCGTAACACAACAAGATGCCGAGGAAGGTTCCGACGAGCGCGGCCGCGACGTGGTGGCCGATCTCTTCCGGACCGGCGTCGAGGTGGCCCATCGTGATCACGATGCCGAGCACCGCCGCGACGATACCGAGACCCGGCAGCGCGTCACCGGTGCTCTGGATCAGGCCGACCGGCTCGTGCTCCGCCGCTTCGTGTGTATCGACGTCGGCGTCACACAGCTGGAGCAAGTCCTCGGGCGAGCAGCCGTCGACCAGCTGCTTCAAGCCGTCTGCGAGGAAGTGCACCGCGTGGTGGCGGGCGAGCACGCTCGGGAACTTGGTGAAGATCGGGCTCTTCGACGGATCGGCGACGTGCTCTTCCATCGTCAGCACGCCGTCGCGGCGCATCTTCTGGAACAGTTGATACAAGAGTGCCAGCAGCTCGAGATAGTCCTGCTTGGTCGGAGGCTTGGCCTTGAAACCGGTTTTGAGCGCAGCGGTCACGCGCTTCAGCACGGCGCCGGGAGCGGACACGATCAGCGCGCCGATGGCTGCACCGCCGATGACCAAGAGCTCGTAGGGCTGGAACAGGACGGCGAAGGGGCCACCCGAGAGGGCGTAGCCACCCAGCACGGCTACGAGGACGACGACAAAACCAATCATTGGTGTTCGACGTCTCACTACGGAAGCCCCCGTCCCAATTTCAGACCCTGGCCAATTGAAGTGGCCGACCGACGGTGCGCCTCCCACGCCCGCACACCGCGGCGCAGATCAGGCGAGCGCGTCGTCCGAATGCTCGACCCAGCGCACGTCCTGGTTCCGCAGCCAGGTACGCTGGCGGCGCGCGAACACGCGGGTGGCTCGAAACACCGCCTCCACCAGCGCCGTCCGATCGATCGGCTCGCCGCTCTGCAGCGCCGCGGCCACCTGGCTGTAGCCCACCGAGGCCATGGCGCGACTTTCCCCGAAGCCGCGCGCCAGCAGAGCGCGCACCTCATCGAGCCAGCCGTGGTCGAGCATGGCCTCGATGCGCGTGCGGATCCGGCCGTCCAGCTCGTCGCGCTCGCGGCGTACGCCGATCAGCCGGGCGTCAAAGCGCGGAGTTCGAAAGCCGTGACCTCTGTGCCACTCACTCAGCGGAACCCCGGTGAGCTCGAAGATCTCGAGGGCGCGGCTCACGCGCAGCAGGTCGTTTTCCTGCAGGCGAGCCGCGCTGACCGGATCGATGCGCGAAAGCTCTCGGTGCAGCGCCGCGCGTCCCTCGCGCTCGGCCCGCGCCTTGTGCTCCGCTCGCAGCTCGGGGTCGGCCGGAGGTGCCGGCGACAGGCCGTAAATCAGCGCGCGCACCCAGAGGAACGTGCCGCCCGCGACGATCGGCC
Source organism: Polyangiaceae bacterium (assembly GCA_025937835.1). Classification (GTDB taxonomy): domain Bacteria; phylum Myxococcota_A; class Polyangia; order Polyangiales; family Polyangiaceae; genus PMG-095. The sequence continues at coordinate 28,549 of JAICQO010000032.1, forward strand.
GCCGGCCTCGGGCCAGGATCTCGTTCAGCTTTTGCGTGGCGAGCTCGGCGAAGCGCGCGGCATCCATCGGCTGGTCCGGCTCGACGCAATCGATCAGGTGATACGGAACGCCTCCGCGCTCTTCGGCGGTCGGCTTGCCGCTGCCAATGTCGAAGTATCGGTAAACCTGCACGCTATCGGCGCTGACGACCTCGCCGTCGAGCCTGCGCGCGAGCTCGAGCGATAGGTCCGTCTTACCCGACGCGGTCGGGCCGACGACGATCAAGATCGGCGCGGAGCTCTCGAGCAAAGCGCCGCATGTCTAGCATGCGGGCCGCGGTCAACTGCCGCCGAGCCAGCCGAGCTGAGCGCCCTCGATGGGGCTGTCACCGTCGTTCAGGAACATCACGCCGTTGGGAGCGCTCGTGCCCTTGGCGCCCACGCTGCTCGCGCCGTCGAAAGTCCAGGGCCCCGCGCTCGCACCCGTCACGGTGATCGAATCGACGTACACGACGGTCGATTCCCATTCGGTGCCGGGGTCGCCCGTGATCTGAATTCCGACGCGAGCCACGATGCTCTTGTTGTAGCTCGGAGCGTCGTACGTCCCGACGTTGAAGGTGAGCGTCTCCCAACCGACCATGTCGTCGAGCAGTATCCCTGGGTTTCCGAACAGCTGCGCGTAGTCCGGGCTCCCCGAGTGCTGCACGTACAGCTTCACGCTGCCGCCCTGGCCGCTGGCCTTGTAGATGCGCGCGGTGACCGTGGCGTCCGCGAAGCTCAGCGTATTGCCGATGAAGATCACGAAGTTGGCTCGCGTCGAAGTGCTCGCCAGGGGCACCGTGAGTCTCGCGCAACCGGGGCACGTGGTGAGCGGACCGGTTGGAGGCGCGCCGCCGGTTGCGCCGCCCGTTCCGGCGCCGCCGGTTGCCGCGCCGCCGGTCGCTGCACCGCCGGTTGCTGCGCCTCCCATGGGCGGCGTTCCTCCGGATGTTCCGCCCGAGTCTTCGCCGCCTTCGACTGGCATCGAGCCGCCGGTCTCGCTCATGCCGCCGCTGCCGCCCGCCTCCGTTCCGCCGGTCTCGGTTCCGCCTGTGGGTTCGACAGGCGCTCCGCCGGCTCCGCCAGCGCCACCCGCTCCACCGCACGCACTGGGGTCCGGGCAGGGATCTTGCCCGCAGACCGTGTCGCAGTACCCGCTGTCACAATCGGTCGCGAAGGTGCACGGCTCGCCGTCAGGACATGGCCGGCACACCATGCCGCCGCAATCCTTCCCGGTCTCACCGAGCGAGACCTTTCCGTCGCCGCATGCGGCGAGCGGATCGCACTCCATGAAGCAAGCTGGGCCACAGTCGATGCCCTCTTCGCCCGGGTCCATCGTGCCGTTTCGGCAGCGGTCGGTCCGACAGATACCGCTGATACACAAACCGTTGGAGCAATCACCGCTCTGAAGGCAGTGCTGGCCCTCCTGACACGGGGGACATTGGCTCCCGCCGCAGTTGAGATCCGTCTCCTCGCCGTTGGTCTGGGTATCGCCACAGGTCGTGCGCAGGCATTTGCCGTCACTGCACAGCTTTTGACGACAGTCTGCGCTCGTCTCGCAGATGCCACCAGGATCGCAGCCCGCGCATTCGGTACCGCCGCAGTCGACGTCGGTCTCGCCGTCGTTGATCTCGTCGTCAGCGCAGTGCCGAGCTTGGCAACGCCCCAGGTGGCAGCTGCCGTTCGCGCAATCCTGATCGAACTTGCAGGCCCGGTCGAGCTCGCACTTCTTGCAATCCCCACCGCCACAATCCAGGTCGGTCTCGGGGCCGTTGATGCGGCTGTCGCTGCACGTCCCGTCCCGCTCGGGCTCGAAGCGGAACTTGGGTGGCGTGCAGCAAAGCGGCACTAGGGTGAGGAGCACCAGGGCGATGAAGACGAAGGGCGCGCGCAAGCCCGGTCAGTGTAGCCCAAGGTCGCAAGAAATCAGCGGTTTCGACGCCGCACGCCTGGGCGTCGTTGCGCGACACGCGCGTTGCGAAGGTGCAACGTGCCGACGCAAAACGAGAGGGGTGGGTGCGACCTCGTCCCTCACCGGAGTCCATGCACCCGGTACTAGTCGCCGAGGTCTCGGGCTCGAGCCGCCCACTCGATGCCTCCGGCAATGTGCTCGAGGAAGGGCGCTTCGCCATAGCTTTCGCTGGTGTGGCCCAGGCCGGTGTAGAACGCCCGGCCCTCTTCAAAGTCGTGGCACCAGGCGATCGGGTGGTCATCACCCATGCTGCCGTCGCCGGCCGTGTAGCTCGACTCGTCGAGACGCAGCAGGACCTGAGTCCGGTCGCGTGGGTTGCTGCGGAAGCCGTACCACTCGTCGCGCCGCGTCCAATTCGCGGAAAGGTGTGCCGTGGACGGATGCGTCGCGTCTTCAACGACCACGCTGGCGGTCTGGACCTCGGGGTGGCCCTTGAAGTAGGCCCCGACGAGCTGACCGTACCAGGGCCAGTCGTACTCGGTGTCGGACGCCGCGTGGACGCCCACGTAGCCGTTGCCGGCGCGGATGAAGCGCTCGAACGCCGCCTGTTGCTCGCCATCGAGCACGTCCCCGGTCGTGCTCAGAAACACCACGACATTGAACGCCGAGAGGCCCTGGTCGCTGAACTTCGTGGCGTCCTCGGTTGCCGTGACCTGCCAACCGCGTTGCGCGCCGAGCTCGGTCAAAGCCCGCACCCCCGCGCCGATGGACTCGTGGCGGTAGCCCTGGGTCCGGCTGAACACCAATGCATTCAGAGCTCGGGACGGGCCGCCACCGGTCGATGGACCCGCTACATCGGCGTTCGTCCCGCCGCCGTTCGAGCCGTTGCAGGCCGCGAACAGGCAGACGCTCGCGGCGAGCCCGCGCGTCATCGCCGGCCCACTTTGCGCTCGAGCTCTGCGAAACCGAGGACCGTGACCACCGGGCGGCCGTGGGGGCAGTGCCCAGCAAAATCGGCCTCGTCGAGCGCCGTCAGCAGCGCTCTCGCCTCCGAAGCCGTCACCGCGTCTCCGGCCCGCAGCGAACCGTGACAAGCCATGGTCGCGAGCGCGAGGTCGACCGCGTCCGAGAAGCCGCGCTCACCCTTGCGCGAAAGCTCGATCAGGAGGTCACGCAGGATCCTTTCGGGGCTCGCCCGCTGCAGCAACTTCGGTAAGCCGTGGATGCTGAGCGTCTCGGAGCCGCGCACGCGTACGTCCAGCCCGAGCTCGGCGATGGCCGCGGCCTGTGCCTCGACCAGATCGACGTCCGCGGGCGTTACCTCGCACATCACCGGGAACAGCAGCGCCTGCGACGGTACGGCTCGTGACTGATACTCGCGGCGAAGCTTGGTGAACGTGACGCGCTCGGCCGCTGCGTGTTGATCGAGCACGTACAGCCCGTCGTCGCCCTCGCACAGCAAATACGTCTGACGGATCTGGGCCACGAAGCGCAGGCTCGACCAGCTGACGCCGGGGCTAGGCCGGATCGCGAGCGGCGTGGAATCCCGAACGGCCAAGAGCGGCGGCTCCGCCGATGTCGGAGGCTCGAGCGGCGGGATGCTCACGAGCGTCGGTGCCGGCTCTTCCTCGTAGCCGTCGCCTTGCTGTTGATTGGCGGGCGCGGGCTTGGTGGCTGCCGCGTCGTTCGCGGTGCGCCGCTCGGATCTGCCGAAATCGAAGGCGCGGGTCAGCGGCTCGTCGCGGGTGGCGGTGACGCGACGGCCGAGCTCGGGACCGGGTTTGGGCGCGCGCGGCGGCAGCGAAAACGCCGTCGCAAGCGCTCGCGACAAGATCCCGTACATCGCGTCGGTGAGGGCGCGCGGATCGGCGAAGCGCACCTCGGCCTTTTGCGGGTGCACGTTCACGTCCACGAGCTCGAGCGGCAGCTCGATGTAGGCCGCCCCCCGCGGGTAGCGCCCGCGCTCGAGCACGCTGCCGTAGGCGTGGGCAATCGTCGCGGCCACGGCTCGATCGCGCACGGGCCGGCCGTTGACGAATAGACGGAGACCGGTCGCGCCGTTGCGAGCGTGCTCGGGTCGCGACAGAAACGCCTCCAGCGAGAGCGGTCCGCGCGCGCCTTCGCAGCGCGACAGCGGCGAGTCCCCGAGCACCTGCTCCACCCGCTCGCCGCGCGTGGACACGCGCAGATACTCGCGAACGCGCCGGCCGTCGCGCGTCAGCGTGAACGTCACGTCCGGACGCGAGAGCGCGGCTTGCTCGATCACCTCGCTCACGTGCCCGGCCTCGGTCGCGCTCGAGCGCAGGAATTTGCGGCGCGCCGGCACGTTGAAGAACAGATCGAGCACCTCGACGCGCGTGCCGACCGCAGCACCGAGCGGCCTCACGCGGCTGTGCCCGTTCTCGATCGAAAGCTCCGTGCCGGCATCGTCCTGGTGAGCGCGGGTCGTCATCGACAGCCGGCTCACGGACGCGATGCTCGGCAGCGCCTCGCCGCGAAAGCCGTAAGACCTGAGCTGCATGAGCTCGGTGATCGCGATGAGCTTGCTCGTGGCGTGCCGCGCCACCGACAGGCGCGCGTCTTCGGGGCTCATACCGTGCCCGTCGTCCTGCACGGCGATGCGCGTGATGCCGCCGCCGTCGATCGCCACGTCGATGCGCGTCGCTTCCGCATCGAGCGCATTCTCGACCAGCTCCTTCACGACGCTGGCCGGCCGCTCGACGACCTCTCCGGCGGCGATCTGGTTCGCCAGCTCCGCCGGAAGCACGCGGATCTTCGCCACGGCGGGAGAGTAACAAATCGAAAGAGACCAAGCACCGTCCGGGGTTTCAGTCCCCGGAAAGCCCGCGCCCGGCTTACAGCAGGCCCGCCCGCTCCGCCGCTTCGGCGATCCCGCCGCCGGATTTTGCATCCGCCGCGAGCACGTCCGTGGCCGCCTGCTTCACGACGTCGGGTGCTTGCGCCATCGCGAACGAGCGCCCGGCGCGCCGGAACATCGGCACGTCGTTCAGCCAATCACCGACCACCACGATCTCTTCGGGGAGGATGCCGTAGTGGCGCGCTAGCCAGTCGATGGCGGTCCCCTTGTCGACCTGCGCGGCGCGGATCACGATGCCCCAGTAGCCCGCGAAGTCGGGGCGGTGGATCGGAAAGCACACCGCCTGGAGCAGGCTCGGGAAGTTCTCTTCGAGCGCGAACTGCACGCTCACGATCTGCTCTTCGCGTCCGATCGCCACCAGCGCGGCGGGCCGGTTCTGTTCGCGGAAACCCTCGTGCTCGAGCACGCTGTCGATCTCGATCAGCTCGTCCGACCAGGTCGTGAGATAGGGCAGATAACGGACGCCACCCGCGTCGTGGTACAGCCGATCGCCCGCGAACACGAACGTGGAAGGTCGCGTCTCCGAGAGCGTCTCGAACAGGCCGCCGAGCGCTTCGACGGCGAGGGGCGCGCTCGAGAGCTCGCGGTTGGTGAGCGGATCGACGATGTGGCTGCCGTCGATGCAGGCCACGGGCTCGCGCATCTTCAGCTCGCCCGCGATGCCGCGCGTGCCCGAGTACATGCGGCCGGTGCAGAGCGTGACGGGCACGCCCTTCTGCATCAGCGCACGCACGGCGCGCGTGTCACGGGCCGCAATCCGCCCGCCGGTGCCGAGCAACGTCCCGTCGATGTCGGTGACGAGCAGTCGGTAGCTCAGCGGCCGCCCCAATCCTGTGAAGCTGCTCCTCACGGCGTGCCGAACCGTAGGCCCGGCACGCGGTCGCTCAGGAGCTCGCTCCGGCCGATTCTGCGGCGTTCGGGTAGACCGAAACGCGGCGCTTGGTCCGGCTGTCGTGCTCGTAAGCCACGAGGCCGTCGACCAGCGCGAACAGCGTGTAGTCCCGGCCCACGCCCACGTTGCGTCCCGGGTTGATGCTCTGGCCCACCTGGCGAACCAGGATCCCGCCGGCGCGCACGAACTGCCCGCCGAAAACCTTCACTCCGCGGCGCTGCGCGTTGGAACCACGACCGTTACGCGTCGAGCCGCCGCCTTTTTTATGTGCCATGGCTCAGCCTTTCATTCCGGTGATCTTGACTGCGGTGAAGGCCTGGCGATGGCCGGCCTTGCGACGCGAGCGCTTGCGCTTGCGAAACTTGAAGACGACGAGCTTCTCTCCGAGGCCGTGCTCGACGATCTCGCCGTCGACCGCGGCGCCCTTCACGAGGGGCGCGCCGAACTTCGGCGAGTCACCGCCGAGGCAGAGCACCTCGCCGAAGCTGACTTTGTCGCCAGCCGCGCCCGCGAGGGACGGCACCTGAACCACGTCGCCTTCAGCGACTCGAAACTGCTTTCCGCCGGAGCGGATGACTGCGTAGGCCATGGGAGGGGGCGCGGAACCTAGTCTACGCCGGCCACCCGTGCAAGCTCTGAAGAATACTCTGTAATTCCGTTCAGTTACGGCTTGGCCCCCGGAGCGCCCTGGCTCAGGGCCTCGAGAAACGCATGGAACATCGGCTTCGGCTGGTGGTTCTCGTCGAAGGGCAGGGCGCGGTGCGGGCCCTTTCCGCGGTGGTGCTCCCACTCTTTGGTGCTGAGCCACGACTGCTTGTCCGAGAGCCCCCAGAGCGTGAGGCCCGAGCACTTCGGCACCTCGAGGCAGATGCGGGTGATGCCGCGCATCCACTCGGCCTGTTTCTCGAGCTTCTGCTTGTCGTCGCCCGGGATCTCGCCGACCGGCACGTCGATTTCGGTGAGCTCGATCAAGAGGTCGAGCGCCGCGAAGCGCTCGAGCACCTTCTTCATCTTCTCGGGTGATGGCCACTTGCGCGGGTCTACGTGCATCTGGAAGCCCATGCCGTGGATCGGCACGCCGCGCTCTTTCAGGCCCTTCACCAGCTGGTACGCGCCCTCGGTCTTCGGCCAGTCCGGATCTTCGATGTCGTAGTCGTTGTAGAAGAGCAGCGCGTTCGGGTCCGCGGCGTGCGCGGCGCGAAACGCCTCGTCGATGTAGCTCGGCCCGAGCTGGGTGAACGGCGAGTTGGCGCGGAGCTTGCCGTTCTCGTCGACCGCCTCGTTCACCACGTCCCAGTGCTGAATGCGGCCTTTCCAGTGCTCGACGGTCTTGGTCGCGTGGTTCAGCATCGCCTTGCGCAAGGCGTCGCCTTTCAGCGTCTTCACCCAAGGCGCCAGCTGGTTGTGCCAGACCAGCGTGTGGCCGCGCATGCGCATGCCGTGCTGCTCGGCGAAGGCGACCAGCTTGTCGCCGCCCTTGAAGTTGAACACGCCGGGCTGCGGCTCGACCTCGTACCACTTCATCTCGTTCTCGGGCGTGAGCGAGTCGAACTGCGCGGCGGCGATCTCCTGGTAGCCCGGCGTCTCGAAGAACCAGGTCGCGAGCGCGACGCCGACCTTGCGCCCCGTCGGCGCGGCGGCGGCGCGCAGCGTGGTCGACGCGGCGGGCTGGGGCGCTGCGGCGAGGGCGGAAGGCGTTGCCGTCGCCGCAGCGACGGGGGGCGCCGGCACGGGCGTGGCCGCAGGCTCGCTACAAGGCGAGCTCTGCTTCACGCAGCTTGCGAGCAACAGCGAAGCACCGAGGGTTCCGACCGATGCGTAAGTGGAGAGTCGCGACATGGTGCGCGCTTATAACACGCTCTCGCCCCCGTCCCGGGCGACGTGATTCGGCCTCTGGGAATCACGTCGCGGCTGTCTTTTTCGAGCGTCGCGTTACGCCTTCGTCGTCTGGTTGCGCAGCGCTTGCTCGCGCGCGCGGAGCTCGGGCGTCAGGTTCTCGCCGAAGTCCTCGGCCTCGAAGATCTGGCGGATCTCGATCTCGCCCTCTTCGTCGGCGGGGGCGTCCTTGGGGGTCGGCATGCGCTTCACCCATTCGACGGCCTCGTCGAGCGACTTCACCTTCCAGATCCAGAAGCCCGCGACCAGCTCCTTCGCCTCCGCGAACGGCCCGTCGATCACCGTTTGCTTATTGCGCGACAGGCGCACGCGCTTGCCGTTCTTGCTCGGCATCAGGCCCTCGCCCGCCTGCATCACCCCGGCCTTCACGAGCTCCTCGTTGAACTTCATCATGTCGGCAAGGAGCTGCTCGCTCGGGAGCTTGCCGGCCTCGGAGTCCTGGTTCGCCTTGATCATCACAATCACTCGCATGGGTAAGTCTCCTGGTTCGGGAGCCGGAGCGCCGGCCGCTGGGACCGGCTTTTATCCTGGCTTCGTAGCGGCGACGAACGGGCTCGACCCCGATCGACTAACGCGCGCAGTTTTTGTTCGGAGCTCGGCCGTGCGCGGCAATCCCCAATTCTTTCGCGGCTCTAGAAATTCGAGAGCACCGCATTCGCCCGGGCGTTATCGCTCTCGACGAACTTGGCGGCGTGGTCGAGGGCAGCGTCGCTGCGTTGCTCGGAGCGCCGCGCTTGTTGGGCCAGCTGGTCGGCTTCGCTCTGCATCTGCTGGATGGTGCGGGCGCTCTGCTGGGCACGCGCTTGCTGGCGCTCTTTCTCGATTCCGCCGCCGAAGGCCTGCGCCATCGGGTTCAGCGCTTGGAACGGAGTGCCGGCTGCCGTGAACAGGCCTGCTCTTGCGGCAAGCTCCTGTTTCTGGCCGCTCAGCTGTTCCTGGGTTGCGAGACTCATGCTCGAATCGACCTGGATGCTCGCGGACCGATAGCTCTCGTACGCACCCGCTACCGTGGCGCCCGAGCTCAGAATGCCCATCGCTCCTCCGACCAGCGCTGCCCGCCCACCGGCGTCGGCCGCGGCAATCGCCGCTCGGTACTCCTTCTCCGCCTCGCGCTCGATCTTGCGCTGGTAGGCCTCCATTTGCTCTTGGTCGCTCTCGGCCTGGTTCGCCTCGTGCTCGACCACCATCGCGGCGAGCTCGGCGCTCGCGCTCGTGAAACTGATGCCTGCGACGTTCATGTTCGTCTCCTAAAGATTCGAGAGCACCGCCTGCTGGCTGTAGTGCTGGTCTTGAAGGGTCTTCATCGTTACGCTGGTTGCCCGCTCAGAGTCGCTTTGGATACGTCGCAGTCGCTGGAAAGCCTGTTCGATCAGGACGAGGACTTGTTCCTGCTCGGCGTCGGTTAGCCGCGCTTCGGCATCGAGGCGCTCGGCTTCGGCTTCCCACTGCGCTTGCACGGCCGAGGCTGCGCTGCCGGTAGCCTGGGCCCCCCCGCCGATCGCGGTGAATAGCGAGCTCGCTTGGGTGGCGGTGGTCTGGACGCCGGCTCCGCCGGAGGCGCAGAGCACGGCTCCAGCCAGCGAGAGTGCCGTACAAATCTTCGGATCCAGCCCGCACTCGCGACCTGCTTCCGCCGCGGCCAGACAGGCCATCCCAGCGAGCACCAGCGGAGCGCCCGTGCCGCCGCTGCCGACCACCACGGCGACCGCTGCGCAGAGCTGTGCGAGCTTCGCTACGTCTCCCCCGAAAAAGCTCGAGATCTTTCCCCAGAGCCCGGCATTCTCGCGGGCTTCGGCGGCCTCTTTCATAGCCTCGTCGATCTCGGCGCGGAGCCGCTCGAGCTCCTTCGCCTTGTGGCCGACTTCGTTCTTCGCGCTTTCGGTTTTGGTGGCCGCGCAGTCCTCGAACAGCGCCAGCATCTTGGCTTCCAAACCCAGATCCAGATAGCTCGATCCACTGCGGCCGCCGGACTCGATGCCAGTCATCGGCTCAACCCTTGATATTCATGATGACGGCCGATTTCGCTTCGTCGTCGGCCCTGACCATGTTGCTCGTCAGGCTCACCGCCTGCGAGATGTTGTCCTTCAGCTCCTGGATGCGGATCATCGTCATCTGGTCGTCCCTGCCGAGCTGATTGCAGAGGCGCTCCAGCTCCTTCTCCATCGTGTCCAGTTGACTCACGAAGTTGTTGTTGAGGTCGTCGGCCTTGTCCTCAGCCGAGCGCGCTGCGGCCTTGTAGCCTGCCTTGTCTAGGGCTTCGCTGAGGGCATACGCCTTGTCCACTGCGCTTATGGCGTCCAGCCGCGACTGAGCGACATCGTGGATGACCTTCTCGTAAGGCGTACCCTTGTACTTCTCGGTCAGTTCCGTGAGGATTTGGCGGAGTTCCGATGTGTCCTTGTCTTCCCCCGCGTTTTCGTAGGCGCTCCGAAGGTTTTCGAGATCCTTCATGACGTCGTGCCGTAAGTCGGTGGACATCATCAGCTCGCGCATCTCGTCCCACTTGTTCCCGGTGACCTGGCTCAGCCAAGCCAGGAGCTCCCCGTTGGAGATGTAGCCACCGCCGATCGAAGGTTCGAAACCCGCGTAGCCCGCTGTAATCGTCGCTGACATAGAAAAACTCCTGGTAGTTCAGCTCGCGAACCACCCCTCGGCCGCTCCGTTCCCGAGTTGCGTACCTGGTGGTCCGAAGTGCGGCTTTCCTTCGCCGGGCCCGGCCGGCGCTGTGGACCACCCTTGCCGGGCCGGGTAACCTCGGAGGGTCGTGGAGGTTCGACGCTGGATGCGGAAGTGGCTCGTGGCCGTGGCACTTATGGCCATCTCGCCCGTGGTCGTTTCGAGCGTTGCCGAGGCAGCCCCGAAAGCGAAGGCCGTGAAACAGAAGCGCGCTCCCAAAGCGAAGCCGAAGAAGGCCCCGAAAGCGGAGGCCGCGCCCGCCGAGACCCAGGCGGACACGGCCGAACCGGCTGCGGAAGCAGCGCCGGCCGAGCCCGCGACGAAAGAGACCGGTGTTCAGTCCGCGGGGACGCGTGCCACGGCGCAGAAGACGCCGAAGGGCGCGGTCAAAGAAGAAGAGGGCCCCGAGGGCGTGAAGACCTACGAATTTTCCGCGATTGAAGTCGAGGGGCGCCTGCGCTCCCCGCAGATCCTGTACTTTCTCCGGCGCGTGCGCGCCGAGTTCGACGCGGGAGCCCTCGGCCACCGCTCGTTCCTCGGCGAGCTCCGCGACACCCGCAACCACGCGGCGTTCCGATGAGTCGACCGGCGTCGGCTCCTCAGATCGGGCTTCGGACCGCGACCGTCTGGGGCACCACCGTCATGGCCACCCGCGTTCTCGCGAGCGGTCAGTCGCTCATGATCGGCGACGGCGAAGGCGCTCTCGGTCCGAAGCCCGACGGGACGAACATCGCGGACTACCCGATCCGCGCCGTCGGCAAGGGCTTCGAGCTCGACGCGCGGGGCGCTACCGGCGGTGAGCTGTCCCTGCGAGGCCGGCGCGAGAACCCGGCCGAGCTCGGTCAGAGCGGCGCGCCGATCCCGATCGTCCCCGGCGATCACGGGCTGATCCAGTACGGCAGCTTCTCGGTGTTCTTCCAGTTCACCGAAGCGCCGGCTCCGATCCAGAAGCGCGCGCGCATCGGCTGGTCCTTCGTTCTCTCGTTCATCTTCTCGTGCGTCGCGGTCGGCGGCGGGCTGGCGTTGATCTGGGCCATCACCACGCCGCCCGGCATCCCGAAGCCGCTCGAGCTCACCAGCCAGAACGAGCTCGCCACACGCTTCAACGTGAACCCGGAAGAGCTCGCCGCGCCCGTCCCCGAGCCGAGCCCCGACGCGGACAAGGGCGCAGGGCTCAAAGATCCCGGTGCGAAGGACAAGAAGGCACAGGGCGGCGGCAAGAAGGCCGCCAACGCCGAAGGCAAGCTCGGCAAGAACGGCACCGAGAAGAAGACCGAAGAGGTCGGCGAGATCGATCGCGGCCTCGGCGGTATGGCGGAGGTGCTTTCGAGCGACGTCGGCGAAGAGGTCAAGAAGACGCTCAACACGATCAGCTCGGTCGCCGATGCGCTCGGCGGTTTGCGCTCGGACAACGTCGTGCTCGGCCAGGGCAGCGGCCTCGGCTTGCGCGGCGGTGGTCCGGGCGGCGGCGGCGGCGACGACGGCGTCCCGTTCGGCTCCGGCACGCTCGAGACGGGCTGGGGTCCCGGCAAGGGCGCTGGCTACGGCAGCGGCGCGGGCGGCCCCGGCGGTCGCGGTCTCGGCGGCAACGGACGCGGGGGGCTCGGCAGCGGCGACGGCACCGGCTCGGGTGAAGGCGGGGAGCGCAAGGTCGCCGGCAAAGACGCGCCGCGCGCGGGCCAGGGACTCTCCGCCGAACAGATCCGGCGCGTGGTGGTTTCGCGGATGGGCGCCTTCCAGGCCTGCTACGAAATCGCGCTCGGTCGCGAGCCGAACCTGAAAGGCAGCGTCGGCGTGAGCTTCAGCATCAGCCCCGGCGGCTCCGTCTCCGGAGTCAGCATCGGCAATTCGTCGCTGCAAAACCCGCGCGTCGAGGGTTGCATCACGCGTCAGTTCGCACGCCTGCGCTTCCCCACGGCGGACAAACCCACCAACAGCGCGTTCCCGTTCGTGTTCCGCCCGAGCAAGCGATGAACGTGCGTCACTCGCCGATCCTGTTCGGAGCTTTACTACTCGCCGCGTGCGGTGAGCAGGAGACGCAACGCACGCTGCCCTCGGTGCAGCTCGCGATGGATACCAGCGTCGCGGTGAGCTACGACGATCTCGACGAGCAGCTCTACGAGGTGCGCGCGCGCGTGCCGCTGCCGATCCTCGCGCCGACGCCCACCGAAGCCAGCAGCTTGGCCGGCGAGAGCATGGCGCCCTACCCGCACGCGCCGTGGCTCACGATCGACGAGATGAAGGTGCAGCTCAGCTACACCATCACGAACCTCGACGAGCAAGAGCACGTCGTGGAGATCCTGATCGATCCCTGGAACGAGTTCGCGAGCTACTACCCGGGGCTGATGGCGGTCGATCCCGAAGAGGGCGAGTACATCCCGAACCTGAGCGGCATCAACTCGCGCGTGCTGCTCGCGGGCAAGGGCCAGGGCGAGCGTTCGCGGCTGCATGGTGTCTTCACCTTCGACGACATGGAAGAGATGGCGCGCGATTTCGCGACCGTGATGCAGATGATCGAAACCCCGCCGCAGGATCCGGGGCAGGTCTCTGGGGAAGAAGGCACGGGCGCGCTGGTCGCTCTCGTGAATCACACGTTCGCGAACCACTCGACTCGCGACGTGCTCGCCACCCCGTACGTCCCCGGCACGATCGCCGCGCTGACCGGCTACGACCTCGGTCTCCGCACCCGCGAGCCCGCGACGATCGCGATCGAGGTCGTCGCCGAGGTCGTCGATCTCGGCGCCGAGAAGCTCGAGACCGACGATCACAAGGGCCCGCTCCTGCCCGAGCCGGAAGAGGTGATCACCGTCGGCACCGCGCCTCCGTGACTCGTGGCACGATCGCCGAAGCGTGTCGCGTGCGCACACCGAGCTGAACGCCCGATTCCAGGGCACTCGTCCAGGCACTCGAGGCCACGGTGCAAATTGCCCCGAGGCTTTGCGTTTCTTGCCGGTATCGCAGCGCCGGCGAGAACGAGGTCGAGAACGAGGTAAAACCAGCCATCGGCGAGCACTGGAACGAGTGCTAGTCTCGCTAACCAAATGGCTTGGGTAGCGTCATCCGTGCGAGTGCTCGAGTGGGCGCCATGAGCGGAGTCAAGGCGTTGGATCGCAAGGACGACACGACGCCCGACGGCGTCAGCGCCCGAGTGCGACGCGAGCGTGTCGGGGGGCCACTGAACCCGCGGCGCCCGATCGAGACGTTGCCCGGCGGCGGAGCCGGCTGCGCACCGACGCAACCCTCGGCCGAAGACGGCCCCGTCTCGAGCCAGGGCCTGCCCCAGGTGGGAGACGTGATCGGCGACACCTACCGCGTGACCCACGAGCTCGGCCGCGGCGGCATGGGCGTCGTGCTGTGCGCGATCGACGAGCGCTTGCAGCGTTCGGTGGCGATCAAGCTGATCCGCCAGGAACTGCTGAAGCCGGGTTTCCGCGAGCGGTTCATGCAGGAGGCGCGGGCCATGGCTCGCGTCAACCACCCCAACGTGTTGTGTATCCATGCCTTCGGCGAGCACGAAGGGTTGCCGTACTTCGTGATGGAGCACGTCGCAGGCCACAGCCTCGACGTCTGGCTGTCCAAGCTCGAGCAGCCGCTCGCGCTCGAGACCAAGCTGTCGCTCTTGTACGATGTCTGCAACGGCGTCTCGGCGATCCACGGCGCCGGCACGATTCACCGCGACATCAAGCCCAGCAACATCCTGATCGACGAGAACCGCCGCGCTCGCATCACCGACTTCGGCGTCGCCACCTCCGAGTCCGCGGGTCAGAAGTCGGACGAGGTGGTGGGCACGCCCGCCTACATGGCGCCCGAGATCGCCTTCGCGAGCGAAGACCACACCCAGCCGACCCCCGCCTCGGACGTCTACTCGCTGGCGTGCGTCGCCTACGAGCTCCTGGTCGGACGGCTGTTGTTCGACGCCGACAGCGCGATCGCCCTGATGCTCAAGCACGCCACCAACGAGGTCGTGCCGCCCAGCACGCTCGCGCCCGAGCTCGGCCCCGCGTTCGATCGCGTCTTCGCGCAGGCCCTAGCCAAGCAGCCGACGGATCGCACTCCCTCGGTCGAGGCATTCCGACGCGCGCTGATGGAGGCACACCAGCGCGGCCAGGAGCCGGTGCGCATCGTCGTCGCCGAAGACGACGACGATTTCCGCGAAGTGCTCGAGGTCAAGCTGCGCATCGAGTTCCCCGACGCCGACGTCGAGTGCGTGGCCGACGGGGCCGCCGCCCTGGCCGCGCTCGAGCGCAAGCCCGCGTCCGTCGCGATCTTCGATCTGTGCATGCCGAACCTCGACGGCCTGGCCCTCACCGCCGCCGTCCGCGCGCGCCCCGCCTCCCGCAGCATGCCAATCCTCGTCCTCACCGCATCGGGCGGAGCCTCCGACTGGGAGCGCCTCTCGTCCGCCGGCGCCGATCGCTTCCTCTGCAAGCCCGCGAACCTCGACGACGTGACGCTCATCCTGCGCCACGCCATCCGCGAACGCACCCAGGGCCAGCCCGCCAGCTAACCCCCCCCCTTTCATAGGAAAGGCTTTGTGAGCAGCCGCCGCAAAGGCGCAAGGGCCGCAAAGACTCGCAAAGTTTTTTGGGCGCACTGCGCGCGCTGCGCGTCGCTGTGACGTCGAACTCCGACGTCGCGCGCTCCTGAATTTTTGACAGGAAGACAAGAAGACGGAAAGTCCAGAACAAGAGTTGGTTGGGGTTTCTGCAAGGCGCAAATGCGCGAAGGCCGCAAAGACTCGCAAAGGTTTTTTGGGTGCGCACTGCGCGCACGGCGCGTCTCAGTAACGTCGAACTCCGACGTAGCGCGCTCCTGAATTTTTGACAGGAAGGCAAGAAGACGGAAAGTCCGGAACAAGAGTTGGTTCGGGTCTCTGCAAGAGGCGTCCAGCCAAGACTTGCAACCACTGAAAACTCGAGACTCCCGTTCCGGTACAAAGTGTACGGCAAGACCAGCGGCCCCCCCAAAAATCCCTTTGTCCGGCCTTCTTGTCTTCCCACCTTCCTGTTGCATCCCCCGCCCTAAGACGTATTGCGCCTTTTCTTAGTTGGCACTGCTGTCATACCCGAGGTTAGGACCGAGCCAGCGTTCGACGTCGCGCACGGTCATGCCCTTGCGCTTCGCGTAGTCTTCGACCTGGTCGCGAGCGATGCGGCCGAGTGAAAAGTACTGGGACTTTGGGTGGCCGAAGTAGAGGCCGCTGACGCTGGAGCCCGGCCACATCGCGTACGACTCGGTGAGCTGGATGCCGGCCTTGGCTTCGACGTCGAGCAGACGCCAGAGCGTGCCCTTCTCGGTGTGGTCGGGGCAGGCGGGGTAGCCGGCGGCCGGGCGGATCCCGCGGTATTTCTCGTGGATCAGCTCTTCCTTGCTGAGATCTTCGGTCTTGCCGTAGCCCCACTCTTCGCGGACGCGCTGGTGCAGGTACTCGGCGAAGGCCTCCGCCAGGCGATCGGCGAGCGCCTCGGCCATGATCGCGTTGTAGTCGTCGAGCTCGGCCTTGTAGCGGAGCACGAGCTCGGTGAGACCGAGGCCGGTCGTGACGGCGAACGCGCCGATGTAGTCGGGCAGCACGCCCTTCGGCGCCACGAAATCCGACAGCGAGAAGCACGGAGCCCTCTCGGTCTGCTGGCGCAAGAAGCGGAACGTCTCGAGCACGCTGCTGCGTGATGCGTCGGTGTAGAGCTCGACGTCGTCGCCCACGGCGTTGGCCGGGAAGAAGCCGTACACACCGCGCGCGCGGATCGGTTTGTCCCGGACTATCTTGTCGAGCAACTGGTTGCCGTCGGCGAAGATCTGCCGCGCTTGCTCACCGTACTTCTCGTGCTCGAGGATCTTCGGGAACACGCCCTTGAGCTCCCAGGTGTGGAAGAACGGCGTCCAGTCGATGTATTCGCGGAGCGTCTCCAGCGGCACGTCGAGCGCGCGAACGCCCGTGAACTCGGGCTCGGGCACGTCGGCGGGTACGAACTCGATCGGCGTCCGCCTATCGCGCGCGTCGGCGAGCGATACCAGCTTCTGCACCGGCGCCGCGTGGGTGCGGCGGAGCTTCTCGTACTCGGCGCGGTGCTGCGCCACGAACGGCGCCTTGCCCTCGGGGCTCAGCAAGCTGGTGGTGACCGGCACGGCGCGGCTCGCGTCGAGCACGTGCACGACCGGTTCGCTATAGTGCGGTGCGATCTTGACCGCGGTGTGCGCGCGGCTGGTGGTGGCCCCGCCGATCAAGAGCGGCAGCTTGAAGCCGAGCCGCTCCATCTCGCGCGCCACGTGCGTCATCTCGTCGAGCGACGGCGTGATGAGCCCGCTCAAGCCGATCAGATCCGCGTTCTCGGTGCGGGCCTTCTCGAGGATCTTCTCGCAGGGCACCATCACGCCCATGTCGATCACCTCGTAGTTGTTGCAGGCGAGCACGACGCCCACGATGTTCTTGCCGATGTCGTGCACGTCACCCTTGACGGTGGCGAGCACGATCTTGCCCTGGCTCTTGACGGCCAGGCCCTGGCTCGCGGCCTCGGCCTTCTCCGCTTCCATGAACGGCGTCAGGTACGCGACGGCCTTCTTCATCACGCGCGCCGATTTGACGACCTGCGGCAGGAACATCTTTCCGGCGCCGAACAGGTCCCCGACCACACTCATGCCGTCCATCAGCGGCCCCTCGATCACCTTCAGCGGTCGCCCGAACTTCTGCCGGGCCTCCTCCGTGTCCGCGTCGATGTAGGTCTCGATGCCCTTCACGAGCGAGTGCGCGAGCCGCTCCTCGACGCTGCCGTTGCGCCACTCTTCGGCCTTCTTTTCGGCGGCACCGCCGTCCTTGGCTGCGCTGGCCTCGGCCTTCAGCCTCTCGCCGAAGTCGACCAGGCGCTCGGTCGCGTCGGGACGCCGGTTCAGGAGCACGTCTTCGACGAGCTCCTTCAGCTCCGGCTCGATCTCTTCGTAGACCTCGAGCATGCCGGCGTTGACGATGCCCATATCCATGCCGGCGCGGATCGCGTGGTAGAGGAACGCCGAGTGGATGGCCTCGCGCACGGGGTTGTTGCCGCGGAAGCTGAACGAGACGTTGGACACGCCGCCGCTCACCTTGGCGTGCGGCAGGTTCTGCTTGATCCAGGCCGTCGCTCGGATGAAATCGACGGCGTAGTTGTTGTGCTCCTCCATGCCCGTCGCAACGGTGAGGATGTTGGGATCGAAAATGATGTCTTCCGGCGGGAAGCCGACCTCGTCGACCAGGATCCGATAGGCGCGCTGGCAGATCCGGATCTTGTCTTCGTAGCTCGCGGCCTGGCCCTGCTCGTCGAAGGCCATCACCACCACGGCGGCGCCGTACTTCAGCACGGTCCGCGCGCTCTCCTTGAATTTGGCCTCGCCCTCCTTGAGCGAGATCGAATTGACGATGCCCTTGCCCTGCAGGCAGCGAAGCCCCGCCTCGATCACCTCCCACTTCGAGGAGTCGACCATGAACGGGACCTTGGCCACCTCGGGCTCGCTCCCGAGCAGCGACAGGAAGCGCGTCATCGCGGCGACGCCGTCGATCATGCCCTCGTCCATGCACACGTCGATCACGTTGGCGCCGTTCTCGACCTGCTGGCGCGCGACGCTGACGGCTTCTTCGTACTTGCCTTCCTTGATGAGCTTCGCGAACTTGGGTGAGCCAGCCACGTTGGTGCGCTCGCCGATCATCACGTAGACGCCCGGTTGCTGCGTGAACGGCTGCGAGCCAGAAAGGCGCAGCGGGCGCGGCGGCTCCGAGGTGACGGCCGGCTTCGCGCCGAACGGCCGCGGTGGCTTGCCTTCGAGCGCCTTGGCGATCGCGGCGATGTGCTCGGGCGTGTTTCCGCAGCAACCGCCCGCGATGTTGATCAGGCCGCCCTCGGCGAACTGCCCCAGGTAGCGAGCCATGTCCGGAGGCTCGAGGTCGAAGCCCGTTACCGACAGCGGGTTCGGAAGCCCCGCGTTCGGGTAACAAGAAACCGCGCTCGTGGACTTGCTGCCGAGCTCCGAGAGGAACGGGTACATCACGTCCGGGCCGAGCGAGCAGTTCAGGCCGACCGACAGCGGACGGATGTGCTCGACCGCGTTCCACAGCGCCTCCACGGTCTGCGCCGAGATCATCGTCTCGCCGCCGCGGCCGACCGCCGCCGACACCATCACGGGCAGCTCGATCCGGTCGGCGTCGAACACCTCACGGATCGCGACCAGCGCGGCCTTGGCGTTCAGCGAGTCGAAGATCGTCTCCACCAAGAGCAGGTCCGAGCCGCCGGCGATCAGCGCGCGGATCTGCTCGATGTACGCCTGCTTCACCTGATCGAAGGTACACACGCGAAAGCCGGGATCGTCGGCGTCCGGCGAGTTCGAGAGCGACACGGTGAGCGGGCCGATCGCGCCTGCCACGAAGCGCGGCCTGCCGGTCTGATTCGCGACCTGGTCCGCGAGCTTGCGGCACTGGCGTGCCGAGGTCTCGTTGATGTCCCAGGCCAGCTGGCTGAGCGACTTGTCCTCGATGATGCGCTGGTAGAACGCCGGATCCTTGCGTCCGCCGTGCTCGCGCGGGTCGTCGACGAAGAACTCGCTCTGCGTGATGCTGGTGGCGCCGAAGGTGTTGGTCTCGATGATGTCGGCGCCGGCCTCCAAAAAGCGCCGGTGAATGTCGCAGATCATCTCGGGCTGCGTCAGCGAGAACAGATCGCCGTTGTTCAGCAGATCCTTCTTCGAGCCGGCGAAGCGCTGACCGCGGATGTCCGCCTCCTTCATGCCGTAGGTGCGGATGGTCGTGCCCATCGCGCCATCGATGATGGCGATGCGCTGCGTGAGGACGTCGTACAGGGGATGGTGATGGGACATTTCGGGGCTATCTGAGCTCGTGGTGTTCGGATCAGGAGGCGCGGCGGCGAGGCCTGTCGCGGCGGGTGGGTCCATGGCTCGGCTTGTCGGCGATCGCCAGCACGACCTGCAAATGCGGCTTTCTTCCGTCGCGGCAGGCGACCTCGGCGGAGGCCACTTCGAGGCCCGCGCCGCGGAGCAGCGCTCGCACGCTCCTCGGAGAAAACCCCGGGTGGCGCTCGCCGTAGCGCGCCGTGACTTCCTGCTGCTCGTGCCGGTCGAGGCAGAGGAGCACCAGCCTGCCGCCCGGTCGCAGCACGCGCGCGCATTCCTCGAGGGCGCGCGCCGGCCGCTCCGCGTAGGTCAGCGTGTGGAACAAAAGCACGGTGTCGAACGACGCGGCCGCGAACGGCAGCTCGTGTACATCCGCGACGCGCGCCTTCACGTGCGGGAGCTTGGCGAAGCGCTCCTCCACGGCCTCGACCGAGCGGGCGTTCACGTCGATGCAGGTGAGGCTCCGGCAATACGCCGAGATCGAGCTCGCCGCCGCGCCGTCGCCCGAGCCCACGTCCAGCACGTCTCCGAGGTCGAGCAGCGCCGCAACGCCGGCCATCAGCGAACGCCAGCTCCTGCCCGGCGAATAATAGCGCTCGAGCTCGTCGGCCACCGACTCCGGCAAGCCTCCGCGGCGTTCGGTCTCGAGCTCCGAGAGCCGCTTGCGATCACCGGCCAGCGTAGGGTCCGTCGATTTCGACGCATCCTCGAGCAGCGCCTTGATCGTGGCCGGCAAGAGATCGCTGGCGATGCCGTAGAAGATCTGCGCGCCCGCCCTGCGATCGCGCACGAGCCCGGCCTCGCGCAAGCGGCCGAGGTGAGTCGACACGCGCGACTGTGAAATCCCGGTCGCCCGCACCAGATCCGTCACGCACAGCTCGCGCTCACCGAGCAACGCGCAGAGCCGCATCCTGCTCTCGTCTCCGAGCAGGTTCAGCGTCTCGACGGTGGTGCTGAGGCTCATGGGGTTGCCTGGCGATATCCTGATATCTGAATAGGCGGATAGACTGCTCCGCGCGCCGCCGCCCGTCAAGAACCGCGACACAAGCCCGGAAGAACGGCGGGTTACGGCCGCGACACGTCTCCGAAACCGCCGCGTTCGACAGCGCGTGCGAGCTTCGTCCGGAATGGGCGAAACCGAAGCTTTCCTCGACTTCGTGAAGTCGATGCCTGCCACCTACACGCAGGTCTTCACACCTCAGGAGACCGAGGAGCACGCTCGCATCGTGGCCGAGCGGGGCAACCGCCCGGCCCACGCCGCGCTGTGGCGGACGCTGCCGAGCGGCCTGTCGATCTTCTGCGTCGTCGCGAGCGATCGACCCGGGGTCGTGGCCTTGATCAGCGCGGCGTTCGTGGCTCACCAGCTCGACGTGTGCAGCGCGCAGATTTACTCGCGCAAGCGCCGCGACGGCGCCGCCGAAGCCGTCGATTTCTTCTGGGTGCACGGCAGCGGCTCTTCGGCGCTGTCGATCGCGAAGCGCCACCGCGCCTGCGCACGCACGATCCAGGAGTTTCTCGGGCGCTCGACCGAGCCCGAGCTCGCTGAATCGAGCTCACGGTTGCTACGAGCTCCCCTGGATGCGGTGCGCGTCGAGATCTTGCAGCGCACGGTCGACGGTCGCGAATGGGAGCTGTGCGTCGAAGTCGCCGATCGGCCCGGGCTCTTGCACGCGATCGCGCGCACGCTGTACCGGCAGGGGCTCGAGATAGTCCACTCCGACGTCCGCACCAGCGCCGGCATCGCCCGCGACCGCTTCACGATTTCCCCCGTCAGCGGCGCGAAGCTCGAAGCAGTCGCCGCCGAGCGGCTGAAGACGGCGCTCCTTTCCGCGATCGCCGAGCTGTCGCTGAAGACGCTGGCCCAGGCCAGGTGACTGGGTCACCTTTGGCCCCGTGATTCGCCTGGATTCCATCAGTAAGCGTCACGGCCGTCAAATCCTGTTCCTCGACGCCGCCGCCAGCATCAACCGCGGGGAGAAGGTCGGGCTCGTCGGGCCGAACGGCTCCGGCAAGACCAGCCTGTTCCGGCTGATCATCGGGGAAGAGCAGCCCGATGCCGGTCAGGTCGCCGTCGATCGCGGCGTGACCATCGGTTACTTCAGCCAGGACGTCGGGGACATGCGCGGGCGCAGCGTGATCGAGGAGACGATGGCCGGCGCCGGCGAGGTCTCGAAGATCGCGCTCGAGCTCCACGGGCTCGAGCAGAAGCTCGCCGATCCGGCCTTCGCGGATCAGCTGACCGAGCTCGTGGAGCGCTTCGGCGAGGTGCAGGCGCGCTTCGACGAGCTCGGCGGCTACGGGCTCGAGGCGCGGGCGCGCGAGATCCTGGTCGGCCTGGGTTTTCGGGCCGAGGTGATCGACGGGGACGTGGGCGCACTGTCCGGCGGCTGGAAGATGCGCGTGGCGCTGGCGCGCATCCTGCTCATGAAGCCCGATCTGTTGTTGTTGGACGAGCCCACGAACCATCTCGACATCGAGTCGATCATCTGGCTCGAGCAATTCCTGAAGGGGTTTTCGGGAGCGCTGGTGATGACCTCGCACGATCGCGAGTTCATCAACCGCATCGTCGGCAAGATCTTGGAGATCGACGGCGGCGAGCTCACCACTTACTCCGGAAACTACGACTTTTACGTGGCGCAGCGCGAGCTCGCGGCGGTCCAGCGCGAGGCCGCCTACGAGCGGCAACAAGCCATGCTGGCCAAGGAGCAGGCGTTCATCGACAAGTTCAAGGCGCGCGCGAGCCACGCCGCGCAGGTCCAGTCGCGCGTGAAGAAGCTCGAAAAGATCGACAAGGTCGAGCCGCCGCGGCGGCGCAAGATCATCGAGTTCGATTTCCCGAAGCCGCCGCGCTCGGGCGACGACGTGGCGCGGCTCGCCGACGTCTCGAAACGCTACGGCGAGCACGTGATCTACGATCACTTCGACTTTTTGATCCGCCGCCGCGAACGCTGGTGCGTGATGGGCGTGAACGGCGCCGGTAAGTCGACGCTGCTGAAGCTGATTGCCGGCGAGTCGCACGCCGATTCGGGGACGGCCAGCCTCGGGGCCAGCGTCAAGCTCGGCTACTTCGCCCAGCACGCCATGGACATCCTCGAGCCGGATCAGTCGGTGCTCCAGGCGCTCGAGGCGACCTATCCCAAGGCCTCGCTCGGCTCGCTGAAGGCGCTGCTCGGCGCCTTCGGGTTCTCGGGGGACGACGTGGACAAGCCCTGCCGGATCCTCTCGGGAGGCGAGAAGGCGCGGGTGGTGCTGGCGCGCATGCTGTTCGACCCGCCGAATTTCCTGGTGCTCGACGAGCCGACGAACCACCTCGATCTCGATACCAAGGACATGCTGAGCAAGGCGCTCGCTGACTTCGAGGGCACGCTGCTGTTCGTCTCGCACGACCGCAGGTTCCTGTCGGAGCTGTCCAATCGCGTGCTCGAGCTCGGGCCGGAGGGGCCGCGGCAATACGGCGGCGGCTACCTCGAGTACGTCGCCACCACGGGCCGTGAAGCGCCTGGGCTGAGCTAGCATGACGCCGAGCAGCGCACGGGGTTTTGGGTCGGGTGCGGCAGCTCGCGACGATTTTCTGTCGCACGAGCTCGTCGAGCTGCTCTCGCGCCACCTGCGGGGGGACCTGTCGTCGCAGGTGCTCGGCTGGTTCCAGGAGGCCGTGCGCGAGGTGCCGGCCTATCCGCGCTTCCTCGCCGAGCGCGGCATCGACGCCGCGAAAATCCGGACACTCGCTGATTTCGCGACGCTACCCGCGACGAGTAAGGCCGAGTACCACAAGGCCTTTCCGCTCGCCGAGCTGTGCCGCGGCGGCGCGCTCGAGCGCGCGGATTTCATCGCGGTCTCGTCCGGCTCCACGGGCGAGCCCACGTTTTGGCCGCGCTTCTTCGGCGACGAGCTCGGCACCAGCGCGCGCTTCGAGCAGGTGCTTGGCGCGGGCTTCGGGCTCGGGTCGGGGCGCACGCTCGGCGTGGTGTGCTTCGCCCTCGGGAGCTGGGTGGGCGGCCTGTACACGACGTTCGCCTGCCGTAACCTGTCGGCCAAGGGCTATCCGCTGACGCTGGTCACGCCCGGCAACAATCGAGTCGAGATCTTGCGCGTCGTGCGCGCGCTCGCGCCGAGCTTCGATGACGTGGTGCTGTTCGGTTACCCGCCGTTCCTGAAGGACGTAATCGACGCGGGTCGCGCCGACGGCCTCGATTGGTCGCAGCTTCGCGTTCACCTCGTCACCGCGGGTGAAGTCTTCAGCGAAGAGTGGCGCTCTCTGGTCCTGGAGCGTCTCGGGGCGCGCGAGCCGCGGCGGATCGCCTCGCTGTATGGGACGGCTGACGGCGGCGTGCTCGCCAACGAGACCCCGCTGTCGGTGGAGATCCGCCGCTTCTTGGCGGACCACCCCGGCGCCGCGCGCGAGCTGTTCGGCGAGTCGCGCTTGCCGACGCTCTGCCAGTACGACCCTTACCATCGCTACTTCGAGGCCTACGGGGACGAGCTGGTGTTCAGCGGGGACGGCACGCTGCCGCTGATGCGCTACCGCATCCTCGACCGGGGCAGCGTGGTGCCGTATTCACGGATGATCGCCTCTCTCCGGGACCATGGCTTCAGCGCGGCGCCGAGCGGCGCGGAGGCCACGGCGGAGCTGCCGTTCGTATCCGTGTTCGGGCGCTCCGGTTTCGCGCTCTCGTTCTATGGAGCGAACGTTTATCCCGAGAACGTCTCGGTAGGGCTCGAGCAGCCGGAGATCGCCGGCGCCGTCACCGGGAAGTTCGTAATGGAGCTCCGCGAAACCGGAGAGCGCGACAGCGAACTGTCGGTCACCGTCGAGCTCGCTGCCGGCTTCGAGAACGACGCCGAGCTCGCCGAGCGCGTCGCACGCAGCGTGCGGACCGAGCTCGAGCGGCTGAACAGCGAGTTCGCGAACTACGCTCCGCCCGAACGCCGCACACCGCGCATCACGCTGTTGCCGCTCGGAGATCCAGCCTACTTTCCGCCGAACGTGAAGCACCGCTACACGCGTCATTGATCACGACGAGCACGCGAGAATTTTCGAAAATCTCTCTAGCCTCGTCTTGACCGAACGAGATCGCTGCTGTAGAAACAGCAAGCATCATGAAGGCGCTTCACCACTTCCAACTCACCTTGCGACGCGTTTGCGTCGGAGGAAAGAGCTGCGTGGCGTGGGGCCTCGAGCCCGATGGCGCATCCGTCACCAGCCTGGAGAAAGTGATGCGCTAGGGCGGTTTTTCAGCAACATTTGCTGCGAAAGCCGCCCAGGGAAACCTCGGCGGCTTTCTTCGTTTTAGGGCTCGTTTGTCGCGCTAGTGGTTGTGTGAGTCGGGCCCGCCTCGGTCCGCACTAGAGAGGTGTGTTCGCGACGCCGCGGCACGCGACACAGGAGACGTGTGTTCGGTGATCCAATCGAGAAGCTCGAACACGACGCGCGTCTCAACCGCAGGTTCAGGAGGTGTTTCGATGACATGCTTTTTCTGCAAACACGCGTCCCATCCGGCAGCGGGCGCCATTTACTCCGGCCGAGTGATCGCCTGCCGGCGCTGCACCGAAGAGTTCGGGGAGTGGTTTCGCGAGCAAATGGTCGGCTGGGTCCGCCGCAAGAGCCCGGAATTCCAGGCCGCGCTCGATCACTACGCGATCACGCACGCGAACCGTAGGCAGGTTGCCTGAATTGGCGGCGGGGCCAGAGCGTCGAAGCTCGTCGCTCTAGCCCTGGCTGCGCGGCGCGCTAGCTACGGCGAACCGATCTCTTTTTCGATCTCGTCCAGCTTGGCGACGAGGTTTTGCGGAGTGAGATCCTTCTCCGCCTCTTGCTCGAACTGCTCTTCGACCGGCAAGCTCTCGACGTCGACGACGGGAGCGGGCTCCGGTGTGGCCGCCGCGATGTTCGTGTTGAGCTCCGCGGGCGTGGGCGTGTTCGCGACGGGGGCATTCTCGACCGGGGTGGGGGCCTCTTCCGACTTCTTCGAACAGCTCGCGGCCACCAGAGAAAGGGCCAGGATCAGAGCGCGGTTCATCGGTCGCCTCCTTGCATCGGCTTGTCAGCGGGCGTGGGGTTCTGGGCTGGTGCCTTGGCCTGGGCCGAGCTCGGCGTCGGCTTCATTTGGGTCATGGCCTGCTCGTGCCGTGCGTCTTCGCGCTCGATGAGCTTCTCGATGCGTTCGATGACCTTGGTTCGATCCGCGAGCTTGGTCTCGGTCTGTGCGAGGAGCAGAGCGCGATCGAGCATGGCGCTGCGGCGCGCGTGATTGCGGAGCTCCTCCTTCGCCTGAGGCGTCGCGAGCAGGCTGCTGCCCCAGCGCTGGTGGACGAGCTGCTGGTGCTGCTTCTGGCGCTCTGACTGGGTCTCCCGCAGCTTTTCCATGCGGCTCTTGATCTCTTCCTTCTTGATCGAGCCGTCCTTGATGCCTTCGCGGATCGTTCGTATTTCACTGCGGAAACCGCCGCGGCCCATGCCGGGGCCCGGCTTCGCGTCGGGCGAATCTCCACCCATCCGCTTCGCGTCGGCGGATCGCGGCATGTCGCTGTTCTTTCCCGACTTGCCCTCCGCGCCGCGGCTGCCTGGCATCGAATCGGCCTTGTCCGACTTGGCTTCGGCCTTCTGGGCCTTGTCGGCTTGTCCGGCGGCCATGGGGTTCGCATTGCCGGGCGGACCGCCGGGCTTCGAATCCGGGCTCGGCTGAGCCAGAGCGTTCGTTCCGATCAACCCGCCCAAGAGAACACCGAGTCCGATCAGTCGATGACTTCGCTGCGTCACGTTGCCTCCTCCAGTTGTGCGACCGAGATGTGCGTGGTCGCGATCTCGAAAACAGCCTACTCCCAGCTCGAAACCACAGGCAAAAATTGTTTCCGCGAGATTTCACGCGGACTCGTGGTCTTTATTCAATCATTCTGCCGAGTTGAGACGAGCTGCGGGCTGGAACACCCAATTCAGAGTCAAATCCCCACCTTCACTGACTCTGCTGGATGCATGTAGTCGCGAGTCGCGCTTGGATGTCGTCTGGCGGCGGACTCGACAGCTTCACGCCACGCTCTTTGGCCAGGCGATACGGGTCGGCCGCACCGAACGGCATCGGCGCGTGAGTCTCCAGAGCGTGAAAGGGATCTGCGAGGGCTTGCTCGAGGCCGATCCATTTCACTCCGCGTCGCTCGTAGGCAGTCAGCAACGGCTCGATCGCCGCGGCGTCGGCGGCGCCGATGTGCAGCAGCAAGACGTGCGCGACGTCTCGACCCACCAGGCTGCGAGTGAGCTCGCGCGCCCGTTCCAGCTCGGCGACGTGGCGCTCGACGTAGTCGCCGACGAGGCGCTGGAGCTCCGCCTCGTTCCCGAGCTTGCGACACCGAGCGAACGGGCCGTTGTAGGCCCAATCATCGCCGTCGATCGTGACGGTGGCGCGCGTGTAGCCGCGTCGCTTCAGATAGTTGCGAACCGCGTCGCGCGTTTCTGCGGTGTCGCCCTCGAACAGGAATGGATAGCGGAACGGCCTGAACGTGCCGAACGCGTTCAGCTTCTTCAGGATGACTTCGCCGCGTTCGATGTCCGCGAGGTATTCGGGGACAGGCGTATCCTTGAGTGACGGGTGCGACCAGGTGTGGTTGCCGAGCGGGTGACCGGCGGAAAGCCAGCGCCGCAAGATCGACTCCGTCTTCGGATCGTCGTCCACGCCCTTGCCGTTGACGAAGCCGTACACGGACGGGACGTGGTGTGCGGCGAAAGCGGCCAGCAACACCTCCGCGATCTTTTCACGATCGATGCCGGGATAGGGCTCGCCGTGGACGGGTAAGTCGTCGACCGTGATCGCGACGGAGACGCCCGGCTCGGGGCCGCTCACCGCCTTTGCCGGCGCTTCTGAGCCCGCGCGCGGAGACCCGCAAGCGAAGAGCCACAGCGCGGCCAGCGCGAGCGCACGCACGGCTAGAAGCCCGAGCCCGGTTGCTTCAAGAACTCGACTTCTTCCGGCGTCGAGCTGCGGCCGAGCGCGGCGTTCCTGTGCGGGAACCGGCCGAAGCGCTCGACGATCACCTGGTGGCGCTTGGCGAAACGCAGCGAGTTCTCGACGTAGGAGCGGAGCTCGACCGGCTGTTCCTCGAGCAGCGCCGTGTAGAGCTCGACGCAGCGCTTCTGATGTTCGAGGCGCTCGCTGTGCATGAACGGCAGATACAAGAAGCTTCGCTCGTCGAGCGCCAGGGTGCGATCGATGCCGAGGGCGACGGCCTCCGAGGCTGCGGCGAACGCGCGCTCGTCGCAGGCAAAGCTCCTCGCGTCACCTCGGAACAGGTTGCGCGAGAACTGGTCGAGGACGATCACGAGCGCCAGCCGGCCCCGCGTCGTGCCGAGCCAGGCATCCCGCTCTCCGTGAGCGGCCGCGGCGTGGACCTCGCCGAAGCGTTCGCGGATCTGCTGGTCGAAGGCCTCGTTCTTCTCGAACCAGCGCCGCGTGTGTTCCTCGTCCGCCCTGCCGTGCGCGTCCAGCGCCCCGAACCAGAACTCGAGCACCTCTTCCGAACCACCCGGTTGCATGGGGTGGACCTTTCCATGACGCCGCCGACGCGGAAAGCAGTTCGAGGGTGGCGCGACAAACGCTCAGGAACCGGCGGAAATTAGCGGAAGGTTCGGACCGGGAGCCCCGCGATGGCCCTCGGCGCGGGTCGGCCCACGTGCTACGAGGGGCCGGTCATGAGCCGGATTTATCGAACCTTGCCGCCGAAAGGCACGCCGCTCGGGATCGCTTTCTCGGGAGGCCTCGACACCCGCTGCGCCGTGGCCTGGCTGGCCCGGAACGGGATGAAGGTCCACGCCTACACGGCGGATCTCGCGCAGCCCGACGAGGACGATCCGGCCGCGATCCCCCCGATCGCGCTCGAGCACGGCGCGGTCGCAGCGCGGCTCGTCGATTGCCGGGAGGCGCTCGTGCGCGAGGGGCTGATCGCGATCCAGTGTGGCGCGTTCCACCTCTCGAGCGGCGGCAAGAAGTACTTCAACACCACACCGCTCGGCCGCGCCGTGACCACGACCGCGATCATCCGCGCGATGCGTGAAGACGACGTGCACGTGTTCGGCGACGGCAGCACACACAAAGGCAACGACATCCAGCGCTTCTACCGCTACGGCATCCTGACCAACCCGGCGCTCAAGATTTACAAGCCCTGGCTCGATCAGGCGTTCGTCGATGCCTTCGGCGGCCGCACGGAGATGAGCGAGTACCTGAACAAGATCGGCCTGCCCTACACGATGAGCGTGGAGAAGGCCTACAGCACGGACGCGAACGTGCTCGGCGCCACGCACGAAGCCAAGGATCTCGAGCGCCTCGACTCGGGCATGCGGATCGTGAAGCCGATCATGGGCGTCGCGCCTTACCGGAGCGAGGTCGCGATCGCCGCCGAAGAGGTGGAAATCACCTTTCGCGACGGCTTCCCGGTGGCGATCAACGGTAAGCCCTACGCCTCGCGCTTCGAGCTGTTCGTGAAGTGCAACGAGATCGGCGGCCGGCACGGCCTCGGCATGAGCGACCAGATCGAGAACCGCGTGATCGACGCCAAGAGCCGCGGCATTTACGAGGCACCGGGCATGGCCCTGCTCCACATCGTCTGGGAGCGGCTGCTCTCGGCGGTGCACAACGAGAACACGCTCGACCTGTACGCGACGCTGGGCCGAAGGCTCGGCCGCGTGCTGTACGAGGGCAAGTGGTTCGACCCCGAGGCGATGATGCTGAAGGACGCGCTCTCTCGCTGGCTCGCGCCCAGCGTCTCCGGCTCGGTCACGCTCGAGCTCCGCCGCGGGGACGACTACACGATCGTCAACACCAAGGCCGAGTACATGGCCTACGGGCCCGAGAAGCTGTCGATGGAAAAGGTGGAAGACGCCGCCTTCAGCCCGGCAGACCGCATCGGCGCCCTCGAGCTCCAGAACCTGAGCGTGCTCGACAACCGCGCGTTCCTCGTCCACCACTTGGACAGCGTGGCTCGCCTGGGCAGCGCCCCGGACGAAATCGGCGCGCTCTTGGGCAAGAAGGAATAGACCTCGGGGCGCTCTGAAGCGCTTGCAGATTTACCGCCAAGAGCCGCCAGGCAGAGCGCCACGGGCGCCAGGAGATTTTGGGGGCGCAATTCACTTCGGACTTCGGCAAGGGTCTCGACGCGGGGCGCTAAATCTGCGCGTCCGCTCGGTGGTACTATCCGGCCGATGTTCGAGCGGCTGACCAGTCTGTTGGGGGCGCTGGTGTTGCTCGGTGTTGCCTTTTTGGCTTGTCCGAAGGCGGCGCGGAAGGACATCAAGCTGCGCACGGTGGGCGGCGGCTTGCTGCTGCTCGTGCTGATGGCGGTGCTGGTGTTGAAGACGCCGGTGTCGGGCCTGTTCTCGCTCGCCAACGGCGGCGTCGAGCGGATGCTCGGCTTCACGCGCGAGGGTGCGAAGTTCGTGTTCGGGGGGCTCAGCATCGATCAGGCTCGGTTCGGCTTCCTGTTCGCGTTCCAGGTGCTGCCGACGATCCTGTTCTTTTCTGCGCTGATGAGCGTCCTCTATTACCTCGGGGTGATGCCGTGGATCGTCGAGCGAGGCGGGCGGCTTTTGTCGCGCGCGCTGCGCGTGAGCGGCGCGGAGAGCTTCTCGACCGTGGCGGACGTGTTCGTGGGGCAGACCGAGGCGCCGCTCGCGGTGCGGCCCTACCTGTCCCGGATGACGCTCTCCGAGCTCCACGCCTGCATGGTCGCCGGGTTCGCGACCACGGCAGGCGGCGTGCTCGCGGCCTACACTGCGATGCTTTCGGGGAGCGTGCCGGGTATCGCCGGACACCTGATCGCGGCCAGCGTGATGAGCGCGCCGGCCTCGCTCGTGATCGCGAAGCTGATGCTGCCCGAGCGCGAGACACCGGAGACCACGGGCGAGCTCGCGGCCGCGGCCGGAGGCGAGAGCGCGAACTTGCTGGATGCCGTGACGCGCGGAACCATCGACGGCGTGCGCCTGGCCGTGAACGTGGCCGCGATGTTGATCGTGTTTCTGACGTTCACGGCCTTGTTCGACGCGGTCTTGTCGTGGGCCGGAGCGCTGGTCGGGCTCGATCTGAGCCTGAGCCGGATCCTGTCGTGGCTGTTCTGGCCGCTGTCTTTCGTGCTCGGCGTGCCGGCCTCCGACGTGAGCAAGGTCGCGACGCTGCTCGGGCAAAAGACGGTGTTCAACGAGTTCGTGGCCTACTCGAGCATGGCCGAAAACCTGGCCAAAGATACGAGCTGGCTCAGCGAGCGCGGCCGCCTGATCGCGAGCTACGCGCTGTGCGGCTTCGCCAATTTCGGCAGCATCGGCATCCAGATCGGCGGCTACGCAAGCCTCGCCCCCGAGCGCCGCGCCGACCTCTCCCTGCTCGGCTTCCGCGCCATGGTCGGCGGCCTCCTGACGACGTGCCTCGTCGCCTGCGTCGCGGCCATCCTGCTCTAACCCCACCCCGGCATCCCCACGGCTTTCTGAGCTTTTGTCGCCAAGGCGCCAAGGAGCGCCAAGAGTCGCCAATTTTTTTTTTGGTGAACAGTGCGCGCACAGCGCGTCTGAGCAACGTCGGTTTTCGACCCTTCACTGCCGGACC
>JAICQO010000135.1 GCA_025937835.1 Polyangiaceae bacterium
CCGCGTGCACGGCCCGCACGAGCCGGAGCGCGGCCACCGCTTCAACCCCAACAAGCTCGTGTTCGATCCCTACGCCAAGAGCGTCGGCCGCTTCACGCGTTGGGCGGACGAGCTGTTCGGCTACGAGATCGGCAACCCCGACGAGGATTTGCGGGTGGATCCGCGCGACAGCGCCGCCTACGCCCCGCTCGGAGAGGTGGTCGAGAACGCCTTTTCCTGGGGTGACGACAAGAAGCCGCGCACGCCCTGGCACCGCACGCTGATCTACGAGGCGCACGTGCGCGGCCTGACCATGCGCCACCCGAAGGTGCCGGAGCAGCTGCGCGGCACCTACCTCGGCCTGTGCTCGGATCCGATGATCGAGCACCTGCTCGCGCTCGGCGTCACCGCCGTCGAGCTGATGCCCGTGCACCACCACGTAGACGACCGCGGCCTCGTCGACAAGGGACTCAGCAACTACTGGGGCTACAACACGCTGAGCTTCTTCGCTCCCGACGAACGCTACAGCGCCAAGGGTAACATCCCCACGGTCGTGCAGTTCAAGACCATGGTGCGCAACCTGCATCGTGCCGGCATCGAGGTGATCCTCGACGTGGTCTACAACCACACGGCCGAGGGCAACCACATGGGCCCAACGCTCAGCATGCGCGGCATCGACAACGCGAGCTACTACCGCTTGGTCGGCGACAACCCGCGTTACTACATGGATTTCACGGGCTGCGGCAACACGCTGAACATGCAAAACCCGCGTGTTTTGCAGCTCATCATGGATAGCTTGCGCTACTGGGTCGAAGAGATGCACGTCGACGGCTTCCGCTTCGACCTCGCATCCACCCTGGCCCGCGAGCTCTACGACGTCGACAAGCTGGGCGCGTTCTTCGACATCATCCACCAAGATCCGGTGATCTCACAGGTCAAGCTGATCGCGGAGCCGTGGGACGTCGGACCAGGCGGCTATCAGGTCGGCAACTTCCCGGTGGGTTGGACGGAGTGGAACGGCCGCTACCGGGACGCCGTCCGCAAGTTCTGGAAAGGCGACGGCGACGCGACTGCATCGGAGCTCGCCACGCGCCTGGCCGGCAGCAGCGATCTCTACGAGCACAGCGGCCGGCGCCCCTACGCGAGCATCAACTTCATCACCTGCCACGATGGCTTCAGCCTCGAGGATCTCGTCAGCTACAACGAGAAGCACAACGAGGCGAACGGCGAAGAGAACCGCGACGGGCACAACGACAACTTGAGCTGGAATTGCGGCGCCGAGGGCCCCACGGACGACCCGGCCGTGCTGGCGTTGCGCGCCCAGCAAAAGCGTAATCTTATCGCGACGTTATTGCTGTCTCAGGGCGTCCCGATGCTGTGCGGCGGCGACGAGCTCGGCCGCACCCAGGGCGGCAACAACAACGCCTACTGCCAGGACAACGAGATCTCCTGGGTGAACTGGGAGCTCAGCAAAGAGCAAGAGGACTTTCTGAGGTTCGTGCAGCGAACGACGCGGATCTGGTCGCAGCACCCAGTGCTCCAACGTCGCCGCTTCTTCCACGGTCGTAGCATCCGCGGCTCGGGCATCACCGACGTGAGCTTCTTCATGCCGTCGGGCCAGGACATGAGCGATCAGGACTGGGCCGGCTTCGTGCGCTGCTTCGGGATGCGCCTCGCGGGCGACTTGATCGACGAGGTCGACGAGCGCGGTCGTCACATCGAAGGCGCCACGGTGTTGATCTTGTTGAACGGGCACCACGAGCCCATCGAGTTCTCGCTGCCTCCGCTCGGCAAGGGGCAGGCCTGGGAGCGGCTGATCGACACCGCGCGCCCCGAAGCGCTCGACGTCGGCGCGCCGAGCCCGTATTCGCTGTCCGCGCGCTCGCTGGTAGTGTTCCGCACGCAAGCCGTGGATCAGCCGCCGAGTGAGCGCATTTCGGCCGAGCTCGCGCGCAAGCTCGAGAAGCGCTCGAGACGCACATGAGCTCCGAGGCCGTCCCAAAAGGCGCGCCGGAACCGCGCGCCACCTATCGCTTGCAGCTGAACCCGGAGTTCGGCTTCGACGACGCGGCCGCGCTCGCCGACTACTTCGAAGCGCTCGGCGTGAGTCACGTGTACCTCTCGCCGATCCTCCAGGCCACGCCGGGCAGCACGCACGGCTACGACGTCGTGAACCCGGAGAGCCTGAGCGGCGAGCTCGGAGGCGACGCGGCGTACGAGCGGATGACCGAGGCGCTCACCGCCCGCGGCCTCGGTCAGCTGCTCGACATCGTGCCCAACCACATGGCGATAGGTCCACAAAACCCGTGGTGGTGGGACGTGCTCGAGAACGGCCCATCCAGCTTTTACGCCGGCTACTTCGACGTCGAGTGGTCGGTTCCGGAAGAGCGGCTGCGCGACAAGGTGCTGTTGCCGATTCTGGGTGACCACTCGGGTCGAGTGATCGAGGCGGGTGAGATCCGCCTGGCGCGCGAGGGCGCTGGTTTTCTCCTGCGTTACTTCGATCACGAGTTCCCGGCCGCGCCGCGCTCTCTGTCGGAGATCTTGGGCCGCGCCGCGGCGCGCGCGGCGAGCAGCGAGCTCGCGTTCCTCGCCGACGCCCACGCCGCGCTC
This sequence comes from Polyangiaceae bacterium, assembly GCA_025937835.1. GTDB lineage: Bacteria > Myxococcota_A > Polyangia > Polyangiales > Polyangiaceae > PMG-095. Next base: position 2,593 of record JAICQO010000135.1, read on the forward strand.
CCGCTCCCGACTGCGCTGAGCCCGGAAGCTCAGGATCGGCGCCACCGGGACAAGCAGGTGTTGAAGCGGATAATCGCCAAGCTGCTGCTCGAGGAGCCCGAGCTCGAGGCGGCCATCGACACCGAGATCGAAGCGCTCAACGCCGACCCCGATGCGCTCGACGACTTCCTCGGCCGTCAGAACTTTCGCCTCGCGTACTGGCGCGCGGCCGCGCGTGACCTCGGCTATCGGCGCTTCTTCGACGTGAGCACGCTGGTCGGCACCTCGGTCGAGAACGCCCGCGTGTTCTCGGCCACGCACGGCATGATCCGCAAGTTGGTCGAGCGCGGCAGCGTGCAGGGCCTGCGCGTCGACCACATCGACGGCCTGCGCGCCCCGCTCGATTACCTGACGCGGCTGCGCTCCCTCGCGAAAAACGCCTGGATCCTCGTAGAAAAGATCCTCGAGCCCGGTGAAACGCTGCGCGCGGACTGGCCGATCGACGGCACCACGGGCTACGACTTCTTGAACGAGCTGAACGGCTTGTTGGTGAAGCCTTCTTCACTGCCCGAGCTCTACGCGTTCTACGCCGAGTTCACCGGCGAATCGCGCGAGTTTTCCGAACTTGCCCGCGAGAAGAAGCGACAGGTCCTGGTCCAGCTGCTCGGCAGCGACCTGAACCGCCTGAGCGCGCTGTTCCTGTCGATCTGCGAGAAGAACCGGCGTTTCCGCGATTACTCGCGGCACGAGGTGCACGAGGTGCTGCGCGAGACGCTGGCCGCGTTCCCCGTTTACCGGACCTACGTCGAGCCAGAGCGCGGCAAGCTGTCGGACGAAGACCGCGCCGCGATCCGCACGGCGATCGAGAGCGCCAAGGCGGCCCGCCCGGATCTCGACGCCGCGCTGTTCGACTTCGAAGAGCAGATCTTGACGCTCGGCGTGACCGGGGACGCAGAGACCGAGCTGGTTGCGCGCTTCCAGCAAACCAGCAGCCCGGTCATGGCCAAGGGCGTGGAAGACACGGCCTTTTATTCCTACCTGCCGTTCGTGGCGCTGAACGAGGTCGGCGGCGCGCCGGGGCATCTGCTCGACACCGCGGCGTTCCATGCCGCCTGTGCCGAGCGCCAAACACGTTATCCGCGAGCGTTGCTCGCGACCTCGACGCACGACACCAAGCGCAGCGAGGACGTTCGCGCGCGGCTCTCACTGCTGTCGGAGCTCCCGGGCGAGTGGCGTGAGGCCGTGCTCCGCTGGTCGGCGCAGAACGAGCGCCACCGCACCGGCGAGTGGCCGAGCCGCAACGCCGAATACCTCCTGTACCAAACGCTCGTCGGCGCGTACCCGCTCGACGCCGAGCGCGCCAAAGCCTACCTGCTCAAGGCCGTTCGCGAAGAGAAGCAACACACGAGCTGGACCGAGTCGAACGCCGACTACGAGGCGGCGCTCTCGAGCTTCATCGAGCGCGTGCTCGGGGACTCGGATTTTCTCGCCGAGCTCGAGCGCTTCACGCGGCCCTTGATCACACCGGGCCGCATCAACTCCCTATCGCAAACTCTGATCAAGCTGACCGCGCCGGGGGTCCCGGATCTGTATCAGGGCAGCGAGCTCTGGGATCTCTCGCTGGTGGACCCGGACAACCGCCGCGCCGTCGACTATCGACTGCGCCAGCGCTTGCTCGCCGACTGCCCAAAGCTCTCACCCGAGGCCGCTCTCGCGCGCTCCGACGAAGGCCTCCCCAAGCTGTGGCTGATCCAGCGCGTGCTCCGTGCGCGCCGCGAGTCGGCCGAGCTGTTCGAGGGAGCCCACGAACCGGTCACGGTGAGCGGCAAATTCTCGGAGCACGTGGTTGCGTTTCAACGCGGCAACGGGCTCGTCGCGGTGGCGCAGCGCCTGCCCGTGACGCGCGGCGACGACTGGTCGAACACCGTGCTCGAGCTCCCCGCCGGTAGCTATCGCAGCGTGCTGAGCGGAGACGCGATCGACGGCGGTCCGCGGCCGGTCGCCGAGATTCTGCGGCGGTTCCCGGTCGAGCTGCTGCGGCGATAGGCTGCACGGAAAATTCTCGGAGCTCCGTTCAATGGGCGTCTCGCCCCCCAGGCCACGGCCCACGAACGCGCGGCAATCATCTTGACGATGCTCGGCCGCGCGGCACGAACGTCGCTGCATACACCTGCGGGGTGAACGCAGAGCCGCCGTGACCTGGCGGTGATCGTGGTCGTTCGCGCGGGATGTGCGAGTGCGCGACCGCAAAGCACTGCTACTCTGCGTCTTCGGCGTTCGACGAGCGCACTTGGCTTTTCGTTGGAACCGCTCGGCGAGTTCGTTCACTCACTGATCACCTCGCACGAGTCTCGAGTCAGAAAGGCTACCCGGATGGTTCGAACGCACAGCCTCCACCGCGCGCCCCGGAGCTGGTCTTCAGTGTGGCTCCTCGTGGCCGCGCTCGGTTGTCAGGGCACGGTCGACTCCGGCGGAGTCCCCCCGGCAGAACACGCCGGAAACCCGGGAAGCCCGCCGGATCCAGGCAAACCGGCAGAGCCTGGTACGGGCAGCGACCCGGGCACGATCCCCGCTCCCGGCGCCAATCCGACTCCCGGCAGTCCGGCGAGCTGCGCGACCCCGAACCCTGGGACGGCGCCGCTGCGACGGCTCAGCAACGCCGAATACAAGAACACGCTGAGCGATCTGTTCTCTGGAGTAGACGGCGTGAACGCCGACATCGACGCGGTCGTGAGGGAGCTGCCGCCGGAAGCCGAGTCGCTCGGTTTCCGCAACAGCGCGGAGTTCTTGACCGTGCAATCGCTGGTCGCGCAGAAGTACATGGACGCGGCTGATCGCATCGCCGCCCGCGCCGCCAAGAGCGATGGTCTCGTGCCGTGCCAGCCGGAAGCCGGTAACGAGCTCGCTTGCGGCAAGCAATTCATCGCCGCGTTCGGCGCCAAGGCGTACCGGCATCCACTGACCCCCGAACAATCGACGCGGCTCGAGGCGACCTTTCAGAAGGGCCTCAACGACTACGGCTTCGAGGCCGCCGTGGAGTGGGTGGTCTACGCCGTGCTCCAATCTCCGGAGTTTTTGTACCGTGTCGAAGCGGGTAAGGCCGGCGGCGCGGCGGGTGTGACTCAGCCGACACCGAACGAGCTCGCGGTGCGGCTCTCGTACCTGTTCTGGCAATCGACGCCCGATCAGGCGCTGCTCGACGCGGCTTCGTCGGGCGGGCTCGACAGCAAAGAGCTCGTCGCGGCCAAGGCACGTGAAATGCTCGCGGACCCGCGCTCGGCACGCTTGTTCCAGTACTTCGCCGAGTGGCTCGATCTCGATCGCCTCGAAGAGTTTTCGCGCGATCCGAAGATCTTCAAGGATCTCCCCGCCGAGCTCCCGAGCTGGTTTCAAGGCGAGTCACGAACCTTCGTGAATCAGCTGATGGCGAACGGCGGAGACTTCCACGAGCTGCTCACCGCGCCCTACACCTTCGCGAACCGCGGGCTCGCCGAGCACTACGGGCTCGAGCCCGGCGCCGGCGAGGGCTTCGTCCGCGTCTCCGCGCCCACGCGCTCCGGCATCTTGACCCAGGCGTTCCTGTCGACACACGACAAGTCGAACCGCACGTCGATCGTGCGACGCGGCCTGAAGGTGCGCACCGATCTGCTCTGCAACAACGTGCCCGCGCCGCCGAACGACGTCGCGCTCGACCTCGAGGGGCTCGGCGAAGGCCTGTCGCAGAAACAGAAGCTCGAGCAGCACCGCGCCGAACCGACCTGCGCCGGCTGCCACACGCTGATGGATCCGATCGGCGTGGTGTTCGAAAACTTCGACGCGGTCGGGCGCGAACGCAGCGAGGACGAATCCGGCCAGGCGATCGTGACCGCGACCACGCTCACCGCGACGCGCGACATGGACGGCCCGATCGCCGACGTGCGCGAGCTGGGGGAGAAGCTCGCGGCCAGCGCCGAAGCTCGCGAATGCTACGTGACCCAGACGTTCCGGTTCTTCTTCGGTCGCGAGGTGGAGCCCGCCGACGCCTGCACGATCCAGCATTTGCGCACGAAATTCACCGAAAATCCCAAGATCTCGGAGCTACTCGTGGAGCTCACCCAAACCGATGCCTTCCTCTACCGCCCGGTGATCGAGGTGCAGCCGTGAACCGACTGTCACGACGAGCGATGTTGCGCGGCGCAGGTGGTGTCGCGCTCGGGTTGCCGCTGCTCGACGCGATGCAGCCGCGCGCCGCCCGCGCCCAGACGAGCTCCGCGCCGCGCCGGATAATGTTCGTGTTCCAGGCCAACGGCGATCAAACCAAGCAGCGCTTCAGCGCGGCCGGCGAGACCGACTTCGTGCTCGGCGAGTTTCTGTCGCCTCTCGAGCCGTATCGCAACGAGCTCTTGTTCCTGAACCGGCTGAACAAGCGCTTCTACGAGCTGCCGGAGGACGCGCGCTCCGACAATCACCAGCAAGGCGGCAGCTCGCTCGCGCCGTTCACGAGCGGCGCTGGCTCGTTTCCGATCGGCGGCACCGAAGACCAGACCATCGGCTACGTCGAGGGCCCGAGCGCGGATTACGCCATCGGCGAGCGCGTGATTCAGGCCGATCCGAGCGTCGCGCACCGTCACCTCGTGTATCGCGTCGGCGACAAGTCGAACAACATCTGGAACCTGCACAGCCACGCCGGCCCGATCGGCGAGCAGAACCCGGTGCCGCCCGAGACGGACCCGTATGCGGCTTACGCGCGCCTGTTCGGCAGCAACGATCCGGCGGCGCAACAAGCCGTCCAGCGCCAGCTCGACAAGAAGCGCTCCGCGCTCGACCTCGTGCTCGGCGACCTCGGCAGCCTCGAGAAGCGCGTGGGCGCAGCCGACAAGCGCAAGCTCGAACAACACACCCAGGCGTTACGCGACATCGAGCGCACGCTCACCGGTTCGGCCACGGGCTGCGGCACGCTCGACCTCGGCGCCAAGCTCGAGGTGTACAAGGACGACAACCACGCCGCGGTCGGCCAGCTGTTCTTCAAGATCTCGGCCCTGGCGTTCGCCTGCGATCAAACGCGCTCGATCCAGTTCAACTGGAGCGGGAACACGAGCAACCGCGTCTACCGCAACCTCGACCTCAGCGAGGGTCACCACGACATCTCGCACGATAGCTCGGAAGAGTCGTTCGCCACGGTGCGGCGGATCCACAAGCACCTCTGGACCGAGAACACCAAGCTCTACGATCTGCTCAAGGCCACGCCCGACGGGGACGGCACGCTCTGGGACCACACGCTGATCGTGCACTGGAACGAGCTCGCTCAGGGCGACAGCCACTCGATCGAGGACTCCCTGATCGTGCTGGCCGGCGGCGCGCACGGCTACTTCACCCAGGGACGGCTGATCGACTACCAGAACAAGACCTCGTTCAGCGACATGCTCGTCAGCTGCTTCCACTACATGGGCTTCGACGACGTCACCGAGTTCGGCGACGCCCGCCTCCGCCTCAAAGGCGCGATCACGGGCATCACGGCCTAGCGGCCCGAAAAATCCCGCAAACTTCGTTAAATCCCGGTGCTTACAGCGGGCGGCGGACGGGGTACCCTGTCGGGGTCGTGAAGAAAGCTTCAGCCTCGAAGGGACGGGTCCAGGCGAAGACCAAAGCCAAGGGGAGCGCGAAGGCCAAGGCGCGACCGAAGGCGAAAACCAAGGTGGCAGTGAAGGCCAGGGCAAAGGCCAAGCCCAAAGCCAAGCCCAAGCCCAAAGCCAAGAGTGCGCCGAAGCGCAGCCTGAAGACGAGCGCGCGCGTCGCGAAGAAGAAGGCGTCCGTCAAGACGCGGGCGCCTGCCAAGACGCGGGCACGCAAGGACCGCGACGCGCCGCCCGAGAGCACGGAGAAGCCGACGCCTCTGAGCAACGGCGCGGCGCACCCGAGCGACGTCGCGGCCACGGCTTACGACACGGATGTGCTGACGGTGCTGGTCCGCGAAGCCGAGACGGACGACCCGCGCGAGGCCGAGCAGAAGATCAGGAAGCACCTCGCCGATCGCAAGCTCGGCGAGTTCGACCCCGGGCGCATCAACCAGCTCTGCGCCCTCAAGGCCGCGGTCGTGGACGAAATCCGGCGCACCACGGACTCATCGTATTTCATCGGCTCTCATGGCCTGTACGCGAACCCCGAAGACTTCGATCACAAGCGACTGGCGCAGGATTTTGCCGAGCGCTTCCCCTCGATTTCTCACGAGGCCATCGTCGGGTTCATCCCGTTCGCGATTTATTGTTATTACCTCAGGTGAACGCGAGCGGCGCGCTGGATGCGGCCCTGCGTGAGCACGGTCGCGAGGCGGTTTCTCCGACTGCGCGCCTGCACCTGCTCTCCAAGCGCGCCGACGGCGAGCACGTGATCGCGTACGTGGACGTCGCGGGCACGCGCGTCGTGGCCGGCAGCCCCGTCGGGCCCGAGAGCGACGCCGCGCGTGAGCGGCTGTTCGCGAGCGGACCGCGAGTCGTGGCGTTCGGCCGCGAGCTCGAAGATCCGCTCCCGTTGCCGGCAGAGGCCTACGTCGTCGGTGAACAGCCGTGGTGGGAGCTCTCTCGCTGGCCGGAGACCGTGCGCGCGTCACGCTCGCTGCGCAGCCAGATCCGCCGCGCGGAGCACAAGTCCGTGGTCGTCAGCGACTGCGGACCGGGCGAGCTGGTCGCCGGATCCGAGCTCCGCCGCGGCGTGGAAGCTCTGGTCGCGAGCTGGCTGCGCGGACGCCATCTGCCGCCCCTCGGCTTCGTCGCAGCCGTCGCGCCGTTCGAGCTGCTGGCCGATCGGCGCGTGTTCGTGGCCCGGATCGGCGAGCGCTTCGTCGGCGCGCTGTTCGCGATTCCGATCGGCACCACGCGGGCCTGGTTGCTCGACCACGTCGTGCGCGATCGAACCGCGCCGAACGGCACCGCGGAGCTCTTGGTCGATGCCGCGTTCCGGGGTCTGGTCCGCTACGGAGCCCAGCGAGCCACCCTCGGGCTGTGTCCGCTATCCGGGCGCGTGCCCGCACCCTTGCGCTGGGTCTCGCGCTTGAGCCGTGGCTTGTTCGACTTTCGCGGACTCCACGCGTTCAAAGCCAAGCTCAAACCACAGGCGTGGCAGCGCGTGCTCGTCGAACACCCCGGGCAAACGGCGCTGTTCGGCACCGTGCGCGCCCTGCGTGCGTTCGCGGGCGGCAGCCTGGTCTGGTTCGGCGCGCGCGCGGCGATGCGCGGCCCGCCACCGTTGTTGCGCCTGGTCGCGCTGCTGCTGATCCCGTGGATGGGCGCGCTCGCACACCCCGCCGCCGCGCGCTTCTTCCCGAGCACCGCGGTCCGGACGGCGTGGATTGTCTTCGACTTCTGGGTGATGCTCGCCTTGCTGGTGCTCGCGCAGCGCGTGTCGCGCCGTCACAAGCGGCGCTGGCTGCACATCGTACTGGCCGCGCTGATCACCCTCGATGCGCTGCTCACGAGCTTCGAGGCGCTCACCTGGAACGTACCGCGCGTCGCTCACTTTTCGGACGCGCTCTGGGTAGCGTGTGCCTGCATCGCTCCGGCGGGGGTGGCGGTGATGTTGTGGTCGGCGCTGCGCTACCGCGATTGCTGAGGCGTGTTGGAGGCCGGCAGCAAATAGCTCACCGAAGCCGGCTCCACCGTCACCGAGAAGGCGCCGCCTCTTGCTGGCAAACGCTGCAGGCTCCCGTCGCGATGGTACGTATCGCGGTCGGTCTCGATGGTGAAGTGTTTGCCGCGCAGGGTGCGCAGGCGCACGTCGGACTCGATCTTTCCGGTCGAGGCGAGCTCGTAAAGCGCTGTTCGCTCGGATTCGCCCGCGAGCACCAGCTCGAGCAGCCCGTCGCTCGGATCGCTCTCAGGTGACAGAGTGAGCCGGGGACCGATCAGCGAGATATTGACGATTTCGACGAGCAGAAATTCGCCGTCGAGCTTCTCCCCATCGATTCGGATCGCGTACGGCCGCGCCTCGGCCGCCTCGACCACCGATTGAAAGACCGCGCGGTCGCGATCCAGCGTGTCTTCTGGCTCGTCCTGGGTCGACATGCGCCGGGTCTCCTCCATCACCGCGGGGAAGACTCCCCAGCCGACGGCCTCCGAGAACGGCGCCAGTGTGTCGCCCGAGCGGAGCGTGGCAAGATCGAACGGCACGCGGCGCGACGACGCCCAGCTCTGCACCAGCTCGTCGAGCTCGCCGCGGATCCCGAGCGCCGCGGCCGTGTCATTCGCGGTACCGAGCGGCAAAATGGCCAGTGGAATTCCGCATCCGGCGAGCGCGCATGCCGCCCGACCGACGGTGCCGTCTCCGCCCGCGATCGCGATCGCGTCGCACGGATGCTCGCGCAGCGAGGCAATCAGCTCCTCCAACCCGGAGCTGATCTCGACGAGCTCGTGTCCTGCGCGGGAAATGCTGGCTTCGATGTCGTCGGCGGCATGATTTTCGCTACCAGCAGTCTTGTTGTGCAGCAGGGTAATTCGCATCCGTTCCTTGTGTGCGACACCGTGGATGCAGGAAGCGGGCCTCGACCATGCGGATTTTGATCGTCAACGACGACGGCATCTATAGCCCCGGGATATTGACTCTCGCGCAGGTCGCCAAGGAGTACGGCGACGTCACGATCGTCGCGCCAGACGTCGAGCGCTCGTCGATGGGTCACGCGGTCACGCACAGCCGGCCGCTGTCGTATCGGAAGACGGCGATCCAGGGCTTCGAAGCCTTCCGCGTCGACGGCACGCCCGCCGACTGTGTCGCGATTGGCTTCTCGGTGGCAGGCAAGGCCGACGTGGTGCTCTCCGGCATCAACATCGGGCTCAATCTCGGCAATTCGATGTGGCACTCGGGCACGCTCGCCGGCGCCAAACAGGCCGCCTTGATGGGCAGCCGCGGCATCGCGCTCAGCGCGCCGACGCCGGTGGCAGAGCCCAACTTCGAGGGTCTGAAGTCCCACGTGCGCGAGGTGCTCTCCACGCTGCTGCCCGCTCAAGAGCTCACGCTCGTGAACGTCAACTTTCCGGCCGAGCCCAAGGGCACGCTGTGGACGCGCCAGTCAGTGCGGCACTACGACGGCAAGGTGGTGCCGAGCAAGGATCCCATGGGGCGCACGCACTACTGGTTCACGGTGTTCCCCGTCGAGGAGACGGAAGAGGGCACCGATCGCTGGGCGCTCGATCGCAGCTTCGTCTCGATGACACCGCTGCGTCTCGATCTCACCGATCACGACGCGTTGAAGCTCCAATTGAAGACCAATCCCGCGACTCACCACACGCCATCGCAGAAGGTCTGAGAGCGGACCCTCGGCGGCAACCCGAAGCTCAGCTCGGCTTTTCTTCTTCTCGCTCCTCTTCCTCGTCGTTGTGGTTGGCGAGGGGGAGCGGTTCGCGGGTGGCCTCCTCGATGTTCGACTCGTCCGTGCCGCCCGCGAACTCGACCTGCGCCGAAGTCTCGACGAACGGTCCACCGCGCTCTTCCTCGACCTCGGCGTCCAGGTCGGGCGCCAGCGCCTCTTCGCCGCTGGTCATGGTCACTACCGCCGCTTCTCCGAGCTCCTCGACGAAGTCGTCTTCGGACTCGGGCTTGGCCACGAACGCGTTCGTGTCTTCGTCGTTGCGTCGTGCTCGCGCGAGGTCGAGCAAGCGTTGGGCATGTTCGGGATCGAGATGCCCTGCCCCGTCGAAGCCGTGAATGTCGCGTTTGGGGGGCTGGGGGCTGCGTGATTTTTTCATGGACACTCCCTCTTCCTCTGCACGCGCCGTGCCGCTCAATCGAGCGGCCAGCTCAGCGCGTTTGCCCCCGCGGTGGATGGTGGGGCATCGTCACTCTCGGGTACGGAGTCCTCGAGCTTGGTCACGGAACGCCACCAGGGCGTCAGCGGCAGCTCGAGCGCCGGCTCGATTGCCTGACCGATTTCGGGCATCAG
>JAICQO010000149.1 GCA_025937835.1 Polyangiaceae bacterium
CCCGTCTCTTCGCACGCTACGAACCGTGACGACTATTCCGCCGCGGTGGCGAGCGGCTCGGACGAGTCGGCCTGCGCCTTGGCAGCGAACGGCAGCACCTGCGCGAGCTTGGTCTTGGCCGCCGTGAGCGCCTGCTCTCCGAGCTTCGGCGCCTGCTCCCGCGCGATACCGAAGAGCTCCGCGCCCGCCCGCGCGAGGAAGCCCCGGGCCTCACGCGCGGTGGAAGGCGCGCTCTTCACGGCCGCCTGGATGCCGGCGCTGGCGCTGGCCGCGAGCTTCTTGGCAGAGGCGAGCGCGCGCTCGCTCGGCGACTTGTCGATCAGCTCCGCCACCTGGTACACGAGGTCGGCCGTGGTCGTGCCCTTGACGTGCTCGGGGTGGTGCAGCGCGTTCCCGAGCCGCGGGTGGTGGTTCAAGAACTGGCGGAAGCGCTCGAGCGTGAGCCCCGTGTCGGCGAGCGCCGCCTCGAACTCGGCTTGCGCGGCCTGGCGAGCCTTGAACATGTACATCTGCACGCGGCTCTGGAAGTTCACGGCGCCGTCGCCGCTGGTCTCCACCGCGCAGAAGATGGTGCCGGGGTAGCGCTCGCTGATCAAGGACTGCACGCCGTCGCTCACGCCCGAGCTCGGCATGCAGCCGAACGGCTTCACGCTCAGGGTCATCGTGGCCTTGTTCTTGACCACGTTCAAAATCAGCTTGCCCACCTCCATGTGGCCTTCGCCGCCACGGAGATCGTTATTGTAGAACGGCGCGGCCACGTCCGCGACCTCGTGCATGTTCGGCAGGTGGTAGCCGTGGAAGCCGCCGGCCCAACCGAAGGTGTGGAAGGCCGTGCGCAGCGCCTTGTCCGCCAGGTACAGGCCGACCTGCTTGGTGAGCACGCTGAACTCGTTGCCACCGTCGAGGCCATTCCGGCCGCCGTCCTGGCGACGCAGCAGCGCGCGCGCTTGCGTGTCGAACGTGCCTTCCCAGATGTTGTAGAGGATCCACGCCGACACGAACTGGATGTCGCACTCGGCGCCCTCCTTCTCGAGGAAGCGCTGCAGCTGGTAGTTGCCGTCGCCCTCGGTGGTCATGGCCCAGAACTCGCCGATGATCGCGACCTTGGGTTTGACCTGCGAGCGATCGACCTCGACCTTGGCCAGCACCTTTTTGGCCTGGGTCAGGGCGCGCAGGATCGAGCGCTTGTGGAGCAACGCGTCGTAACAGATCTTCTTCGCCTCGGTCAGCGCGCGGTCGGTGGCGCCAGGCTCGACCTCGTACGGGCGCAGCCGGTAGCCGACGCCGTTCAAGATGTCGCCGGCGAGCAGCGCCTTCAGGAGCGCGATGAAGAACGCCGGCTTGAGCTCGAGGCCGGACTCTTCACCCGTCGCCTGGCTCAGCCCGCCTTGCTGCTGGAACAGCATCACGCGGAAGCCGTCGAAGCCCGCGTCGCGCAGCGCTTTCCGGTACTCGGTGACGTACATGCCGAAGCGGCACGGCCCGCAGGCGCCCGCCGTCAAGAACACGTACTCGTCGATGATCTTCTGTGCCGACAGGCCCTTCTCGTCCCGCAGGTGGATCAGGAACTTCACCAGGTTGCCGACCGTGAAGTAGGTCGGGTTGCACTGGGCGCGGTTGCCGAACTCTTTTCCGACCTGCAGCGCCGCGTTGTCGGGACAGTCGAGGGCGACCACGTTGTAGCCGAGGCTCGAGAACGCGCCTTCGACCAGGTAGTCGTGGGCCATGGTCAGGCCGCCGATCAAGAGCGTGATCTTGCCCTTCTCCTTCTTGGTGAACATCAGGTTCGCCATGTCCTCGACCCAAAACTTGTCGGTCTCGAGTCCGAGGCGAGCGCGTTCCTCCGCCTCGAAGCGCTCGAGCTCCGCGTCGACGTCGGTCAGCGTGTCTTTGCCGACGAGCGGCAGCTTGCGCTTGGGGTCGCTGTTGTTGAGCTGGGTATCCGTCATGGGGTCCTCGAATACGTTTCGAAACGCGGAACGCTGGAAAGGGGGGTCGGATCGGTCGTTTTGAAAGTCGTCACTCGGCGGCGCTGACTTCGGACGAAGTCGCGCTCAGGCGCTCGATGCTGCCGTCCTCTCGCTTCTTGCCGAGCTGGACGATGCCGGCGGGCGCTTCCGGCTTCTTGGCTTTGGCTTCGTAGGTCTGGATGCGCGCGCTGACCTCGGCGATCTGACGCTCTAGGTCGCTGTCTTCCCGCCGCAGGCTGCGCAGCTGGCTTTGCTTGAGCTCGAGCAGCTCGAGGCGCTTCCTATCGACCGAGTGCGAGAGCGCGCGCTTCTTCTGCGCCAGATCCTCGAGGCGCTCTTCCTGCATGCGCAGCGAGTGGGCGTAGGTCTTGACGCGGATCTTGATCGAGCCGCCGGGCTTGTTGGCGTCGAGGTCGTGGAGACCCGCTGACGGCGTCTTCGACGTCTGCAAGATCGAGTCGACCAGGCCGTAGGTCGGCGCGTCGTGCCCGCACTTGAAGCTCGACAGATCGAGCACCGCGACGTTCGGGTGATGGGCAGCGAAGTTCGCTCCCCACACCTTCTGCGTGCTATTCGCGGAGTAGTTCTCGGGCCAGACGTAGCTGAGCTCGAGCGGGCTCTTGATCACGCCGCGTTCGAGCTCGTCCTTGAAGTAGCGATCCAGGTATTCGCGCGTCTTCGGGATCGAACGCACGCTCAGGATCGGGTACCCGAGCACCTGGAACTCCTCGGGGATGCCGTGGTTCATGCCCGGATCCGCGTGGTACGGGCGGTTCAGGACCAAAATCGCGATCCGGTCCTCGGCCTCGACCGTCTCCAGGATTGCGCGACCCTTGTCCTGCAAGTCGGCGTCGAAGGCGGCCAGGGCCTTCCAGGCCTCGCGACAGGCGTGGTCGCTCTCGTCCTCGGTCACCTGGAGACGGGGCCCCCAGACCTCGAACATGCGCCGCGCCAGCAGGTTCGGCTCCGTGAAGGTCAACGCCGGATCGAGGTACTCGATGCCGCGGGTCGCGAAGAAGTCGACCTCCTTGGTGAAGGCCGCCTTCATCACGTCCGGCGTGCCAGCGACGATCGGGCACGAGGCGTTGTCCATCGTGTCCGTCACGAAGTTCGGCACGTGGGTGAGGATCGGGAAGAAGATGTAGTTGAGCTGGCGCTTCCGCTCCGGCTCGTGCTTGTGAAAGAGCAGGTTGTGGATGTGGGCCTGCGTCACCTTGCTCGGGAAGCACGGATCGACCGAGCCGTACTTGCCGCCCTCGACCCACATCTCCTCGCTCGTCTGATCGCTGAACACCACGTTCGAGCGGCCGATGCCGAGCGCCTCGAAGTACGCGCGGAAGAACGGCGCCGTGCTGTACATGTTGAGCACGCGCGGCATGCCGATCCGGAGCGACTTGCGGCGCTGCGTGGCCTCGGCGCTCGAGCGCTGGAACGGCCGCGTGTAGCGCTCGCGCTGGATGCGGAACAGGCTCTTTTTGACGCGAATGTCCTCGATCGGGGTGCCCTCGGCGGGCAGCGGCTCGGCGTCGTACAGGTGCACGAACGCGCGGTTCGCCTCGTAGTCGACCAGGTTCGGGAACGCCGCCGCCGTCTTCTTCCTCTCGGCGACCAGCGCCAGCATCGCGTCCTTGCTCTCGACCGTGCCCTTCTCGCAGGAGAAGCCGGAAATATAGCGGGCGGAGCTGCCGTCGGGGCGTGCGGTGTCGATGAAGGTGCGCTTGCACTCGTTCGGACAGAAGTGACACACGGTCTCTTCGTCGTTCTTGGTCGAGTACTCGAGCGCGAGCGAGGCCGACATGCCGATGAACGTCGATTTGCCGCTGCGCTTGTAGCGGCGCAGCGTCTCGATCGCCGCGCCGATCGCGCCGGCTTCACCGGTGTGCGGGTGCACGAACACCTCGGCGCCCGGCACGCGCTCCTTGATGTAGTCGACCTGGGCCTTGACCGCGGCCAGGTTGTACTGCGTCCCGCCCTGCAGCACGAACTTCGTACCCAGCGAGGCGAGGCGAGGGATCTGCACCACGTACTGCCAGACGTTCTTCGGCAGCACCTGCGCGAGCCCCGCGAGGAGCTCCTCCTTCTGGTAGCCCTCTTTCTGGAAGTTCACGCGGTCCGAATCGAGGAACACCGCGCAGCCGTAGCTGAACTTCGGCGCGAGCTCGGCCTTGAAGGCGGTCTCGGCGTAGTCGGTGACGGCGATCCCGAACTGGTCGGCCATCGCCTGCAGCAGCATGCCGTTGCCGGCGCTGCAGGAGTTCGACAGCTTGAAGTTCTGGATGTCGCCGTTCTTCATGAACAGCACCTTGATGTCCTGACCGCCGATGTCGCAGATCACGTCGACGTCGCCGAAGAAGTGCACGGCGCTCATCATGTGCGCGACCGTCTCGACGATGTTCACGTCGGCCAGCACCGTCTGCTCGAGGATGTCCGCGGCGTAGCCCGTGGCGCCGAAGCCGAGGCACTCGAAGGTCGCGCCCTGGTTGACGACGTGGTCTTCGATCTTCTTCAGCAGCTCTTTCGTGTCCTGGATCGGGTTGCCCTTGGAGAGCTGGTACGCCTTGCAGATGATCTCGCCGTCCTCGTCGATCAGCACGGCCTTCGAAGAGGTCGAGCCGCCGTCGAGGCCGATCACGCCGCGCACCACCTGGCCCGGCCGCAGCTCCGGCGGGACGAAGCGCGGGATCTGGTAGGCCTCCATGAAGCTGTTGGTTTCGACCTCGTTCGCCGACAGCGGCGGGCCAGCCTGCTCGCCGAGCCGCGCGCGCCGGCCGTTCGTGATGAAGTCCTCGAGCGCCGCGAGCCCGAGGAAGCTGCCGTCCGTGTCGCTCTCGGCCATGCCGTACAGAGCGGCGCCGAAGGCCGCGTACAGATCGGCGTTCTGCGGAACGAAGATCAGCTCCTCGATCGGCACGTCCTTCGGGTAATCGTAGCCGCGGTCGCGCCAGGTCTCGGGGATGCGCTGCTGCCAGCACTCGCGGAGGAAGGGCAGGTAGGTGTTGGGCCCGCCGAGCAGCAGCACCTTGGACTTCAGCGTGTTGCCACGCGTGAGCACGCTCAGGTTCTGGAGGACGATCGCGTCGGCGAGCGAGTTCAGGACCTCGTCCTTCGGGATCCCCGACTTGACGAGGTTCACGATGTCGGTCTCGGCGAATACACCGCACTTGGCCGCCACGTGGTGCAGCTTCTCGTCGTTGAAATGCAGCGCCGTGGCGTAGCCGGCTTCGGCGCCGACCTTGATCATGCACTTGTCGATGGTCGCGCCCGTGCCCGACGCGCACTTGTCGTTCATGGAGGTGCCGGCCGTCTTCTGGCCGGTGTTCTTGTCCTCCTTGAACATGATGATCTTGGCGTCCTGCCCGCCGAGCTCGATCACGCTGAGCACGTCCGGGTGCTTGTGCTCGACGGCGAGCGTGACGGCGTTCACTTCCTGAACGAACTTGGCGCCCGTCGGCTTGGCCAGCGGGCCCGAGCCGGAGCCGGTCAGGAACATGCGGAAGCTCTCGGGCGGGCGCTCGGGGAACGCCTCGAGGATCCGCCTCAGGAACTCGAGCACCTTCTCGGGCTGCTTGGTGTGGTGCCGCTGGTAATCGTGCCAGAGGATGTTCTTCGTCTCGGGATCGAGCACCACGGCTTTCACCGTCGTCGATCCGACATCCATGCCGATTGCGAGATCCTCTTTGGCCATCGGTTCTCCTCGGTGCCCGCCCTACTGACGCTGACGTCAGCGTTAAGCGCGTACGCCGCGAAGCGCAAGATCTTTGCCGCACCGCAACAGATTCGGCCGATTGGCCGGATCGCTTATCGCGTCGCTTGGTGGCGCTATTGCGCCGTCAGCAAGGCGCGCTTAGCAACCCGAGAGCTCGTTTGGACGATGGGGCCACCAGACCGGCTCGGACGGCGGTCTCTGCGAAAGCTCGCTAGATGTGGATTCGGTTTCCTCTTTCTGTGGCGCGGATGGCGACGCTGTTATGGTTCGCAGCGTTCGGTTGCAGCTCGACTTCCGAGTGCCTCGAAAAACGAACTTGTACGACAGGGACGATGGCGCCCGCGAAACCGGAAGCGGGTGCGTCCGGAGCCGATGAATGGGATGGGCCCGTCGGCGGAGAGATCGGCGCCGGAGGCCGAACGGGTGTTGAAGACGGCGGCAGTGGTGGCGACCAGCCGATCGAGCGCGGAGGCGCCGGCGGAAACATGCCGACGGGCACGGCGCCGGGTGCTGCTTGCGAGAGCGAGGGCGAACGCGCCTGCGGCCGCACCGGAAACGGAAACATCTTGGAGTGCGCTGACGGGACTTGGACGCTCGTCGAAACCTGCTTGCGTGGTACGCGGTGCGTTCCGAAGAACCCGCGATGCGAACCGATTGAGCCTCAACCGGGTCCTTGCGACGAGAACACCTATCGCGACGCTAGTGGAGCCTGCGTCCCGACGCTGACGCTCGGAGAGAGCTGTTCGGGTGACGAACAATGCGTGACGGAACACTGCGTAGATGCCGTGTGTTGCGAGTCCGCATGCGAAGGCCAGTGCCAAACATGCGACCCGAGCGGCAGCTGCGTGCGCGCGCAGTCCGGAGCGCCCGCAAGGGGTCGTCCCGCATGCACGAACGCCGGCACCATCTGCGGCGGCTCCTGTGACGGCAGCTCGGACGAATGCGTGTACCCAGGTTCGGAGCAAACCTGCGACGACGCAACCTGCAGCTCCGATCGAACCTCGACCGTAACGGCCGTGTGCAGCGGCAATGGCCAGTGTCTGCCCCCAGAAACGACGAACTGCAGTTCGTCCAGCTATTGTAGCGACGGTAGGTGCGTGGCCAAGGCGACTGACGACACGGAGTGCGAAGCGGCAGCTCAATGTCAGAGCGGCAACTGCTCCGCAGACTCGACTGGGGGTAACGGGCTCTGCTGTCCGATAGGACATGCGAACTGTGGCAGTTGCGTCGACCTGCGGGCGGACGACTCTAACTGCGGGTCCTGCTCGAACGCTTGCGCTGCCAACAAAGCCTGCCAGAGCGGCGTGTGTAAATGCCTTCGCAACGCGCTGCCGACAACGTGCGGGGGGTGTGGAGTCTGGGACTTCGAATCGGACACTACGGAAAATTGGGACATCGACACGGACCCGAATTGGCCGGTCGACGGCGGTGACAACAACGGCGTGACAAACGTCACCAGCACGCAGACGCACGTGCATGGGGGTAACCGCGGCCTGGCGGTCTCAGGTCTTGCGAATGGTCAGGTCATCTCCGTTGCAGTACCCCTCTGCGGAACCGGGAGCGTCGTAAATCTGGCTGGGTACACGATGTCCGCGTGGGTCTATCTCACCGGCACGGAGCTCGCCTTCGAATCTTTCATGTTCTTCGACGCGTGGGGCGCTTCGGACGCCGTAAGGAGTCCCGTTCTTACAGGTAGTAAGATCGTTGCGATGAACTCCTGGCATCACGTGGAAGCTACCTTCAGCTCTGCCGTCCAGGCTTCCCACGTCGCAGTCCGTCTGAACCCGGAGTTGAGCTGGACCGGTATCGTCTACATTGATCAGATCGAGCTCACCCCTCCGTAGGCCGGTCTTCTCCTCGAGCGCGCCTTGAAGAAGCCCAAAACCTCTCGCGAACGGCTGCAGCGGGCGCTCGAGTTGCAGCGCAACGGCCGAGCCGACGAGGCCGAGCCGCTGCTGCGGCAGGTGATCGCGGCCAACGCGGCGCAACACGCGGCCCTGTTCGCTCTCGGGGTGTTGCTGCTCCAAACGAGACGCTTGGAAGAGGCACGGCAGTATTTCGAGCGCGCGATATCGATCGAGGCGAACGCGAGGTACCTCACGGCCCTCGGCGAAGTCCTCCGCCAGCTCGGGAAGCTGGATCTCGCCGCCGAAGCTTTCGGCCGCATCCTCGAGATCGAGCCGGACTATCCCGATGCGCGGCTGAACCTCGCCACGGTGTTGATCGACGCGGGGATCCGTCGGGAGGCGATCGAGTTGCTGGAGGAGGCGTTGGAGCGGGGTCCGGACAAGCCGCAGCTGCGCTCGACGCTGGCCTGGCTTTGGTATCGGCTTCAGCGCCCGAATCTCGCGCTCCCCCACGCGAAGCGGGCAGCGGAGCTCGCGCCCGACGTCGTGGCCACGCACGCGCAGCTCGCCGACATCCTGGACACGTGCGGCGACAAGGCTGCAGCCATCGACAGCTATCGGAGAGCCCTGGTTTTGGACCCAACCGCCCACGAAGTCCACAGCAGTCTGATCGTGGCGATGCTCCCGAACCCGAGCTTCGACTCGAGCGCGATCTTCGCCGAAGCTCGGGCTTGGGCAGCGCGGCACGCGGAGCCGCTGAGGAATCAGCTGCGTCCGCACGAAAACGACAAGCAGCCCGAGCGACGCTTGCGCATTGGTTACGTCTCTCCTGATTTCCGCGCCCACGCCGTTCAGCAATTCTTGGTGCCTCTGTTTCGGAATCACGATCGCTCTGCGTTCGAGATCTTCCTCTACTCGTCGGTGGATGAACCCGACGCGGAGACGGACTGGTATCGCGACTTCGCTGGCGAGCGCTTTCGCGATATCCGTCCGCTGAACGACCTCGAGGTCGCAGAAGCGGTGCGCCGCGATCGGATCGACATTCTCGTGGATCTGGCTCTGCACAGCCCCGGCGGGCGCTTGCGCGTCTTTGCCTGCCGTCCGGCACCCGTGCAAATGACCTGGCTCGGGTACGTGGGAACGACGGGCCTCGATACGATCGACTATCGAATCACCGACCCATTCCTAGATCCTCCAGGCACGGCGGCCGACGCCTACTCGGAGAGCAACCTGTACCTGCCCGAGACGAACTGGTGCTACGCCGCGCTCGCGGACGATCTCGAGCCGAACGGCTTGCCCGCGCTCGCGGCGGGCTACGTGACGTTCGGCTCACAGAACAGCTACCGCAAGCTCCACGACGGCGTGCTCGAGCTTTGGGCGCGCGTGTTGCTCGAAGTTCCGAAGTCCCGGCTCTTCCTGCATGCTGACGACCACGCGCAGCAGCGGCTGCAGCGGACTCTCGCGCGGGCCGGGGTCGGGGCGGAACGCGTCGAGCTCGGCGGCCGGGTTTCGCGGATCGAGTACCTCCGGCGTTACCAGCGCATCGACATCGGGCTCGATCCCTTTCCGTTCAACGGCGGAACGACCACGCTCGACGCGGCCTGGATGGGCGTGCCGGTTGTCACCCTGAGCGGTGAATCGGCGCTGCAGCGCGCCGGCACCAGCATCGCCTCGAACCTCGGTCTGCCGGAGCTCGTCGCGCACACGCCCGATGATTTCGTCGAGGCGGCGGCTCGTCTGGCGGGCGACCTGGCCCGTCTCTCCGAGCTGCGCTCTGGCCTACGGTTTCGGCTCGAAGCTTCAGCGCTCGGCGATGCCCCGCGCTTTGCTCGGCACCTCGAGGCCGCGTATCGCTCGGCTTGGTGGCGCTACTGCGGCGGGGCCGCCCATTC
>JAICQO010000075.1 GCA_025937835.1 Polyangiaceae bacterium
CTTACCGAAGAACCCGAAGGGCAAGCTGCCCGTGATCTTGGTGGTGCAAGAGATCTTCGGTCTGCACGAGCACATCCAGGACGTGTGCCGAAGGCTCGCGAAGCAAGGCTACTACGCGATCGCCACCGAGCTCTTCTACCGCCAGGGTGACGTGTCGACGCTCAGCGAGATCAAAGCGATCCAGGCGATCGTGGCCAAGGTGCCCGACTCCCAGGTGCGCTCGGACCTCGACGCGACGCTCGAGCTCGTGAAGAAAGACGCGCGCGCCGACACCGGCCGCGTCGGCATCACCGGCTTTTGCTGGGGTGGCCGCACCAGCTGGCTGTACGCCGCGCACAATCCGGCGTTGAAGGCCGCGGTCGCCTGGTACGGCCGCCTCGAAGGCGATCGCAACGAGCTCCGTCCCAAGTTTCCGATCGACCTGGTGGACGAGCTGAAAGCGGACGTGCTCGGGCTATACGGCGCGAAGGACCAGGGCATCCCCGTCGAGAGCGTCGACAGGATGAAAGCCGCGCTGGCCGCCTCCAAGAACCCGCACGCCAAAGCCTCGCGCTTCCAGGTCTACGCGGACGCGGGGCACGCCTTCAACTCCGACTATCGCCCGAGCTATCACGAAGCCTCCGCCAAAGACGGGTGGAAGCGCATGCTCGCTTGGTTCAAGCAGCACGGTGTGTGAAGTCACAGCGCGGCGTGGTGCGGGGATGCAACAAGAAGGTCGGAAGGGGGGAAGATCGGAAGGGTTTGTTTTTTGGGCCTCGTGTAGACCGCCTCGTCCCGCCAAGACCTGACAGTCCGGCAAGAGGCTCCAGCTGTCGAGAAACCCAAACCAATCCCTCTCACACCGAACTTATCGTCCCCGTTCCCTTCCTCCCCTTCCTATCTTCCAACCCAAAAATTCTGCGCTGGGCGTGATGAGTCAGTACGCGTTGCGGTTGGCGCGGCCCAGGACGGTGAGGAGCACGATTTTCAGGTCGAACCAGAGGCTGTAGCGGCGGATGTATTCGAGGTCGTGAGCGACACGCTGGATCATCTTGTCGAGCGTGTCGGTTTCGCCGCGCCAGCCGTTGACCTGCGCCCAGCCGGTGATGCCCGGCTTGACCTTGTGACGCAGCATGTATTCGAGGATCTGCGTGCGGTAGTGCTGGTTGTGCGCGACGGCGTGCGGGCGCGGGCCGACCACGGACATGTCGCCGATCAGCACGTTCAAGAATTGCGGCAGCTCGTCGAACGACGTCTTTCGCAGGAATTTGCCGAAGCGCGTGACGCGGTCGTCGTCCTTCGTGGCCTGACGAACGATCGGGCCGTCTTCAGTGACGCGCATCGTGCGGAACTTGAAGACCTGGATCTCGCGGCCGCCGCGGCCATAGCGTCGCTGGCGGAAGAACACCGGCCCCGGCGAGCTCAGCTTGACCCCGGCAGCGAGCGCCGCGAGCAGCGGCAGCCCGCAGGCCAGCACCGCCGCCGAGAACAACACGTCGAACCCGCGCTTGCCGAGGCCGTCGATGCCCTCGGCCGCGTGGACGCAAAGATCGGCGACGTCTTCGCGAGACAGCGACAACGACAACACGAGCGCGACCAGGTAGCGCTCCTCTTCGAGGTCGAAGGCGTTGTCCGCGTCGCACACCTGACGCACGAGCTCGACCACGTGACGGCGCTCGGGCGGCGGTAAACGCTGCAGCACGTCAGCCACCTTCGTGAGCTCGAATTGGTTGGGATCGAACGACTCGATCCGCTCGTCCAGCCAGGCGGGCAGCTCGTTCGTCGACAGCAGGCGCCCCATCAAGCGGCGGATCGCACGCAGCTCGCGCGGGCAGGCGTCTCCGTCCGCGTGGGCCGCCGCGAGCAGCGCATCGGCGAGCGCACGGACGTACTCCTCCTCGGCAGGCGGCGGCATCGAGCTGGGCCGGAGCGCCGTCAAGCGGTAGGCGCGCGGCCCCGAGGACGGCGGCGGAACCGTCATCGACTCGCGATACGGGGCCTCCGAAGCACGGGTCGTGTCCCAGAATTCGTTCGCGGGACCTGGCATGATCGTCCGAGGCTACACCCCTCGAAATGCGGACACAATCGCATCGCCGGCTCGGCTCTTGCGGGAGTGCAGCTTTGGTACTTTGGTTGCCCCGGCGCTTTGCCGCCGTGATCGCGATTGACGCGTGGAAGCGGTGTGTCACATTCGACCCGCCCAGCTTTCGGGGCCACGAACTCGAGGAGCCCGCAAATGACCGCCATTGCCAGTGTCGAGACCTGCGCTTCTTCCCTCGCGTTCGCGGCTCGGTCGTAGCCCGCCATCCCGGCACTCGGCTGCTCCGACACCCGCTCGAGCGCGTTCCGCTACGCGTTCTTTCCCTGAGTTCGATTCGAGCTCGGCTGGATCAGACTCCGCCGCGCTCACGGGTGTCACCCCATGCAGTGTCTTCAGCCGATCGAGTCCGAGCCGAGCCTCTCGGACCTGGGCTTCGTTAGTTTTTTTGCAGAGCAAGCGCGCGCTTTCGCTGGTCTCGTTCCCGCGCGCGTCGTCAGCGTCGAACGAGGCGAGTTCATCCTCCACACCGGCACGGCGCGAAAGCGCGCGGTGTTGTCGGGCAAGCTGCTCGACTCGCTCTCCACGCCTCCTTGCGTGGGCGACTTCGTGCTCGCACTCGATACGTCGGAGGGCGCTCTCACGCGGATCGAGCACGTCCTCGAACGCACCAGTTTGTTTCAGCGCAAATCGGTCGACCCGAGCGGACGCCCTCAGTCGATCGCCGCCAACATCGATCTCGCGCTCGTGGTCTGTGCGCTGCCACCGGACGGAGCGGATCCCCATGCGTACCACCACGGCGTGAACCCCCGCCGCATCGAGCGCTACTTGCACGCGATCGCCGAAGCCCCGGCGCGCGCGCTGGTGCTGCTCAACAAGGCCGATCTCTGCTCGGACGCGGAGCGCCGCGTGGCAGAGCTCGAGGCGGCGCTCGGAGGCGTGGAGGTGTGGCCGGTCAGCGCGGAGAGCGGGCTCGGGATCGAGCGGCTCGAAGCCGCGATCGCGGCCAGCGGCACCGCCGTGCTGGTTGGTTCATCGGGCGTCGGGAAATCGAGCCTCACCAATCGTTTGCTCGACCGCGCTGCGCAGCCCGTCGGGGACGTGCGCAGCGCGGACACGCGCGGGCGGCACACCACGACGCGCCGCGAGCTGTTCGTGTTGCCCCAGGGAGGCGTCCTGATCGACACGCCCGGCATGCGCGAGTTCGGGCTCGTGGCCCACGAGGATGCGGCCCAGGGCGAGGCCGTTTTCTCGGAAATCGAAGCGCTGGCGCAGCACTGCCACTTCCGCGATTGCCGCCACCGAGACGAGCCCGGCTGCGCGGTGCGTGCCTCCGTCGCTCGAGGCGAGATCAGCGAGGCCCGGCTCGAACACGTTCACAAGCTGGAAAAGGAATTGGCCTGGCAGCGTGCTCAGCAGGGCAGCGCGGAGCGCCGCGCCACGCGCAAGCGCAGCAAGGGGAGAGCTCGTTCGCCACGCGCTGGTGGAGACGACGACGATGGCTGAGCGCCGCCCGGGGACGAACAGTGCTAACCTGGCGAGCGTGGAATCGGTCGCCTTGCCCTTCGAGGGTGCCGGCTACAGGTCCCCCAAGGGGCGGCTCGGCGTCTGGACGCCGTCGCCCGCGCTGCTGGTCGTGCAGTTCTCGGGTCACGGCGACAAGTCGTTCGTGAGGCCGATCGTCGAGTCCTTCGAGCGCTTGGTCGCCGGCGGCGCGCCACTACAGGTGTTCTTCGACCTCGACGCGATGCCGACCTACGACTCCGAGCTCCGCACCGGCCTCACGGGTCGCTTCTTCGACGATCGCGCGCGGATCGCCGCCTTTCACGTGCTCTCGACATCGAAGCTGACTTCCATGGGAGTGAGCGTCGCGAACCTCGCGCTCGGCGGCATCATCACCTCCCACACCGAGCGCGCGCCGTTCTCGATCGTGCTCGACGCAACGCTCGCCCGGCAACACGTTACGGGCTTTTCCAGCAAAACCCTCTCTCTTTGATCTGAAGCGCCCAGCGGGGGAGAGATCACCGCAAAGGCGCAAAGGAGCGCAAAGACTCGCAAGGTTTTTCGTTCGAGCGCTCTGTCCGTCTGAGCGAACCCACAAAAAATCTTTGCGTCTTGGCGTCTTTGCGTCTTTGCGTCAGTCCCAGTCCCCCCGACGTGACCGTTACTCGCCGATCGCCGGGACCTCGCCGGACGCGGCCATCGACAGGAAGCGGACGACGTCGGCGCGGGCTTCGGGGACGCTGAAGGCGACGAAATGGCCGTCGTCACCGGCGGTCGGCGCGTATTGACGGAAGCCGAGCGTGACTCCGCCGACGTTGCCCGCGAGCGGCGGAGCGACCGCGGTGAGACCGAGCGGGAGAAGCTCCGGAGTGACCTGCCTGAAGCCACCGGCCAGCACGTACACGTCGAGCGTGGGCGGCGGGCTGTAGCTATCTTCGAGCCCGTAGGTCTGGAAGGCGTGGCGCGGCGTGTGACCCTCGAGCGGCGCGAGCGCGACGTGGCGCGCGAAGTTCACGGGATCCGCCGGGTCAATCCACTGCTGCAGGAGCGACAGCACCGGATGGTACTCGGCGGGATACACCTGATCGTCGAGCGCGACGTCGGTCAACAGAATCGGCAGCGTGTTGCGCAGGTTCACCGGCTTGGTCTTGGTGAGCAGCGCGCGTTGCAGGCTGCCGCCGTTCCCGGACAAGACCACGGCGCGGTAGTCGTCGGCGTAGGGCGCTGCCAGGCTGCCTTCGGTCGCGCCCTGCGAGTGCCCGAGAAATACGATCCGCTCCGGATCGATCTTCACCGGTTCGTCGCCCGCACCGTCGAGCGTGCGAGCGAAGCGCAAGAGCGAGAGTTGATCGGCCGCGCCTTGCAGCGGATTGCCGCGCGCAGCGCTCGGGTTCATGAAGTTGAAGAACAGCGTTTCGGGCTGCGCGACCGAGCTGCCGCGCCGCGGGCCGTGCGCGACCTGATCGATGCCGAGCACGGCGAACTTCACGGCGCTCGACGAAAACACGCCGGCGATGCTGGGCGAGACGTGGCTGCGGAACGAGCCACCGGTACCGTGCGCGGACACCACGAGCGGGAAGCCGGAATCGGGCGCGGTGCCGGTTGGAACCGTCAGCGCGAGGCAGACATCGACGAGCTCGGGCGGCTCGCTCACGTCGACCTGCCCGCCGTTTTCGGGGCGCTGGTAGGGGGGCTCGCCCCGCTGGAACACCGGTAGCGAGACCAGCGCATGGTACTCGTCGTATTCGGCCACCGCGGAGCCGCAAGCGCGAGCGCCGTCGTGCTGCGGGCAAGGGGACTCGACACCTTCGCTACACAGCACCCAATCGCCGCTCACGGTCGGAGCCGGCTGCGCCTCGACCGCCTCGGCGAGCTCGGTCATGGGCCCCGTCAGCTCGCCGACCGTGAACACCGCCGCCGTCAGCACGTCGCTCGTGTCGAGCTGCTGGGCGCTCAGGTAGTCGCGCAGCGGGGCATAGGCAATGCGTGCCGCCGCGAGCACCTCATCCGCGGGCTCGGACTCGCCCAGCACCGCAGCGAACGGCGCGGCCGGCTCGAGCTCCGACCCATCTGCGGCGCGCACGGCGCTCGTCAGGAACACGGCGTAGGTGTGGCCCGACAAGAGTGGCTCGCCTGGCGGCAAGCGAACGCCCAACCAGTCGTCGCAGACGTAGCGCGTGCGCTCGTGTGAGAAGACGAAGGTCGCGTCGCGCTCTTCGCCGTACTCGTCCGCGCCGTCGGTCACGTCGACGTAGCGGAGCGAAGCGCCGGACTCGAGCGTGTCGGGATCCAGCGGCCCGGAGAAGCGGAAGAACGTCGTGGGATCGGAGCCCCAACCGCGATCGGCCTCGACCGCCGAGACGTAAAGCGCGACCGGATCGACGCCGAGCACACCGACACCCGGAGTCGGATAGCCGGACAGATCCAGCCCGTCGTCACTTCGACGGATGTCGTTCGGGAACGGCAGACGAAAGAAATCCCCGGTGTCTGCCTGCTCTGCGCCGGGCACTTCGAAATAGGGGCGCACCGCGCCGTTTGCCGCGGCGCAGCTCACTCCCGTCCACGGGCCGCTCTTGCCGCCGGCTCCGGCCTCGCCTCCTGGATCGGCCGTGGCTCCCGCGCCGCTCGCGCCGCCTTCGGGAGCGCCGCCGCCTTCACTGCCGCCTTCGGGAGCGCCGCCGCCCTGCGAGCCGCCCTGGGCTCGACCTCCGGTGGTGTTGCCGCCCGCGGGGGAACGGCCGCCGGTCGGGTCGGCGGAGCTGCCACCCGTGCCCGGGGAGCCGCTCGTGTCGCCGCCGTCGTCGTCGGAGCAGCCGAAGCTTGCCGCAAGCAGACCGACGCTCACTCCTAAACCAAAAACCGAGAACCGATGTCGCATACCGAAGCGAACTCCCAAAAACCCCGTTGGTAGAACGCGCAACGTAGCACTACTCTTTAGGCCTTGGCACGGATCACACTCGTCTTCGGCGTGCTCCTGCTGCTCACACAGAAGGCGCTCGCCACACCGTCAGCGCTGTTTTCTCTCGGCACCGAAAGCCAGGCTCTCGGCAAGACGGGCGTCGCCGGTGTCTCGGATTACGGCGCGATTGTGCTGAACCCGGCTGCGCTCGCGGTCACACCGGAGCGCACGTTGTGGCTCGGCTACGCCGCCGCGCGCTTCGCGCCCGACGTCGAGGGCTACACGGGACCGCGTCCAGCACAGCCATCGTTCGCTGCAGGCGTATTCGGGCTGCGGCTCCCGCTCACGCCGAACCTGGTACCGCCCGGGTTGACGCTCGGGTTCTCGCTGACCTCGCCGCGCGACGTGATCGTGCGCGCGGACCTCCCTCTACCGGAAACACCGCAATTTCCGCTACTTTCCACGCGCGCGCACGCGCTCGACCTGGCCCTGTCGCTCGGCGCGAGCGTGAGTGAGCGGCTGTATCTCGGCGTCGGTCTGCGCGGCCTCGCGGGCCTCGAGGGCGACGTCGAGGTAGCGAGCGATTCGTCAGCCGGGGGAGTGAACGACGAGCTCGGCCTGCGGCTCGCTCCGGTGGTCGGCGTGCTGTTTCGGATCCGGCCCGGCGACGACGTCGGTATCGTCTATCGCGCCGCGCTCGAGGCGCCGTTCGAGGTCGAGCTCCGCGACCCGGGCCTCCAGGGTCTCACGTTGCCGCCGCTGCACCTCGACGGGATCGCGCACTACGATCCCGCAGAGCTCGGCATGGAGTGGGCGCACGAGCTCGGTCCCGTTCGCCTGGCGCTCGGGGTCGCCTTCCAGCGCTGGTCGGCCTTCGAGGGCTGGCTCGGCCAAACGGTCCAGTGCCCGCCCGACGCCGAAAGCTGCGCCGCGCTCCCGAAGGAGGACGTCGAGCTCACCGACACGGTCAGCCCGCGACTCGGCGTCTCCTACCCGTGGTCGTTGCCTGGAGTCGAGCTCGCGTTCCGAGCCGGCTACGCCTACGAGCCGAGCCCGCTGCCCGAGCAGGTGGGCACCGCGAACCGCTGGGACAACGCGCGCAGCGTCTTCACGCTCGGCTACGGTGTACACCTCTTGAACGCGCCGCTCGGTTTCGCGTTCGCGTACCAGGCGCACATCCTCCATGAGCGCCGCCACAGCAAGCTCCACCCCGAGGAGTCACCCGAGCTCGCGGACGTCCGCGTCAGCGGGATGGCTCACTTCCTCGGCATCAGCACGGAGCTCGTGTATTGACCTGGCTCCGTCGCTCGGCGTGCCTGCTCGCGGCCCTGTCTGCGAGCTTCCCGGCCAGAGCCGAAGGGCCGCGCGACGCACACCTCACTGGTGCGCGCTCCACCGCGCTCGCCGGAGCGGGCACGGCCAGCGCCGAGGACTGCTCGGCGAGTTATTACAACCCGGCAAACCTCGCCCGCGGCACGCGCTCCTGGGTGTGCGTCGACTACTCGGTGAGCGGCGCCACGCTCCAGCCCGGCGGTCGCTCGGAAGCGGATCACACGGTGCACACGTTCGGCGCAGGGCTGGTCTCTCGCGGCACAGTGCTCGGGGTGCCATTCGGTGTCGGAGCGCTGCTCTCGCTGCCGAACGGCAAGCTGTCCAGAATCGAGGGGATTGCGACGACGGACGAGAGCTGGGTATTCGACACCAACCGGCCGCAAGTCTCGTTCGGCGCGCTCGGCATCGGCATCGAGCCCGTGCCGCGGCTCAGCTTCGGTGCGGCGCTCCACGTGCTCGCTGGGGTGCGTGGAGAGTTCGGCGTGGGCGGCAGGCTCGCTCGGCCGAACGAGTACGACTCCGAGCTCCGCCACGACGTGGACGCCGACCTCGCATCGGCGCGCTCGTTCGGACTGGGGGTCGCCGTGATGGTGACCGACCACACGCGGCTCGCGCTCGCCTACCGGCACCGCGCGCGGATCGACCAGAAAATTGCGGGCGATCTGGCGGGGGACGTCGGCGAGCCGCCGTCGACGATCCCGGCACGCTACGAGGTCGAGAGCGTCGTCACTCCGGCGGATTATCCGAGCGCGCTGTCGTTCGGAACGGCGCACGAGCTCGGTCGCCTGCAAGTGCTCGCCGAGATCGGCTGGGAGAACTTTTCGGAGTGGCGACCCCCCGACGGTCGCAGCACCACGCGGCTCGCGCTCGGCGGCTTTCCCGTCGATCTGGGCGACCGACAGCAACCGCTCGCCGATCTCGAGCTTCGGGATCGCTTCGTGCCTCGGCTCGGCTTCGAGTACCGGCTGCTCGCAGGCCCGCCTCGTGAGCTCCGTCTGCGCGCAGGCTACGCCTTCGAGCGCTCTCCGCTCCCCGAGCAATTCGGCACGCCGCGCTGGTTGGATAGCGATCGCCACCTGTTCACGGCGGGCGCGGGCTTCGAAACGAGCTTTGGTGACCACGCATTGCGCGTGGACCTCTTCGGCCGGCTCGCAGTGCTTGCCGAGCGCACCGCCGTCTCGGAGAGTTCTCTCGGCCCGGCGCTGAAAGCTTCCGGCAAGCGCTATGGAGCCGGCGTCACGAGCTCGTTCGGTTTTTGACGCGGAGCCGGCCTAGTCCGAACTGGAATCTGGCTCGATGTCTGCCGAGCTCAACAGCGCCCGCGCGACCGCGCGCTTCGGCCCCAGGGCGTCGGCGATCTTCCTGCAGCCGCGCCGGAGCGCCCGCACCGAGATGTGAGAAATCAGGTAGCGCCCCGGCTCGTCACCGGGATCGAGCCGCATGCGCTTCCTGAGCTCGTCGCGGCTGAGCGCGATCAAGACCTCGTTCGGCCCGGGTTTGAGCAACAGCTCACGGCTCTTCTGCTCCGAGAATTCACCTTCCGAGTTCGGGTGCGTGAAGAGCTGGAGGACGGTCTGCGCGGGGGGCGTGATCTCGATCAACATGATGTACGCACACGCCCTGCGCTTGGGCCGCAGGTTGAACTCCATCTGCGGATCGCCGGGGGTCATGACGATCATGTTTCCGTCGATCTCCTCGAGCGTGGCGCGCCGAAAATCGACGCGGCTGAAGAACTTGCGACCGCGCGCGCTGGGAATGGTGCGGGAGCTGTCGAAATAGAACGAAGCAGCGGCGTGCTGCGGGTCCTTCTCGGTCTGCACGAAGAAGTAGCCGGCAGCGACGCCGAGCGGCAGCGCTGCTGCCAGCGCGGCGCGGTAGGGCGGCCTCGATTTGCGCAGCGACCACAGGTACTGCCAGAGCGCGTTACCCGGATAGGCTGCGCGGAACGCGAACACCAGGTTCAGCAACGTCGCGACCGCGAGCAGCACCGTGACGCTCTGCATCTCGGCCTCGGCGAGCATGCCCATGAACGTGTCGGTGTCGCGGCCGAAGCCGTAGAAGATCACGTCCGCCGTGAAGAACAGGAAGCAGCCGAACGCGAACGAGACCTGGCGCTCGCGAGACAGCAGCGCGACCACGGCCAGCAGCGGAATCGCCAGGAAATAGTGGTTCACGTGCTGGCCGGTGCGGAGCGCGTAGCTCGCCAGCACCTGCAAGCCGCCCGCCGAGAAGATCGCCAGCCGGTTCTTGTCGAGGTTCTTCCACAGCGAGCCGAGGTTCAGCGCCGTGAAGGCGAGGAACAGCAGCGTGCCCAGGCGATCGGGTCGGATCCCGGTCGTCTCGGCGAAGTAGCGATTTCTCACCTGCGACGACCACGGCTCGCCGATTGCGTCGAGCAGGTAATATTGGATGCCGTACCAGAAGTTGATCGCCTTGCGGCAGACGACGTCCAGCTGCATCCCGAGCCGCGCGAGCCCGAGCACCACCGAGATGCCGTGACCGCCGATGATGAACGGTGCCCACGACACGAGCACGATCCCCGCGCACAGGGCCCAGGCCTTCAA
Organism: Polyangiaceae bacterium; assembly: GCA_025937835.1. Lineage (GTDB taxonomy): Bacteria > Myxococcota_A > Polyangia > Polyangiales > Polyangiaceae > PMG-095. Next base: position 10,316 of record JAICQO010000075.1, read on the forward strand.
GTTCTGCTTGAGACCGTGCTCCTTCAGCGCGATCACCAACAACACGGGCAGCGCGACCACGCCCGTCGGTTTCATCAGCAGCGAGACCGCGAACAGGGCATAAGCCCAGAAGACGCGCTTCTCGTAGAGCATGATCAGCGACGCCACCAACCACACCGCGCACAGCTGATCGAGGTAGCCTTGCACGGGTGCGTTGAGCAGCACCAGCGGGTTCAGCCAGTAGGCAATGGCCGTGGGCAGAGCCAGATCGGGCCGGCTCGTGCGGCGGAGAAAGCGGTGGATCAACAGCGCCGTCACCGCGGCAGAGACGAGGTTCAGCAGGTTGACGCAGAAGTTGAACCAACGCGTGTCCTCGAGGCCGCCGCTCGCGAGCTTGTACAGCCCGCCCACGGCCATCAGCGAGTACACGTAGAGCGGCGGCTGGGCCACCCACAGCCGTCGCCGCTTCGACGTGTCGCCGTAGGTCACCCGGTACGAGACCTCTCGCGCGTGGCGCTTCTGGAGCTCGTCGAAGCCGTAACCCTTCTGGTAGTCGTCGATGATCTCGCTGTCCGGGCTGCCGTAGAGCGAGATCAACGAGTCGTCGTAGGCGTACACGATCCACGACTTCCACCAATCCATGTCGATGGTGCCGTGGGCTCCGCCGAGCCCGAGCCTGAACAACAGCCCGAGCGTGATCAGAAGCACGACGAACGGACGCGCCAGCCTCTTGCGCCAGCCGGGGCGCGGACGAACGTCAGTCACGAACCCAACTCGAGCTTTCGAACTCTTTCACACACCCGACGCAGCCTCGTGCTTGTACCCGACGAATTCTGGCGGGGCGGAATTTGGCAGTACGCCCCGAGGCTGTCAACGCGGCTGCGCTGGCCCCTATACGGCTTTCCCCCGCGCACGGACGGCGCGATACGGGATGGGTGCGGCGTTGAAGGCGTCGCGGCCGGCGCGGAGATCTGCCGGCAGGGCGCGCCGGTAAATCGTCGCTTCGCGCCGTTACTCGGCCGCGCACATCGCCGTAGTCAGTGTCGTAAGTCGATTTCGGGGACGGGGGTGCGACCGAGCGCGGCGAGGAACGAGCGCAGGCGGTCGAGATCGAGGTGGCCCGCGACGCGGACGCCGGAGCAGACGTCGACGCCCCAGGGACCGACCAGGTCGATGGCCCCGCGGACGTTGGCGGCATGCAGGCCGCCGGCGAGGAAAATCGGCGCGGGGACGGAGCGGCAGATTTCGGCGCTGAGCGCCCAGTCGTGGACGACGGCGTGGCCGGGCTCCTCGACGCCGTGGCGCGGAGCGCCGGAATCGAGGAGCAGCGCGTCGACGTACGGAGCCACGGCCAGCGCCTGGTCGATCGCTTCTCCACCGGTTACGTGGATCACCTGCACGAGCGCGGCTTCCGGAATGCTCTCGCGGAGCCGCTCGAGCGCGCCCGTGGTCCACCGATCACAGAGTTGAATCGTGGTCGTGCCGCAGCGCTCGTATTGCGCGACCAGCGCATCCGGCTCGGTCAAGCTGGTGAGCAGGACCGTCGACACGCGCGGCGGGACCGCAGCCGCGATCTCCGCGATTGTGCTCTCCGGGATCGCGCCCGCTGCGTTCGGCATCGCCGAAACCAGCCCGATCGCGTCGACGCCCTCGGCCACGGCCAGCCGAGCTTCCTCGACGCTCTCGATGCAGCACACCTTCGCGCGGGGGACTCGAGCCAAGACGCCTGCGAGTAGTGCTAACTGAGCGCAGAAGCTCGGTCAAGCGGCCGATCTGGCCTGAATACGCGGGGTTGGGATCAATCTGCGACTCGGGACGGGAACCTTGCTCGGGCCGAGTCTGTACGGCTTCCAGCCCGAGCGCGGCGGTCGCGTCGTGGAGCTCGTGCTCGCGCAAATAGCGGGGTCGGCGAGACGGCACGGACGTTCGGACGTAGCACGCTAGAGTCACTCACCACGGCTCGCCCGCTCGCCCGCTCGCCCCGTACCCAGGAAATGACCATGGCAGGTCTCGGACCTCGACTCGAAGCTGAACTCATCGCCCGAGCATCCACCGTCATTTCCTGGCTCGCTCTCTCGAGCGTTGCAGGGGCCTTGAGCTTCGGCTGCGGCGACTCCGCCTCGGAAGGGGGCGACCAGGGCCCGCGCGAACCCGAGATTGCAGCCTCCGGCGAACAGGTGCTCGCCGGCAAGGATCTGTTCATGCGCCACTGCGCCCACTGTCACGGCGGCAGCGGCGAAGGAGGAGACGCGCCGCGCCTGGTGGATCTGGACCGCGGCGCGCTGCCGCTCGAGCCCCCTGCCGACGCTCGGCTCCGCACTGATGAATTTCGGACCGCGGCCGACGTCGTTCAGTTTGCGAGCATCAACATGCCGATCGACGCGCCGGGCAGCCTGTCGCTCGACGAGTACTACGCGGTCGTCGCGTTCTTGCTCGATGAGAACGGCATCACTTCGGAATCCGTGCTCGACACCGACAGCGCGGCAGAGCTCGAGATCCCGCGCTAGCCACGGCGGCGCGAACGGCTCACAGCCCTTCCCACTCCGGATCGATCCCGGCCAGCGCCGAGAGCGCGACCGGGTGATACGGCGGCCGCGGCGTGATCCCCTGCGCCGGATCCCCACCGCGCGCGAGCAGCTCTTCCGCGCATACCACGAGGCAGCCCTTGCCCTGGCACAAGCCGGTGCCGAACCCCGTGTAGCGCTTCAGCGACTCGATATCCCGGTGCCCGAGCTCCACCGCCCGCTCGAGCTCTTCGAGCGTGACGTCTTCGCAGCGGCACACGATGCGCTTCAGTAGGTCTCTCCCGCGTCGCTGCAAACCGTCTTCGCGTCCGAGCTCGGCTTGCCGAACTGGAAACCGACGTCGCACTGCACGGGGCCGAGCAGCGATTTCGCCAGATCGATCGGGAGCGGGCTGGCCCAGTCGCGGGCGCCGTCGAAGCGAGCGCGGATCACGCCCTTGGGGTCGATGAACCAGGTCTCGGGGAACAGCTTGGTGCCGTACGTGTCGCTGACGATCTCGGCGTCGGGATCGAGCAAGATGTGAAACGGCGGGTCGGCGCCGAGCACGCTGCGCATGGTGTCGCGCGTGTCCTCGAGCGTCTCGTCCGTCGACACCGTTAGCAACACGATGTCCGGGTGCTGGCGCAGCGACTTGGCGAGCTGGGCGATCGACGGCATCTCTTCCAGACACGGCCGGCAAGTCTTGGTCCAGAAGTTGAGGATCACGGTCTTGCCGCGGAAGGCGCTGAGCTTCAGCTTGCCGCCACCGAGCGCGGGCAGCTCGAAGTCCGGCGCGAGCCGATTCTGCGCTGCGTAGTTGGGGCGCAGCGAGCACAGGGCGCTGCAAGCCCGGCGCGTCTCGCCGTCTTTGGCGGTGGCTACGAAGCCGTACACCCCCGCCGCCGCGAACGCGACACAACCGACCTGCGCGAGCCGAGCGAAATGCACGCGCCCGATCTACCACGATTTCCGGGCTCTGCCGCTCGGAAGCCGCCCGACGGCTCCTGCGCGCCCGGCGGCTGCGCCCCGGGCAACTGGGCGACTCGTGGTCCCGTGTCATAGTCGCGGCCTCGATGGACCGCCTCGAAAAACGACTGCTCGACGGGGTCGCGCGCGCGAGCGGCGACTTCGGGCTGCTCGAGCCCGGCGATCGCGTGATGGTCGCCGTCAGCGGCGGCAAGGACTCGCACGCCCTCTTGTACCTGCTTCGCGAGATCCAGCGCCGGGCGCCGTTCGAGTTTTCTCTGATCGCGGTCAACGTCGACCAGGGTCACCCGGGGTTTCCGAAGCGCTGCCTGCCAGATTACTTCGAGCGCGAAGGCTACGAGTATCGCATCGTCGAGGAAGACACGTACTCGGTCGTCAAATCGAAGATCCCGGAGAACAAGACGTTCTGCTCGCTCTGCTCGCGGCTCCGTCGCGGCATCCTGTACACGCTCGCCGGCGAGCTCGGCGCCACCAAGATCGCGCTCGGTCACCACCGCGACGACCTGATCGAGACGCTGATGCTGAACCTGTTCTACTCGGGACAGATCAAGGCCATGCCGCCGAAGCTCCTCTCCGACGACGGTCGCAACGTGGTGATCCGCCCGCTCGTGTACGCGAGCGAGGCCGAGCTCGCAGAGTTCGCCGCGCTGAAGGCCTTCCCGATCATCCCCTGCGACCTGTGCGGTTCTCAGGAGAACCTGCAGAGAAAGCAGCTCAAGCACCTGCTCGACGAGCTCGACGCAAAGAACCCGCTGGTGCGCCGCAATCTGTTCGCGGCGCTCGCCAACGTGCGGCCCACGCACCTGCTCGACGTCGAGCTGTCACGGCGGCTCGGGTTGACCACGCTCGAGCCGAGTGACCACGCTGTTTCCGGGAGCGCTCCGCCCGATTCCGACGTCGTGCCGCTGAGCGCTCTCGTGCGCTGAGCCGCGGAAGGATGTTAGCTTTCCACATCCATGTCCCCTACCCGCGGCAAGCGCCTGAAGCCCGGTGACTACCGCGCGCTCGGGGCGTTCCGTTTCGAGATCCGGAAGTTCCTCGCGTTCAGCGAGAAGGCCGCGCGCGGCGCCGGCATCGAGCCTCAGCAACACCAGCTGCTGCTGGCGGTGCGCGGGCTGCCCACGGACACGCGCCCGACCATTCGCGCCGTCGCCGAGCGCTTGTGCGTCGCGCACCACACCACGGTGGCGCTGGTCGACAAGCTCGAAGACAAGGGGCTGCTCGAACGCGAGCGCAGCACCGAAGACCGCCGCGAGGTGCTGCTGAGTCTAACACCCGAGGGTGATGCGGTGCTGGAGCGGTTGTCGGAGCTGCACCACGACCAGCTGCGCCGCGTCGGGCCAAACATGGTCTCGGCGCTGCAGGCAATCCTCGGCAAGCAGCGGCGCAAGACGGCGCGCTGACGCGGGCCAGGGGGGAGAGATGTCGTACCCGTCCTTCGTGTTCGCGGTCTGTCTCGGGCTCGGGTTCGGTTGCGGCGCACCGCGTCCCGCCCTGCCCGGGCCCGCGCCCACGGCGACCGCAGCGACGCCTCGGCCAGCGGCGTCGGCTGCGGCGACTTCCGCCGCGAAGCCTCCGGAAACGCCGAGCCTCGAGCTCACCGCGCGCGCGGTCGAGGCCGAACCGTTCGGCCTGTGCACGGGCAACGTGCGCCCGCTGCCGCTGCGCGGGGTCGAGATTTACCAATCCGACTTGCCGTCGTCCGGCGACAACGTCGTGGCCTATGCCAAGCGGGCCCCCAACGCGAAAGACCACGAGAACGTGCTGCTCGACGCGGCTTCGGGCCGGCGCCTGGCGGTGGTCGGCGACGTCTACACGGGTGAGGCCCGTTTGAAGCGCGCGATCGTGTCGCCTACGGGGAGCGACGTTCAAGAGCTGCTCGACCTCGAGAACGGCAGCCGCGTGCGACCGCGAGTTACCACTCCCGAAGGTGCTGCAATCGAGTGGCGAATCGGCCTCGATGGCCGCCGCGGTCTGGTTTGGTTGGTGGCGCGCAGCAAAAACGGCCGCGCGTTCTTCGGCGTCTGGCCCGAGCCGCGCAGCGAGCCGGTTCTTCTCGCGCAGGCGCTGCCGTTCTGGCCCAAGTCCCTGAGCGAAGGCAGCGGGGTCCTGGTCAGCGACGGTGAGCAGAGCTGTCTGCTCGCGGGAACCGGCGCGCAGTGCCTTCCCGGGCAGCATACTCTCGAGCCACTGCTGGAAGGCCGATACCTCGCTTTGGACGCGGGCATCTACGACATCGCGCAGCAGCAGGAAATGCAGCTGGACGAGGACTGCGACTTTCGCAGTGTCGCGAGTCTCGAGGAGCCCCCGCGCGTGCTCTTCCGCTGCGAGAAACCGGAGCAGGACGAAGTGCGCTGGCTCGTCTGGTCCCCCGAGGGCATCCTCGCTCGCTGGACGTCGGGCCACTGGCTCGCACCGCAGATGTGCTGCTATCACGGCACTCGGGTGGTGCCGCTCGAGCTCCTGGTGCGACCGGATGCGATCGTGAACCACTGGTTCGATCTGTTGCTTGGCAGGGTGGTCGTGACGCCGCCGCTGGTAACTCTTCGGCCACAGCGCGGGTTTGGCGCCCGGATCGTCGTCGAAACCGACGAGGAGCACGGCCCGCTGTTGCTGCTCGACGTCGAAGCGGGCACGCTCACGACGCTCGTTCCCAGCATCGACTGCGAATCACCGCTGATTTGGCAAGAAGGCTCGGACCAGCGAGGGCTCGTGGCGTGTCCGAAGCCGAGCATGGACGGGAATTACTTCCGTCCTGCGTCGCGCCCGTACCACTATGAGTGGCTCGAGCTGCTCGATTTCCGAACGCGCCGGCGACTGCGCACGAACCAGGTGTTCGAAGCGACGCTGACCGAGACCGGCATTCCGGTCGGATTTCAACCGGGACCCGTTTGGAACCTGGCGGCCGTCGATTGGCCCGCCTCGTGCCCGGGCGACTAGGCCAGCGACGGCGAAGACGACAATTCGAGCGCCTCGGACTCGGCGCTCGCCCGGCCGCGCACCACCAACAGCGACACCTTGGACTCGAGCATCAGCCGCTCGCGCTGCACGCCGAGTAGCCGCTGTTCGAGGCCCCACTCACGGCTGGCACCGACCACGACCAGGTCGTATCCGCGCTGCATCTCGGCGAGGGCCGCGCCGACCGGGGAGGGGTCGTGCACGACGCGAACCACGACGCGACCGCCGTCGGGCTCGTCGATGATCTCGTCCGAGTCGCGCTGGCCGGCCTCGGTGCCCGGCTCCGGCGTGCGCACGTGGAGCAGCGTCACCTCTACGTCGCTCGCGCTGCCGAGGATGCGCCGCGAAAGCCGCACCGCCTCGCGGTCGTGCAACGAGCCCACGAACGGGACGAGCACGCGGCGCACCCGCTCGAGGCCGCGATCGACGAACACCCCGACGCTGGCGGGTGCGTCCCGCAGGACTCGATACACGGTTCCGCCGAGCAGCGTCTGGCTGAACACGGGCTTGTGCCAGCCGATCAAGATCAGCTCCGCGTGCTTCTGGGCCGCGACGGACTGGATGTCCTCGGCCGGATCGGTCGAGACGAAGCTCAACGGGCGGACGTCGGTGTCGAGCGCGCGCGCCCGCTCGACGAGCGGCATCAGCGCCGGTTCGTGCTCCGAACCGCGCGAGCCTTCGACGTAGAACGAGGCGCGATCGGTGGGGTTGATCAGGTGGAGGGCGTGCACGCGCACGCGATCCTTGCCGCAGAGGGCGCTGGCCAGCGTGACCAGACCCGGCCCTGAGCGGCCGTGCGACACGCAGACCAGCACGTCGAAGCGCGGTTGCAGCCGCGCCGGCAACGGAGTCTCCAGCCGCGCGGCGGACTCGGGCACGCGCAGCTTCTGCGGGTAGACGCGATCGAGCAGCGGCGTCGTCATGAACGTGGTCACGAGCGCCATCAGCACCAGCATCGTGAACAGCTTCGGCTCGATCACGCCCAGGTCGAGCCCGATGTTGAGCACCACGAGCTCGACCAGCCCGCGCGTGTTCATCAAGATCCCGAGCGCGCTCGACTCGCGCCAGGGCAAGCCGCTGAGCCGCCCCGCCAGCGTCACGCCGCCGAACTTACCGAGGCACGCCACCAGGATGATCCCGCCGCAGAGCAGCCAATCCCGCCCGGTCTCGAGCAGGCCGAGCTCGGTGCGGAGCCCGCTGAACGCGAAGAACAGCGGCAAGAGCAGGACCAACACCAGATCTTCGAGCTTGTCCGCGAGGGCGCGGGCGAGGTTGCCATCCTTCGGCAGCGCGACGCCCAGCAAGAACGCGCCGAACAGCGCGTGGATGCCGATCAGCTCGGTCGCCCAGCTCGAGATCAGGAGCAGCAGAATCACGGTGGCGACGAGGTTCTGCGTGAGCCCGGCGCGATCGCCGACGCGTGCGCCGAGCCGCGCCAGCACCGGTCGCACCACGAACCACATCAGGGCCACGTAGCCGAGCGCGAGCACGGTGGTGACGAGCGCGCCCCCGATGCCCGTGGCGCGCGCGCCGCTGACCACGAACGCGAGCAAACACCAGGCCGCGATATCCCCGACCGCCGCGCAGGCGATCGCGGTCGCGCCGAGCCGCGTGCTCAGCAGGTTGCCCTCGCTCAAGATCCGCGCGAGCACGGGGAACGCGGTCACCGCCATGGCCACGCCCAAAAACGACGCGAACGCCGCGAAGGGCACGCCCGGTACGGACAGCTCGGCCTCGACGCCGAACGCGAGCAGCACGCCCAGACCGAACGGCACCGCGATCCCCGCCTGGGACATCCAGAGTGACGTCTTGCCGCGTCCGCGCAACAGGCTCGGATCTAGCTCGAGCCCGATCAGGAACATGAACAGAACCAGACCGACCTGGCTCAGGAGCTGCAGGGCACCCAGAGATTGCTTCGCGAACAGCGCCTCGAGCGCCCCCGGAGCGAGCGCGCCGAGCAAGGACGGTCCGAGCACGATGCCCGCGAGCACCTCCGCTATCACTTGAGGCTGCCCGATGCGCCTGAGCAGCAGGCCGAGAACGCGCGACACCACGATGATCGCCACGGCTTGGGCGAAGAACCTGGTCAGGGGGTCGTGGATCAGCGCGGCTCCCATGGGGCCTGGCAGTATCGCCGACGGGCAGCGGGAAAGCGACTATGCTCGCTGCGGCGTGGAGTCGATCGAAGCGCTGCTCGCCCGTGCTTTCCCCGGATCCAAGCTGCTCGAGAAGCGTCGGACGAGCTCACACGCTGTTACCGCACGCTGACCTGAAGGTTTATTCGAACTCGAGGCGCCAGCGGATGTCTGTCCCGAGGTTGCCGAGAGACGAGCTCGAGATGTCGTTGACGTTGTCGTAGGAGCCCTCCACGCTGACGCGAGGCGAGAGTTGCCACTCGAGGTTCGAGCGGATCTCGCGCGACTCGGCCAGGCCCGTGGTCACGTTGCCGCGCACTCGCTCGGTCAGGCGCTTGCCGATCGTCACCGTGGGCTCGGTGCGGCCCGTGCGCGACGAATAGGTCGAGCCGAACCGGAACTCGTCGATCAGCGGCACCGCGTCCTTGATGGCCTTGTCGGCGCCCGTCAACGTTCCGAGCGCCTCGAGCGCCACGCTCTCGCCCACGCTCGCGCTCTGCGCCTGGTCGAGCTCGGCCCGTGTCAGGCCGACCGTGAGCAAGAGGAAGATGTCGTCCTGGGCGAGCGCCGGGTCGCTGGTCAGATCGACCTTCAAGTTGTCGGCGTCGCCGTAGGCGTGCAGCCGGATGTTCCAGCGGCCGCCAGTGGCGCTGGTCGAGCTGCCGGTGGTGGTGGTGGTAGTGGTCTGCGTGCTGGCGCTGGCGGCGTTCGAGTAGCGCCGGTACTCGGTCTCGGCCGTGACATCGACGTCGGGGTGGATGCGCGTCGTGTCGTTGAACTTGACGGTGCCGTCGGTGATTTCGAAGGTGTTGCGCCGGAGCGCGATCCGCCCGCCCGGCTGGACGCGCACGGCGCCGCGCAAGCCGAAACGGCCGTTGGTGCCGGCGAGCGACAAGCCCTCGTCGGCCAGCGTCAGGTTGGCTTCGATGAGCTCGTTCTGGATCTTGAGCGGCCGCTCGGAGCGGATCGCGACGTCGAACGCGAGCAGGTCTTCGCTCGGATCGTAGGCGTCGAACTCGGTGCGCTTGCCGCGCTGGGCGAGCGCGTTGAGGCCCGCAGTGATCGCGATCGGGCGCCGGTACTCGAAGCTCCGCAGCGTGACGTTGCCGGTCAGGCGCGGCAGCGAGCGGGTCGTGGGCTCGCTCGCCGGGTGGTACGCGAGCACCAGATCGGCGTCGGCCACGGCGCGGATGCCGTCGGTGGCCGGCAGGGACAGCTTCTGAGCGTTGATTCGGAGCCGCGCCTCTCCGACGGACAGACCCGTGAGCCGCAACCCTCCACGGAGCCCGAGCGCGCCGTCGCCGATCCGCGCCGTGCCCTTGGTGATCGTCAGATCGCGGCCATCGAGCTTGACCTGCAACGCCAGATCTTGAATCGGCGAGCTCAGGCCGCGCACGCTGAGCTCGCTGCTCTCGACCTGGAAGCCGCCCGCGTAGCGCAGCGCCGACGGCGGACCCTGAACCTGGAGCAGGCCGCTCAGGCTGCCGTTGGCGCGCTCGATGCGCGGCACGACGGCCGCGAGCGCCGACAGCTTGAGCGGGCGCATCACGAGCTTCACGTCGACGTTCGACCCGACGCCGACTCCGCTCACGCTGCCGGCCAGATCGAAGGCGGCCTTGTCCACGGTGCCGGGCAATGCGACCTCCAGCGTCGCGCGCGGGATCTCGAAGCGCCGCTTCGAAAAAGCGATTGGCGCCGCGCCCGGTGACAGATCGACCCGGTAATCGCCGCGGGCGAGCGTCAGCGCCGTGAGCTCGAGCGCCCCGCTCGCGGTGTACGGGTCGGAGAGCTCCAGATCGTCGAGCCGAACCTTGCCGGACACGCTGCCCGAAGGGCGCGCCGCCGCGTCGAGCCCCGGTCTTAGCGCCGCCAGCGCGCCCAGGTCGAAGCGATCGATCACGACCTCACCGCGCAGGTGCTTCTTGCGCTGGCGGGTGACGCGCAGGTCGTTCATCTGCACGCGCCCGCCGAACAGGCTGCCATTGATGCGGAAGATGCCGTCCACGAGATCGCGATCGAACTCGGCGCGGTCGAACTTGCCGGAGAGCGGCTGCCCGCACTTCGACGTTCCGCCGGTCGGTGGCTTCGCCGGCACCGGTTCGAGACGCACCGCGAACTCCGAGGCCGGCAAGGTCACGCTGCCGAGCCGCACCGGTGTCATGGTCGCGTTCACCTCGGCCTGCATCTGGTCGAGCGTGCCCGACACGGTCGCGACGGCGCTGGTCGTGCCCTCGGCCGCGCGCAGGATCGTGGGCAGCGCGTCGAGCTTGGACAGCGGCACGCTCGAGGCGACTACCTCGGCCGAGACCAGCGCGCCCGGCTCGAGGCCGATCGTGCCGCTGAGGGTGCCGCTGCCTTTTCGAAGCACGAGCCGCGGAACGCGCAGCGTCACGCCGCGGTAGCCCGCGTCTTGATCCGTCCACGAGAAGTCGAAATCCGCCTCCCCGCCGTCGTAGTGCTCCTCGAACAGGTCGAGCGTGTGGGCGTTCATCTTGCCCGCGGTGCGCAGCACGCCGGTCTTGCAGCGATCTTCGGGTCCGCCGATCACGTAGCGGATGCTGGCGTTGACGGCGGTCTTGCCCTTGATCGGCTCGAAGCGCGGGTCTTCGTCGAAGTGCCACATCTCGAAGAAGTCGCGCAGGTCGAGGTTGTCGGAGGTCGCCCGAGCCTCGAGCAGCAGCGACGGGCCGGCGTCGAAATCGAGCTTGGCCTCCGGCACGAGAAAATCGCTGCCACCCTTTCGGGCCTGGACGTCCGAGAACTTCACCCACAGCGGCCGGAACGTGACCTTGGCGCTCTTCACGTCGCCAATCGGGAACCCCGACATCTCGAAGCCGTCGATCTTGAGGTTGCCGGTGAGCAGCGGATCGCTGGCGAGCCCGGCGAGCTTCACGTCCAGCTCCGACAGCCCTTTTACCGGCAGATCCGCGATCGGGCTGATGTCGGCGAGGTCGATCCGCGCCCCCGGCGGGATGTCGATTTCGAGCTCGTTGGCGAAGCCCACCGACACCATCTTCACGTAGATCGAGCTCTTCCCGAAGTCGGCGCGCGTATCGTAGAACAGGATCGCGCCCGGCCGGACCCCGAAGCGCCCTCTCAACACCGAGGAGTGGACCCCCACCATGTGGCGCCGCGCCGGATCGTGGTAGGCGCGGTCGAAGACCTCGAAGTCCTTCGTCTCGGCGGCGAGCTCTGCGTCGAGCTCGAGCGGCGCGAGCGTGCCGTGGATCTTCGTGACCCGGGTGTCTACCAGGTTCCAGCGCACGACCGTGTTCGGCGTGACGTCGAGGTCACGCATCATGCTCTCGAACAGCATGCCCGTGCCGTGCACGCGCGCGGCGCTGATCGGCACGCCCGGCGCCGTGGGCTCGATGCTGATGTTCTCGGCGACGACGTGGCCGTCCGCGAAGTCCATCTCGTAGCGCGGCAGCCGCACGACGTCGCCCTTCACGTCTACGTCGATCGCGAGCTTCTTCGCCAGGTGGTAGCCGCCGAAGGCGATGCCCGCGCCGCTCACCCGGCCCTTGACCTCCGGCAATTTGCTGTGCGGATCGTGCCGCAAATCCCCGGCAAAACCGGCCCAGCCGTCGAGCGGCGTGAGCGAGGCGAAGCGGTTCACGAGCGCGAGCGGCCCGCGCACCACGACGTGCCCCGATACGTACGGCAACCCCTTCTCGACTGGAACCACGCGCACCTGGGATAGGCGCACCGCGACGCGCCCCAGGTCCTCCTCCGGCGTGGAACAGAGCGGGCGCGTGCCGGGGGCCGGATCCAGATCCGCGACGCCGATCGTCGAGAGGCGACGCAACAGGAGCTCCTTACCCTCGACCCGAAGCCGGAGCTCCATCCGGCACATCACGTCTTCATCGACCTCGAGCGGCGGTAGTCCCTCGCGAGCTCGCTTCGGCGCCTGCGTCCGCGTGATGCGGCTCTCCGTTGCGCGCAGCAGGATCTCGAAGGTTGGTCCCGCTTCGGCCAGCACGTCGAGGTCCATTGCGCCGGTTTCGAGCTTGGTGCCGTCGCTCTCGAGTGAGATGCGGGCTTCACTGACGGACAGCGAGCTGAACGGCGCGCGCTTGCTCGGCGGAGCAGAGCGCTTTGCCTCCGGCACGCGGTAGTTCACGTTCTTCACGCGGCCATCCGCGAGCACGAGCCGCGCTTTCGGCGATTCGATCTCGATATCGCCGAAATCGAGCTTTCCCGCGAGCAGCGAGAACACGCGCGGGCGAACGCTGACCTCCTCGACCTCGAGCGCTGGACCGCCACCGTCGTTCGCGGCCACCACCAGCTTCGTCAGCCGCAGCCGGAGCGGAATCAGATGGATGCGAACCTGGTAGGTGGCCTCGAGGCCCAGCTCGTCCCGCAGAACACGCCGGGTTTCCGCTGCGGCCCAGGCCTGGGCGGGGGCGAAGGCCAACACCGCTTCGGCCAGAAACGGCAGGGCTCCGATCAGTCCGAACACCGCGCACAGGACGCGTGCGGCGATGCGAACGGGATCGAACCGTTTGGCCGGCGGAGGGACGCTCATCGCGTCCCGAAAGGGTAGGATCCCGAGGCCGGCCGGGCACGTTCCTGTCGGATCCCGCCGAGAAAGGCGGCTCTGGCTCTTGCGCTTCGCGCCGGCCGGCGTAGAAGTGCCGGCCCCGCCATGGCCGAGCCCTCCGTTTCCAGCGCCGATCGCGACCGCGCCGTGGGTGCGCTCGAACGCGCCGTTTTCGCTGCCGAACGCGGCCTCGCGGACCGCCCGGTCGTGGTCGTGTCCGCCTCGGACCTGGCCGCCGTCCCCCGGGAGAACCTCCGCGCCTGTCTCGACCGCGTGATGATGGGCGACCACCCGGACGAGGGGCTCGACGCCCTGCTGGTCACGGGCGTGCTCGATCGGCTGCTACCCGAGGTCAAGGCGATGGTCGGCTTCGGGGACGGCGAGTGGCGGCACAAGGACGTCTGGAAGCACACCAAGCAAGTGGTTGCCCAGAGCGTGCAGCGCCTCGAGGTCCGTTACGCGGCGCTGTTCCACGACATCGGCAAGGTCAAAACGCGGAGCATCAGCCCCGACGGCGAGGTCCACTTCTTCGGCCACGCCGAGGTCGGGGCCCGCATGTTCGACAAGCTCGAGCGGCGCGAGCACCTGTTCAGCGTCGATGAGTCGCTGCGCTCGTCGATCCGCTTCCTGGTCCTACACCACCTGCGCGCGAGTCAGTACGACGGCAAGTGGACCGACAGCGCCGTGCGCCGGTTCGCCCGAGAGATCGGCCCGCACCTCGAAGACCTGCTCTGCCTGTCGCGCGCAGATATCACCACGAAACGCCCGGAGAAAAAGCGCCGCGGCATCTCGATGATCGACGAGCTGTCCGGACGCATCGGCGTGCTCGCTGCCGAAGACGAGAAGGAGCCGCCGCTACCGACCGGCGTCGGCAACGAGCTGATGAGCGCCTTCGGTCTGCCGCCCTCCCGCAAGATCGGCGACATCAAGCGCGCGCTCGAGGCCGCCATCGAGTCGGGCGAGCTCGAGCCGCGCATGGAGTCGTCGGCTTACGTCGAGTTCGTGGGGCAGAACCGGGCTCGCTTCGGTATTTGAAAAGGCGCTTCGCGGCGCGGGACGTCTCGGGAAGGAAGAGGGCGGGAAGGGAGGAAGATCGGAAGGGTTGGCGTGCTCCCTGCCTAGGACTTGCTGGCGCGGGAGCGCTGGCGGACCGCCTCAATCATGCGGCGGTAGAGGTGGGTTCGGGCGCCGGTTTTGCCTCCGTTGGCTGTGGAACAGCTGGTTCCGGAGACGTACATGGCACTGGTTGCCCAGTCCCAGGGGACCTTGGGCGCCTGGCTCGCGCAGTAGGCCCGCGCCGTGACCAGCATGCGCATGCCGGTCCGGAAGCACTCCCTCAACGCCTGGGGGTTGCGTCCCATCAGGCTCTCGAGCGAGCCGTTGGTGAAGCGCTGATAGATCACGGGGTGGACTTGGAGCAGGCACGCTTCGCGACCCGGTCCGCGGCCGCGGCCGCCATCGTCGCTCGCCTTCTTGGCCGAGCCGCGACCGACTTGCACGTCTTCTCGAAGCCCACTTTCAATCACGGCGACCGCCGTGGTCATCGTGGACAACTCGGCGCGAGTCCAACGCAATCCGCGCTTACCGACGGCGCCGGCATAGGGCGTGCAATTGGCGCGCGGGCGGTCGTGCTCGTCGAGGCACAGGATGTCGCTGGCGGCATCCACGGCGGCGTTGACGATCTCACCGAAGCGAGCCTCGGCGGTCGCGCGCGACTCGCGGCGCACCCAAGCTCTGTAGAAGGTGGACCAGCGCGCGTCCGGACACGGAGCAACGCTGGTGCAGTCCTTGGCGATCTCGACCGAGTAGGACGTACCGCCGGGTGACGTTTGAGTAAGAAGTACTGTCAGAAGAGTAGAGGTGAGCGACACTCGACCTCCATGTAGGTTTGGAGGGGTCGTAGATGCCATGATGGTCCGACCCGTCAAACCGACCCCCGACCCAGTGTCGCCAACTCGGCACGAACGCACGGAAATCAGAAATGGCACGCTGATTGCTTATCAGCGACTTGGGCCATTCTCGCCGTGGAACAGTGAGAGGGGGATTCTTCACCCTGAAGGGTAGAGCGCGCAGCGAGGAGCTCATCGAGGAAGCTCCTCGCTGCGGCCGTTCCTTGCTCAGCGCTCGATCACGACCTCGAGGTACTCCGCGGGGACCACGAACGACGTGGTGCGACGATTGAAGCGAGACGAGAGCTCGATCAGCTCCGCCATCAGCCGAGCCTTGCCGTCGGCGTCGAGAGCGCCGAACGCCTTGAACGTCGGCCCGTAGAAGCGCTGGAACACGTCGAAGCAGTGGGCCGCCGACTCGTAGCGGAACACGAACTCCTTCCGCGTCACCCGGACCGAGCGGACGTCGTGGAACAAGTCGCGGAGCCGCGACTCGACGCCCCAGAACGCCGGCGACGGGACACCGGCCGGAGGCGGCACGTAGCGACCCACCGTCTTCAGCATCTGACCCACGAAGCCCTCGGGCGTCCAGTTGGCGAGGCCAATCTTGCCGCCGGGACGCACGACCCGGGTCAGCTCGTTGGCAGCCCGCTCCTGATCGGGAGCAAACATCACGCCGAAGGTCGAGAGGGCCGCGTCGAAGCGACCGTCCTGAAAGGGCATCCGCTCCGCGTCGCCGACCACGGTCGTGAGCTCGAGGCGCTCTGCGCGGGCGCGCTCGCCGGCCTTGTCCAGCAGCTCGGGGACGTAATCGAGGCCGGTTACGTGACAGAAGCGGCGCGCGGCCGCGAGCGCGGCGTTGCCGTTGCCACAGGCGACGTCGAGGACCTGCGAACCCGAGGTGAGATCGACGGCCTCGCACAGGCTCTCGCCGACGATCTGCAGGGTGGTGCCGATCACGGCGAAGTCTCCCGACGCCCACATGGCTTGCTGGCGGGTCTTGACGGCCTCGAAATCGACGGTGGAACGTGTAGTGGTGCTGAACGCCTGGGTCATGAGCGGTACTCCGTGGAGCGACGGGGGATGATTCCGTCGTCAACATCCGAGTCTTACGGGCAACTCTCGCGGGCGTTTCGCGAGCTCGCGTCAACGCGACGGCGGCGGCGGCTTCACCAATGCCGCGCGTACGGCCGACAAGGGCGCGTCGTTTCGCAGCTCGACGACGTTTCCCTCGCGGACCACGACGCCGAGCTCGGCGAACAGCGCATCCAGATCGACCGGCGTCGGGCGCTCTGCGTGGCGCGCGCGCAACGAAGACAACACCTCGGTGCCGAGCGCGCGCTCCGCGAACGAGAAGGTCTCGTCGAGCGACCAGACGTCGGAGGAGCGTCCGCCACGCTCGAACACGCTGCGCACCGCGTCTTCGAGCCCCAGCGTGAGCCGCGACGCTTTGCGGAGCTCGACGTCGGCGAGCAAGCAATAGACCGCGCCGCCCCAGTACATTCCTGCGTAACCCGGCGCGCGTTCGAGCCCGTAGCGCGCGAGCGCCGGGAGGCCGCGCGGCATCCCGCGAGCGAACTCTCGCCACAGCTCGAGCTCCGACAGCGCTCCCGCGCGCACGCGCAGTATCGGCTCGAAATAGGTCGCGAGCCCCTCGTCGAACCACTTGCCCTCGCCGTCGAAAGACGGGACGCCGATGTGAAACAGCTCGTGGAGCAAGATCCAATCGCGCTCGAGCGCTTCGGCGCCGGTGCGCTTGCCGAGCAACACGGCCACGCCCGGCGCGCTCTCCGGCAAGAGCTTGCCGAACACCACCGCGGCTCCCTCTCCTACCGGAACCAGCACGAGCAGCGTGCGGGGCGCCGGGAAGCGACCGTAGAAATCGGCGATCCAGCGCGCGCGTCGCTCGACCCAGCTGGCGAGGGCGTCGATCTCGAGCGGTGAGCCGTCGAGCAGCACGAGCTCGATGCGTCCGCCGGGGAGCTCGAGCGTGCGCCCGGTGAAACGGCCGAACACCGAATAA
Organism: Polyangiaceae bacterium; assembly: GCA_025937835.1. Classification (GTDB taxonomy): domain Bacteria; phylum Myxococcota_A; class Polyangia; order Polyangiales; family Polyangiaceae; genus PMG-095. The sequence goes on from JAICQO010000075.1 coordinate 27,334, forward strand.
GTCGCGACCGAGATCTCGTGCGCCTGCAGAACATAGCCGTCGCCCCGCCGTTCGAGGCCCGACTCGAAACCAAAATTTCCGGTCGCCTGCACGCGCAGCTCGATCCGCGTCTCCGGCAGCAAAGGCAAGGGGTGAAGCAAGAAGGACGACGCGGGAGCCACCACGGACTCGCCGCTCCGCAGCGCCAGGTCGAAGCGCCCGTGCTCGCGCGCGAAGCGCTCGAGATCGACGCGGTAGCGGAACGCTGCGCGCGGCTTCGGCGCCGCGAGCTCGAAGCGCTGACCCTGCTCGCGGAGCGCGCGGCCGCTCTCGGTCGGAGCAACGACGTAGCTCCGCAGCCGCGCGTCGGCGTAGCCGAGGCCTTCGAGCGCCGTCCCTTCGCAGCTCGCCGTCACGTCGAGCAGCAGCGGGCGCTGGCTCGCGACGCGCACGTCGTAGCGGCACTGCGTGACCGCGGGCGGCTCGGCTCTCGGCGCGCGCGGCGGAGCGCAGCTCAGCGCCGCGAGCGCGGCCAGCGCGACGAAAACGGCGCGCACGCTGTCAGCTTGCCTGCCCCGGTGAGCGCGGCGACGACAGCCCGAGGCGCGCCATCCAGCGGTAGACCTGGGCGCGCGTGGTGCCGAGGCGCCGCGCAGCTTCCGAGACGTTGCCGTCGCAGTCTCTGAGCAGGCTGTCGAGCGCGTCGCGGTCGCGCAGCGGATCGCGGGCAGCGACCAACCCGGACGGGCCAATGGCCACGGGCGCGGGAGCGGCCTGCGGCGCCGTCTGCCCGCGGTCGACCGGCGCCGCCATGGCCGGACACAGACGGTGCAGCTCCGAAGACGTGAGCTGCGCGCCGTTCGTGGCCATCGCGCACCAGCGGTGGATCAGGTTCTCGAGCTCACGCACGTTGTACGGCCAGGACCAGAGCAGAAGCGACTCGGCGGCATCCGGCGCGAGGTTCAGGCGATGCCCCTGTTGCGTCGCGAACAGCGCCGCGAGCTCGAGCACCTCTTCGCGCCGCTCGCGGAGAGGAGGCAGCTCGATCGGCACCTGCGCGAGGCGCGCATAGAGGTCGGCGCGGAAGCGACCGTCGGCGACGGCGTCGTCGAGCCGCACGTTGGTCGCGGCGATCACACGCACGTCGACCGGCTGCTCTTCGTCCGCTCCGACGGGACGGATCGCGCGTTGCTGGAGCGCCCGCAACAAGAGCGGCTGAAGGTGGATCGGCAGCTCGCCGATCTCGTCGAGCAGCAGCGTGCCGCGCTCGGCCGCCTGAAACACGCCGCGGCGCGCGCCGGTCGCGCCGGAGAACGCGCCGCGCGTGTGCCCGAACAGCTCAGAAGCGGCGAGCTCGCGCGGCAGCGCCCCGCAGTTCACCGGGACGAACGGGCCCGGGCGCTCGCTCGCGGCGTGAATTTCACGCGCGATCACCTCTTTTCCGACGCCGGTCTCGCCCTGCACCAGCACGGTGGTCAGCGAGCGCGCGGTGCGCTGGACGACCTCGCGCGCGATCTGCATGCGCGAGCCGTGGATCACGACCAGCACGCTGTCGCCGATCCGGAGCACGTCACCGTGGCCGAGGCGCGCGGAGCTCTCGCGCACGCCGTTGACGCGGATGCCGTTGCGGCTCTGCAAGTCCATCGCACGGTAGCACCCGAAGCGATCGTCCCAGACCACCCGCACGTGGCGGCGCGAGACGCGGCCGTCGGCGATGGACCAGCCCACGTCGCCGACGTCACGGCCGATCACGAGCTCGCCCTTGATCGGCAGCACCTGGTTGCGCAGCGTCCCGAGGTCGGGCCCGCTCACGAGCCTGAGCAGCGTGGGCGTCACCGCCTGCTGCGCGTAGCCGATCGCGTTCTGCTCGGTGGTCGACGGGTTCTTCGACCAGGTGGACATCGTGGTCGCGGCCTGGTCGCGGACGGTGCCGGGCGGAGCGGACGCACCGAGCAGCGCCGCGCGCATCTCGAGCGCGGACGGAAAGCGCTGGTTGGGGTCGAGCGCGAGCGCCCGATCGATCGCCAGCACCAACTCGCGCGGCAGATCACGCGCCACGCTGGCCACCGAACGGGCTGGCCGTTCCCGCGCGGCGCGAGCCTGTTCTTCGGGCGTCCCCTCGTGGACGTGGCGGCCGGAGGCGAGCGTGAACAGCGCCGCGCCGACGGACCAGAGATCCGCGCGCGGATCGCGCTCGGCGTCTGGGTGGTGCAGGCGCTCGGGCGCCGTGAACGCGGGCGAGCCGTAGATCGACGGGCACTCGGCCGGCGGCAAGCAGCCGTTCACGCCGAAGTCGAGCACGCGCAGCTCGCCGCTCTCCGTCAAGAACAGGTTCGACGGCTTGATGTTGCGGTGCGTGAGCCCGACGCCGTGCGCGGCGACCAGAAACTCGAGCAGCGCCGAGCCGAGCTCGCACACCTCGTGTGGGGGTAAGAGCCCTCCGACGCGCGTGCGATGGGTCTCGAGATCGCAGCCCACCAGCCAGTCCGCGGCGAGCCAGGGAATGCCACCCTCGACCACACCATGATCGAGCAGGCGCGGCAGCGCGCGGTGTGAGAAGCGCGACAACTCGGACAACTCCCGTAGGAAGCGGCCGATGGCGGTCGGCTCGGCGAGCGGCGTCGATAGGAACAACTTGAGCGCGACCACGCCGCCGTCGGGCCCGAAAGCGCGATACGTCGAGGCTCGCCGTCCGACGTGCATCAGCCGCTCGAGCCGAAAGCTCGAGACCAGGGTCCGAGGACCGGTCGGATGCGGGGCGGTCGGCATCTCGCGCACCTCAAACTGACCTATCCTCGCCGGAAATTCCACGCTTTCCGGCGATTGACTTGTCGGCCGAATCAGCTGCCGGATTGACCCGGCGTGCGGCCGCCGTTCTGCACGCCGTCGGCCGGCTCGGGGTGTGAGCCCCCGCCGGGGACCGGAATCACGAAGCCTCGAGCGAAGACCCGAGAAGCATGGGGCAGGACGAGCCCCGGCAACCCCGTGCGCGGGGCGAGCTGCCCGACCAGCCCGAACAACAACGCGAGCGTCCGCTCCACGTAGAAGTAGCCCTCCGGGTACTCGACGCTGCGCATGATCTCCCGCAAGCGACCGCGGATCTGGCGATAGCCCGAGAGCTTCTCGACCACGTCGCGGTCGAGCTTCGAGAAGTCTTCGATCTTCACCGTCGACAGCGCCCGTAAATACTCACGCCCGATGCGCTTCAAGAGCTCGCGGTCGCCGCCTTCCGCGACGAAACCCATGCGCTCGAGCCCTGCCAGGATCTGATCGTCGTTTCGGGTGATGGCTCCGAGCACCACCGTGCGCATGCCCTCGGCGAGCGGAGCCGTGACGTCCTCGACCGCGCCGTAGTCGAGGATCACGAGGGTGGGCCCGGGGCGCACCAGGAAATTGCCGGGGTGAGGATCTGCGTGAAAAACCCCGTGATCGAACAGCATCACGAAGTACACCTCGACCAGCAAGCGCGCCACCGCGTCCGGATCGACGCCTTGCTCTCGCTGCGCGCCGACGTCGGTGACCTTGATGCCCTCTTCGAACGACATCGTGAGCACGCCGGCCTGGGTGAGCTCGGGGACGATCTGCGGCACCACGACGTCGGTGCGTTGGGCGAAGATCGCGCGCACACGCTCGATGTTGCGTCGCTCATGGGCGTAGTCCGTCTCGCGCGCCAGCATGGCCTCGAGCTGATCGAGGTTGCGCTCCGCGTGCGACACCGGCACGAGCCACTTCAAGACCGGCAGGATCCAGCGCAGCACGCGCAGGTCGCGGCGGATCAACAGGTCGATCTTCGGGTACAGCACCTTCACGGCGACTTCGCGGCCTTCCGGCGTGGTCGCGCGGTGCACCTGAGCGAGCGACGCGGCCGCGATCGGCTGCTCCGAAAATGAGCCGAACCTCGAGCGCGCGTCCGCACCGAACGCCTCGATCAAGCGCCCTTCGATCTCGGAGAACGGCCGAGGCGGCACGCGATCTTGGAGCTTCTCGAGCTCCTCCGCGTAGGCGGCAGGCAAGAACGTACCCATCACGCTCAGCACCTGCCCGACTTTGATGAACACGCCGCCGAGCGACGAGAAGCCGAGCATCAGTCGTCGGGCGTTGCGCCGGTGTGCGCGCTCCGAACGTCGCGCGACGCGCTCTGCCGAGAGCACTCGCGACAACAGCCACTCGAAGCCGTAGGACAGGAAGACCGTCCAGAACAGAGCGAGCGCGCGGATCGAGCGAACCACGGGGTCCGAAGCCTACAACGGAACGCCCCGGCGCGAGCTGTCCGTTGGCCCGGCGACCGGGAATGCCTTAAGTCGGGACCCCGAGGACCGTATTGAGAACGAGGCTGTCGCCCCGGTGAGGCCTCGATCCGCCCATGAAGATCCTGCTGGCCGACGATGAACCGATTGCACGCACCATGCTTCAGCATTGGCTGACTGGGTGGGGTTACACGGTCATATCGGTCAAAGACGGCGAAGCGGCGCTCGAAGCCCTGAAAAATGACCCGGAGATCCGCCTGGCGGTGCTCGACTGGGTGATGCCCAAGGTCGACGGCGTCGAGGTCTGCCGGCACATCCGCAGCGGTCAGAGCGAGCCCTACATCTACGTCCTGCTGCTCACGGCTCGCGACAACAAGACGGACATCGTCGATGGGCTCGACGCGGGCGCCGACGACTACCTGATCAAGCCCTGCAATCCGCTCGAGCTCAAGGTGCGGCTGCGAGCTGGGCGGCGCGTGGTGGAGCTCCAGGAGGAGCTGGTCGCCGCGCGCGAGAAGCTTCGCTACGAGGCCATGCACGACGGCCTCACCGGCCTGCTCAATCGACGCGCGGTACTGGATCAGCTCGACCGCGAGCTGTTGCGCGCCGGCCGCAGCGGAAATCCGGTTGCCGTGATGATGGGCGATCTCGACCACTTCAAGGCCGTGAACGACACCTTCGGTCACGCCGCGGGCGACGCGGTCTTGAGGGAAGCTGCGAGCCGGATCAAGAGCTGCGTGCGCGCCTACGACTCGCTCGGGCGCATCGGCGGCGAAGAGTTTCTGTGCGTGTTGCCCGAGTGCACCACTGCCGTGGGTTACACCGTCGCGCAGCGGATCGGCGCGGCGCTCTCGCAAACGCCGCTCGCGACCCCGAACGGACCGGTGCCCGTGACGATCAGCCTCGGCGTCGCCTCCACCGAGCAGACCGGCGAAACCACCGCAGAAGGCCTGGTCCGCGCAGCCGACGCCGCCCTCTACCGCGCCAAGGCCGCCGGCCGCGCCCGCGCCGCCCTCGCCACCCCCGTAGACTTCGTTCTGCGACGGAGCGGCGAGCTCCTCGCCATCCAGTAACGTCACTGCGCGCGCAGCGAGGGGATGCAACAAGAAGATCGGGAAGGGTTGAAGATCGGGAAGGGATTTTTTGTTGGGTGAGCTAGCCGTCTCGTGCTCCGCCGAGCACTTGCGGCCGCAAGGCTTCAGCACCGACGACGCTGAAGCCCCGCCCCCCAACAAACCTTTCCGACCTTCCTCCCGTTCCGGTAGGGACGGCCCTTACGGGCCGCCCCCCGGACAGAACCCGGCGAGCGGATTTCCCGCACCGGGCTCCCACCTTGGGTCAACGGAGGGCGAAGCGTTCGGATGGCCAGGGATGATGGATGTGAGCCCGAGGA
>JAICQO010000133.1 GCA_025937835.1 Polyangiaceae bacterium
AGTCGCGGTCCGACTCCGAGCCTCGCACCTTCCCGCTCACCATCAGCACGCGCCCGACGCCGCCGAGGCTCCACTGGTCCGAGACCCAGAACTCGTAGCCCACGCCGAGCATCAGCCCGCCGCCGCCGCCCTCCCAGTTCTCGCCCGGAAAGCCCGTGTCCTTGTCGTGGTCGAGCGCGAGCGTGCCGAGACCGATGCCGCCCTGGACGTGAAAGCCGCCGCGCGGGTTCGGGTAGAAATCGAGCATCACGCCGAGCATGCCGACCACGCCGTCGCCGCCCTTGAAGGTGTCGTCATCGTAGCGGTCGAGCACCGATTGTGCGTCGGACTCCCAAGTGATCTCGCTGGCGCTCACCGTGTAGATGCCGCCGCCAATCACCAGACCGGGTGCCACCGTTCCGCCCAGCGCCAGCTCGAAGCCGACGCCACCGCCCCGCACTCTCACTTCGGAGGTGCCGTTGACGTCCTCGAAGTCGATCACCGAGCGCATGAACCCGGCGCCGAGCCCGAGCCGTAGATAAAACCCGTCGTGGCGGCGCGCCGTCGGATCGGCCGCGGCCACCGGCGGCGGCACGGTGCGGAACACGATCACCGGCGGCGCGGCCGCGGGCGGGGGCACCGCGGGCGGCGCAGCAACCGGGGTGGGGGCTGAAGCCTGGGGTGGCGGAACACCCGGCGCAGTGGCAGCGGGCTCGCTCTGCGGCACGCCAGGCGACGGCACAGCCTCGGAAGCCGGCGGTGAAGAAGCGGGCGGCGACTGGGGCGCTGGGGCAGGATTCGCAGCGAGCGCAGCCGAAGCCAAGAAAGTCGTCCCGGCGATGGCCCGGGCCACGAACGCGATGCGCATGGAAGCACCCAACCGTAACGGGTTTGAGCCCCCGGTTCAACCAACCGCCGCAATTTACCCCGCGATCCTCGCCTCGCCTGGGCGTAAGTTGGTGCCCAGATGCACGAGCACGCGACTCTGGTGGTGATCGAATACGGCGCTGCCTGGCCACGCTGGCTCGACCCTAGCCGGCTCGGCGACATCGCTGTCATCGCCCAACACTACGAGGGCGAACCGCACTCGCTCGTGAAGCAGGTCGAGAATCGCCTGACGCATCTAGTGCTCGGACAATGGCGGATCGAAAGCGCGGTGGTGGTGTCGAACGGACGCACCGACGTCGAGGGCCTCGCCGCGCGTTCCATCGTCGCACGCCGCTTGCTCTCGCACCTGCGCAAGACCGACGGCAAGCGCCTGGTGCTCGCCGTCAGCGAAGAGCGCGGCGAGAAGGCCGTGAAGACCTTGATGGCGCTCGCGGAATCGCTGCGACCGAGCGCGGCCGAGGGCAGCATCGACCTGCTCCTGGCCGGCTCCGATCAGGAACATCACCCGGTGGCGCGCGCGCTCTTGCTGGCGGACACGCCGCCGCCCCGCAGTCAGGATGAGCCCGCGCCGGTCTCGGGCTTCGACCCGCGCAGCGTCCCCCAGCTGAAGCTCGGCGGCTCCGAGGCGAGCTAGCCCGAGTTGCGGCGGACGCCTCCGCGCGGCATATCCGCTCGCGTGAGCGCCGAAGAGACGCAAGATCCAGCCGGAGACGCGCTGGTCGCCGACGCCGAGCGCGCGCTCGAGTGGCCGGTGCTGCTCGGCTACATCGCCGGGCTCGCACGCAGTGAGCCCGGGCGCGAACGGCTCGAGACCCTCGAGCTTGCAACAACGGTCGAAGACGCGCGGGTGCGCATGCTCCGCGTCTCGGAGCTGCTCGACCTCGAAGCACACGGCTCCGAGCTCCCGCTCGCGAATTTTCCGGACGTCACCGAAGCGCTGGCGCGGATCCGCCTCGGGGCGACTGGCAGCGGCAGCGAGCTGCTCGGGATCGCCAAGGTGCTCGATCGCGCCCGCGAGCTACGCCGCTTCTCGAAGGAACACGAACAGTCGCACCCCGTGCTCGCGGCTTGCCTCGTGAGCGACGCGAAGCTCGATCGCCCCCTCGCGCGGCTGCTCGAGTGCCTGGATCTCGACGCCAGCGTGCGCGACGCGGCCTCCCCCGCGTTGGCCCGTGCGCGCGCCCAGGTGCGCGAGGTGCAAGCCGAGCTCAAGCGTCGCCTCAACGAGCTCGTGCGCCGCTACGCCGACGTCGTCTCCGGCGACTACTACACCGAGCGCGAGGGGCGCTACGTGCTGCCGGTGCGCTCGGACGCGCACTACAAGGTGGAGGGCATGGTGCTCGGGTCGAGCGGCTCCGGCGGCACCTTGTTCGTCGAGCCCCGTGAAGTGAGCGAGCTCGGTAACCGGCTCCGGGTCCGCGAGGCCGAGGTCGAGCGCGAAACCGCGGCCGTGCTCGGCGAGCTCACGCTGCTCGTCAAGGAGCGCCTGCCGGAAATCGCCGAGGCCTTCGAGGCGGCCGTCAGCGCCGACAGCCTGGGCGCGATCGCGAGCTTCGCCGTTCGCACGCGCTCGCGGCCGATCCAGGTCTCGCCCGAAGCGCGCTTCCAGGTCCGGGCCGCGCGCCATCCTCTGCTCTGCCTCGGCGACGGGGAGGTGGTCGCGAACGATATCGTGCTCGAAGGCGGACAGGCGCTGGTGATCTCCGGGCCGAACGCCGGCGGCAAGACCGTCACTCTGAAGTGCCTCGGGCTCTTCGCGTGGATGGCGCGCGCGGGGATCCCGATCCCGGCGGCAGAAGAGTCCGTGATCGGCTGGTTCGATCGCGTCCTCGCCGACATCGGCGACGAACAGTCCCTCTCGCGCTCGCTCTCCACCTTCAGCGCTCACGTCCGCAAGCTCTCCGAGATCCTCGAGCGCGCCGAGCCGCACGTGCTGGTGCTGCTCGACGAAGTCGCGGCGGGCACCGACCCGGAAGAAGGCGCGGTGCTCGCCGCCGCGATCCTCGAGGCGCTCGCCCAGCGCGGTGCAGCGGTGGTCGTCACCACCCACTACGAGCGACTCAAAGAGCTCGCGACCAGCGGCGGTCCGCTCGCGAACGCCTCGGTCGGCTTCGACTTCGACGCGATGCGCCCGACCTTCCGGCTCAAGCTCGGTGAGCCCGGCGCATCGAGCGCCCTCGCGGTGGCGCGCACCTACGGCATGCCTGGAGCGCTGGTCGACCGCGCGCGCGAGCTGTTGCCCACCGCTGCCATCGACCGCGAGCGCGCCGTGCGCGAGCTCGCGGAACAAGGCCGGCTGCTCGCCGAACAGGCCCGAGCCCTCGAGAGCCAGCGTGTTCGCGCCGCCGAGCAGGCCGAGCGTGAGGCGGAAGAGCGCCGCGCCCTCGAACGCGCGGCGCGCGCCCGCCTCGATCAGGAGACGCTGCGCCTCCTCAACGACGTGAAGAGCGCTCGCGCCGAGCTCAAGACGCTCCGCGACCAGCTGCGCCGCGTCGAGAACGACGCCGAGCGCCGCGCCGTCGAGCGCCAGGTGAACCAGGTCGCAGCCAAGGTCGCCGTCGGCGGCCCGCTCGCGCCGCGCGCGCCCGAGCCGGCTTCGGCCCCGAGCGCGCCGCTCAAGCTCGTTCCGGGAGCGCGCGTTCGACTGCGCGCGAACGGCGCGGTGGCGACCGTGCTCGAAGCACCGAGCCGCGGAGAGGTGCGGCTGCTCGTCGGCAGCATGCGGCTCACCGAGCGCGTCGACGCGCTGCTCGGCGTTTCACCCGGAGATAAATCGGCGCCCGCGCGGATGCCGAAGAACGACGCCGTTCCCCGCCTCGCCGAAGCGCGCCGTACGCTCGACAACACGCTCGACTTGCGCGGCGTGCGCGTCGAAGCGGCGGCTGGTCGGGTCGACGCGTTCCTCGACCGGCTGCTCGGTGAAGGTGAAGCGGTCGGGTTCGTGCTGCACGGTCACGGTTCGGGTGCGCTCCGCAGCGCCGTGCGCGAGCACCTCGGTGCGTCGAATTACGTCGAGCACGTCCGCGCCGCCGATGCGAGCGAGGGTGGCGACGCCTTCACGGTGTTCTGGACGCGCTGAACGGCGTCCGTTCGAACCATCGGCGATGCTACCGTAGCCGCCATGTCGGATCCGGCCCCAAGTCCTGCGGAGCCCGCGAAGTCGTCTCCCAGCGCCGCGATGTCTCGCGCGCCAGCGCCGAAGCCGTTCAGTCTCGAGCCGCCGCACGAACCCCACGGCCCGGTTTCCGCGCGTGGCTCGTCGCGCGTGATGAAGCTCTCGCTCGCCGCGATCGGCGTGGTGTTCGGCGACATCGGCACGAGCCCGCTCTATGCGATGCGCGAGTGTTTTCACGGCGCGCACGCGATCCCGGTGACGCAGGCCAACGTGCTCGGCGTGTTGTCCCTGATCTTCTGGGCGCTGACGGTGATCGTCACGCTCAAGTACATCACGTTCGTGCTGCGCGCCGACAACCAGGGTGAAGGCGGCATCCTCGCGCTGATGGCGCTCGTGAGCTCGGTGCTCGGCAAATCGAAGCTGCATCCGATGCTGATCGCGCTCGGGGTGTTCGGCGCGACTCTGCTCTACGGCGACGGCGTGATCACGCCCGCCATCTCCGTGCTCGGCGCGGTCGAAGGTCTGCAAATCGCCGCCCCGACCCTCGAGCACTGGGTGCCCTGGCTCACCGCCGTAATTTTGATCGGCGTGTTCTCGATTCAGCGCCACGGCACCGAGAGCGTCGGACGCATTTTCGGCCCCGTGATGGTGGTCTGGTTCGCGACGCTGGCCGTGCTCGGCGTCTCGAACCTGATCAAGAACCCGGCCGTGCTCGCAGCGGCTTCACCGACTTACGCCCTGGGGTTCTTGCTCGAGAACGGCACGATCGGCTTCATCGTGCTCGGCGCCGTGGTGCTGGTGATCACGGGCGCCGAATCTCTCTATGCCGACCTCGGGCACTTCGGCCGCACGCCGATCCGACGCGCCTGGATCTTCGTGGTGTTTCCCGGGCTGATCCTGAATTACTTCGGCCAGGGCGCGCTCTTGCTGCGCGACCCGAGCGCGGCCGAGCACCCGTTCTTCCACCTGTTCCCGGAGTGGGCCCTGTATCCGGGCATCGCGCTGTCGACCGTCGCGGCGGTGATCGCGTCCCAGGCGCTGATCTCGGGCGTTTACTCGATCACGCGCCAGGGCACGATGCTCGGCTTCTTGCCGCGCGCCAACATCCGCCACACCTCGGCAGACGAGCGCGGCCAGATCTACGTGCCGACCGTGAACTGGATGCTGATGCTCGGCTCGCTCGCGCTGGTCGGCTATTTCCAGTCGTCGAGCCGCCTGGCAGCGGCGTACGGGATCGCCGTCACGCTGACCATGCTCATCACGACGATCATGCTGTTCTTCCTGGTGCGAGCGGTCTGGGGCTGGAGCCTGCCACGGGCGCTGCTATTCGGCTCGATCTGCTTCGTGCCCGAGCTCTTGTTCCTGCTCTCGAGCAGCCAGAAAGTCCTGCACGGCGGCGCGTTCCCGCTGCTGGTCGGAGCGGGGCTATTCGCGCTGATGATGACCTGGAAGCGCGGCCGCGACATCCTCTCGCAGCGCTTCCGCGAGCAACTCTTACCGCTCACGGACTTCTTCGACATCCTCACCGTCGAACGCCCCGCGCGCGTGCCGGGCACGGCGGTGTTCATGACCAGCGTGCGCGACGGCACCCCCCCCTCGCTGCTCCACAACTTCCTGCACAACCGCGTCGTCCACCAGCAAGTGGTGCTCCTCACGATCCTGACCGATGACGCCGCGCGCGTTCCCGACGACCGGCGCATCACGCGCGAGACGCTCGACGAGGGCTTCGTGCGCATCGTCGCCCGCTACGGCTTCATGGAGCAGCCCGACGTGCCTCGGCTCTTGATCGGCTGCGGCGCGATCGTACCGACCCTCGAAGGCGTCACCTTCTTCCTCGGCCGCGACACGATGATCGCCACCGAGCGCCCCGGCATGGCGCGCTGGCGCGTGCACCTGTTCGCGTTTCTGGCTCGCAACTCGCAGCCGGCTACCAAGTTCTTCCAGATCCCTCCAGATAGGGTCTTGGAGATCGGGAGCCAGATCGAGCTCTAGGGACCGGGGGGCTTACAGGCACCCTGTCAGGGAACCAGGGAATCCTGGTCCGGGCCCGTTCCGGAGTCTCCGCCTCCAAGGCTTGGTGAACCCGCTTCTGGGGGCGTTTGGGTCCTCCCCGTTCGAGCCGTTGGCGTCCGGACCGATTCAGGTCAAGCTCCGGCTCCAGCCTATGTCTCACGGTTCGATCTTCGGTCTTCTGGTGCTTGGGGCAGTCGCAGCGTTCCAGGTGTGGGTAACTCTGCGCGTGTATCGCTCACGGCTCTACGAGCCTTCTCAGAAGTCCGCGCAAGCCAAGCTGATCTGGCTTTTGCCCGCGCTCGGCGCGGTGATCGCTTTCTCGGTTTTGACCTCGGAAGAGCAGCGCGAGCGCCGGCACGAGCGCAGCGACGACGGCGAATTCCGAAACTGACACGCCGTAGCCCCGGCCGTAACAGCCGGACTGCGAAGTTTCGCACTACTGAATAGCCGCTTCCGCCCAGGGCGGCAGCCTCCCTCGGACTTGAGAGACTGCCGCCCGGCGTGTTACGAGCGCCGCTAAATCACTGCAGAAACGGGGGCCCAGGGCCTCCACCACCATCCGGGCTTCCGCCCTTCGCCTGGCTGGGGTAATCCCACGCGCGACGAGCGGTACCTGTGTGGGGCCGCCCACCGAGGAGTCAGCATCGTGATCCCCTCTCGATCCATCGTGTCTCTCATCGCCACTCTATTCGGGTGGCTAGCCCTGTTCGCGCCGGCCACTGCCCAGGCGCAGGAAAAGCATCACGGAGGCGAGGCCAACCTGATCCTGCCCGACCTCGCCAGCGTCGAGGTGCTCGGCATGACCGGCCACTCGCTGCTGTCGATCGGCCTGTTGGTGGCGCTCGCCGGGATCGCCTTCGGCGTCATCGCCCTGGTCCAGGTCAAGAACCTGCCGACTCACAAGTCGATGGCCGAGGTCTCGGACATCATCTGGGAGACCTGCAAGACGTACCTGATCACCCAGGGCAAATTCCTGATGATCCTGGAAGCGCTGATCGGCGCGATCATCGTGCTCTACTTCGGCTTCCTGCAGGGCTTCGAGCCCCTGCGCGTGCTGATCATCCTGGCCTTCAGCGTGGTCGGCATTCTGGGCAGCTACGGCGTCGCCTGGTTCGGCATCCGTATCAACACCTATGCCAACTCGCGTACCGCCTTCGCGAGCCTCGAGGGCAAGCCCTACCCGGTCTACGCCATCCCGCTCAAGGCCGGCATGAGCATCGGCATGCTGCTCATCAGCGTCGAGCTCGTGCTCATGCTGATGATCCTGCTGTTCGTGCCCGGCGACTACGCGGGCCCCTGCTTCATCGGCTTCGCGATCGGCGAGTCGCTCGGCGCCTCGGCGCTCCGCATCGCTGGCGGCATCTTCACCAAGATCGCCGACATCGGCTCCGACCTGATGAAAATCGTCTTCAAGGTCAAGGAAGACGACGCGCGCAACCCGGGCGTGATCGCGGACTGCACGGGCGATAACGCCGGTGACTCCGTCGGCCCGAGCGCGGACGGCTTCGAGACCTACGGCGTGACCGGCGTCGCGCTGATCTCCTTCATTTTGCTCGCCGTCGCCGAGCCCGCCGTCCAGGTCCAGCTCCTGGTCTGGATCTTCGCGATGCGCGTGGTGATGGTCGTGGTCAGCGCCTTCTCGTACCTCGGCAACGAGGTCGTTCAGAAGGCGACCTTCGGCAAGGGCGGCAAGTTCAACTTCGAGGCGCCCCTCACCTGGCTGGTGTGGATCACCTCGCTTGCCTCCGTGGCGCTCACCTTCCTCGCCTCGGCTCTTCTGATCCCGGAGCTCGGTGACGGCACCCTGTGGTGGAAGCTCTCGGCCATCATCAGCTGCGGCACGCTCGCCGGAGCGATCATCCCCGAGGTGGTCAAGATCTTCACGTCGACCGAGTCCACCCACGTGAAAGAGGTCGTCACGGCTTCGCGCGAGGGCGGCCCGTCGCTGAACATCCTGTCGGGCCTCACCGCCGGTAACTTCAGCGCGTTTTGGATGGGCCTCGTGATCGCGGTGCTGATGGCGGTCGCGTACGCCATCAGCGTGCTCGGTCTCGCGGACTTGATGATCGCGCCGGCCGTGTTCGCCTTCGGCCTGGTTGCCTTCGGCTTCCTCGGCATGGGTCCGGTCACGATCGCCGTCGATTCGTACGGTCCGGTCACGGACAACGCCCAGAGCGTGTTCGAGCTCTCGACCATCGCCGAGACTCCGGGCACCGCCGAGGAGATCCAGAAGACCTACGGCTACAAGGTCGACTTCGAGAGGGCCAAGCACCTGCTCGAGGAGAACGACGGCGCCGGCAACACCTTCAAGGCCACGGCCAAGCCGGTGCTGATCGGCACCGCCGTCGTGGGCGCCACGACCATGATCTTCTCGATCATCGTGCTGCTCACGGACGGTCTGAAGGACGACATCGAGAACCTCAGCATCTTGCACCCGCCCTTCCTGCTTGGCCTCGTGGCAGGCGGCGCCGTGATCTACTGGTTCACCGGCGCCTCCACCCAGGCCGTCGTCGCCGGTGCGTACCGCGCGGTCGAGTTCATCAAGCGCAACATGAAGCTCGACGGCGCCGCCAAGGCCTCGATCGAGGACAGCAAGAAGGTCGTCGAGATCTGCACCCGCTACGCGCAGAAGGGCATGTTCAACATCTTCATGACCATCTTCTGCGGCACCCTGGCGTTTGCCTGCATCGACTCGTTCTTCTTCATCGGTTACCTGATCTCGATCGCCCTCTTCGGCCTGTACCAAGCGCTGTTCCTCGCCAACGCGGGCGGCGCCTGGGACAACGCCAAGAAGGTGGTCGAGGTAGACCTGAAGGAGAAGGGCTCGGAGCTCCACGCCGCGAGCGTCGTCGGCGACACCGTCGGTGATCCCTTCAAGGACACCTCCAGCGTCGCCATGAACCCGATCATCAAGTTCACGACGCTGTTCGGCCTGCTCGCCGTCGAGCTCGCGATCCAACTCGAGCGCGGCACGAGCACCATCCTCGCCGCCGTGTTCGGCGCGGCGATGCTGTTCTTCGTCTGGCGCTCTTTCTACGGCATGCGCATCGGTGCCATGGCCGAGTCCCAGGCAACCTCCCCGGCCCCCGCGGAGTAACCCGCAGAAAGCGAGCCAGCTGCTCTTCGAAACCAACCCTTCGGAGAGCAGCCTGGCCTGCTCGGACGCGCAGCCACGAGTGATCGTCGCTGCGCGTCGCTGTTTCGAGAGTCCGAAACACAGCCGCGCACGCGTCACTGCACGGGCTTACGCGGACACACACCAGGTTTCCGCGCCGTGACTTGCGCCAGCAATTTGGCCGACTCCGAGCCCTGCGCCTACAAGCGCAGACGATGACGGCTCCCCACCCTCTCGACGCCTCCGCCCTGGTAACACCAGTGCCGTCCCCGGGTGTCGAGCGCTTACCGCTATCGGAGCTCTTGTGGGGGCTTCGCTGGTCCGACTTGCTGCCGCTCGATCTCGGCGGCGGCTCCAGCGTGCGCACCAGCTCGCTGGCTGCCGCGATGCCCTTCGTCCGCGAACACTACGCGCAGATCTTCGAAGACGACGGCAGCTCGCCTTTCCGCAACGACGTGCTCACGCCGATGAAGGCTCGCTACTACGAGCTCTGCGCCGACTTCTTCGAGTTCGTCCACGGCGACAAGACCGTCGGTCTCTTGGTGTGCGATCCCCTCGACTGGAGCACCTACTACATCCGCAGCGCGGCGGTCCTGCCCGAGCACCAGGGCCGCGCGCTCGTGCAGCGCTTCCTGTCGCTCTGCCTGTTCGACGAGCTCACCCGCGCGGGTGTCTCGCGCGTCGAGTTCGACGTCTCGCCGATGAACCTCGCGATGCTTCACATCGCGACGCGCATGCGCATGAACCCGACCGGCACCGTGCTCACCGAGCGCTGGGGCGCCATGACGCGCTTCACCCGCTTCCTGTGCGCCGAAGCCCACCAAGTCTTCCTCGAGCAATTCTGCTCGGGAGTGAACTATCAACAGCGGCTCTCGCAACGCCGCGAAGCCGCACAGGGGTGAGGAAGGAGACAATCATGAAGAAGCGTTTCGCACTCGGCACCCTTTGATGCCTCGTCGCTGAGCCCCGAGGGGGCCGAGGTCTCCAAACGCCCGAACGAGAAAAGCGGCTCCGGAGCGAGTCCACGCGGATACGCTCCGGTGCTTGCTGCAACGCCACGGAGAGAGAGCGATGGAACAGTCCCTAGCGCGCGCGCTTGCAAAAAAGATCGAGACCTACGCAGAGTATCTGCGTCGAAAACACCCGCTGCTCGAGATGGCGCAGCACGGCACGTTTCCTCCAGAGGGTGTCGCTACCTATTTGGTGAACGCCCGCTACATGGTCTCGCAGACACCGGGACACATGTCCGCCGCAGCACGGCGCAGCCTGGAGCTCGGGCGACCGGATCTCGCGGCCTTCTTCCTCCGTAAGCGGGGCGAAGAGCTCGGCCACGATCGATGGGCCGACAGCGACCTTTCGGTCTTGAGCGCTAGGTTTGGTGTCGTTCCGGAAGACCAACCGTCGCGGCACATTCGCGACATGCTGCATTCAATCGCGCGCGTCATCGATCTCGAGCCGTCGCGCTACCTCGCGTACACTCTTTTCGTCGAGTACCTGACGGTATTGTTGGGGCCCGTCTGGACCACCGCCCTCAGCCACAACTGCGGCATTCCGAGCGAGGGACTGACGGTGATCACGCGTCACGTCGAGCTCGACGTGGGGCACGTGGCAGAAGAGCTTCGGGAGCTGGATGCGCTGCTGACGATCGAGAACCGTGTCCACTATTTCGACGTCTTGTACGCTTCGATGCGCTACTTCGAGCTCTATTGCGACGAACTGTACGAGAATTACCGCTCGTCGCCCGTTGCCGCTGAATGACCACCCGAACCCCCCCGGCGAGCGAGCTCGCCGTTCTGCTCGGCGCCTATCCCTTGTCGTCCCGCTGGGCGCTCCAAGAGCCGTTCTTCGAGCGCGTGCACGTCGGAGACACGACGATCCACTCCGTGGGCCTGGTCGCAGAGGCGGAGGGAGTCGGCGACGTATCGGGGAGTGCCGGTGAGTTAGGTGAGTACCCCGTAGCTCGCGCGTTGTTCGAGCTTCTGGAGCGCGTCTCCGTCCTCGAGTGCCGAGCACACCCGACGCGAGAGATGGAGCTTATCACAAGCGGCGGTTCTCCCGCCGGAATCGTCCGCTCCGTCGATCTGTTTCCGGCTGCGCCCAGCGGAGGCGAGTGGCGATATGCGCTTTCCAACGGCGTCGCCCTGGGCCATAGCCTCGAAGACGCTTGCCACCGCGCTCGGGCGGAATTGGTGGAACGCGACCGCCTGCTGCGCTCCTGGTTCGGGGGCCCCGCGCCCGTGCGAATGAGCGTGGAACACGCGCCTCGCTTGCCACCCGATTGTTATCGGGTCGAGGCTTATTCCGTGCCCCACGACGGGGAGGAGACGCCTTTCGAGGTCGCCGCGATCTTCGGCTTTCCGCGGCGAGACACGGTTCCGCTGGTCTTCGGCACGGCGGCCGCGCGCACCCTGTCAGCCGCACTCGAAAGCGCCGAGCGAGAGTGCATTCAGCGATTGGGCTTCCTCTGGGGAGAGGAGCTGCCCAGAACGCTCCCGAGCCCCGAGCCCTCACCTGCTTTTCACCAGGAGTTCTACCTTTGCCCGGCGTCGCACGGACGCCTGTCTGCCTGGCTCAGCGGAGAACACCAGGGAATGACGCGCCTGCCGAGAAAAAGCCGCCACGCAGCGCCGCGCTTCGCGAACCTGACCCCGGAGCATCTGCGCAGTCGCCTGTGGGTCGTCAAGGCGGTCGCAAGCGAGGAATTGGAGCTCGCTTTCGGCAGCTATCACCCGGACGTGGACCCCGGCCTCCGATCGCTGGGCGTGCATCCCATCGCGTAGCGTTGTAAAAGCGCCCCTCGATGGGCGCGCCCGAAATTTCCATCCCAGGGGTGGAAGTGCTCGAAGAGCTGGGGCGAGGCACCCACAACACCGTCTTTCGAGCTCGACGCCAGGGTCGCTACTACGCGATCAAAGTGCCCAACGTCGCCACGGTGCAGGAGCCGGGCGACGGCGTGACAGCCCGCTTCTTGAAGGAGGCCGTCGCGCTGGCGCGGGTGCGACACCCCTCACTGCCAGCCGTCATGGAGGTGGGGCACGCGGGGCGGTTGCCATTCATCATCATGGAGCTGGTCGCGGGCGAGACGCTCGCCGAGCGGCTCCGGCGTGGTCCCTTGGAGGAGGAACGGGTCATCGACCTCGGGGCGCAGCTCGCCGAAGCACTCGCGAAGATCCACGAAGCCGGCCTGGTTCACAGGGATATCAAGCCACAGAACATCTTGTTCGACTCGATGACAGGCGGCGTGCGTCTGATCGATTTCGGTTTCGTGGAGAACAGCACCAGCCGCGCCGCATCGCTCTCGTTGCCGACCGAGGTTTCGCCACCTTCAACCGCGGACGTGCAGAGCGACCTGCGCGCATTGGGGTCGGTCCTCTTCCACTGCGCGACCGGGGCGGTGCCGTTCGTCGACATCGACCCGCGTCCCTTTCTAGAGCGTGTCGAGCAGGGGACGGACCGGCGCCCCCGTCTCAGCCGGCCCTTCTCGAACGTGCTGTCGCGAGTTCTCATTGGCGCCGGCGAGACGTACTACGACGCGCGCTCATTTTCAGGCGAGCTCCGCGAGCTCTCCTGCAACGAGAGCGATACCGGAGCGCGCTCACCGTCTCGCAGCAGCGAGATCCCCCTACTCGGTCGGCAGCGCGAGCTCGAACGCTTGCGCGCA
>JAICQO010000211.1 GCA_025937835.1 Polyangiaceae bacterium
AAGGCGCGCGCGAGCTCGCCGCCGGACGAGAAGTGCGAGACGAGCAGGCTCTCGCGATCCGGATCGTAGTCGTTGGCTTGGGGCACCGGATCGCGCGCCGAGTCGGGGAATTCGAAGCGGATCTGGTGTTTCGATTTTCCGGATACCTCGAGCAGGCCGCTGCCGGCGCAGTCACCCGAGAGCTCGGCCTCCGGCAGGCTCTCTCCGTCGAAGCTGAGAGTGGCCGCCGCGAAGCTCGGGTTCAGGTTGGCGTCGCCGTCGCTCGCGAGCTCGGCCTCGAGGCTCACGGGCAGGGAGCGATCTCCGGAAGCGCAGCGGCCCGGATCGTCGCTGACGCGCGGCGCGCCGTTCGGACAGATCACGCCCTTGACGAGCAACCGCGTTTTCGACGCGCCAGGCTCGGGTTCCGGCAGCTCGAAGCGCATGGCGGGCGCACCGGGCTCCGGCTCGAGCCGCTCGCTCTCGGCGAATGGCGCCGACCAGCACGCAGGCAGGCCGACGTTGGCCTCGACGGAGCGGCAGGCCACGAGAGCGAAGCCCAGCGCGGGTTCGAGCTCGGGCGCCGCCACGAGGAAGCGCACGTTCACGGATTCGCCGGGGAAGGGCGCGGCGCGCTCTGGTTCGCCCTCCACCTCGATCCGCGCACCGAGCACGCGCGGCTCCTCGACGAGCTCATTCTTCTTCAAGGGGTCGTCGCAAGCCCAGCCAGAAGCGGCGAGCAACAGCGGCGCCCAGACCGGAACGGATACGGACTTCACAGTTCACCTCGCAATCCAAGGCTCGGGAAGAAGGGCAGTCCCGTGACGCTCTCGCTCTCCGAGTAGTCGTAGCTGTAGCGGACGCCTTCTTGCGTCTCGGCGTTGTAGACGTTTTGAACGTCCAGATAGGTGGCGAGCGTGAAGGCCCCCATCACCCAGCGCTTCTCGACGCGCGCGTCGAGCTGGTGGAACGTCGGGTTGCGGTCGCTGTTGATCGCGCCGAACGTCGGCACGTACAGGCCGGTCCGCGCGTCGTACACGGCGCCCGCGATCGGCGTGGTCGGGTTGCCGCTCACCAGGCGGAAGCGCAGGCCGACGTCCCAACCCGCTCCGAGCCCCTGGCTCGCGGCGAGCGACAGGATGTGCGTCTGATCCGCCTCGAACAGGCGATAGCCGCCGCTGTAATCCTTGCGCTCGCTGCGCGAGAGCGTGTAGGCGCCGAAGGCTCGGCCGTCGTTCTGCCAGCTCGCTTCCAGCGACAATTCCGCGCCGAAGACCCGGCCCTTGCCGTCGTTCGTGTAGTGGGGGGCCTCGCGGTTCGGCGTGGTGACCACCACGTCGTCCAGATACTTGTAAAAGCCTTCGACGCCGAGCTCGAGCGAATCGCCGGCGCGCTGCTCGACGCCGAGGCTGGTCTGGATGGCGCGGTACGGATTCAGGTCGGGGTTACCGACCGAGTCCAGCGCCTGCCAGAACTCGGGGGCCTGCGAGTAAGAGCCCACGCCGCCCTTCAACGTCGTGGACGGCGATACTTCGAGCCGTGCGGACAATCGCGGGTCGACCGAGAAGGCGCCGAACGCGCCGTAGTAATCGACGCGCACGCCCGGAGTGACGAGCAGCGCATCGATCGGGCGGTACGCGAGATCGACGTAGGCGCCGGGGTTTGCGGCGTCCATGCCCTTGTCCACGTCGCTCACCAGGCGCTGACTGCCGAGCGGAGCGTTCTCGTTCAGATCGCCCTCGAGCTGGCCGGGGTAGGGGCCGTGGTACCAGCCGTCGTAAAAGTAAATCCAGGCGTCCGCGCCGAGCCCGAGCCGCAGATTGTCGGCGAGCTCGACGCCGAGCTCGGCGCGCCCGTAGAGCTCTGGCCCGCGCAGGATCTGCTCGAACTGGCCGAAGTTCAGCCCGATCTCGGTGTGTCCGAAGGTCACTGACAGGTTGCCCGAGACGGCGCCCGAGCGACTCTCGAGCTCGACCGCAGCGCGGTGAGATTTCAGCTTTCCGGCGATGTCTCCGCTGAGGGCCGGGTCGTCCCCTGCGTCGTCGATGAACAGCTCGACGCTGTCGCTGCTGCCATAGCCCATCAGGCGCAAGCGCGTATTCGGACCGAGGTCGACGAAGCCTAACGCCTGGTAGTCGTAGTAGATGGGCGCCGCGACCACCGAATACGAGTCTTCGGGCACGAAGGCTTCGAAGAAGAAGTCGATGTTGCTGCGGCGCGCGGCTGCCGCGAACCCCGCTTCGTCGCCGAGCGGAAACTCGACGTACGCGGAGCTGTCGATCAAGTTCAGATCGACCACGGCCTTCAGCCGGTCGCTCTCGGGATCGCGCGCCTTGACCTCGATGATGCCGCCCGCGACGCGCCCGTAGCGGACGGAGAAGTTGCTGGGACGGAGCTCGAGCCGCTCGACCAGGTACGGGCTCATGAAGCTCGCGAGACCGCCGATATGATAGAGGAACGGCACCGGCGTACCGTTCAGGTACGTCTTGCTCTCGTAGCTCGCGGCGCCGCGCAGCACGGGGTCGCCGCCGTCGGCCGGCCGCGCGACACCCGGTAAAATCTCGACGGACTTGAGCACGTCGCCACGGGTGCCCGCGACGCGGCGGATCGTG
>JAICQO010000105.1 GCA_025937835.1 Polyangiaceae bacterium
TCGAAACAATTCGCCCACCCAGCCTTGACAGATCCAGCGCCGCGACTAACTTCACGCCCCTCTGACGCGCGGTGGAGCAGCCTGGTAGCTCGTCGGGCTCATAACCCGAAGGTCGGAGGTTCAAATCCTCCCCGCGCAACCAAAGCCCGCGGAATCGAGAACGACTCGGTTCCGCGGTTTGCTTTTGTGGGGCGATTGTCCGGTATACAGCCCGCGTTGCGCTCAGGCCGACCACAAGTCGGCGAGGTGCAAAGCGTGCGCTTCGAACGGCTCGGCGTGGACGATAGCGTCACCGTGCCAAGCGCCAACAATGCGGTAGCCGTCACCGTCGAGACGGAGCAACTCCAGCATCCGCGGCGATGGGTCCACAAGCCACACGTGTTGAACTCGCTCACGAGCGTAGATGGGAAGCTTTCGAGTACGATCGAGCGGCGCCGTCGAGGGCGAGAGCACTTCGCAAACCCAATCCGGCGCGAGCTCGAAGGCCGTAACCTCCGGAAGCACCGGCATGCGTTCGCGGCGCCAGCCGCCCAGATCGGGCACGAGAGCGTCTCCCGACAAGTGCAGCTCGGGCTCGTTGAGAATCACCCAACCTCCTGGTCCTCCCCGGCCTCTGTCGAACGGGCCGTAGAGCTCACCTCCGAGACTCGAGGCCGCCCTCGCGTGCCGTGGCGCTGGCCGAGGGCTGGTGACCAAGTCACCGTCGACGATTTCCGCGACGAGGTGATCGGGAACGCCTTGCAGATCACCGTAGGATGCGCGTTTCCGGGCGGGATCTGCCATGACCGGGGTAACTGTAGCAGCCCGGCCAGCCCGTTGAATCCTTCCCGGCGACGGGCGGGTCAGGCAACCAGCCGCCGCTCAAACCCCAACGATATCGCG
The DNA here is from genome assembly GCA_025937835.1 of Polyangiaceae bacterium. Lineage (GTDB taxonomy): Bacteria > Myxococcota_A > Polyangia > Polyangiales > Polyangiaceae > PMG-095. The sequence continues at coordinate 883 of JAICQO010000105.1, forward strand.
GCATACAGCCCGCGTTGCGCCCCCGCGCGACCATCACCTAGACAAGTGCTGAGGCGAGTCCCCACCGACTCGCCCAGCACCAGCTCTAGAGCGAAGAGTTGGGCCTGCGGTTACACGGGAGCGACGCGGTCGTTGTAGCGGCGCACCGCCGTCGGCGCCTCGTCTTCTACCGCCCGGTAAATCTGACTTGCGTCGCTTGCTACCGGCGGGTTCGCCGTGAGCGCGACTGTCGCCCCGGTGTCGAGTTCAGCGGTACCCGCTTCCACTTCGTGTCGAGAAGCACGGCGCCCGACCCATCATGGATGCGGGGCAGGGCGACGGAAATGCGAGGTCGCCGACACTGCTGGGACAGCCATGCTCGTGCGCAAATTCCAGGCATTTTCCCCACTGGGGTCATCGGACCTTCCCCCGACTCGCGTTGCCGGCCTCCTGGTTCTGCTTCTGGCGGCGTGCTCGAGCGAACCAGCTCCTGGAGACGGCTCCGGAAATGGCGGCAGCAGCTCCAGCACCGGTGGGGCAGCCAGCGCCATCACCGGCGGAAGCGGCGCGGGCGCTGCTCCCAACACGGGTGGCCAAGCGCCGAGCTCCGGAGGCAGCGCTATCACTACCGGGGGCAGCGCCCCGAGCGCGGGCAAGGGTGACACGAGCTCTGGGGGCAGCTCCGCCGGCTCTGGCGGTACCGCCGCGACTGCTGGCGGCAGCTCCGCCGGTCTCGGCGGGGGCGGCACGAGCTCCGGGGGCAGCTCTGCCGGTCTCGGCGGGGGCGGTACGCATTCTGGGGGCAGCTCCGCCGGCCTTGGCGGTGGCGACGCGAATTCGGGTGGCAGCTCGGCGGGCTCCGGCGGCAACGGCGGCAAGATCGGTGCACCCGAGGTCACGGTCTTTCTGGCAGGCGACAACGTCAACGCGAACGGGCCGCTGCAGACCACCGTTCAGGACCTCAGCTTCAGTGGCGGCGGCCACATTCTGGTGAGGCCGACGATGCTCACCTCGGAGCCCAACACCAAGCATCCAGTGGCGATTTGGGGCCCCGGCGGAGGCACCCCTCCTCGCGATTACCTGCAGCTGCTGACGCGCATGGCTTCGCAGGGGTTCGTGCTCGTCGGGATCCGAGAATCGACGGGCGACGCCGTGCTCATGTCGGCGGCGATTGATTGGCTAGAGGCCCAAGACGCCGATCCGAGCAGTCCCATGCACGACCGTCTGATCCTCGACCGCGTTGGCGTGTTCGGGCACTCGATGGGCGGGCTCTCGTCGGAAGCGATGGCTCAAACCGATAGCCGCGTGTCGACGGCGCTGCTCGATAACAGCGGCTCCTTCGAGCACGACGCGCTCGTCTCCGTGAAGATCCCCGTAGGCATCATCTACGGTGAAACGGGCCAAGAAAAGCCGAACGCCGAGGGCGACTTCAACAATGCTGGCAACAAGGGGCCGGTGTGGCTCAGCATGATGAAGGGCGGCGGTCACGGCTCGGGGCCTTGGGACGGCGCCGCAGCCAACGTTGCCTGGATGCGCTGGCACCTCGGGGGCGAGAACTCCCGCAAGAAGGAGTTCCTCGAGAGTGGTGGGGCCTACAGCACCGGGATCTGGCAGACCAAGCACAAGAATTGGGACGGCTGGAAGAACTGGAACGAGTGACGGTGAGCGGCCTTCGCTGACCCCGGCATGGCGGCCGTCGCCAAGCAGGGCGTCACTCGGGCGCCGAAAGTGTCGCTCGCACCTTTTCGCGCAGAGCCTGGAGCGTGAACGGCTTCTGCAAGAAATGGAGCCCGGGATCCAGGACTCCGTGATGAACGATCACGTGGTCGGTGTATCCCGACATGTAGAGGACGCGGACCCCGGGCTCGAGCGCTTCCAGCTTCTGGTGAAGCTCTCGCCCATTCATTTCCGGCATGACCACGTCGGTCAGCAGCAGATCGATCCGGGGCTTGATGGCGGGAATCAATCGCAGCGCCTCAGCGGGTCCGCGTGCCTCGATGACCGCGTAGCCGCTTGCCTCGAGCGTCTCGCAGACGAGCTTTCTCACCATGTCTTCGTCCTCGACGACCAGGATGGTTCCGGTCGCGCGCTCCAGGGCTTCGGCGTGCGACGTCTCAGCGGCCTCGACTGCGCCATGCGCCTGAGGAAGGTAGATCTTGAACGTCGTGCCCTTGTCGGGCTCGCTGTAGACCCAGATGCTGCCCCGGTGTTGATTGACGATTCCGAACACCGTGGCCAGCCCCAACCCGGTTCCGCGGCCGGGCTGCTTCGTGGTGAAGAACGGCTCGAAAATCCGTTGCTGGGTCGCGGTGTCCATGCCGCAGCCGGAATCGCTGACCGCCAGCATTGCGTAAGGCCCGGGAGCATGCGCCGCTTTGTGTTTGGCCAGATAGGCCGCTTCCAGGTGCACGTTCGCGGTCTCCAGGGTGAGCACGCCTCCTCGTGGCAGCGCATCTCGTGCGTTGATCACGAGGTTCAACAGGATCTGTTCCACCTGGCCCCTATCGACGTTCACACGAAACAGGTTCGGCTCGAGGAATGTTCGAAGCTCGATGTCCTCGCCGATGATGCGGCGGATCATCGCCTCGAACTTGACGATGATGTCGTTGAGGTCCTGTACCTGCGGCTGCAGTATCTGCTTGCGGCTGAAAGCCAGGATTTGCTGGGTTAGTCGGGCGGCGCGCGTGGCTGCCTCGATCACGTCGTCGAGGTGCTCGTTGCGTTCGTCATCGGTCGTGGAGGCGAGCTTCGCGAGCTCCGCGAAGCCCAGGATCGGGATTAGCAGGTTGTTGAAATCGTGCGCAATCCCGCCCGCCAACTGCCCCAAAGATTCCATCTTTTGTGCCTGTGCGAGCTGAGCTTCGAGCTCCCGGCGCTCCGTCACGTCGTGAGTCGTTCCGATGTAATTGTAGAGCCGTCCGTCGTTGTCGAAGTACGGGTGTGCGATGTCGTGCACGATCCGGACGGTCCCGTCGGGACGAACGATCCTGTGCTCGAGCTCGTAGACGCCCCCTTTCGCGAACGCCTCGCGGAAGGTCCGATCCAGGAGCTCCGCGTCGTCGGGATGGATATGTCGAGCGAGCATCTGAGCGTAAGGCGGAGATCCGTCGGCGGGGTCGAGCCCGTAGATGCGAGACTCCTCTTCCGACCAGATCGTCTCCTGCGTCGCTGCAACGAACTCGAAGCTGCCGAAGTGGCCGACCCTCTGACTTTCGAGGAGGATGTTGCTCATCCGCTGCAGGTGAAGCTCTTGCTGCTTCCGCTGCGTGATGTCACGAATTCCGACGGCAAGGCCGCGGGCCTCGGGGACATGGAGCAAGTTGGCGGCGCTGGCCTCCACCCAGATCCAGGTGCCGTCGCTCTGTCGTACGCGGTATTCGACGCGACAGGACGCCGCTTCCGCCCCGAGTAGCTCGTCCAAAGCCGCGCGGATCTTGGGATGATCCTCTTCATGGATCCATTCGAGGCCGAACGGGTTCGGGCCCGCCTCGTTCACTGCGCCAAAGATCCGGCGATAGGCGTCGTTGGAGGCGGTGACACTCAGTGCTCGGTCGAGCAGCGCAATACCCTCCGGTAAATGCGCCACTAACGCGCCCCAGGCCTCCGAGCCGTCGACGCTCGTCGTATCGCCGGGCTTCTCGAGATCGGCCATCTGCTCTCCTCCTCATGAGCTCACGCGCCCGACCCGTCTGGATCGGTTTCGAACCCTGCGAGCACTTATAGTGGACAGGGATCGCCATCGGCATCAACCGCGCACGCACGGGTTTTTTCCAGGTATCGTGCAGCGTCATGAAATCGAGCCGCCTCGTGGGACGATCTCCGCTGAGGCTGCCGCGCGACGTTGCCGGACGCACGACTGGGTGGGGCTCGATGCCTCGCTCGAACGCTTGCCGCAAGAGCAGTGGACGCGAGGTCGGGCCTTCAGTCCGCGTCCCCCCGGACGCTAGAAAGAAGCTCGAAGACAAGACCAGAACCGCGCGCTCGCTGCGCGCGATTCTGGAGCGTCCCGCTGAACGGCTCGTCATCGGGCACGGTGACATTCTCGGAGCGGGCTGGCGCGAGGAGCTCGCGCGGGCGTGGCGACTCGAGGGCGTCGAGGTCTGAGTCGAAAGGGACGTCAGCCGACGGCGGCGAACCAGGCTTCGCCGACGCTGGTCAGATCGTCTTCGCTGATGGCGTCGCCTTCGGGCACGCCGTTGGCTGCGCCGAACGAGAGCACGATACGACCCACTGGGACGCCCGCGAGCAGCACGGTGTAGCTGTCGTCGCCGAGCGCCTGGATCGAATAGGTCTTGCCGGCGAAAGCGACGGTCTTCGTGGAAAGGTCGGCTACGGCTGCGGCGGTCGTCATGGCGCGGGGATTAGCATGCGCCCTCAGGGCGCTCAAGGACGCTGCAAGCCAAGCGCTCAAGGCACTCAGGCGTGTTTACGGCTCGTCGGGAAGCCAGGTCGTGTAACGGACGACGTCGTTTGGGTCGCTCAGCAGGCGTGCTGGAGCCGAGCCGTCGCGGGGCGCGAGATACAGCGACGGGCGTCGCTCGGCGTCTTCCGCGTAGAACATCAGCCAGTCACCCGTCAGGAACCTGAGCTCTTGCGCGAGGCCAACGCCTCCGTCCGAGCTGCTGATGCGCGTGGCCTCGCCCCAATTGCCTTCGTCGTCGATGTCAGCCACGTAGACTTCGGTGTCGCCGCCCGGATTTTCGAAGTCGGAGAAGAAGGCGGCTCGACGCGCGTTCGGCGCGGGGACGAAGCCATTTTGCGTGAAGAGCTCGCTCTGCTCGGACCCGAACCGGACGCGCCGACCCGAGCAGCCAGAGGCATCCGCCAGGTAGAAGCCATGCGGGTTTTGTCCGAGGTAAACCAGGTAGCGAGAGCCGTACATCCACTCCAGCAAACCCGGCTGATTGACGTAGGCGGTTTGCTCCTCTTCCGTTCCGCGAATCAACGGATAGGGCGCGCTGGGGCCGTTCTGGCCGAGCGCCACGCCATAGAGCTGCGTCGTCTCGGATCCGCCGTGGCTGGCCACGTAGACGAGCCGCTGCGAGTCCGGCGAGAAGGATGCAAAAGTGAAGTTAGTGGCTCCTGGGGCGCTCACGACTTGACCGAACGACGGGTCCTGCGCGTCGACCAGGACCAGGACGCCTGAGTCCACTTCCCGCACGTAGTAACGTGAATTGGGTGACCAGGCGCTGACGCCCGAGGAGACCGGAGCGCGGAGTGCCGTCGAGGTCAGCTGCACCGGTACGGGAGTGGCCACGGTGAGATCCAAAAGGTACCAGCTCGGCTCCCCGCTCGCAGACTTGCTCGGGTAGATGGCCCGGGATTTGTCGGGGGAAATCGACAAGACGAGCGAATCTTCCGTTTGCGGCGAGAGCCGCGACACCGCGGGAGGCGAGGCGCTTGCATCTGCCGAGAACCAGCCCCGCTCGTTGCCGCTCATCTCGGTTCCGCTGAAAAGCAAGCGATCGCCGGACCAGCCGTAGGCCGCCGTCACGCGATAGCCGCTGAGATCGCGCGGCTCGGGCGTCGCAGGACGCAAGTCGAAGAATCGGATGCCGGGACTCGCAAAGAGCAGGCTGCCGTCGCTGTTCGTGCCGTAGCTCGAGAATAGCTCGCCAGCGTCCGGTTTCGACGAGGGGAGCGGAAGCGAGCTCGTCGCGCCGGATTCATCGAAGTCGACCAATGTCAGGCGCAACCCCGAGTCGCTACCGCGAGTCACGGTGATGGTGGCGCGGCGCTGCGGGACCACCGAATAGCCATCGACGCCGGAGTCCGGGGTGAGCCGCACCGGTGCGGACACGACGCCGTCGTGGAGCCGCACGTGGAAGACCTGTTTTCCGAGATCCGGTGTTTCGGCCAGATACACGAGGTAGCCGTTCGGCGGCTCACCGACGGGGCCGCTCGCGTCGCCGCTCGAGGACGCGCCGTCACCCGTTGAAAGCGCGCACGCTTCGGGAGCCACCCCGCTCGCGCCGGCTTCTCCAGCGTTGATTGCGGGTGCGCCTGCGTCGGCCAGGGATCCGCCGGCCGGGTTTGCGACCCCGCCGAATGCGGCGATGGGTGCGGTTCCGCCTGCGCTCGCGCGCCCCCCGCTGCCAGACCCAGCGCCGTTGCCGCTTCCACCCGTCGTGGCGGACTGCCTGGTTCCACCCGCGGTCGCGCCGACCCCGCTGCCAGAGCCAACGCCGGTGTCCCCGCCAGCTGCCGTGTCGGTTTTACCAGCGCTCGAGACATCGCTGCACGCGACGGCGAGACAGAACAGCGCGACGCGGCTTGCGATCACACGACGCGAAACACCCAAGTGATGATCGTGATTCATCGCGGCACGGGTCCCCTCAACTCGACGAGAGCAGGAGCGTCGCACGCTCTCCGCAGCCAGACAAGCCCTCAGGATGGTGCAACCACCTCAGTGCAATTTTAGAATGCTTCTTTGGTGGTCTCACTGCGGGTGAGTGTAAGGCCGAACCGACGGCAGTTACCCGGCTCGCCGTCGGTGAAGGCGGCGCCGACGGCTCACGAGGAGCCCCAGCGCCCCGAGCAGCGCACCGCGCGCGAGGGTGGTGTCGGGCGCGGAGGACCCGACGACGCAGCCGCAGCCGGAAGAATCGCTCGTCGTCGCGCCGCCGCCGGCCAAGGGAACGCCGTCGGCGTTTCCACCTGCCGCGGCCGCACCCCCGACGCCGTTCCCGGTCCCATTCACGGCCCCGCCTGACGCGAGCCTCGTACCACCGGATGCTGCGCCGCCCGACGCGCGTGCACCGCCGCTGCTCGGGCTGCCGGCGCTCGTGGCGCCTCCGCCAGCACTGCCGCCGTTCGTTGCGCCGGCGTTCGTTGCGCCGCCGTTCGTTGCGCCGCCGTTCGCAGCGCCGGCGTTCGTTGCGCCGCCGTTAGCAGCGCCCGCCGCTCCGTTTGCCATGCCGCCTGTGCCGGCCCCAGCGTTCGCCGGGCTCCCGGCGGCTCCGCCCCCACCTGCTCCACCGGAGCTGCGCCCGCCTACGGAGGCGCCGCCGGAAGCGCTGGCACCGGCAGCGCCGCTGCTACCACCCATCCCTGGCGAGCCGCCTCCGCCGAAGTCGGCGTCGAAGCTCGCGCCGTCGAAGGGAACCACGATGATTTTGCTGCCGTGGTTGGAGCCGGCCGGGATCTGATTGTCCTTGTCGACGTCGGCAACGGCCCAGGTGATGTGCGTCGGGTGTCCATCTTCCAGGAGCACGCCAGGGCGCTCCATCTTGTACCACTGCGAGCAGGTGCCGCCCTCGTAACAGAAAATGTCCTGGTACTGCCGCGGCGTGAAAGCCAGGCCGTTGTCTGTCCAATCCGTGAGCCCGTCGGTCGAGTACAGGTGGTACCCCACCCGATCGCCCGAGCCCGAATAGAGGACGTGGTACACGCCACCGCTGCGCCAAATGTGGGGGTCTTCTTCCCAGGCGAAGCTGGGATTGGAGACTCCGGGTATCGAGCTGCGCCTCGGGTAGATGCTGTCGATACTGGGCCGATTGGCGGCAGGGTACGTCCAGCCGGGCTTCTGCAATTTGTAGGGACCACACAGGGCGTCGGCGATGCCGATCAGGCCATGGCGCTGCACGATCTGATACTTGCCGTCGTGCCGCGCGACCAAGCTCACGTTGGATGCGAAGTTCGCGTCACTACCGTAGTTGATGCCGTTGCTCTGGATCGACGCTTCGCAGCGCGTCCACGGACCGTCGAGTGAGCTGGATTGGTAGATGGTGAACGGCACCGTCTCGCTGACGACGACCGCGTAGCTTCCATCCGGGAGCTCGAGCGCGCTGACGTTGTGCCCCCGGTGCGACCCGTCGTGGGAGTACACGTAGTCGTCTGGCAGATAAGGACCGAGTGGCCCCATGGAGCTCACGGCATGGTAGGCGTCCGAGTCCCTCCAGCCCGGATTGAACCCGGCCGAACCCGACCAGGTGCTCATGAACAGGTGGTACTTACCGTCCTTGGCCTTGATGATCTGGCCGTCCCAGTAGTAGGCATCGGGCGGAACGCCTGCGCCCTTGGCGCTCTCGATGCCGTTGCACAGATCCCGCGGCAACACGCCCGACACGCCCCAGCTGGCCGAGCTCAGTGAGCAGGTGACGGGCGTCGGCTCGAGATACTCGAGGAATGGCTTGGCTTGCGCCGCGGCGGAGCCGCCCAAGGCCGCAACGGCGCTCAAGGCTGCTGTTGCTCGACGCAAGAGGCGGGTGCGGCTCGCGCGCTCTGGTGCGGGAGAGATCACCACGAGCAGTGGCGCTCCTCGCCCCGATCCGTGCGATTTCCGCGTCGGCCCGTCTCGCGCTCGCGCCGCGATCGAGCCGAGTCCTCTCCGCCAAACAAACGAAAGCCCGGACTGAGCCTCCGGGCTTTCGCTGGCACGCGCCTCGATCGGGGGCCGCTTACTTGCCCACGAACGTCGTGACGCTCGTCGCGGGTAGCGACGCCTGGAACGAGCCGTTCATCACGGGGGCCGCGGTGCCTGCGGCCCAGTTCTGGCTAGACGAGGTGACGTAGGGGGTCATCGAAGCCGGCGCCGTTCCACCCGTGATGGCGATCGGGACCTCGACTGCCGCGTTCGTCTCGTTGATCGCCACGACGACGACCTCGCCGGCGTCGCCCTTGTAGGCTGAAACCAGGACCTTCTGCGGCGCCGGGCCGGCCACTTTCACCGCGTGGAACACATCCGGCCGGATGTATCGGCTGAAGTTGCCCATGGTGTAGTAGCGCTTGGCGATCGTGCTGCCGCCCTTCGTCAAGGCCAGGCCTTCATTGTCGTCCTGGTAGTACGCTTCGTACCACCAGTAGAGCCAGGCCGAAGCCTCGCCCACGGTCAGCGCGGAGTGGATCCACTTCGCGACCGCGATGCCGTTGTTGATGTCGGTCGATGGCCCCTGCTCCGGCCAGTACATCACGCCCGACATCTCGGTCTGCCAGACCTCTTTGGTTCTCACGCCACCGGTGACATCGGCCGGCCACGCATACGCGATCTGCGATTCGTACTCGTGCACACCGAGGATATCGAGGGCGTCCCACGACGCCGGGTCCTTCGCTAGCCAGTGCCCGTAGTCGTAGCCGGCCTCACCCGTCGTACACTTGGTATCGCACTTGGCGAGCGCAGCGGCATCGTTGATGTCGTTCGAGAAGCACCCGCACCCCAGCGGATCGGAGCTGTCGTAGCCACCATTGGCTTTGTTGGTCGGCGAGAGGTTGCTCCAGACGTGGATCCACAAGGAGGCTTCGGGCGCGATCAACTTCGTGTTCGGCGCCCGCTCCTTGAAGATCGGCCCGGCCACCTTGACGAACGCCGCCAGCTCCTTGCCGGTGTAGACCATCGATTCGTATTCGTCCGTGAGCGGCGGGCTACAGGGCCTGCCCTGGGACGGAGAGCACGACGCGAAATCGGTCTCGTTGCCGATCGACATCGCGTAAAGATCGTTGGTCTTTGCGTAGTCGGCGATCCGCATCGCCCAGTCGTCGTAGTAGTCCGCCTTCAGGTGCCCGCCGCCGGTCGTGCTGTTGTTGTCCTTCCAGCCTGCGGGCGCGCTCCAGCACGACCCGATGACTCTGGCGCCGAGCATCCTCGCTTGTTGCCAATCACTCGGGACGTCTCGATGACCGCCGTTCTCGTGCATACCGATGCGCAGGATCGACAGGCCGAGGGCTTTCTCACCCTCGAGAGTGAACAGCTGCTGCCACGGGAGTGTCTTGCCAGACTGCACGATGGTCGCGTTGAGGCCGAAGCCACGGATGATCTGCCGTACCTCTGCCAGCTGAACGGTCAGGACGTCGGGTTCCGGGGCGCTGCCGCCGGAGCCGCCGCCTCCACCTGCTGCTCCGCCGGCAGCGGCTCCGCTCGCGCCACTGCTTGCTCCGCCAGCCGCTCCACCTGCGCCGGTGCCGCCGTTGGGCGTCCCAGCAGCTGCATCGCCTCCGGCACCAACCGCTCCGGTACCTCCGCCAGAGGTGGTTCCTCCAGGCGTGCCCCCGTTTGAGGTCCCACCGACGCTGCTACCACCGGTGCTGGCACCACCGGCGTTGGTACCGCCGGCGTTGGTACCGCCGGTCCTATTTCCGCCAGTGCTCGTTCCGCCCGCACTGCTCCCGCCAGTCCCGCTAGACGGGGTGCCTCCACTTCCGGAACCACCGTTGCCCGATTCACTACACGCGAACGCGGACATTCCCGCGGCAAAGGAGAGTAAGGCAGCAAAGTAAAGTGGAGTTCTTCTAGTCATGGGTCCCCGGGGAAGAGTTTGTGGGTTGACGGGTGGAGCAGGCGCTCGAATGCGCCGTCTGTGAGCTGGGGTCAATTCTCGGAGTGGCGGATCCGAGTAACCCCATTTGCCGCACAACACAGCACAAACGCGGGAAAGCGCCATGATTCCCGACGCAGTGGCGGACTCCCTGCGGCACCTGGCTCAATGGCCGGCTTTCAATTAGTTAAATTTACTCACCAATTCGGTAACCGTGCTCGGGATCAGGTTTTCCGTGGCGCTGACCCGAACGACCCGCTGACCGCGAGACGCCGCCTCAGCCGTTCGGCCGGGAGGCGCCCAAGCTCACGAGGCTCGGGGTTCTGGACACGAAGCGGGCGTTCGGATTCCGGGTGCATGCTTCGATCTCGGTCCCGTCGCGCGAGCGTAAAGCAATGCCTTTCATCACCACGAGGTCTTCAGCGGTCGCGATACGAAAGGTCACGCCCCGGATCGTCCGGTCTGTCGCGCGCTCGGGCCAGGAACGCGCGCGAGGGCCATCGCGCGTCAGCGGGACGCGCAGATGAACCGAGAGCCTCTGGTGATGCTGCTCTCGCCCGCCAAGCTCAATGGCAAACGCGGGCGGATGCTTTTCAATCCCGAGGCTGAGTTCTCCGTCACTCGCGAGCTGCGGTCCCCGGATGGCGCGCCGCTGGCCGACGTCTTCAGCTTCGTGAGCGGGCTCTACTTTCGGGGGAAGGTCGCCTACACCCGCGAGTTTGCACGCACGAACAACGGCTTGCCGCCAGCGTGGGTGATCAGCGCTGGCGGTGGCCTGTGCACGCTCGATGAACGCGTGACACTCGAGCGCTTGCGCGGCTGGGCCGAGGTCTCGATCCACGAGGACAACCCTCATTTCACCGCGCCGCTCTACCGCCACGCCGCCGCACTGCTCGAGGCTCACGAGCCCTCGACGCGTTTCGTCTTGCTCGGCAGCGTGGCGAGCAACAAGTACCTCGTGCCGCTGCTCGAGATATTCGGCGAGCAGCTGCTCTACCCGAAGGATTTCGCCGGCCGTGGTGACATGAGCCGGGGCTCGCTGATGCTGCGCGCGGTCGGTGAACGTCGCGAGCTCGAGTACGAGCCGGTCACGCGCGCGCTCCGGCCGAGCAGGCGCTAGGAGCGAGCAAACCTGCCGACGAGCGCGGCGACGGCGGCGACCAGTTCCTGCGGCTCGGTCGGCTTCGCCACGTGGTTCTGAAATCCTTCCATCAGGGCGCGCGTCCGATCGGCCATCGAAGCGTAGGCGGTGAGCGCGATGGCTGGAACGCGCCCCCCCTTCTCGACGGGCAAGGCGCGGACGCGGCGGATGAGCTCGTAACCGGACGCGTCGGGCATGCCGATATCGCTGATCAGCAAGTCCGGGATGCGCTCCGAAAATCGGTCCACGGCTTCCGCCACGGAAGCGGCCAGCGTGACGGTGGCCTTACACCCGGTAAGGATGGACTCCAGCAACTCGCGCGCATCGGGTTCGTCCTCGCAAACGAGCACGTGAAGACCCTCCAGTTCCGGAGGGCACCGCAACATCGCCAACGCCTCGTTCGGTCTGGCGAGCGTCTTCACCGAAGGGGACGGCGATGCGGGCCGCAGCGGAGAGATCGGCAACTTCACGACGAAGGTCGCGCCCTTTCCCTCGCCGTCGCTCCGCGCTTCGATGGTGCCTCCGTGAAGCTCCACGAGATGCCTCACGATGGCGAGCCCGAGCCCGAGCCCGCCGTGGGTGCGCGTCACCGTGCCGTCTTGCTGCCGGAACGGCTGAAAGACATGAGGAAGGAATGCTGGCGCAATACCTGTCCCGGTGTCCGCCACGACGATCTCGACGTGCGAATCCTCCCGTTGCATGCGCACGTAAACCCGGCCGCCTTTCGGCGTGAATTTCACGGCGTTGGACAGCAGGTTCCAGACGACCTGCTGGAGGCGTTCCGCGTCGCCGTTCACCGTCCCCGCATCGGGATCGAGCAAGACCTGGAGTCGTACGTTCTTGGCTTCCGCGGCAGGTCGGATCACGTCGACCGCCGCCTCGAGTACGTGAGTGGGCTCGAGCGGCGCCAACGAAAGCCGCAGCCGACCCGTGATCACGCGATTGAAGTCGAGCAAGTCTTCGACGAGTTGAACTTGAATCCTGGCATTCCGTTCGATGGTCTCGAGCGCCCGCTCGCGCTTCTCTTCGCCGAGATGCCCGGAGCGGAGCATCCGGATCCATCCCAGGATGGCGGTCAGTGGCGTCCGCAGCTCGTGTGACGTGACGCTCAGCAACTCGTCCTTTGCGCGGCTCGCCTCCTCGGCCCTCAGTCGCTCACGCTGAGTCATCTCGAACAGGCGCGCGTTGTCGATCATCGTTCCAACGCGACGCCCGAGCTCCTCGGCGACCTCGACGTCTCGCTTCTCGAACAGCCTCCCGGACTCGGCCGACGCAAACGAAATCACCCCGATCGAGCGCCGGTCCACGATGATCGGTACGGCCATCCACGAGCGCAGCCCGAGGCTCTTGAGCAGCTCCAGGTGGTTGGGACCGCGCGAATTCAGAACCAGCAAGTCCTCGGTCACCTCGCGAACGTACGCGGAAATCCGCGTCTGAACGACGCGTCGAGCCGGGTGGTTCTGATCCGGGGGGTACTGGCTTTCGAGCTCCCGAATCAGGTCGAGCCGATGTGGATCCGCGTGAGCCACGGCGATTCGGTCCATTTCGCCGCCGTTGCCCAGGAGCTCCATCGAGCACCAATCCGCCATGCGCGGCACGGCGAGCGCCGCCAGCGCGGGCAGCGTCTGCCGATAATCGAGCGACGAGGCGAGCAGGGCGCCGGCTTCTGCGAGAAAGCGATGCGTCTCCTCGGTTCGTTTGTGATCATCGATGTCCGTGCAGGAGCCAACCCACCGAACGATGTGACCCTCGCCGTCTCGAACGCCGGCACCTCGGGCGAGGAACCAACGGTAGCTTCCGTCCCTGGCGCGGCGAAACCGGTACTCGACTTCGTAAGGTTCCCCGGACGAGAGCGCCTTGGCCCAGGCGTCGGTTGCCCTCGGCACGTCCTCGGGATGAACGAGCTGATGCCAGACTGGCCCGCGCCGGAGCGTTTCGATCGACAGCCCCACGTACTCGATGAACTGCGGATTGCAGTACTCGACACTACCATCCTGCGTCGTAGTCCAAACCAGCTGCGGCGAGGCTTCGGCGAGCGCTCGGTACTGCTCCTCGGCCGTCGTCGTCGCCGCGTGCAGGCGAGCGTTGTCGATCGCAACGGCTGCGTGCGCTGCGATCGCCACCAGCATTCGCTCGTCGCGCTCCGTAAATACGGCCGCCTCCGCATGACCGAAGAAGAGCCCACCATGGACCTCGCCGGTTCGCGAAACGACTGGCACGGCGAGATAGCTACGCACCGGCAAATGGCCCGCAGGCATCCCGTGATAGGGCGGGCTCTTGCCGTAGCGAGCGTCCTTCGTGATGTCGTCCGAGCGAACGACGCCCTCGCCCGCGAACGTCGGCCCGAACACAGCCGTGTTGCGGGGCATGGGGAAGCCCGCGAACTTCTCCCTCGAGACGCCGGCGAGCGTGTACAGCATGTATCGGCCGCGCTCCGGGTCCTCCACGTTGTAGAAGAACGCGCCGAATTGCGCGCGGCACAGGGCGGTGGCCTCGTCCGTCAGCCGAGCGAACACCGTATCCAGATCGAGGTCCTGGGCGAGCGCCGTGCCGACGCGATAAAGCGTCTCGTTCAGCCGAGCCTCCTCGGACAGCCGCTTTTCTGCAAGCTTCGCCTCGGTCACGTCCAGCACCAGGCTCACGTAGCCCTGGACCTCGCCGTCCGCGTTGCAGTCCGGGACATACGTGGCTCGCACCCAGCGCGCGCCACCCAACGCGAAAGGTACCTCGGCTTCGAACGACACGCGCTGGCCTGCCAACGCAGCTTTGACGTGCGGGCGGACTGTCTCGTATGCCTGGGAGCCGAGCACGTCGGAGAGACGTTTGCCGACGAGCTCCGCAGCCGAGCGACCGAACCAGTCCTCGTAGGCGCGGTTGACGTGCCGATACGTTTCGTCCGGGGACATGTAGGCAATCAGACCCGGGATCGCGTCGACGATGAGACGAAGCTCGGACTCGCGATGACGGAGCTCCTCGGTGAGCTCGCGATAGCGGGTCCGGTCTTGAGTCACTTTGACGAACCCGATCAGCGCGCCGGAGTCGTCCTGCAATCGCGAGAGTGACACTGAAGCATAAAAGCGGGAGCCGTCCTTACGCTCGCGCCACCCCTCCCCTTCGTAGCGCCCCTCTTCGCGGGCAGTCTCGATCTCGAGCTCCGGGAGACCCGCTGCGCGATCTTCTGGCGTGAAAAACAGGCCGAAGTAGTGACCGCGCACCTCCTCCAGCGCGTGGCCCTTGATCTGCTGGGCAGCGCGGTTGAACGTGATGATCCTCCCGTCGGCGTCGAGCATCGATATGGCGTGATCGCGAACGCCTTCGACGATCAACCGGAGCTGCTCCTCCTGCTTCCTCAGCTCCCGTTCGATGCGCTGACGCTCCGGCTCGGCGAGATCGACGGCGGCTCGACTCGAGAGCGCTTCTTCCGCGAGCTCGAGGCGCCTGCGTGTCGCTTCGAGCTCCTCGAGGAGCTCCTCTTTGGTCTTGGTTCCGTCGTTCATCGGAAGGCCCGGGCGGAGCGGCTCGACCGGAAGCAAACAGTAACGTATCGCACGGCTCTCCGATCCAAAGTCGGTCTTTCGGAAGCACGGGACAAATCGCCACGAGCCACGTGCCTTGGAGAAATCCCGCAGCTCGAACCCCGTCAGACGACACCCCCCGGGGTTTCGGGAGCACCTCACGAAGCCCGTCGATATCGACAGGCTCGCTCAGCTCCCCGAAGTCCGCCGGAGCGCGATCACGTCGCGGGAAAGCTGACGCTCGGGTCCGCTGGCACGTTCTCGAATTACTCCGAGAATATCGGCCGCAGCCGCAGAGTGCCCGGAGCCGGATTTCATTCGTCCGCCAGGTTGACTTCCCCGCGTCGATCAGGCTTCGACGAGTGAGGCAGAGCATTCACACGGCGCGGACTGCTGGTCACAGCCATCCGCACGGAGAAGCGCCTGCGTGCGCCGCCGACTGTCGGCACGCGGGGTGCATCGCGCTGGCGCGAGGTCGTGATGGTCTGGTTGGTCCGCTTCGGGTACCTGGCGCTGGCGTTCACCTGCGGTTGCACGCCGAGCACGGCGGCGAAGAGCGCCGGAGAGATCGGGTGCACGCCGCAGGACATCAGCATCTCGCAGGAAGAGACGCATTTCGGGTTGATTCAATCGGGGAAGACCTGGGTGGCGGAGTGTCAGGGGCGCACGTACGTGTGCTCGCAGGTCAACCGGGCCGGGCGCGACGAGAGCCTCTTGGACGAGTTGTTCGCGTCCGATCAGGTGAGCTGCCACGAAGCCCTGGACTCGGTCGAGGCCGAGCGGGACCGCCGCGCCGAAGAGGCGGCGGCCGCCGAGCGAGCCGGTCGACCGCCTCCGATGGCGCCGGTGGGTGCGGCGGGCTTCGTCTTTGGCGAGACCCGCGAGGCGACAGCGCAGCGGTGTGAGGCCGCGGGCCAGACCTGGGTCAGCGACGGCCCCCAAGGCCGCTGCTCGGGGCCGGCGGCGTCGCTCGGGATCGCTGCCAGCGTCGAGCTCGAGTTTTGCGAAGCTCGCGCGTGTTCGATCCGCATCGAGCACGTGCCGCGCAGCAACTGGAGCGAGAGCTCGGTGTCGCTGAAAGCCAACCTGCAGACGAAGTACGGCCCGGCGCAAGAGTCGAGCGGGAGCGTGCCGGAAGGTTGTCGCAGCGAACGAGCCTTCGCGCACTGCCTCGAGTCCCGGCAGGTGCGGCTCAGCTACACCTGGCGCTGGGCCGGGGGAGAGTCGCTCGACATGAGCGTCGGCAAGTCCGACGACCGGGATAGCGCAGCGATCCGCCTGGTTTACCGGCGCCCCGCGGGCGCGGCCAACGCATCGTCGCTGTAAGCCTTCAAGTAGCTTTCGCGGAGAGCGCGTTCGCGAGCGATCGACCCACGAGAGGGCCGATCGTCAGGCCCTGGACGACGATCGAGATGACGACCACGGCGTACGTGATGGCGAGGACGACTTCGCGTTCAGGCACGGGCGTGCCGTCCGGATGGAGCGCCGGAATAGACAGCGCGAGCGCCACGGAAACCCCACCGCGGAGCCCGCCCCAGGTGAGGATGCGGATAGCTCCCGGCGAGAACACTCGACGCCGGCGCATCAGGCTGACCGGCAAGGCCACGGCGATGAACCTCGCCAGGATCACGACCGGAAAGGCGACGAGGCCGGCCAGGAGCGTCCGGCCGCTGAACGAGATGATCAAGAGCTCGAGCCCGATCAGGACGAAGAGCACAGCGTTCAGGATCTCGTCCATCAGCTCCCAGAAATCGTCCAGGTGCTCGCGCGTCTTTTCGCTCATCGCGCCCGCGCGCGCCTCGTTGCCGATGAAGAGCCCGGCCACGACCATGGCAATCGGCCCGGAAACGTGGAGCGCGTAGGCGAGCGCGTAGCCTCCCGCCGCAGTTGCCAGCGACAGCAGCACCTCCACCTTGTAGTCATCGACGCCGCGCAGCATGGCGAGCGCACAGAACCCGAGCACCAGGCCGAAAAAGACGCCGCCGATCGCCTCTTGCAGGAACAGCAGGGAGAGCCGCTGGGGGTCGAAGCCGGTGGTTCCGGATGCGATCTCGAGCAAGCCGAGAAAGGCGACGACCGCCACGCCGTCGTTGAACAGGGATTCGCCCGCGATCTTCATCTCGAGCTCTTTGGGCGCGCCGGCATGTTTGAGGATGCCGAGCACGGCGATTGGATCCGTCGGCGAGATCAACGCGCCGAACAGTAAGCAGTAGATCAGCCGGATCTCGACGCCCAGCGCGTTCAGCAGGGCGTAAGCCATTCCACCGACCAGGACCGTCGACAGCGCGACGCCAGCCGTGGCCAGGATGCCGATCATGGTGCGTTGCTTCTTCAGCTCGGCGAGGTTCACGTGCAGCGCCGCGGCGAACAGCAAGAAGCCCAACATGCCCTGCATCAGGGTCTTGTTGAAGTCGACGCCTTCCAGGTGCGCGCGCGCTTCGGCTTCCACGGTGGGGAAGAGCTCGCCCACCGCCACCAGCAGCAGCGAACTCGCCATCGCGATCAACATCAGCCCGATCGTGGTCGGCAGCTGCAGGAAGCGATGGTTCACATAGCTGAAGAGCGCCGCCAGCGAGAGCAATGCCGCCGAGAGCTGAAAGACATCCATTCGGCAACCATTTCATCATTCGCTCCGAGGTTCTACCTGCAATCTCGGCGAAGGCGCCTGACGTTGCTTCGGGGTTGCGTTCGCAAAACCAATCGGTATAGTAAACCAAATGGTTTTGGATGCATCTCCGCGGCTGGACGCCGTATTTCATGCTCTTTCGCACCCCGCCCGGCGCGCGATCATCCGCCAGCTCTCCGCCGGCGAGCAGAACTTGAGCGAGCTCGCCGCGCCCCTCAAGATGACGTTCCCAGCGGCCACCAAGCACGTACGCGTGCTGGAGCACGCCAAGCTCGTGCGCCGGCGCGTCGCGGGGCGAGAGCACCTTTGCCGCCTCACGGCCGCGCCGCTCAAGGAAGCCACGTCTTGGACCGAGCAGTTCCGCAAGCACTGGGAGGTCCGGTTCGAAGCGCTGGATTCGCTGCTCGAAGAGATGAAATCCGAGGACCGCTCGCGCCGCTCCTGATCTCCGCTCGCCGCTCACCTGCCCTGCCCCTTCCCATCGTCAGTCACGAGGATCCATCATGAATACCGTCTCCCCCGTCCACCCCAAAGGCCTGCAACTCTCGACCCCGACGGACACCCAGATCGTCCTCGTTCGCGGCTTCAATGCGCCGCGAAGGCTGGTCTGGGAGGCGATGTTCACGCCGGACAAGATGCGTCGCTGGATGCTCCCTCCCCCCGGCTGGACCATGACCTCCTGCGAATGCGACTTGCGCGTGGGTGGCGCCGTCGGCGTGGCCTGGAAGAGCGCGGAGGCCGATCCGGCGATGACGCTCCGGGGCGTGTTCACCGAGGTGACCCCGCACGAGCGGGCCGTTCACACCGAGACGATGGCGCTCGGATCGGGTCAAGTGATCGGCTCGCTGGTGGAGAAGCACGAGTTCGCCGAGGAAGGCGGCGCCACCACGATGCGCATCACGCAGACCTACGCCTCCAAGGAAGCGCGCGACGGCGCGATCGCCTCCGGGATGGACCAGGGGATGGAGTCCTGTTACCAGCTACTGGAAGCGCTGGTCGCCTAGCCAGGACGCGTGTGGAAATCCACGTGCGACGCGGCGCCGCGGATGGCGCAAGATGCGCCGCATGAGCCAGCCCCACGTCCTCGGTCTGCACGAGGTCGACCGCACGCAGGTCGGCCTCGTCGGCGGCAAGGCTGCCAATCTCGGAGAGCTGTCGCGGCTCGAAGGCATTCGCGTGCCAGCGGGCTTCGCGGTGACGACCCGCGCCTTCCAGCGCTTTCTCGCGGGTGTGCCGGCGATCCAAGCGCAGCT
Organism: Polyangiaceae bacterium; assembly: GCA_025937835.1. Taxonomy (GTDB): domain Bacteria; phylum Myxococcota_A; class Polyangia; order Polyangiales; family Polyangiaceae; genus PMG-095. Next base: position 19,647 of record JAICQO010000105.1, read on the forward strand.
CGAGCGCATCTCACGCGTAAAAGCCGAACACCGAGCGGCGATCCACGACCAGAGCCTCGCGATCCGGCAAACGCTCGAAGCAGCCGCCATCCCCGTCGAGGTGTCCGCCGCAATCACCCGCGCGCTCGGGGAGCTCGGCGACCGGGGCGCGTACGCAGTGCGCTCCAGCGCGACAGCCGAAGACCTACCGACCGCATCCTTCGCCGGCCAGCAAGATACGTATCTGAACGTCGTGGGGCCGGAGGCGAGCCTCGAGCACGTGCGGCGCTGCTGGGCCTCGCTCTACACCGAGCGTGCGGTGACGTACCGCTCGCGGAACGGCTTCGACCAGCGAAA
>JAICQO010000111.1 GCA_025937835.1 Polyangiaceae bacterium
GGCGTGCACCTGGTGGACGAACAGCCGCACCTCGTCGAGCAGCCGGTCGCCCGAGCGCTCGTCCTTGACGATCACCGCCTCGGCGTAGGCCTCGAGCTCACGGGTTTCGGGCTTCGACAGGGAGCGCCCCGTGTGCACGAGCACGCGCGGCATGCGCTCCAGAGGGGCCTTCCTGAGCTCCTCCAGCAAGCCGAGCCCGTCGAGCCCTGGCAGACCCAGGTCCAGGATCATGCAGCCGTATTGCTCGCTGCGGATCGCCGTCAGCGCCTCCTCCGCGCTCTGAACGTGGCTCACCTCGAAGTCTTCACGCTGGAGCAGCTCGCGGAGCGACTCGCCCTGCACGGCGTCGTCCTCCACGATCAGGATCTTCGAGCTGCTCTCGCCCGGCGCGACGAGCAGCGCGCGCACTGCGCCGGCGAGGTCCGCGTGCGTGACGGGCTTGGTCAAATATCCGACCGCGCCGAGCCCGAGGCCGCGCTCGGCAGCCTCCACGGCGGTCACGAAATGCACGGGAATCGAGCGCGTGCGCGGATCGTTCCTGAGTTTGTCCATCACCGCCCAGCCGTCGGTGTCCGGCAGTCGAACGTCGAGCACGATCCCGACTGGCTTCCGCTCGCGAGCGAGCCTGAGCCCCTCTGCTCCGGTGTTCGCCACCAGGGCCTTGAGCTTGCGGGCGTGGATGATCGCCACGAGTTGCTCGGACAACACCAGGTCGTCCTCGATCACGAGCACGTAGAGCTCGCTCGGCGCGAGCGTCGCGCGGTCGTCGAGCCCCGACGACGGCACCTCGCTCGAGCGCGCCGGCGGGGCCATCGAGATCGGCCGCTCCGGCAGGTAGCAGGTGAACGTGCTGCCCTTGCCCGGGCTGCTCTCGACGCGCAGGTCTCCCCCTAGCAGCTGCGCGGACTCGCGGGCGATCGCCAGGCCGAGGCCCGTGCCGCCGTGACGGTGAGCCTGAGACTCGAGCTGTTCGAACGGCGCGAACACACGCTCCTGCGCTTCGAGCGGGATGCCGATCCCCGTATCGGTCACCGAAAAAGCGATCCAGCGCCGTTGCCCGCCCGGCTCACCGAACAGCGCGGGCGAGGCGGCGTGGATCCTGAGCCGCACCTCGCCGCGCTCCGTGAACTTGATGGCGTTGCCCAGCAGGTTGGTGAGGATGCGCTCGACGCGCTGCACATCCATGCACACCGAAGCCGGCAGGTCCTGGGCGAGCTCGGCCTTCAGCGCGAGGCCGTTGTCCCGCGCCAGCGGCTCGAAGACGCGCCGTGCGTAGGCGATGAACTGCTCGAGCTCCACCTCTTCGAAGTGGACGTCCTGGCGCCCGGACTCGATCTTGGCGAGGTCCAGCACCTCGTTGATCAGGCCGAGCAGGTCCTGACCCGCGTCGTGGATGGTGAGGAGCTGCTCGACCTGCTTCTCGTTCAGATTGCCGGCCTCGTTCTCGGACAAGAAGTGCGAGAGCAGCAGCATGCTGTTGAGCGGCGTGCGCAGCTCGTGCGACATGTTGGCCAGAAACTGCGACTTGTAGGCGCTGACCTTGGCCAGCTCTTCGGCCTTTTGCTGCACGCGCTGGCGAGTCGTCTCGAGCTCGCTGTTGCGGGCCTCGAGCTCGCGGCGTTGCTCGACGAGCTCGTCGTTCGTGACCCGGAGCTCCTCCTGTTGAGCCGTCAGCTCCTGGTTGTTGCGCCGGAGCTCTTCCTCGCGGGTCGCGAGCTGCTCGGCCAGCGACTGGCTCTCCTCGAGCAGCTCGTGCAGCTTCTCGCGCGAGCGGGCGGCCTCCAGCGCCATCACCAGGTTGCGGCGGACCAACCGCAAGAGCTCGCGCACCTCGTCCGAGCAGGGCTCCCACAGCGCGAGCTCGATCACGCCGATCGACCTTTTTTCCTGCCACAGCGGGACGATCGCGAGCGCCTTCGGGTCGGCCGTACCGAGGCCCGACTGGATCGGGAAAAACCCGGGCGGGACCGCGTCTACCACCGTCAGATCTTCGGAGCGGGCTGCCCCGCCGAGCAACCCCTCGCCGTGACGGAAGCTCACCACAGTTCCCGGGCTCTGGTCCGTCGGCAGCCCGAAGCTGCTCCGCCGGCGCAGCGTGCCGTCGTCGTCGGTTAGGTACAGAGCACCGGCGCGGGCGTTCACCGCGCGCGCGAGGAACGTGAGCGCGCGGTCCGCCACCGTCGCGAGGTGCAGCTCTCCCATCAGCTCGGCAGACAGCCCGGCGTGCGCGGACTTGGTCCGATCCAGCCGGTCGCGCTCGTCTCCGAGCCGGTTCAGGTTGTCTGCCATCCGGTTCGCGTCGAGCGCCAGGCGGCCGAGCTCGTCGTCCAGCTCGACCGGCACCGGCTTCGTGAAATCTCCCGTGGAAAACCGCGAGAGACCGGCGGAGATCGAGGCCAGGCCACGCAACAGCCCACGGCTCGCCCACGACGACAGCGCCACGACGAACAACAAGCCCACCGCGCCGATCGCCGCGCGGTAGGCGTTGACGCGGATCGTCGCGTTGCGGACGCTCTCGATCGCTTGCGTGAGCTCGTGCGGACGCAGCTGAGCGGCGCGCTGGATTGCACTCTGCGTCCGCGTGTACGTCGTCTGGACGCGCTGCATGTCCTCGACCAGCCTCTCGCCGGTCTCGCCGGCGATCAGCCGCTCGGAGACGTCACGCGCGGCCTGGTAATAGTCCTGCACGGCCCAGCGCAGGGCGGCGGCGTCCCCCGGCTCGAGCGCCTTCTTCGAGTCCGAGAGCAACCCGAGCATGTGGTTGCGCGTCTTGTCGGCCTCCACGAGCGTGGCCCGGTCTTCGGCCGCAACCGCGTCTTGAAAATGCTGGCGCAGGTGCTCGAAGTCCCGCTCGAGCTTGGGCGCGAGCTCGAGCTTCGGCACCAGGCGGCTCTCGATCGTGGTCAGGTTCTTGAGCTGCGATGAAGCGAAGATCAGGCTCACGCCGACCAGCAGCAACAGCGAGATCGTGGTGCTGCCGATGATCAATCGCAGCTTGACGCGCAGCGATGCTTTCACGTCAGGTCACCCGAAGCACCCTGGCCTGGTCCAGCTTGGCGCCGCCCGAGACGTATCCGACCGCGCCGGGTCTGGAGCTCACGTAGCGCAGCACGGCCTCGTCCGAGTCGAGCTCCGGCGGCGGCACGCCGCGCCCCGAGAAGATCCGCTGTTGCCAGTAGCTGCGCACGGCGGCCACCGAGCGCCTCAGCACGCGCTCGGAGAACGCCTTCCTCGCCCGTGAGTCGGCGCGCAGATCGACGGGCGTGATCGTGGCACCGTCGCCCCAGCGCATCGTGCGTTTCAAGAACGCATCGGTCAAGAACTCGCGCGTCGCCGACTCGGACGGGTTCTCCGGGTGCACCACGACCACGAACTCCGCGGACGTCTCGCCGCGGACGCGCGACGGGACCAGCAACGCGAGCGCCGTCGCGGCGAGCTCGCTGAGGAGCACGCGGCGCGATCGCGAACGGCGCGCGGCAGAGGTCGGCATGCGAGTCAAAAGTAGGCCGTCGTCTTGGCCAAAAACACCGCCCAGTGCGGCTCGAGGCGGTTCAGGCCTTTCGCGTCGGGCACGTCGTTGAGTGCCGGTTCGAGCGCGGCGGTGCCGTACATGGCGTGTGCTTCCAGCTTGAACAACCAGTGCGGGGTGATGTCGAAGCGCGTGCTGATCGCGACGTCGTGCTGGAACTCGCTGATGCCCGTGCGGGTCTCGAAGTCGGAGCGCTGCAGCGAGTAGTAGAACCCCGGGCTGAACCAGGGGCGCACGCGGTAGGACGCCATCGCGTAATAGCCCTCGCTCTTGCTGTAGACCGTGGGGGTCAAGAGGTTGGTCTTGCCCTCGAGGTAGGTGCGGCCGTACTCGAGCGCGAACTGCCAGTCGTTCACCTGGTATTCGAGCGAGCCGATCCAGAGCCAGGCCGGAATGCGAGCCAGGATCCGCCCGTTGAAGTCGGGCGGAAGCTCGCCTCGCCCGGCGTAATGGTCGATCTCCGCCTGTGACGCGGTGTAGTCGAACTCGAAGCGCAGCTTCTGGATACTGCCTCCGATCGACAGCCCGTCGATCGGCAGCCACAGCAAGCGACCGCCGACGAGGTACGGCACGTCGAAGGACCTCAACTGCGGAGAGGAGTTCCAGGCGTCGAGGAAGATCGTGCCGGCGTACAGGCGATACTCGAGCTCCCCCAGGCCGCCGAGCGGCAAGAGGCCGTAGAGCTCGGCGCCGGTCTGCGCCAGCAAGACCTCACGATTTTGCAGCGGGTACAGGGACTGCGGCAAGAGCACGGGCACACGCGCCGCGTCGACGTCGCTGTTCTCGTTGTAGAGCCCGAACGGCAGCTTGGTGCGACCGGCGCGCACCCCGAGCCAGTCCGCGAAGCGGTAGTCGAGATAGTACCAATCGAGTTGCGGCTGGTAACCGCCGAGCGGCCCGATGTCGCGCGCGAACACCTGGAACCCGACGCGCAGGTCTGGCCCGAGCGATTTCGTGAAGTTCAGCCCCACCTCGGTGAACTCGAGGCTGCCTCGCTCCGAGTCGCCCAGATAGTTGTTGTCCGAGCTCTTGATCGCGCCCTGGCTGACGAAGCCGTGGATCTCGACCAGGGAGTCGAGGTCGGTGAGCTCTTCGGCGTGCGCGCCCCCGGCGAACGAGAGGATGGCAAGCCAGCCGGCGGTCCCTCGCCGGATGGTGCGCCCCGGATGTCGGGTCGAGGCCCGACCTGGGTTACGACCCATCGCGGAATGTTCCCCGATGGGGCGACTGAGTGTCAAGTTCCCGCGGCCGTCTCGGAATGAGCAGCAAAGCCGGGGCAACGTGCCACGTGGCCCGGCCGGTTTCTTGCGCGGTTACTTGGCTCCCACGAGACCGATCTTGGCGCTGTAGGCGAGCTCGCCGAACCTCGGATCCTCGAGGCTCAGGCTGTAGTCGTTCGGCACCTTCAGCACGCCGCTGCCCGACTTGAACAGCGGGCGCTGACCTTGCTCGCGTCCGCTGATCGCGAGCTTCACACTGTCCGGGGTTTCATCGGAGAAGACGACGTTCGCGACGTACGCTTCCTTCAGCGTGCTACCGAGCCGCTTGTAGATCGACAGCGTCACCTTGCCGTGCTCGTCCTTCTCGAAGCGCAAGACGTCGGGTTGAAACTTGTTGCGGGACTGAGTCACGCACTCCGCCTTCGCGTCGGCGTCGTCGGGCTTCACGCTCTTGTCGCACTCGACGTCGAAGATCGCGCGTAGTCCGGAGCCTTGCTCGTCGATCAAGAACGCGACGTCGCGCCCCGTCAGGATGTCGCTCGGCGTTCGCGTCGGAGTCGGAGTCGAAGTCGGCGTCGGAGTGGACTCGGTCACGGGCGCGCCGGCGATCCCGTCCGTCCGTTCAGCGCCATTGGCCGGGGGCACCACCCCCGGCTCGGACGTGAGCGCTGCGGACGGAGCGCCGCCGGCAATTGCCGCGCTGTCGGCGGAAACAGCGGGCTCGGGGCGCGGAGCCGCGGGCGGCGGCGTTGGCGCGGCGGGATTCGCGGCGCAACTCGCGAGCAGCAGCACCAACACGAAGGGATGGACTCGGCGGGCACCGCAACATCCTTTGCGAGTGATTTCGGTCCGGAAATCCAGGGAGTCGACGCGTTTCAGGGCCATGGCCGAACGAGTCTCGCAGACTCATTCCGGCTTGTCGCTGGGCGATGAAACTCATATGCTCGCACGAGGAAAAAGTTCCGGAGTTCTCGAAGAGCTCACGGAGAGGGGACCACGAGCAGCGTTGCGTCGACGGACCGAAACCAGATTGGCTCGCGCTTGCCTCAAAACGGGGACTAGTCTCGAGCGCATAGGTATTCCGTTGCTGGAGCAGGGCGCGACCGTGAATGAACGAGGATCGCGAATTTTGATCGCGCCGCCCCCTTACGTTTCACCCTGCGAGGTCGTCGAACACCGTCACGGGTGAGGATGAGTCAGTAGTTCGCACTCCAAAGAGTCGAACGAACGTCCGAGCCACGAACGAGAGGGAGTTCAGTTGAGTCCACGGACACCGCGAAAGTCAGGCGCGCTGCGAACGACGGGAGGGAACGTCGCGCGCGCCTTTGCGACGGTGCCGGAGGTCGATACCCGAAGCTCGGGGGTGGTACCGATCGGGAGTTCGCAAGCAGAGAGCGGCAGCCCGCTGGTATCGATGGCCGTTCCAGGCCAAGCGGACTCCGTCCCGACGATTCCGACGCTGCCTCCTCTTCCGCAGTTTCCGCCGGAGAACGCGGCGGCCGAGCACCCCACGCCAGCGGCACCCAAACCAGCCCCAGTCCCGGTCGCGGCCGGGGTCCCAGTCCCAGTCCCGGTCCCGAGCGCGGCCAACGGCCGGCTGCGTGTCGGCATGTTGAGCGGCGTCGCGGGCTACGTCGACGCCGCGGGCTTCGTGACCCTGGTCGGGATGTTCCCGGCGCACCTCACCGGAGAGATCGTCGGCATGACGCTCGCGGTGTCGTCGGGGCACGCGACTCGCGCGCACCTGGCGATGGTGCCGGTGTTCATCGCATCGGTCGTGCTGGGCGTGCTCGTGGCGCGCGTGTTCCGCCGCCGCGGCCACACTCCGCTCACGCCGCTCTTGGCGTTGATGACGCTCGCGTTGCTGTTGTTCAGCGCCATGGGCTTCGTCGTGCCCGAGCTCAAGCAGGCATCACACCCCGTGCCCGTGCTGTTGATCAGCGCGGTGGCAGCGATGGGCTTTCAGAACACGTTCATGCGCGAGGCCGTCGGCAGCTCTTGCCCGACGACGGTGATGACCGGCAACCTCACGCAGTTCATCATCGAGCTCGTGGACCTGTGCACGCACCGCGTGCTCGGCGACAACGCGATAAGCGATGCCGAGCGCAAGAAAGCCGATGCACGCCTGCGCCTGGTGGGTACCGCCCTGTTCGGCTTCGTGGGCGGCGCCGCGTTGGGCGGGTGGCTCGCAGGCGCGATCGGTCCGCAGAGCATGCTGCTCCCGGCGCTCGCCGCGGCGTTCCTCGCCTGGCTCACCTGGCGCGATTCGCGGAGCTAGCTCGAAGCGGGAGCTTCAGTAGCCCACGTCGAGCTCGTCCGCGGTTCGGCCGAACGTGGCGGCTTTCTTGGGCTTCGGCGCGGGTGCGGGCTGCAGGACGCGCGCCGGAACGACCACGGGCTTCGCTGACTTCGCGGCCCTCGCCACGACGGGCTCGATCTCGCTCGTCTCCACGGGGGCCATCTCCGCTACCACGGCGAGCACGGGCTCGGCGGCTACCTCCGGCTCCGGCGCGATGACGTCCGCTTTCTGCGTCGTCGTGTTGGCGACGGCCGAGCTGCGACTGTATTGACCGAGCGCAAACGCGCTCGTCAGCGCAGCACCGACGAGCGCGGCGCCCACCCACCAACCGAGCTTCTGGCGCGGTGACTGAGCTCTCTCCGGCGCGACCGCGCTCGGTTCGTTGCGCAGGATCGCGGGCACGGTGCGGTTCGGATCCCTGCCGTGCAAGTGGACGCGACCGAGGTCTGGAACGCGCGCACGTTGCTCGCCGTCCCGCGGCAACAAGAAGCTGCAACGCTCGGCGTAGATCCGCGCCCGCTCGGAGGCGAACGGCGACAGAGCGCGAGCGAGCTCCGCGATGTCCGCATAGCGCAGCTTCGGATCCTTGGACAGGCAGCGCGACACGATCGCCTCGAGCTCGCGCGGCGCGGCGGGCAGCGCCTGGCTGAGCGGCGTCGGCTCTTGCTCGAGGATCGCGGCGCCGAGCTGGACCAGCGTCGGCGCGTCGAACGGCATCTTCCCGGTCACGAGCTCGAACAGCGCGCAGCCGAGCGCCCAGATATCCGTGCGATGATCCACGTCGCTGCACTCGCGGATCTGCTCGGGCGACATGTACGCGGGCGAGCCAACCGGCAGCGTCGTCCGCACGTACTCGCGCTTTCCGGCAACCCCGGCGCTGTCGAGCGAGAGCTTGGATACGCCGAAATCGAGCACCTTGATCGTCCCCGGACCCGCGCTGCTCTTCGAGAGGTACAGATTCTCGGGCTTGATGTCGCGGTGGACGATGCCCTTGGCGTGTGCCGACGCCAGCGCTTCACAAGCTTGCAGCAGGTAATCCACGGCGAGCTCGATCGACAGCGGGCCGCGCTGGATCAACACGTCGGCGAGGTCCCTGCCCTCGAGGAACTCCATCACGATGAACGGGATCCCGCTCGGCAGCTGCCCCACGTCGAACACGCGAGCGACGTGCTCGCTCCGGATCCGCGCGGCCGCGCGTGCTTCCGTGGAAAACCGCTGTACGAGCTCCGGGTACTGCAACGCTTCGCGACGCAGGAACTTGAGCGCAACTCGCTCCCCGAGATCGAGGTGCAGCGCGGAGTACACCTGGCCCATCCCGCCCGAGCCGATGCGATCGATGACCTGGTACTTTTCCCCAATCACTTGTCCCGGGCGCACGGGCTCTTCGGCCTTTCGCTCGTGAGAGGCAGGCTCGTGCCCCTCGCGAGCAGCGGCGTCGTCGCTCGACTCCAACGTTTCCGGGGACATAGGTGAAAACATCTGAGGTGACGCTATGATCACCACACTCGGGGGCTCTGAGTAGATCTTTTTACGCCACCTACATCGCTGCCCGGGTGCGGGGGCCGGCCCTCACCCGCTCCGGAACAATCGCGAAACAGACCGAGCCGCGAATCGCGGATCGAGGCGTCTATTCGGCGATCACGACGCGCGTTCCGGGGCCCAGAGCCCCGTGCCACGACTGGGGCACCGCCGGCTCGGTCCAGTGGAACAGGAACCGCGCGTCCGCAGGCGAGAGGTTCACACACCCGTGGCTGCGCGGCGTGCCGAACGCGTCGTGCCAGTACGCGGCGTGCAGCGCGTAGCCTTCGCTGAAATACGCGACCCACGGCACGTCGCGGTGGTCGTATTCGTCGTCGGGCTCGTCACTGTCCATGCGCGCCGTCACGTGCTTGGTGTGGATGCGAAACTGTCCCTGCACGGTGCTCAGCGTCGTCTTGGGGTCACCCGCGCCGTCCTTGCCGGTCGACACGAGCGTTGCGTACACGGGTCGCTCGCCTTCGTAGGCGACCAGCGTCTGACGCGATAGCGAGACGTGGATCCAGGTCGTGTTGCCGCGCGCGAAGCTCGGCAGCGACGTCGGCGGCTCGACCAGCAGCAAGCCGTCGTCGCGCACCCAGTCGCCGTTCGAGAGCTCGCGGAGCAAGCGCCCGCCCGAACGCGCCTGCTTGCCGCTCAGCACCACGGCCTCTCGGTAGTCGAGCGCCCGCGCGACGCGCAGGCCCTGCTCCGGGTCCCCAATGAAGCGCTGCGCGCCGCGGCGCATCACGAACGCCACCTGCGTTTCCCCCGGCTCGAGCGCGATACCGTGGAACGTGCTCGGCCGCACCGGCTCGAGGCGATCGGACGGAAGCAACAGGTAGTCTGCGCTGAGCGCGTAGTTGCGGCCGGCGTGGCTGAAGCTCTCGAGCAGCGCGAACGAGCTATCGGGTAGCGCGCGCCCCGCGTTCAGCGTCGAGGGCTCGTAGCGGCCGAACGGCGCCGGCGTGGTGCGCCCCTCGGCGAGCTCTTCGGGGATGGCCCGCGGCGCGAGACCGAGTGGGAGCGTGCTTCGCGCGCGGCCGCGATAGTCCGGCTCGGCCCAGCGCAGATCCGCCGGCTCCGGCAGCCGCGTGTACAGGATCGGCGGCACCGGACCCACCTTGGCGTAGGGATACGGGAGCGGCGCCGTGCGATCGGGGCGCACTCGCCCGAGCCGGGCCAGCGGGTGGTCGAGGTCGAGCCGCGCGAACGGACCGGCGCACACATAACCCTGGGGAGCGATGCGGTAGTAGCCGCCCGAGCAACCGTCGAAGCCCGCGGGCTCCGCGCTGCGCGTGACGCGCGCCCCCGCGCGCAGGTAACCGAGCTTCTTTCCGTCGGCGCTCGGTCGATCGAGCACGAACACTTCGCGGGCGAGCGCGAGCAGCTCGGGCACCGGGTCAGGCTCGGCATCTGCCGGAGCCGAAGCCGATGCGGGCGCCTCTTCGACTGCCAAGCTCGGCAGGTCTTCGGCGGCGAGCTCCGGAGCTTCGGTCTCGGTCGGCTCGGGGGCGGCCGGCGCTTCGGGAGCGTCCGGCGCTGCGGGGACGGCGCCGCTCGGCGCGCGGGCCAGGTCGGGCGTGTCGGGATCGAGGCTCGCGGTCGGCTCGGCCGAACACGCAGCACACGTCAAAAGCACCGACAGCGCCCGCGAACGTCGCATCTCCCGTTTCCTTACCTGCGGCCACGCCGGCGGGCCCAATTCGCGGCACGGCTCGGGCGGCGGTGCTTCAATTGGCGGATGGATCCGCTCCCGCTCGGCGCCATTTCCGCCCGCGACGCAGAGCTCAGCGACGAAGAGCGCCTGGTTCGGGACAGCGTCCGGCGCTTCGTCCGCGAGCGTTACCTCCCCCGTGCGGGTGAGCTCTACGAGAGAGAGGAGTTCCCGCGCGACCTGATCCCCGAAATGGCCGAGCTCGGCCTGCTCGGCGCCAGCATCGCGGGCTACGGCTGCGCCGGCATGAGCCCCGTCTCGTACGGCCTCGTGCTCGAAGAGCTCGAATACGGGGACAGCGGGCTCCGGAGCTTCGTCAGCGTGCAGGGCTCGCTCGCGATGTACGCCATCTACTCGGCCGGAAGCGACGCCCAGCGCGACAAGTACTTGCCGGAGATGGCCCGCGGCAAGCTGATCGGATGCTTCGGTCTGACCGAGCCCGACAGCGGCTCGGATCCCGCCTCGATGGCGACACGCGCGCGCAAGGACGGCGACGGTTACGTGCTGAACGGCACCAAGATGTGGATCACCAACGCACCGTTCTGCGACCTGTGCGTGGTGTGGGCGAAGCTGGAAGACGGCGGCGCGGAGTCGGTGCGCGGCTTCGTCGTCGAGCGCGGCGCTCCGGGCTTCGAGACGCGCCGGATCCACGGCAAGATGAGCCTGCGCTCGAGCGAGACCGGCGAGGTGATCCTGAGCGACTGCCGCGTCCCCGGTTCGGCGCTGATGCCGCACAAGCCCGGCCTCGGCGCCGCGCTGCGCTGCCTGAACGAGGCGCGCTTCGGCATCGCCTGGGGTGCGGTCGGCGCCGCCAGGGCCTGCTTCGACTCGGCGCTCGGCTACGCGCGCGAACGCGTGCAGTTCGGCGTTCCAATCGCCTCCAAACAGCTGATCCAGGAGCAGCTCGTCGAGCTCGGCTCGGAGATCGTCAAGGCCGAGCTGCTGGCGCTCCACTTCGGGCGGCTCAAACAAAAGCAGGGCCGCCTGCTGCCCGAGCAAGTCTCGCTCTGCAAGCGCAACAACGTGGGGATGGCCCTCGCGGTGGCCCGCACGGCGCGCGGCATCTTGGGAGCCAACGGCATCCTGCTCGAGTACCCGGTGATCCGCCACATGTTGAACCTCGAGAGCGTCTACACCTACGAGGGCACGCACGAGGTGCACACGCTCGTGCTCGGCAAGGCGCTCACCGGCCACAGCGCCTTCTGACGGCGCGCGCTCACCGAGCACAAAAGGCAACAGCCCGCTGTCTGGACAACAACGAGCCGTTGGGAAGATTAATTGCAGCCAACGAACCAACGGGGAGGGGGGGACCGGGCGTCGCCGGCTGCGGTCAGAGCTAAGTGCACGGCGCGTGCCGACGCGCGTTCGCGCGGCATTTCTCGGGAGATCCTCGGAAAACTCGCGAACGGGCGTCTCTCTCCGGGACGACAGAAACGGCCTGGCTCCCGCTTCGAGACGCCCCCCGGTGCGCTGCGTGGCTCAGCCCGACTGCGGCTTCAACCCGTCGCCGACGATGAACACCTCGGAGCTCACGGTGCGTGTGCCCTCGGGTCGGATGACCTGCACCTTCGAGTACGCCTGCGCGGTTCTGGCGCGGGCCTCGGCGAAGTCCCCGCTCATGAAGATCTTGCCCACGAACGACGAGCCCGGCTTGCCGAGCGCAGACCCGACGGCGAGCGCGCGCAGGTACAGCTCCGCGCTCCGCGCCTGATCGGCGAGCTTGTTGCCCGAGGTGCGCGGAGCCATGTCGCTCAGCACCACGTCGTAGGGGGCGAACCTCGACAGCGCTCGATTCTCGAGATCGAGCGCGTCCCCTCGCAAGACCTCCACGTTCGGCCCGAACGTTTGCAAGATCTCCTCGAGATCGACGGCGAACACCCGACCACCCTCAGCGACGCGCTGGCTCGCGTAGAGCGACCACGACCCCGGAGCGGCGCCTAGATCGAGCACGTGCTGGCCCGGACGGAGCAGCCGCAGCCGCCGATCGATCTCCTCGAGCTTGAACACGCTGCGCGCCGGATAGCCCTTGGCTTTGGCCTCGCGGGTGCGCGGATCCTGTCCGGCGTAGGGGTTCTTGCGGCTCACGCGGCGGGTTTTACCACGCCGCCCGGTGCCGACTCAGTGGCCGCCTCCGGCCGGAACCCGCGGGTTGCCTTTCCCGAGCAAAAGCACCAGCGGCAGCGTCGCGAGGAACAACATGGCCACGATCCAGAAGGTGTCCGCGAACGACAGGACGGAAGCCTGAACGTTGACCATCTGGTCGAGCAGCAGCAGCGCCTGCTGCCGCGCATGGCCGAGATCGAAGCCCTTCGACGCGAACAGGTCGGTCAGCGTCTGAACGCGGCCCACGACGTCGGGATCCGTGGCGGTGAGGTTTTCGACCAGCACGTTGCGGTGGAACGCCTGGCGCGAGGCCAGCACCGTCGTGAGCGCGGCGATGCCGATGCTGCCGCCGAGCTGTCGGGTCAGGTTGTAGAGCCCCGTCGCTTTCGAGACCTCGGCGATCGGCACGCTGCCGAGGGTCGCCATGCTCATCGGCAAGAACATCAACACCGTGCCGAAGCCGCGCACGATCAGCGGCCAAAACAGGTCGGGTTCGCCGGTTTGCGGGTTCAGGTCCGACAGCCCCAACATCGAAGCGGTGACGATCAGCGCGCCGCTCGCGATCAGCACCCGCGGGTCGAACCGGCGCAGCAAGCGCGCGGCGATCGGCATCGTGAACGCCGAGGCCAGCGCGCCCGGGAGCAGCAACATACCCGTCTGCTGCGAGGTGTAGTGCAGGACCGTCTGCGCGAAGATCGGCACCGCGAACAGCGCGCCGTAGAGGCCCATGCCGATCACGGCCGACAGCAGGCAACCCGCGGTGAGCGAGCGGTACCGGAGCACCGACAGATCGACGACGGGGTTCGCGGAAACGAGCTGCCGGCGCACGAACCACACCAGCGACACCACCGCCCCGACGGCGCAGGCACGGACCAGCCCCGAGTCGAACCAGTCGTGCGAATAGCCCTCCTCGAGGAACGTTTGAACGCAGCCGAGCCCCGTCGCCAGGAGCGCGATCGAAAACCAATCGACGGACCCCGTGGCTTTTCGCTCGCCGTCCTTGGGCAGGTAAGTGAGCGCCATGATGATGGCCACGATGCCGATCGGCAGGTTGATGAAGAAGATCCAGCGCCAGTCGAGGTTCGTGACGATGTAGCCGCCGAGCGTGGGGCCGATGGCAGGGCCGGCGATGGCCACGACGCCGAACAGCGCTTGCGCCGCCGCTTGCTCCCCTTTCGGGAAGGTCTCGAACAAGATCGACTGAGCCTTGGCCAAGAGCCCGCCGCCGAACAGCCCCTGAAGGACGCGCGCGACCACCAGCAGCCACAGGCTGTGTGCGAAGCCGCACAGCATCGAGGCTCCGACGAAGCTCACCAGGGAGAACACGAAGAAGCGGCTCTTGCCGAAGCGATCGCCGAGCCAAGCCGAGAGCGGCAGGATGATCACGTTGGCGATCGCGTAAGCCGTGACGACCCAGCCGACCTCGCTCAAGGTCACGCCCAGCGTCGCCTGCATCTGCGGGATCGCGACGTTCACGATCGAGACGTCGACGATCTCGAGCAGCGCGCCGAGCGCGACGGTCACGGCGATCAGCCAGCGCTGGGACTTGCCGGTGGCCGGGGCAGCCTGAAACAGATCGGGCGTAGCAGCCGCCGCGGTCATCGGCCCCGGGTGTCGACGGTCAGATCGACCGACAGGCCCGGCAAGAGCGGCAGATCCGCGGGAGTGTCGTCGAGGCGGACCCGGACCGGCACGCGCTGCACGACCTTCGTGAAATTGCCGGTCGCGTTGTCCGGCGGCAAGAGCGCGAAGCGAGCTCCGGTCGCGCCCGAGAAGCTCTCGACCTTGCCGTGCAGCCTGCGGTCAAAGGCATCGACGTCGATCGTCGCGGGCTGACCGATGCGCATGCCCGCGAGCTGCGTCTCCTTGAAATTCGCGGTCACCCACAGCGAGTCGCGCGGCACCACCATCACCGTGGCCTGGCCGGGGCTCACCATTTGCCCGACCGACACACTGCGCTTGCTGACCACGCCCGCGCGCGGCGCGAAGATCTTGGTGTAGGACAGGTCGAGCTCCGCGAGGTCGCGCTGGGCCTCGGCGGTCGCCACGCGCGCGCGCGCCGAGGCCGCCCGAGCCCGCGCCTCGGCGACCTGAACCGCGACGGTGTCGGCCTGCCCGAGGCGCGCCGAGGCCTCGCTGACCTTGGCGCGAGCCTGATAGGTGGTGGCCTCGAGCGATGCGACGCGAGCCTCCGCCTGGGCGAGCGACGCCTCGGCCGAGGCGAACCCGGTCTCGGCCGAGTCGAGCTCTGCTTGCGGCACCGCGCCCTTTTCGGCCAGGGCCTGGGCTCGCTCGAGATCGTGCCGGGCCTGGTCGCGCGCGGAGCGAGCCGCCGTGGCGCTGGCTCGCGCCTCGGTGATCTGAGCGCTCGTGGCCTTGACCGCGATCGAGGCGCCCGACAGCGACGCCTTCGCGACGTCCCGTCCGGCCGAGGCGCTCTGCTCGGTGAGCCGCGCGCTCGCGTCCTCGGCGTCGGCCAGGGCTCGGGCAGCGAGCAGCTCGGCCTCCGCCTGCGCAAGCCGGGCGCGAGCCGGTGCCGGATCGAGCTCGACGAGCAGCGCCCCCGCCTTCACCTGCTGGTTGTCGCTGAAGTGGACCGCCGAGACCACGCCGCCGAGCCGGCTCGGCACCGCCACCACATCTCCGTCGATCTGCGCGTCGTCGGTGCTCTCGAGCCCGCGCTGCAACCAGAGGTAGCCCCCGGCGACCGCAGCGAGCAGCCCGAGAGCCGCAAATCCGAATCGTGAGCGCGAGCGGGAAGAAACTGGCTTGACAGGGGGTTCGGTGGCGAGCGGAACTGGAGCAGCTGCTGAAACACTCATTCGATAGGCCTTCGCACCAAACGCAACAACAAGTTGCAACAGCTAGCAGTACGGAACACAAAAGCAACCAACCGTTGCGATTAGATACGGAACCCCGAAAAACAGGTCGTCCCGGTGCTCGCGCCCGGACGGGGGGCCGGAGTGCGCGCGTGGTCGAGGCCGTGCTCGGCGCGACGCTCGAAGTATTCGCGGAGCGGGGTTATGGCGGGCTGTCGATCGAAGAGGTCGCGAGCCGCGCCGGGGTCAACAAGACCACGGTCTACCGCCGCTGGCCGACCAAGGTGGCGCTGCTCGACGCGGCCTTGCGCGATCTGAAGGCGCACGACGAGCCGCCGCCCGACACCGGGAACGTGCGCGAGGACCTGTTCGTCACGCTGCGCGCCAAGGCGGATCAGATGATGAACCCGCGGGGTCGCAGCGTGCGCCGTGCCGTGCTCGCCGGCGAGTCCGAGCCCGAGCTCCGCTCCGTGGTCCTGCAGCTTCGCAAAGAGTACCCGGTCGTGCCGCGGATCGTGCTGGAGCGCGCCGTCTCGCGTGGAGAGCTCCCGGAGAGCACCGACTACGACCTCGTCACGACCACCCTCGTCGGTTCGCTGTTGTCGAACACGCTCTGGCGCGAGCGGGTCGAGGACGACCTCTTGCGCCGCTTGATCGAGCTCGTGATCAGCGGCGCAAGCACCATGACGCGCTAGCTCTGCTGCCGGTCGCTAGTACTCGATCACGGTGCGGATCGAGCGGCCCTCGTGCATCAGGTCGAAGGCTTCGTTGATCCGCTCGAGCGGTAGCTTGTGCGTGATCATCGAGTCGATGTCGATCTTGCCGTCCATGTACCAGTCGACGATCTTGGGCACGTCGGTGCGGCCGCGCGCGCCGCCAAAGGCCGTGCCCTTCCAGACGCGCCCGGTCACGAGCTGAAACGGCCGGGTGGCGATTTCCTGACCCGAGCCGGCGACGCCGATGATCACGCTCACGCCCCAGCCGCGGTGACAGCACTCGAGCGCCTGGCGCATCAACTGCACGTTGCCCACGCACTCGAAGCTGTAGTCGGCGCCGCCTCCGGTGAGCTCCACCAGGTGCGCGACCAGGCCGTCCCCGACGTCCTTCGGGTTCACGAAGTGCGTCATGCCGTAGCGCTTGCCGAGCGCTTCGCGCGCGGGGTTGACATCGACGCCGATGATCTTGTCGGCGCCGGCGAGCTTCGCGCCCTGGACCACGTTCAGCCCGATCCCGCCCAGCCCGAAGACCACGACGTTGGCGCCGGGCTCCACCTTGGCGGTGTAGAGCACGGCGCCGATGCCGGTCGTGACGCCGCAGCCGATGTAGCAAATCTTGTCGAATGGCGCGTCCGGCCGCACCTTGGCCAGCGCGATCTCGGGCAGCACCGTGTGGTTCGCGAAGGTGGAGCAGCCCATGTAGTGGTGGATCTGGGTCTTGCCGATCGAGAAGCGGCTGGTGCCGTCCGGCATCAGACCCTTGCCCTGCGTCGCGCGGATCGCCGTGCACAGGTTGGTCTTGCGGCTCAGGCACGATTTGCAGGCGCGGCACTCCGGCGTGTAGAGCGGGATCACGTGATCGCCGCGCGCGAGGCCGGTCACGCCCGGGCCGACGTCGACGACCACGCCGGCGCCCTCGTGACCGAAGATCACCGGGAACAAGCCCTCGGGATCGGCTCCGGAACGCGTGAACTCATCGGTGTGGCAGACACCCGTCGCCTTCAGCTCGACCAGCACCTCCCCGGCTTTCGGGCCCTCGAGCTCCACCTCCTCGATCACCAGGGGCTTGCCGGCCTCGTACGCAACCGCCGCGCGCGTCTTCATGAGCACGCAGCCTACACGAACGGGGAACCCGCGCCGCTATCGCTAAAAGACTATCGATTTCACATCGTTACAAAAAATTCGATGCGGATGTCGATCCCGGGCCGCCCCGAGCGTCGTAGGGGCATGAACGCCTCGGCATCTCGGACCCAGAGCAAGACGAGCTCCGCTCGCAGCGCCAGCGATTGGCTCTCGGGGCTCAGCGGTGCGCTGAGCACGGCGCTCGCGGCGGTCACCGGGCGCGGCCGGAAGGCGAGCTCGGTCGCGGGACAGGTCGGTCCGTACACGCTCGCCGAGAAAATCGGCGAAGGCGGGATGGGCGTGGTCTATCGCGCGAGCAGCCGGTGCAGCGATCGCCCGACCGCCGTCAAGCTGCTCGCGCCAGGGCGTACGGGAGGACGAGCACTGACGCGCTTCGTGCGCGAGGCGGAGCTCACGAGTCGCTTGCGCCACCCGAACACGATCAGCGTCTTCGACTTCGGACCGACCCCCGACGGCGGCTTCTACTACGCAATGGAGTACGTCGAGGGCGAGGACCTCGAGAAGCTCGTGGAGCGCGAGGGCGTCCTGGCTCCCTCCCGAGTCGCGCACTTGCTCGCGCAGCTCGCCGCGTCGCTCGCGGAGGCGCACGCCGCGGGGCTCGTGCACCGCGACGTGAAGCCCGCCAACCTGATGCTGTGCGAAGGCGGCGAGGACCGCTTGAAGGTGCTGGATTTCGGCCTGATCAAGCAAATCGATGCCACGCCCGACGTGTCGCGCACCGACGAGCTCAGCCTGATCGGGACGCCGCTCTACGTTGCCCCCGAGGCGCTGCTCGACCCGGGTAGCGTCGGCCCCCGGAGCGACCTCTACGCGCTCGGCGCGGTCGGCTACTTTCTGCTCACGGGCACGACGCCGTTCTCCGGCCGCAACGCCGTCGAAGTCTGCGCCCACCACCTGCACACTGCCCCCGTGCCGCCCTCGACGCGCTCGGGCCGCGCCATCCCCCGCGAGCTCGAGACACTGATCCTGAAGTGCCTCGAAAAAGATCCATCCAAGCGCCCCACGTCCGCAGCCTCCCTGGAGCTCGCCCTCCGCCGCATCGCCGCCACGCTGGACGCCACGCTGGACGCCAACAGCGACGCACTGGCGGCGTAGACGTCGTTTGACGATGGGCGCAACAGGAAGACCGGGAAGACAGGAGGTTTTTCTTCTCGTGTTGTGCGTCTCACCGCTCAATCAAAAACTCGTGGCCCCAGTTCTTCGATGACCTGTCAGCCAAGCCTTGCAGGACCAAAAAATCCTTGTTCCGGACTTCCTGTCTTCTAGCCTTCCTGTTAAAAAAATCTCGCAACGTCGGCCTACGACGTTTGCCTCAGTTGAGCGTGATCAACACGCTCTTGCTCGGCTCCGGACCGTTTGGGCCGTCGGGGCAATCGAGCGCGGGGGGGAGGAGCTTGGCGCGCTGCACGTTGCGGCCGAGCTTTTCGGCGCTTTCGACGAGCAGGCGGCGCAGCGTGAGAGCCCGCGTCTTTCGGTGATTGGTGACGGCGAGCAGGCTGCCGCCGTGCTTCACGACCGAAAGCGCCGCGCTCGCGAGCTCCGCGTAGTCGCGCGCGAAGGACCAGGCCTTGGCGCCGCCCTTGCTCGAGAAGCTGGGCGGATCGAGCACGACCAGATCGAAGCGGGTGCCGCGGCGGGCCGCGCGCTGCAAGAACGCGAGCGCGTCCTCGCGAACGAAGCCA
>JAICQO010000167.1 GCA_025937835.1 Polyangiaceae bacterium
CGCCTCGGCCAGCTCAGATTTCTGGCCGACGCCGTAGACCGCGGCGAGCTCGGGTACGAAGCAGCGCGCCTCGTCGCAGAGGTTGCGACCGGCGCCACCGTCGAAGCCTGGGTGACTCGCGCCAGCGAGCGCACGCTGCGACATCTGCGCGAGGAGATCGACTCGGCCGAGCTACTGGCAAGGTGGTCCGAGAGCACGGCCGTGCTCCCGCCAAGCGACGCCGAAGTGCGGCGCGTGGAAGATCTGGAGCGCGCGGTGGGTCACGGGTCAGATTTCTGCGCCGCCGGCGAAGCCGTCAAGCGCAGCCGGTCCGTCGGCGACCGTGACTCTGCACCTCCGCGTGAGCGCCGACACGGCGCGGGATTTCCGGCGCTGGGAAGCCATTTATCTGCGCCACCGCGGCTCGGCCTTGCGCGACACGACCTTTTTGCGCTTCGCTTGCGAGCTCTTCATGGAAACCTGGCGCCCGCGTCGTTCCAACGTGAACTACGCGCACATTTACGAGCGCGATCGCCATCGCTGTCAAAGCCCGTGCTGCGGCCGCCGCGACGTGACGCCGCATCACCTCCGCTTCCGCTCCCTCGGCGGCGACGACTCGGACGAGAACCTGACCAGCCTCTGCACCTGGTGCCACCTCGAGGGCATTCATCGAGGACAGATCTCTGCGACGCCTCCCGCATCCAACATCCGCTGGACGTTCGGCCGCAGCGCACACACCGTGGTCGAGGGCAGGCGGCGAACGCGAGCGAGTGACTGATTCTCTAAGTCCGCTGGCGAGGCTCTCTTAAGTGACGACTACCCGTCTTTGACGCCCGTCAAACAGGCACTGAACGCGACATCGGTTTCGGTGTTGCCAGGAATGAGCAACATCACGGCTTCAATCTCGCCCATCGCAGGGTTGTACGCGGTACCCGCGCCGCCTTCCCAACACTCGGTGTTGAACATCGCGTAGGGAATCGTGGCCGGGCTCGTGCCGGTGATCTCGGCGCACCAGCGCGACGCGGCCGTCGCGTTCTTGGCCAAGATCTGCACGCGCAGGGGGAACGTTCCGGACTTGGTGAAGCTGACGGTGAGGGCGGTGCCGGTCGGCTTGGCCGTCGTCGTCGCCGAGGCGCCAGGGGACTGATTGATGTTGAAGCCGAGGAACGCCACCTCACTGCTGTCCGCCGATTTGGCGACCGTGCCGTCGGCGCACAGCATGCAACCCGCGCCGCACTGCGAGAACTTCTCAGGCATGATCGTGCTGGCGGTGCCCTTGCCGGTGAACGCGTAGCCGTGCCAGCACGCACCATCCGCGCCCTGCGCTCGGACGAATCCGTCGTTGCCGACGGTCCAGGGCCGATCACAGACCACTCCGACTTGCCCCCCGGTACCAGTTGCGACCCCTCCCGTTTGCACGGGTGGCTCGCCCCCGGTCGATCGGGACCCCCCCTGTTCGGAAACGCGGCCGCCCGTCTCTGGATCAGAACCGCCCGTCGAGGTGGTCCCGCCGGAGCCATCGCTTCCACCATCCTGACCGCCAGCAGAACCCGGAGCTTCTCCTTCTCCGGCAGCTCCACCTTCGTGGCGGCCCCCGGTCGTCGGACGCACCACCGTGCTGCCGCCCTCCCCGCTGCCGGCGGCGCCGCCATCCGTGGGCGAATCTCCGGCCATCGAGGAAGGCCGTCCGCTGGTTCCAGCTCCTGGGATACGTGAACCGCCGGAACCCGAATCCTCGTCAGCGCTGCCCTCATCACGCGCCGGAAACTCGTCGATCCCCAGGACCGCGTTACAACCCCAGACCAGCGCGAGAAGTGCGACCCATCGAGGGCCAGTTCGTCGAGCGGGCCGCACGCGCTTCACAGCGGGCCCCCGACCAACACGCCCGCCGAATGGGCACCGAGCTCCGGCAGCACCTGCAGGCCGGCGGACGTCTCGGGCGCGCCCACAACGAACAGCGTGACCGCGGCTCCGAGCAGCACCGTTCCACCGACGAAGAACCCCGTCGCTAGGTTGCCGGCAGCGAGAGCGTCGCGGTTCTTGCGTTCGCCATACTCGTCGCACCCGCGCGACGCCGAGCAGTGATCCTTCGTCTTCGAGTCTTCGTCCAAGCTCTTTGCGTGGAGTGCGTAACCCCCCGCAACGCCCAGGGCGACGATCCCGGCACCGCCAACGATCCACGACGCGGTCCGCAGCGACGTTGGTTCCGCCGCGTGAGAAGGCCCGGTCGGTTCAACTAGCGGCGGCGACGAGGCGCGCGCACGCATTGGCGGCGGAGGGCCTTCGTCGATCTCGGCGTCGGTCTCGACCCGCGCTTCTTCCTCATCGAATTCGATCCGAATGACCTTGCGACCGCCATCCTTCATGAACGTGAAGCGCCGCGACAGCTTCGGCTTGTCGTCCGCGACAGCCTCCACGAGGTGAATGCCCGGATCGAGGGGAATGGCGATGCCCCACGCGGCCATTGGCATCGGTTCGCCATCTCGAAGAATTGCGAGCCCGGGCAAGGCTGCAACTTCCGGCGGGACCTCGATCGTGAGCTTGGAGAGGCGCGGCTCGAGCGCGGCTGCTCTTTCCCGCGCCGCTCGTTCTCGCTCCGTCTGGCCCTCTCCGTGAGCCCTGCCGACCACCGCGTTGTAGCTGGCCCAGGCGCTTGCCAGCTTACCCGATTGCTCCTGGCAGACCGCGAGGGCGAGCAGGGTTCCCGTCCCGGGATCCTGACGGAAGCTCTCCGCAAACTTTGGGCAGGCATCGCGAAGATTCCCAGCGCTCATGAGCGCCTTCGCCTCTCGAAACAGGGTTTCCGCAAGCACCTCGTCTCCCGCCTGCGCTGTCGCAGGGACCGCGATCACGATGGCGCATAGAACTGCCCGCCCAAGAAGTCTGCTGCTCACCTTGGCAAGGACTCTACGGCCATGCCGCGCTGCCTTGCAAGACAAGGGACGCTGCTGCCGTAGAGTGCAGTTCGCCCTTCGGGCCCTGGTGGAGGCGAGCGGCGCTCCCTGCAGCTTTTGGCTACCCGTCTTTGACGCCCGTCAAACAGGCGCTGAACGCGACATCCGCTTCGGTGTTGCCGGGGACGAGCAGGAGCACGGCTTCAATCTCGCCCATCGCAGGGTTGTACGCGGTACCCGCGCCGCCTTCCCAACACTCGGTGTTGAACATCGCGTAGGGAATCGTGGCGGGGCTCGTGCCGGTGATCTCGGCGCACCAGCGGGACGCGGCCGTCGCGTTCTTGGCTTGGATCTGCACGCGCAGGGGGAACGTGCCGGACTTGGTGAAGCTGACGGTGAGGCCCGTGCCGGTCGGCTTGGCCGTCGCCGTCGCCGAGGCGCCAGGGGACTGATTGATGTTGAAGCCGAGGAACGCGACCTCGCTGCTGTCCGCCGATTTGGCGACCGTCCCATCGACGCACAACATGCAACCCGCGCCGCACTGGGAGAACTTCTCGGGCATGATCGTGCTGGCAGTGCCCTTGCCGGTGAACGCGTAGCCGTGCCAGCAGCTGGTTCCCGCACCTTTTGCCTTGACGAAGCCATCGTTGCCGACGACCCACGGAGCGTCGCACGTCACCGCGGACGCCGCGCCGCCCGAACCGACGGCCCCGCCTGCGTTGGCGATGCCGCCCGTGAAGGTGACGCTGCCGCCGACCGTGCTCGTGGTACCACCCGTCGGCCGGTTGCCGCCCTGCGCTCCCGGCGTGCCGCCATTGGCCTTGCCCGCCGAGCCGACGCCGCCCATGGCCGTGGGGTTGCCGCCCTGCGCTCCGGGCGTGCCGCCCTGGGGGGCGCCGACGAAGCTGCCGCCCGTCACGCCGGGGGTGCTCCCGCCGATGCCGCTGGCGCCGCCGGTGTCACCGGGGCGAACGGGACGAGTGCCGCCGTCGTCCGAGGTCTCGGCCTGAGCGCTGCAGGCCAGGATGGCGCCGCCCAGGACCCAATGTGCAGGAGCGGAAGGATTGAACCGTAATTTGATCATCGAAGGTCTCCAGCGGCGTCGCGTCAGCGCCCCGAACGATGCGCGCGCGCGCTGCGTTGGACTCGGGAAAGCACTCGGCGTGAACCCTCCGAGTCTAAACGAGTCCGCATGACAAGCAACGGCTCTCTTATCACCTTCGGACTGGGAAAGGGGGTTGCTTCTCGAGCAAGCTCGACGTTTTCGCGGCGCGGCTACGTCGCGCATCGCAGCGAGTGCGTGGGCGCCGGGCTCGGATGGTGATAGGGAGTCGTAGACAGCGCGCATGAGCGTCCAGATTCTTTACTTTGCGAAAATTCGCGACCTCATCGGAAAGGCTGAGGAAGTACTGGTGCTACCCGAGAGCGTGACGAAGCTTTCCGATCTGGTGGGCTACCTCACCAACCTCCACCCGGTTCTCAAAGGGCGACTCGGCAGCGTGCGGCTCGCTCGCAACGAGACGTTCGCTTCGCTCTCCGAGCCCGTCGCCGACGGGGACACGATCGCTCTGATCCCCCCGGTCGCCGGAGGCTGATGGCCGAAGGCGGCATGTTTCGCGTTGGCGTGGACGAGAACGGTCTGGGCGCTCGACTCGGGCCGCTCGTCGTGACGGGAGTGCTCGCGGAGGTGGACGGGCGCGGCGCGCGCTTTTTGTCGCGCAAGCTGCCGAAGGCGCTGCGCGCCGATCTGGATGACTCCAAGCGGCTGATTTCTCACGCGGATTCGCGGCTCGGCGAGGGCTGGGCGCGGGCTCTCTCTCCGGCTCCCGCCGCGACGCCGACGGCGCTGCTCGAGTCACTGTTGCTCGAAGGCCACACTGCGCTCCGCTCGCCGTGCCCGCCGCACGTGACGACGCAGTGCTGGGGTGTGGAGGGCGAGTCGTTCCAGGCCGATGACGCACTCTGTCAACGGCTCACTCGACACCGCCAGGCGCTCGAGCAACGGGGGCTGCGGGTGCTCGCCGTACGCTCGAGCGTCGTCTGCACCAAGCTCTTGAACCAGGCCCGCGAGCGCGGGATCAACCGCTTCGTCTCCGATCTGCACGCCATGGAGCGGCTAGTCCTCGAGCTCCGTCGCGCAGCCCGGGCAGAGGTCCACGCGATCTGCGGGAAGGTCGGCGGCATCCACGAGTACGGCAAGTTCTTCGGCCCCCTTGGCGGGCAGCTGCACGCGGTGCTCGGGGAGGGCGCGGCGCGCAGCGCTTACCGCTTTCCCGGGGTCGGCGAGCTGCACTTCGTGAGAGATGCCGACGCCGCCGATCCGCTGGTGATGCTGGCCTCGCTCGTCGGCAAATACGTGCGCGAGCTGTTGATGGCGCGCATCGTGCGCTTTTATCCACGCCGGGAAGAAGAGGCGCCCCCGAGCGGGTATCACGACCCCGTGAGCGCCGCGTTCGTGAAGCGCACCCACCGGCATCGACAGAAGCGGCGCGTGCCCGACGCTTGCTTCGAGCGCGCGCGCGATCCGCTCGACGCCGCGCGCGCGCCGAGCAGGGCCACGGCCGCCGAAGCCCAGGCAGCGCGGGTGCAGCTGCCACTGTTCGAGGCGTCCGAGCCATGAGCCAGGCGCTCGACGCCCTGTCGCGGCGGATCCTGGTCGGCCCGCTCGGGCGCGAAATGGCGCGGTTCGGGACGCCCCTCGCGCTCGGAATGGGGCTGCAGACGGCGTTCAACCTGGTGGACGCTTATCTGATAGGTCACCTGGGCACGGACATGGCGGGTCCGGCTCTCGGCGCGATCGGCATTTGCGATCAGCTCGCCGCGCTCGGCACGATCGTGAGCTACGGCCTCACCGTCGCGACGGGGGCGATGCTCAGCCACCGCCAGGGTCGAGGAGACCACGCCGGGGTGCGGCAGGTGGCGTGGCAGTCGATGCTGCTCGTGTTCGCGCTGTCCGTGCTGTTCGCGCTCGGGGGTGGGTTCGGAGCGGAGTGGCTGGTGGTCTCCGTCGTGGGCGCCAAGGGCCGCGTGGCGGAGCTCGGCGTGCCGTACCTGGCGGTGATGATGGGCGGCAGCTTCACCATCTTCTTTCTCTTGCACCTGACCAGCGTCGCGCGCGCTCTCGGCAGCAGCAAGAGCCCGGTCGCATTACTGATCATCGCCAACGCGCTGAATCTGTTGCTGGCGACGCTGATGGTGTACGGGCCGGGCCCTGCGCCGCCCGGCTTCCAGTGGGGGCCGCCGCTCGCGAGCGCGCTGGGCATCCCGCGCATGGAGCTACAGGGCGCGGCCTGGGCCACGCTGATCGCGCGCGCGGTGTTGCTCCTGCCTTTGGTCGCGCTGTTGATGCGGCGCTTCAAGTTGTTCGACCGGCACTCGATCACCCGCGCCGATTTGCCGCTGCTGCGGGGGCTGATTGGTCAGGCCTGGCCGTCGAGCGCGCAGCTCGTGGTGCGGATCCTGGCGATGCTTCTCACGCACGCGCTGGTCGCGCGTCTGTTCACGAGCGAGACCGATCAGACCGCGACCACGGCGCTCGGGATCGCGTTCCGGCTCGAGACGATGGCGCTGTTCGTGGCGCTCGGCTGGGGTAGCGCGGCGCAGACGTTCGTGGGCCAGAACCTCGGCGCGGCCAACCCCGAGCGCGCGAAGAAGAGCGGTTGGCTTGCCGCGACCTACACGGCGCTGGCGATGGCGTTGCTCGCGCTCTCGTACCGCGCGTTCGGCGCGAACATCGTCGGCTTCTTCGACTCGGATCCGGCAGTGATCGCGGTCGCCATCGGCTATTTCCAGTGGGTAGGCCTGAGCTACATCGGGCTCGGCGTCGGCGTGGTGCTCGGCTCGGCGATCCAGGGCGCGGGCGCCGCGCGCCAGGCGCTGCGCCTCGACGCCTCCGTGGTGCTGCTGTTTCAGCTGCCCGCGAGCCTGCTCGTCGCCGCGACGCCCGGGGTCACGATCGTCACGCTCTGGCAGGTGGTGGCGCTGACGTACATCGCGTTCGCGCTGGTCTGCGCCTGGAGCTACCGCCGCGGCCGCTTTCTCGGCGCCGCGATGGCCTGATCACTGTCCGCGGCCGTGGCCCTTGCCGATGATCTTCAACCAGGCCTCGCCCACGTTCCAGTCCGGTTTGACGTGCGGCGGGTGATGACATTTCGGCGCGCACAGCGTCGGTGACGGCGTCCCGACGATCAAGCTCTTGTCGGTCGGCTTTGCGGCGTGACGCGAGCCGGGCCCGTGGCAGGTCTCGCACTGCACGTTCTTGAGCTCGTCCACGAACGTGACCGTCGAGCCGCCGGGCTCGTCGTAGCCGGTGACGTGGCAGCCCACGCAGTCGAGGTTGAACTGTTTGTTCTGCTTGGCGAGCGTGTCGTAC
>JAICQO010000147.1 GCA_025937835.1 Polyangiaceae bacterium
GCACGCTGGTGATGCTGCCCTTCTTGGTCGAGGTGATGCGCTCCTGCAGCGCGCCCATCTCGTTGGAGAGCGTCGGCTGATAACCGACGGCGCTCGGCATACGGCCGAGGAGCGCAGACACCTCGCTGCCCGCCTGCGTGAAGCGGAAGATGTTGTCTACGAACAGCAGCACGTCCTGGCCTTCTTCGTCGCGGAAGTACTCGGCGCAGGTGAGCGCGCTGAGCGCGACGCGGGCGCGCGCGCCCGGGGGCTCGTTCATCTGACCGTAGATGAGCGCGGTCTTCGAGAGCACGCTGGCGCCGCTCTCGAGCTTCGACTCGCCCATTTCTTGATAGAGGTCGTTGCCCTCGCGGGTGCGCTCACCGACGCCGGCGAAGCAGCTCACGCCGCCGTGCGCCTTGGCGATGTTGTTGATGAGCTCCATGATCAGCACGGTCTTGCCGACGCCGGCGCCGCCGAACAGGCCGATCTTGCCGCCCTTGCGGTACGGCGCGAGCAGGTCCACGACCTTGATGCCGGTCTCGAACAGCTCGATCTTCGTGCTCTGATCGACGAAGGCCGGCGGAGCGCGGTGGATCGGCATCTTGCGCTTGGCGTTGACCGGACCGCGCTCGTCCACCGGCAGCCCGACCACGTTCAGGATCCGTCCGAGCGTCTCCGGCCCGACCGGCATCTGGATCGGCGCACCGAGATCGTTCACCTCGGCGCCGCGGACCAGGCCGTCGGTCGTGTCCATCGCGATCGCGCGCACGACGGACTCACCGAGGTGTTGAGCCACCTCGAGCACCAGGTTGTCCTTCTCCTTCGAAATCGACGGGTTCGAGACCGTCAGCGCATTGAGGATGCGGGGCAGCTTGCCCGTCGGAAATTGGATGTCGACGACCGGCCCGATGACCTGGGTGACTTTGCCTTTTTGCATGTTCGAGTCCGTGCCCGGGCTAGAAAATTCCGGGAAGCGCGGCGCGTCTAGCACGGTGACGTGAGGCTGCCAACACTGGCGAAAAGGCGCGACGTTCCGGCTTGCTGCACGGGGGCCCCGGGCCCAAGGATCCGGTCATGTCTCTGGCATTGGTCACGGGCGCAAATCGTGGAATTGGGCTGGCGCTGGTGGAGGCGCTCAGAAAGCGAGGCAGCGAGGTGATCGCCGCCTGTCGCACGCCCTCCCCCGCCCTCGCCGCCTCCGGCGCAGAGGTCATCGACGGCATCGACGTGACGGACGAAGAGGGCGTGGCCAAGCTCTCGCAAGCCGTAGGCGACAGGAAGCTCGACCTGTTGATCAACAACGCCGGCATCCTGGTCTGGGGCGACCAGCTCACGAACATCGACTTCGACGGCGTGCTGAAACAGTTCCAGGTCAACGCGGTCGGGCCGCTGCGCGTCACGGCTGCGCTGCGCACGCGTCTTTCCAAGGGCGCCAAGGTCGCGCTGATCACGAGTCGCATGGGTTCGATCGACGACAACGGCTCGGGAGGTGCCTACGGCTACCGGATGAGCAAGGTCGCGCTGAACATGGCCGGCAAGTCGCTGGCCGTGGACCTGAAGCCGGCCGAGGTGGCCGTCGCGATCCTGCACCCAGGGATGGTCAAGACGGACATGGTCGGGGACCACGGGCAGATCGAGCCCGCCGAAGCGGCCAAGGGCCTGCTTGCCCGCATCGACGAGCTCACCCTGGAGAAGACCGGCGGCTTCTGGCACGCCAACGGCCAGAGCCTGCCCTGGTAAGAAAAAGCACCGGAACCTGGAACCGTTTTCAGTCGCCGGGCACTCAAAGCGCTGTCACCCCGCAGGATGGCCAAACTCGGCGTTTTTCCGGCTGGTTGCGCAAGTTGCGCTGCCTTGCGCGACTCGGGGGGTCCGGACCTCGGGAACCTGCGCGTTTCGCGCATCGGCCCCAAGGCCGCCCATCTCGTGCTGAGAGAACCGCGACGCTCGGTACGAAAGGTCGTACAAAAAACTGCCTGCGGCGCGGGCAGAGTTGTGACATTTCGTGGTGAGATTCCGGGATCCACCCCTAAATGCTTGCCGGTTTTCGACCGTTGAGCGCCAAGTACCCTGATGAGAAACGACCCCCAGCACTCCGAGCGCTCCCTGCGCCTGCTGGTCGTCGACCACGATTCGGAGGCGTTGGAGCTGACGAAGCGCCGTCTGGAAGAGGAGGGGCACCGCGTCACCACGCGCACCAGCGCCTCGCGCATCCAGACCGTGATCAACGCGCTCCGCCCCGACATCGTGCTGATCGAGGCGCTGATGCCCGGGCTCACCGGGCAGGACCTGGTGCGGCTACTCCGGATGTATCCCGCGAAGGGGACGCCCGCCGTGATCGTGTGCTCGACGATCCCGGAGCGCGCCCTCCGTCACGTCGTCGACCTGACGGACGCGCTCGGCGTGCTGCGCAAGACGCCGGACGACGTCGTGTTCTTTTTCTCGTTCCACTCGATCCTCGATCGCTTGCCCGAGACGCGCGGCACCGACCGCGGCCGCCGCATGACGCCGCCGATCGCGAGCGGCCCCGTCCGCATCTCGAGCGCCGAGGATCCGGTGATCGAAACCGGCGAGGCCGAAGACTCCGAAATCGCGGAAGAGGACGACACGACGCAGGTCGAGGTCACGCGCCGCTGGCTCCTGAACACCGCGCCCGGCCGCGGCTGACGAAGCAAACGGCGACCGGGCTTTCGGGGTTGCGACAGGGTTGCGACTCAGTGAGTGACCTGAGCCGAGCGATTGCCGATCGTCAGCTCGCCGTACTCCTCGCGGATCTCCGCGTCTCGTTCATCGAGCTCCTCCACCGGCGTCGATGCCTCCGGCAAGCTGATCTCGACCTCCGGCGCGGGCCCCGGCAGGAGCTCGGGCAGCGGCTCCTCTTCCCCCGCGCTGCCGGCGAAGCCGAAGCTTCCACCCGTGCTCGGCGCACCGCCGGCGAAACCGCCGAACCCACCGTTGCCGCCGCCGCCTTCGCAGGGGTTCGACGGCAATTCGATGCCGAGCAGGTTGCTCATCACCTGCAGGCGCTGCGGCAAGAACACCCGCGCCATCGCGTCGGATTCAGGGAAGCACACGGTGTCCCCGCAGTCGGTCGTGAAGTCCGCCGAGTGCACGAAGTCGTGCGAGAGCGGCGCGAACACACCGTTGCCGAGAAATAGACCCGCCGCTTCGTTGTGGCAGCCGATGCAGGACCCGGCGAACCAGGCGCGGTTGCCGAGGTCGAAGGCGTCGAGTCCGGTCCCGCCGAAGCGCTCGTTGATCTGGTCGATGAAGCCGGAGCTCATGTTCGCTGCGTAGTCCTGCGAGAAATCGTTGCGGCTCTCGGCGTCCTTGCACTCCTGGCTGACGACGAAGGACATCTGCGCTGGATCGTTCGTGAGCAGCCCTTCCATCGCGTCGAGGATGTTCTCGCGGCAGGCCTCGCCTTGCGGCAGACCCGAGAGCTCGTTGAACAGGTTGCCGTTGGGCGCCTCGGCCGTCGGGAACGGCAGGACCGTGAGCTCGTCTCCGTCCACCGCCAGCTTGAACTCGCGCAGCAACCACGGGTCCTGGACGAAATTGTTGGTGCGGATCTGCCCGCTGCCCACGGTGACGTGACTCGGCGAAAGGAACGGGCCGAAGCCCGCCGCGAGCAGGTCTGGGTGACCGAACAGGAACGCGTCACGCAGGCGGGCGCCGCGCTCGAACGGGTCGTCGATCGAGTTCTGGTCGAGCCAGAACCGTGCGATGGGGACGCAGCCCTGGATGCCGAGCTCGGGCGCCGGGTTCGGGATCTGGGCCTCGATGATCATGAACACGCGGCTGCCGAAGCCGTTGGAGTTCGAGAAGATCATCCGTTGCTGGCCGCAGTGCGCGCCGTTCTGCGGGGCCAGATCCATGCGATTCACGAAGCCGGTCGCGAACCACTCGAAAAAGTTGTCGACCTGCGCGTGCTCGACGCGATCGCAGGTCAGCGGGTAGCCGTTGAGGCTCGGCTGGCCGTCCGTGGTCTCGTCGCCGCAGTGCACGGCGTCCGGCAGAACCGCGTTCTCGGCGCTCGCGTAGCTGTCGAAGAGCTGTTGGTAGAGCAGCTCGGGATCGGTGCCGTGACCTTCGTTGGCCGCGATCGCCTCGAAGGCGTCGGACAGCGCCACGCTCGACAGCGCGGGCACGCTGTTCTCGAACAGCGCGCGCCGCGGGTCGATCACGCCTTCCGGAGCCACGCACGGCGGCTCGACCTCGTCCACGGCGATGCCGATGTGCAGCCGGCCCTTGTCGAAGTCGATCACGTCGCCGCCGACCTGGAACACGTAGGTGACGAACGCGTCGTCCCCGCCGTTCAAGAAGAAGAACTGGACGGCGTCGCTGAGCAGCTGCGCGTCGACGGGCTGGCCAGGGCCGTCGGGGAAACCGGCGAAGCCGCCCTGAGGCGGGAACGGCTCGCCACCGAAACCGCCGGGCGGCGGCGGGGGCGGGACCGGCTCGCCACCGAAGCCGCCGCTCGAGCCCGGATCCCCGCCGAAGCTGAAATCACCGCCGAACCCGAGGTCACCGCCGAAGCCGAAGTCGCCGTCGTCACCCGCGAAGCCGCCCTCGGGGAAGGAGGGGCTCCCGCCCGTGCCCTTGCCGATGAATCCTCCGCCGCCCTTGCTCGGAGCACCGCCAGTGGCCACGCCACCCGTCCCGGCGCTGCCGCCGCCCGTGACGATCTCGAGGAACCACCCCGGCTGGAGCGTGACGAGGTGCGAGCCGCGATCGATGAGGGTCGTGATCTCGTCGACGTTCCCGAAATCCTCGCTGAACAACGACGCTTCGAACTCTCCAGTCCGCGAGTTCACGACGTCGAAGAATGCGTTACGTAGCCGGTACACGTTGCCCGACTGCGCGCGCGCCGTCAGCCCGAGCCGCAACTTGCCGGTCGAAGCCGGCTGTTCTTGCGCGTCCCCCTTCGAATCCGAGCAACCAATCACGTTGCTGAGCCCCAGTGCGACGAGCACACCTATCCCCGTAAACACCCTGACACACCTATTCATGGTCTCCTCCTAACGAACCATCCCCAAACAACCTGCGGATGAGTCGCTACTATCGCACTCTCGACACCAGATTACCAAGCTCGAATGCAACACCCGTATCGACTCACACCCGAGCGTTGTCGGCTCACACCGCATTACGCCGCAACCCGAAACCCGGTATGGCCCGAACAAGTGAACACCTCTCGCAGGCCCGGCACGACGCCTGCTTCACTGCAGGCTCTCCCCTTCCAACCTTCCCTTTAAAGCTCTCCCCCCGCCGCCCCGCGCCTTCTCCGCCCCGCACCCTCCACTAAAACAAACTGAGTTGGCGCCTCTCCCTCGGGCGTTGAAAGGTGCCGCCCCGCGTCGCCGGGAACTCACCGAAGCCGAGCCGCCGCACCGTCGCGTCGAACATGCGCTCGAGCGTGCGGGCGTACTCGCCTTGACCGTGCTGCCGGGAGAAGAAGCGCGGATCGTTGAGCTTGCCGCCGCGCATCTCGCGCGTTCGCGTGAGTATTTTTTCTGCGGATAGGGGCAGGTGCTGGCGGATGCGCGCCTCGAAGACCTCAGCCACGCTGCCGGGCAAGCGGACCGGCATCGCCATGGCCGAGATCGCTCCCGCCTCGCGCGCAGCTTCGAGGATCGGCACCAGATCCCGATCGGACAGCCCTGGGATCAGCGGAGCGACGTTGACGGTGACCGGGATGCCCTGGGCGGCGAGCCGGCGGATCGTCTCGATGCGGCGCTTGGGTGGTGGCGCGTACGGCTCGATCGCGCGCGCCGTCTGGTCGTCCCAGAACGTGACGGACACCGAGACGCCCACCGACGCTCGCTCCTTCAACAGCAAGAGCACGTCGAGGTCGCGCTCGATCAAGCTCGCCTTCGTGATGAGGTGGACCGGATTCCGGTACTCGGCACACACTTCCAGACATCGACGGGTGAGCTGGAGCCGCGCCTCGACCGGTTGGTAGGCGTCCGTGTTCCCGCTGATGACGATCAGCTCGCCGCGCCACGACTTGCGCTCGAACGCCTCGGCCAAGAGCTCGGGAGCCCTCGGCTTGAAGATGATGCGGCGCTCGAAGTCCGCCCCGGCGCCGAAGCCGAGGTACTCGTGCGACGGGCGCGCGTAGCAGTAAGCACAACCGTGGGCGCAGCCCCGGTACGCATTGATGCTGTAGCTGAACGACAGATCGGGGCTGTCGTTCTTCGAGAGGATGCTGGCGGTGTGATCCTCGATGAGCTCGAGAGCTTGCTCGGGCAGCTCGCCCGGGTCGTATTCGACCGCCGCCCGTTCGAACCGGTTCTTCGGGTTTTGGAGTGGCAGGGGCCGAAGCATGGCGGGCCGGCTCAGGATACCTGATAATCCGTTCAGTGCAAGAAATTGGTCGTGCTTGTTTCGGCGAGCAAACGCCGTCGCCCGGGCCGAAAGCGAACGCCACCGGGGGTTCGTCGGAAACAAGCGTGCGCTTGGATTTTGCGGTATGCGAACCCACGTGATCGGGCAGGACACGCTCGACCGCATCCGCCGCGAGACGGACCTGGTCGCATTGATCGGTGAGTCTTTGAAGCTCACGAAGCGGGGGCGGAGTTTCGTGGGCTTGTGCCCGTTCCACAAAGAGAAGTCGCCGAGTTTCCACGTGAACCCCGAGCGCGGCTTCTATCACTGCTTCGGGTGTCACGAGTCGGGCGACGCCCTCAAGTTCGTCCAGAAGCTCGAGGGGCTGGATTTCATCGAGGCGGTGCGGCGCCTGGCCGAGCGAACGGGCATCGAG
This sequence comes from Polyangiaceae bacterium, assembly GCA_025937835.1. Taxonomy (GTDB): domain Bacteria; phylum Myxococcota_A; class Polyangia; order Polyangiales; family Polyangiaceae; genus PMG-095. The sequence continues at coordinate 6,746 of JAICQO010000147.1, forward strand.
ATCATCGACAACGTGAGCGACGCGGAGCGCCGCCAGCAAGCCGAAGCCCGGCGCCGTTCGGAAGAGCTGTTCGAAGTCTCGGCCGCGGCGGCCGCGTACTTCGAGCGCATGCTGCGCGAGCACCCGCTGGCCTCGCTCGCGCGCGAGGAGCTCGCACGCCGCAGCCTGGTTCCCGAGCAACCCACGGACTCGATCGCGGACGCGCTGCAAGCGTTCCGCGTCGGCTACGCTCCGTACGGCTGGGACGGGCTGTCGAAGCACTTGCGCGACAGCCAGGCCAGCTTGCAGGCAGCGCAGAAGGTCGGGCTGGTGCTCGAGCGCAAGAGCGGCTCCGGGTACTACGACCGGTTTCGGCACCGGCTGATGTTCGCGGTGATGGACAGCAAGGGCCGGGTGGTCGCCTTCAGCGGGCGTGTGCTCGACGAGCCACCGCGGGCGGAGCTGTCCGCGCTCGGCCTCGAGGCTCCGAACGAGAGCGCCGACAAGCCCGCGAAGTACATCAACTCACCCGAGTCCGCGATCTATCGGAAGCGCGAGGCGCTGTTCGGCGTTCACCAGGCCCGTCAGGCGATCCGCGACGCCGATCGCGCGATCGTGGTCGAGGGCAACTTCGACGTCGTGAGCCTGCACGCGCGCGGGCAGAAGAACGTGGTCGCGCCGCTCGGCACGGCGTTCACGCCCGAGCAGGCCACGCAGATCAAGCGCCTCACCCCGCAGATCGTCCTGCTCTTCGACGGCGACGCCGCGGGCCGCCGGGCAGTACGGGCGGCGCGCGAGGTGTGCCAGCGCGTCGGGCTCACGGCCAAGGTCGCGACGCTCCCGGAGGGGATCGACCCGGACGAGCTGGTCCGCACCCAGGGGCGAGCCGGGCTCGAACGGGTGCTCGGCTCGGCGCGCCCGCTGCTCGAGTACCTGATCGCGGGCGTGCTCGACTCTACTTTCCAAAAGGACGACGCGCGCGGCCAGGCGGGCCGCGTGAAGGAAGTGATCGACCTCCTGGCCAGCGAGGAGGACCCGACCGTGCGCTTGCTGGCCGAACGCCACGCCGACACGCTCGCAGCGGCGCTCGGCATCTCGGACGCGCGCACCTTCGAAGGGCTGCGAGCCGCCCTCCGGCGCGGTTTGCAGGCGAAGCCGGAAGCGGGGCCGAGCCTGCCCGTCGCCAGCCGGGCGCGGTCGCGCGATCGCCGCACCGAGATCGGGCTCGAGATCTTGGGAGCGTTCTTCGACTTCCCGGAGCTTGCCGAGGAGCAGGGCGACGAGATCGCCTCCTTACTCGAGGGAGACAGCGCGGCCGCCTATGCCGCGTTGCGTCAGAACTGGAACGCCGAGGCGGGACGGGACGCCGAAGATCTGCTTGCTAAGCTCCCGGCCTCGATCCATGCATTCGCGCGCGCCCGGCTGGCTGCCCCGAAACATCAGAAGCCCGAGGACGCGCGGACAGAATTGTCAGGGAACGTGAGGCAACTCAAAGCACTCGTGCTTTCGCGCGAAACCAAGGCCGTAGCCGAAGAGCTCGGACGAGGCGCGCGAGACTTCGAGCAAGAAACCCGAATGCTCGGAGCTCTGTTCCAAAAAGCTCGAGAGCGAAAAGTGTTGGCGTCGGATTAGCGAGGTCAAGGTGGGATCCAAGAAACCTGAACGTTCTGCAGCAAAGAAGCCCGGGGCCGCCGCTCCGAAGAAGGCGCCTCCGCCCGTCGCGGACAAGCCCAAGGCCAAGGCGGGCTCCAAGGCCGTCAAGGCCGCACCGCCCCCAGCCGCCGCCAAGAACGTCGATCGCGATCGCGACGATCTGGACTCGGACGACGACGAGCCGTCTTCGTCGCTACGCGGCGCGCCCGGCAAGGGAGCGAACGGCAAGGCGCGGGATCAGCTGGTCGCGCTCGGCAAGAGCAAGGGCTTTCTGACCTACGACGACGTCCACGAGGCGCTGCCCGGGGAAGACGTCGGGCCGGACCAGATGGACGACGTGCTCTCGGCCCTCGACGACGAGGAGATCGAGGTCGTGGACGACGCCAGCAACATCAAGGTCGCGCCGCACCGCGGCTCCGAAGAAGAGCCGCCGACCAGCAAGGCGTCGCCCAAATCGGAGGAGGAGCCGCAATCCGAGGGCCCGAGCTCGACCGCGGGCGCCCGAACCGGCACCGACGACGAGTACTACAAGAGCAACGACCCCGTGCGCATGTACCTGCGCAAGATGGGCAGCGTCGCGCTGCTCACCCGCGAGGGCGAGGTCGAGATCGCGAAGCGCATCGAAGAGGGCGAGAACGAGGTGCTGACCTCGATCCTGTCGAGCCCGATCGCGGTGCGCGAGATCATCGACATCGGCGAGCGCCTGCGCACGCACAAGGTCCGGGTCAAGGACATCGTGCGCGACGCCGAGGACGAAGAGCACGAGTTCGACGAGGAGGAGGCGGACCGCCGCATCATCCGGCTCATCGATCGCGTGAAGCGGCTCGACAAGAAGAACAGCGAGCTCATCGAGGAGCGCAAGGGCGCCGCCGAGGCGCGCAAGAAGCTCATCGACAAGGAGCTCTCCGAGAACAAGAAGGACCTGGTCAAGACGCTGCAGGAGATGCGCCTCAACAAGAAGACGATCGACAAGATCGTCGCCAAGTTGAAGGCCATGATCGAGCGCGTCTACCGCGCCCAGGGCAAGGTCATCGAGCTCGAGAAACTGACCGGCACGAGCAAGGCCGAGCTCAAGAAGATGCTGCGCGACGCCAAGGACGACCCGCTGGCGGAGCACGAGCTGGCCCGCAAGCTGGGCGTGACGCGCGTCGATCTCGAGACGGTCGACGAGGCGCTGCGCAACGCCTCGAAGGGCGTGAAGAAGGTCGAGGAAGAGCTGCGCATCGACGTCGGCGACCTGCTCAAGACCTACCAGGCGATCCGCTCCGGAGAGCGCAAGGCCGAGCGCGCCAAGGCCGAGCTCGTCGAGGCGAACCTGCGCCTCGTCGTGTCGATCGCCAAGAAGTACACGAACCGCGGCCTGCAGTTCCTGGATCTGATCCAGGAGGGCAACATCGGCCTGATGAAGGCGGTCGACAAGTTCGAGTACAAGCGCGGCTACAAGTTCAGCACCTACGCCACGTGGTGGATCCGCCAGGCCATCACCCGCGCCATCGCCGATCAGGCGCGCACGATCCGCATCCCCGTGCACATGATCGAGACCATCAACAAGCTGATCCGCACCAGCCGCAGCCTGGTCCAGGAGCTCGGCCGCGAGCCGACCCCCGAGGAGATCGCCGAGAAGATGGAGCTCCCGCTCGACAAGGTCCGCAAGGTCCTCAAGATCGCCAAGGAGCCGATCTCGCTCGAGACCCCGATCGGCGTGGGAGAGGATTCGCATCTTGGCGACTTCATCGAAGTCCGCCAGGTGGTCTCGCCGTCCGACGC
>JAICQO010000189.1 GCA_025937835.1 Polyangiaceae bacterium
GCGACATCCCGCCGCCCGAGCTCGACTCCGAGGCGGCCGCCGCCCGCTACGTCGCGAAACACGAAGGCGCGATCGGCTACGTGGCAGCGGGCAGCGAGTTCTCGGACGTGAAGGTCGTGAGCGTGAGGTAGTGAGCGGTCACTCGATTTCGAAGCCGGTCACGACCAAGCTGCCCTCGCCAGGGTCGTAAGAACGCAAACGCACCTCGATCTGGTCCCAGGGGCCGAGCGTCGAAATCTCGGGCCAGCAGCCGATCTGGGCCCAGTTGGTGCCGACCGCGCCGATCGGTTCGTAGACGCAGCCGGCGGCGCCCTTCGAGCGGGACAGCGCCACTTCGATGGAGCCGCCAGAATAGCTCGCCCACAAGTTCCAGTCCGTGATGGCGAGCTCGGTGGGCAGGCTGAAATAGATCGCGCCGACTTGCTCGAAGTCGGTAAACGTGAACGTCGCTCCGGCCTCGGTGGAGCCGGCCTGAAACGCGTCGACGAGCAGCGCTGTCGCGTCTTCGTCGGCGCGATCGAGCGCGAACACGCCGACCTCGTTGCAGCAGCCGAGGCAGCTCGGAGAATGCAGCAGCGCGCAGGCTTCCGCGACGGGCGGGAACAGCTCTTCCGCGGTGGGCACGCCGCCGCTGCCGCCTTCCCCGCTGTCGCCGCCGGTTGCGGCGCGGCCTCCCGTCGCTGCGTTCGTTCCGCCGCTGCTCGTGCCTCCGCCAGCGGGGGCGCTGCCACCGGAGTTGCCGTCGCCAGCGCTGCCAGCGGCGTTGTCGCCGCCGCTCGCGCTGCCCGGCGTGCCGCTCGCTCCGCCGTCACCGCCGGGGGTCGCAGGGGCGCCGGCCTCGAGCGCGGGCGCTCCGCCGGTGAGCGCGGGCGAGCCGCCTTGTCCGGGCTGTTCGGAGCGGCCTCCCGTGCCGGAAGGACCGCTCACGACGCCGACACAGGCTCCGGCGTCGGAGCAGCGCTGGCTGCCGGGGCAATGTGTGTCGCTCGTGCACTCGACGCAGTAGCCAGCGGCGGTGGCGCACAGCAAATCGAACTCTCGACAGTCCTTGTCCGAGGCGCAAGCGGCGCGGCACAGCTCGGCCGCGCACACCTCGCCGTCGGCGCAGTCGGCGTCCTGCACGCAGTCCACGCAGCGAGACAGCGCTTCGGAGCAGACCTGATCTTCGGGGCAGTCGCGCGAGCTCGTGCACGGCGTGATCGCGACGCACTCGCCGCCGGAGCAGATCTCGAGATCGCCACAGTGGTTCGAGGTCAGACACTCGACGCACACGCGAGCGGTCGGCTCGCAGAGCAGATCGAACTGTCGACAGTCCTTGTCGCTGCTGCATTCGGTGCCCGCTCCTTGAATCCCGGAATCCTCCGTGGCCGAGCTCTTGCAGCCGTTCGGCCCCAACGAGAACAGACCGCCGACGGCGGAAACGGCCAAGACCTTCCTGTACAGCGCGCGTGAGTTCATCGGGCTCCCACCAAGAAAACCGTCGAATCCTGCCACCCGCCGGGCTCGTTCGGCAAGACGGATCGCTTTCCGCGTTTGGCCGCGCTTCGCTGCATTTTGCGCTTTCGGTGATCCGGAGACGATTCGATTGCATCTTTAGTCCTGGAACGCCCATGACGACTCATCTTCGAGCGCTTTCGTGGCTCTGGCTGGGAGCGGCCTCTCTGTCGCTCGTTCACTGTTCGGCTTCGGACGCTCCGGACGGCGGCGCAGCGGGCACTGGGGGCTCGACGGGTGGCGCAGCCACCGGAGGCACGAATTCTGCGAGCGGCGGCGCGAGCGGTGGTCTGAAAGCGAGCGGTGGAATCGCAGCGACCAGCACGGGCGGCCTCGCCAACACGGGCGGCTCCGGCACGACGGGCGGCGCCGCAACCGGCGGCTCGACGGGCGGCGTCGCGCCCGAGGCCAGCGGCGGCTCCAACACTACTGGCGGCCTCGCAAGCGGGGGCGAGAGCCAGGGTGGCACGCCGAATGGCGGCGGCGGAACCACCGGCGGCGGCGCTGCAATGGGCGGTAGCGTGGCAACGGGCGGCAGCGTCACATCCGGCGGAAACGGAACCGGTGGTAGCAGCACGAGTGATCGCACGATCCCGACGGCGATCCCGACGCCCTCGAACGGCAGCGGCGAGATCAGGAACGGCACCACGCTGCTAAAAAGCGAAAAGAACGGCGGCAAGGACGTCTGGGACTTCGAGAACCAGAAGATCGGCGTCAACAACACCTCCGACTGCGAGGACGGCGAGGACCAGGTCACCGTGTTCGAGGTCGAGGACGGCGTGACCGTCAAGAACCTGATCATCGCGGGCGGCTTGCCGGCAGGCAACGGCATCGTTTGCCGCGGTAACTGCACGCTGGATCACGTCTACTGGGAAGACGTGTGCGAGGACGCGGCCACCAACACCAAGGACGGCGCGACGATGACGCTCGACCACGTGATCGCGCTGCACGCGAGCGACAAGGTCTTTCAGCACAACGCCAAGGGCGGGTCCAAGACCATCATCAAGAACTCGTACATCGCCGACTTCGGCAAGTTGTGGAGGTCGTGTGGTGACTGCACCGCCAACGGCGGACCACGCCACCTGGTGATCGACAACGTGCGCGTCGACGGCGTGAAGACCGCGGTGGCCGGCGCCAACCAGAACTACGGCGACACCGTCACCATCACCGACCTGTTCGTCAAAGGCGGCTACAACGCGGGCAACGACAAGCCACGGATCTGCACCGAATACCTGGCCGTCACCGATCACAACGGCGAATCCAGCTCGCTTTACGACGGCAAGAGTCAGTGGAACACCGCCACCTGCAAGGTCGCTCAATCCAACCTGAAGAGCTGGTAACTGAGTTGGCTCCGTCTGCTCGGAGTTGGCATTCGAGCGCCGGTGTGACGCCGTAAATTCCGGACGGATCCGCAAGCCGAGCGCAGGCACATCGCTTGCTGTGAGTGGCTCTGAACGCGATCGCGGCTTCGCGGCCGCGGGGAGCCACCACATGCATTCCAAGCCGATCGCCGCCGCCTTCGCCACTCTGTCACTCACCGCCGCGTGCCTGTCACTCACCGCCGCGTGCCTGGAGCGGCCCGTCGTGCCAATCGAGCCCAACACGAGCAACCAGTTCGTCGATCAGATCATTCAGAACCGGATCGAACGCATCGACCTGTTGTTCATGATCGATAACTCACGCTCGATGGCCGACAAGCAGGAGATCTTGAGGCAGGCCGTCCCGGTCTTGCTGAACCGGCTGGTCTCGCCGATCTGCGTCGACGAGCTGGGCGCAGCCCTGGGCGGGAACGCACCGTGCTCGACGGGCGCCCCCGAGTTCACGCCGATCAAGGACATCCACATCGGGGTCGTCACCTCCGATCTCGGAGACATGAGCGGCAACGCCCAGGGCTGCACGGCCCCGGACCGCGGGTTGATCGCCGGTTCTCTCGAGCAGCCGAACCTCGAGAATTGGAACAATCAGGGCTTTTTGGCCTGGGATCCGGACGCCGTCACGCGCCCGCGCAACGATCCGCCTGGGATGACCCACGCCCCCGAGCTGATCGGCGCCTTCCAGAACATGGTGGTGGCGGCAGGGGAGGGCGGTTGTGGCTACGAAGCGTCGCTCGAGTCCTGGTACCGCTTCTTGGTCGATCCCGAGCCGCCACAACAGGTGAGCTACGACGCGAGCACGGGGCAGACGCTGGCTACGGGTGTAGACACCACGATCCTCGCGCAGCGCGCCGCCTTTCTGCGACCGGATTCGCTGCTGGCGGTGGTGATGCTCACGGACGAGAACGACTGCTCGATCACCGATTTCGCGGACGGCGGCGTGGTCGGCTACGCCGGCTCCACGCCGAACATCGGGCGAATGCCGAAATCGAACAGCGCCTGCGATCGCGACCCGAACGACAAGTGCTGCGCTCCTTGCGGCGTGGCGGTGGCGGATTGCCCCGCCCCCGAAACGGACGCCAAATGCCAGGCCGGGAGCTTCTACGCAGACGACGCGGGAGATCCGCTGAACCTCCGGTGTTTCCAGCAAAAACGTCGCTTCGGCAAGGACTTCCTGCAGCCGATTTCGCGCTACGTGGACGGGCTCACGTCGGAGCAGATCCGCAATCGCAAGGGCGAGCTCGTGCAGAACCCGATCTTCGCGGCGCCCGCAGGGGAAGCGCCGCGCGATCGC
>JAICQO010000122.1 GCA_025937835.1 Polyangiaceae bacterium
GGCGTGTCCGGCACGCCCTGCGCGGGCGCTCTCGGCCTCGGTGTCGGCCTGGCCGGCTCTGCGCCGGGATCCGCTCCTAAATCCGGCTCGGGCTCGGCCTCGGCTCCGCGCGACAGCGACCCTGTCGAGAGCGAGCGCTCACACGCCTTCGCCATCTCCGCCGTGAAGCGCTGGCGGCCCCAGTCGAAGTTCTGCGGCACGCACATATCCGCCTCGTCCTTGCTGCGCACGAGCTCTTGCAGCGTGTCGCGCGCCTGCCACACGACGTCCTTCGGCACCTGCACCGCGAAGTTCGGCAGGTTCGGGGTTCTGTCGCTCTTCAAGTCCAGGTTCAGACGCTTGAGCTCCGTGACGCTGGTCGCGGCCGCGCGCGCGATCATCGACAGCCGTGTCTGCGGGGGCACGTCGAGGTCGGCCGTGATTTGCGGTGCGCGCATCTGGATCGCCGAAAACTTCAGCTTGGTGAGGTTCGCGAGGATCAGCGCGATGGCTTGGATGCCCGGCGCGTAGCCTTCGGTTTCATCCGGGATCAAATCGGAATCGACGAGGTCCCAGAAGCTGACGTTCTCTTCGCCTGTGCGCTCGATGCGCGCCATCAAGCCGAACGGGCCCATGTTGTAGGCGGCGAAGCACAGGTCCCATTCGCCGAGGCGCTCCTTCAGATCGGAGAAGTATTTGACCGCGGCCTCGGTGGACTTCGCGGGGCTGTGCCGCTCGTCGACCACGCCCTCGATGATCCGCAGGTGGTAGGCGCGCGCGGCGTCAGGGATGAATTGCCACAAGCCCTCCGCACCGGCCGGGGACTTCGCGGTCGCCGAGCAACCGCTCTCGGCGAAAACCACGGCCAGCAGATCCGGCGACAGGTTACGGCGGATCAGCGCCGTCTGGATCAGATCCTTGTGCGCGCCGCAGCGGAACAGCATCTGCTGGAACGTTTCGCGGCCGACCGGATTCTCCGTGTAGAACTCGAAGCGGCGCTGCACGCGCGGGTCGTCCTCGACCGGGATGTCCGGCATCTTGAGGCCGGCGAGCCATTTCGACTTCCAGGCATCGCCGCTGCGCTTGCGGCGCACGAGCCGCGACGGCTTACCCGACACGACCTCCTTCATCTCCTTGATGGCCTGGCACTCGACCATCGAGCCCGTGCAGGCGTCGGTCGACAGCACCTGGGCGGCGACGCTCGCCTGCTCATCGAGCAGCGCGCGGAGCTCCGGCGTATCTTTGCCCTTGCCGTGCACCTGTTGGAGCAGCGACCGGAACTGTTCGTCGTCGGTCAGCAAGCGCGAGCGCGGCAAGCCTCCGGACACGCCGGCCGACGAGGAGCCGCTGGCGATCGGGCCCGTGCTCGAGGATCCCGCCGGCCCCGTATCGCGATCGTCCTTGCGCCCGCCCTTGATCGCGATCGCGACGATCACGATCACGAGACCGAAGAACCCGGCTCCCGCCAGCAGCCACAGCCGGAAATCCGGGCCGCTGCGCTGCGGTAGCCGGTTTTTTCCGCGGCGCCCTCGCTGCTTCACGTCACGCGCGTGCTCGACGCGACCGACGAACTCGCGCAGGTCGTTTGGGGAGGAGCCGCGCCCCGGGATCGGCGTGCCGTGCACGCCGGGCGGCAGCGGCGGTAACCCTGAAGGGTTATCGTTGAGGTTGCGCGGTAAGACCGGATCCGCCGCGTGCGCGGACATCTGCCGCGACACCTCGCGGGGCGGCGCCGCGTGCGGAAGCGGGGGCGCCTGCGGCATTTGCCGCGACACGTGCTGCGGCGTCGGGTGCTTCGGCGTCGCGCCGCGCTTCAAGTTGAGCAACGACGGCCGGCCCGTGGAGGCGCCCGGGCTCACGCCGCCCGGCTCCTTCGGGCTCTTTCCGAACGCGCGCAGGCCGAGCATCGAGCGTACGAGCAGATTCGGCGCGCCACCCGGAGCGCTGCCCTCGGGCCGGAAGGGCGCAGGCTTGGGCGCAGCCGCGAACCCCCCGCCCACTTCGCGCACCGAGCTCGAGCCGAGCACCGAAGGGGCGTCCGGGCGCAGTGGATCGGCGGGATCGGGGACGCGAGGCGTTGGGGGCGCGCCGGCGACGGGATGGTGAAGCTGTGGCGGCCCCTCGGGAGCCGGCAGCGCCGGCGCTGCGGACGGCCCGGGACCGAAGCCGACCAGCGGCGGCGGTGCGACGCCGAACTGTCCGCCGCGACCGCCGCGAGCATCAGCAGACGGCTGGGATCCGGACTGAGCGAGCGCCGACGGCGGCACGTAGGGCGTGGGCGCGGGATCGAAGGCGGGCGCGACGGGCGGCGCGTGCACGGGCACCGGCGGATGCGGTGGATGCGGTGGATGCGCGGGCGCTTCCGGCATGGCGCCACTTTTCGACCGAAACATCGTCAGCAGCGGCGGCGGCGCGAGCGTCGGATCGTCGGCGGGTGGCACGCCCTGAGGGGATTGCGCGGGTGGCGGGATCTGTGCGGGCCCGAGCGAGGCAGCCGCGTGATGCGCCATCTCTCGGACGACCTCGAGCTGCGCTCGGAGCTGACCGGCATCGGCCCCGATTTCCACGAGGCGCTTGAGCTCGCTCAGGTGATGGCCGACGCCGCCGAACCCCGCCGCGCGCGAGCGCTGGTCGAGCGTCGTGGAGTGTTCGCCGAGCTGCCACAGACGCGGATCGCCGGGCTGCGGGTTCTGCGCGAGCAGCTTGTCCCATTCGGAAACCAGCGCGACCACGTGCGACACGAGGGCGGAGCGGTCCGCATCCGCCGAAAAGTGCGCGCCGTCGAAGCCGGCAGACTGTCCCACGCCTCGGATTTAGCACATCGGGATCTGGGCTGGCCCAGAACGGGCAGCTTTTCCGGGGTCTGGCCGAGGCTGGATAGGGCGGGAGGTTGACAAGCAAGCCCCGCTGCCGGCAAAAAGGGAGCCGGGTGCTGCCGCGTATTGGGTAGGAGGGGTTTCGCCTCTCAGAACACGAGAGATTTGGACGACGTATGCCGCTCTTGGATGTCGAAAAGCTGCTCCAGCCGATTTCGGATGCGGAGCCCGCCGGGCCGAACCTCGAATACGACGCCGCCTTCACCGCGCTCGAGAAGGCCGCCGCTGGCAAGCCGGAGCAGCAGATGGGCGGCACCATCGTCCCCGCCGAGCCGCCAGAGTGGAACTCGGTGTTCGACCAGTCGCTCTCGCTGCTCGGGCGCACGAAAGACCTGCGCGTCGCGACGAAGCTCGCGGAGGCTGCGGCGAGCCGCAACGGCTTGGCCGGGTTTTCCGAAGCCATCGCGGTGGTGCGGGGTTTGATCGAGCGGCACTGGCCCGTCGTGCACCCCCAGCTCGACCCCGAAGACGGCAACGATCCGACCATGCGCTTTACCGCGCTCGCGTCGCTGGGAACACAGTCCGTGGTGAGCGCGTTGCGCGTGGGGCCGCTGCTCTCGTCGAGAACGCTGGGCCCGGTCACCCTCGCAGACTTTGGCATCGACCCTACCGGAAAGGCTGATCCCGCATTGGCGGACGCCGCCAAGATCCAGGCGGCGTTCACGGAGAGCGACCTGCCCGACCTCGAACGGGTGCTGGCATCGGTCGTCAGCGCGCAGGAGTCGCTCGCGGCCATCGACGCGTCGCTCCAGAGCCTCGCCGGCTCGCAGGGGCCGGACCTGGCGCCGCTGGTGCGGATCGTGTTCCAGGCGCGCCAGGGCCTCGAGCCGCGCGTGGTTCAGCGGCGCGCCGACGAGGCAGGGCCCGAGGCCGCCGCCGACGGAGCACCGGCCGGAGCGGGCGGCGCCGTCCAGGAAGCTCGGGCGATGCGGGGTGATATCCTGTCGCGCGAGGACGTGAACCGGGCGCTCGACAAGATCTGCCAATACTACGAGAAGAACGAGCCCTCGAGCCCCGTTCCCCTGCTGTTGCAGCGCGCAAAGCGGCTCGTGTCGCTCAGCTTCGTGGAAATTCTCAAGGATTTGGCGCCCGACGGCATGAAACAAATCGACATGGTCGCGGGCAAACGCAAGGAAGAGGAATGACGGGGGCCGGGCGCGCCCGCAATCACAGTCCAAGGTACGTGCACAAAAGTGCAATACTCTGCCCGTGGAGTCGGGCACTGGTCGAGGAAAAGAGGAGTCATAGCTCATGAGCAGCCAAAAGTTCATTGCTCGCAATCGCGCCCCCCGGGTGCAGATCGAGTACGACGTCGAGCTCTACGGCGCTGAAAAGAAGGTTCAGCTGCCGTTCGTGATGGGGGTGATGTCCGATCTGTCGGGCAACGCCGGCAAGGAGCAACCGCCGGTCGCGGATCGCAAGTTCACCGAGATCTCGGTCGACAACTTCGACGATCGCATGAAGGGCATCGAGCCGCGCGTGAAGCTCACGGTTCCGAACAAGCTGACGGGCGAGGGGAACATCGCGGTCGACGTGGCCTTCGAGAAGCTCGACGATTTTTCGCCGGCGGCGGTGGCCCGCAAGGTGCCCGCGCTCGCCAAATTGCTGGAAGCGCGCACGCAGCTCGCCAACCTGATCACGTACATGGACGGCAAGACGGGCGCCGAGGACCTGATCCTGAAGGTGCTGAACGACCGCGGTCTGCTCGAGACCCTGGCTGCTTCCCCCAAACCCGCGGCAGACGAGCCCGCGAAGAACGAGTGAGTGAGACATGGCTGAGGCAACCGAAAAATCTGCGGCGACAGGCGCCGTAGCCACGGTGGAGGGCAGCGACTTCACGTCGTTGCTCAACAAAGAGTTCAAGCCCCAGAGCGACCGCGCGCGCGAAGAGGTCGAGTCGGCGGTGCTCACGCTGGCGCAGCAGGCGCTGTCGAGCACGGCCAAGCTCTCGACCGACGCCGTGCAGTCGATCCAGGCGATCGTCGCCGAGCTCGACCGCAAGTTGAGCGAGCAGGTCAACGAGATCCTGCATCACCAGGATTTCCAGAGCGTGGAAGGCGCCTGGCGCGGCCTGCACTACCTGGTGAACAACACCGAGACCGACAGCATGCTGAAGATCCGCGTGATGAACATCACGAAGAAGGATCTGGCCAAGACGCTGAAGCGGTTCAAGGGTGCCGCCTGGGATCAGAGCCCGGTCTTCAAGAAGCTCTACGAAGAGGAGTACGGGCAGCTCGGCGGTGAGCCGTACGCCTGCGTCGTCACCGACTACTACTTCGACCACAGCCCGCAGGACGTCGAGACGCTCGGTGAGCTCGCCAAGATCGGCGCGGCCTGCCACTCGCCGGTGATCACGGCGGCGGCGCCCTCGCTGTTCGGCATGAGCTCCTGGCAAGAGCTCGGCAACCCGCGCGACCTCGGCAAGATCTTCTCGACCCCCGAGTACGCCGCCTGGCGCTCGCTCCGGGACTCGGAAGACTCACGCTACATCGGCATGGCGCTGCCGCGCTTCCTCGCCCGCCGTCCCTACGGGGCGAAGTCGGATCCGGTCGAGGAGTTCGCGTTCGAAGAGGACACGAACGGCCCCGACGCCGACAAGTACACCTGGGCCAACTCGGCGTACGCGATGGCGGTCAACATCAACCGCTCGTACAAGCTGTACGGCTGGTGCTCGCGCATCCGCGGTATCGAAGCCGGCGGCGCGGTCGAAGGGCTGCCGACGCACACCTTCCCGACCGACGACGGCGGCGTGGATATGACCTGCCCGACCGAGATCGGCATCAGCGACCGGCGCGAGGCGGAGCTCGCCAAGTCCGGCTTCATGCCGCTCATCCACAAGAAGAACACGGATCTGGCGGCCTTCATCGGCGCGCAGTCCTTGCAGAAGCCCGGTCAATTCGACGACCCGGACGCGACCGCCAACGCGAACCTCGCGGCCCGGCTCCCGTACCTGTTCGCGACTTGCCGCTTCGCGCACTATCTGAAGTGCATCGTCCGCGACAAGATCGGCTCCTTCAAGAGCGCGACCGACATGCAGAAGTGGCTCCAGAAATGGATCACTCAGTACGTGGATGGAGATCCCCAGCACTCGAGCGAGGAGGTCAAGGCGCGCAAGCCCCTGGCCGCCGCCGAGGTGATGATCGAGGAGGATCAGAGCAACCCGGGTTACTACAACTCGAAGTTCTTCCTCCGCCCGCACTACCAGCTCGAGGGCCTCACGGTCTCTCTGCGGCTGGTCTCGAAACTGCCCTCGTCCAAGGGTGGCTCGTAAGAGAGATTGGGTTTCGGGTATCGGGTTTCCGGGCTTCTCCCGTTCTCCCGATACCCGGGTCCGTCACGCATGGCTGATAGCTGATAGCTGACTCAGGTGGCCGAGCTCGTACCCAAAGAACGGCTGCAGCCGTCGTTGCTCGATCGGCTGACCGACGACGAGCCGGATCGCGCCGTCGAGAGCCGCGACAAGCGCGTGCTCTCTCCGTACAAGCTGCGCGAGAGCGTACGCCGCGATCTGAGCTGGCTCTTCAACACGACGAACCTCGCGTCCGTCGTCGACCTCGACAAGCATCCGCAGGTGGAGAGCTCGACGGTCAACTTCGGTCTGCCGGATCTGACCGGCCGCACCGCGGGCAGTATCCACATCCCGACCCTCGAGAAGCTGCTGCGTCGCGCGATCTGGGAGTTCGAGCCGCGGCTCTTGAAGGACACGGTGCGCGTCAAGTTGCTCCGCGACACCAACAACTACAGCCCGAACGCGCTGGTGTTCACGATCGAGGCCGAGCTCTGGGCGCAGCCGATCCCGCTCCGGCTGTTCCTGCGCACCGACGTGGACCTCGAGACGGGCGAGATCGCGGTGACGGATGCGAGCGGCTCCACCAGCTGACGGGCAGGATCCGGCGCGCGCGAACTAGACCATGGATCAGAAACTACTCGCCTACTACGGGCGTGAGCTCAGCTACTTGCGCGAGCTCGGCGGGGAATTCGCCAAACAATTTCCGAAAATCGCGGGCCGGCTCGGCCTCGACTCGTTCGAGTGCGCCGACCCCTACGTAGAGCGGCTGCTCGAGGGCTTTGCGTTCCTCGCGGCCCGCGTGCAGCTCAAGATCGACTCCGAGTTTCCTCGCTTCACCGAGGGCTTGTTGTCGGTGGTGTACCCGCACTACCTCGCGCCGACCCCGTCGATGGCCGTGGTGCGGCTGGACCCGAACCACAAGCAAGGCGTGCTGACCGACGGCTTCCGCGTCCCGCGCGGGTCTGCGCTGCGCGCGAACCTGGCGCGCGGCGAGCAAACCGCGTGCGAGTACCGCACGGCGCACGACGTCGATCTCTGGCCGATCGAGCTGGTCTCCGCCACGCATTCGTCGTTCACCGGGGACCTCGGCGATCTGACGCTGCCGAGCCGCAAGCGCGTTCGCGGCGCGGTGCGGCTGCGCTTTCAGACCGTGAACGGCACGCCGTTCTCGACGCTGGCGCTCGAGCGGTTGCCGCTGTTCTTGCGCGGCGCCGAGCAGCTCGGGATGCGCCTCTACGAGCTCATCCGCGGCGGCGCGCTGGGGCTGGTACTGCGCGACGGAAACGGCGCGCGGCTCGGGTTCGTGACCCAGGATCCGGTGCGCCCCGTCGGCTTCGAGGACGAGGAGGCGCTCTTGCCCTACGGGCCGCGCTCGTTCCAGGGTTACCGGCTCTTGCAGGAGTACTTCGCCCTGCCGGCGCGCTTCTTGTTCATCGAGCTCGCGGAGCTTGCGTCCGGCGTTCGCAACTGTCCCACGTCGGAGTTCGAGATCTGCATTTTGCTCGATCGGCACGACCTTTCGATCGAACCGTTGATCGCGCCCGAGAACTTCGAGTTGTTCTGCACGCCGGCGGTCAATCTATTTCCGCGCAAGACCGACCGGATTCACCTGAGCGATCGCGAGAACGAGTACCACGTGGTGCCCGATCGCACGCGGCCGCTCGACTTCGAGGTGCACTCGGTCACCGAGGTGATCGGCTTCGGCACGAGCGCCAGCACGCAGCGCGAGTTTCAGTCCTTCTACGAGTGCACCGAGCGCACGGCGCACGACGAGAACGCCGCCTACTACGTGGTGCACCGCCAGCAGCGCCTGAGCTCCTCGCGCCGCGTGGGCGGGCCGCGCTCGAACTACCCGGGCGGAGAGGTGTTTCTGTCGCTCGTGGACGGGGACGAGGGGCCTTACCGCCACGACCTGAAGCAGCTCGCGGTCGGCGCCCTGTGCACGAACCGCGATTTGCCGCTCGAGATGAGCGTCGGGACGGGCAAGACCGATTTCACGCTCGAATCGGGCGCGCCCGTCGAGTCGATCCGCTGCGTCGCGGGTCCCTCCGAGCCGCGCGCCTCCCACGCCTTCGGCGGCACCTCCTGGCGGCTCGTGAACCACCTGTCCTTGAACTACCTGTCGATCACCGACGGCAAGGACGGCGAGGGCGCAGCCGCGCTGCGCGAGCTCTTGCACCTGTACGGTGACATCGGCTCCGCCAGCTCGCGGCGCGAGATCGAGGGCGTGCGCTCGATCTCGAGCGCGCCGATCACGCGGCGCTTGCCCGGCGACGGTCCGATGAGCTTCGGGCGCGGGCTCGAGGTCAGCGTGGAGTGCGACGAGCGCTCGTTCGACGGCGCGAGCGTGTTCCTGCTCGGCGCCGTGTTGGATCGCTTCTTCAACAAGTACGTGTCTCTGAACTCGTTCACCGAAACCGTGCTCAAGACCACGCAGCGCGGGGAGATCATGCGATGGCCGGCGAGGCCGGGACGACGGCCGATCGTCTAGCGCGCGTGCGCGGCCTGGTCGAAGCGCCCTACGGCTTCGATTTCCACCAGGCCATGCGCAGGCTGGAGTGCGCGTTCCGCGAGCTGCCGCGCTGGGGCGAGGCCGCGAAGCCCAGCGAAGAGCCGGTGCGCCTCGGTCAGGAGCCGTCGCTCGCGTTCGCTCCGTCCGCCGTCGAGTCCTTCGAAGCACCGGCGGGCGACGAGCCCGGGCGCTTGCGCGTCGCGTTCTTCGGCCTGTTCGGCCCGCAGGGCCCGCTGCCGCTGCACCTCACGGAGTACGTGCGCGAGCGCATGCGGCACGCCGGGGATCGCACGCTGGTGGCGTTCGCCGACATCTTCCACCACCGGATGTTCACGCTGTTCCACCGTGCGTGGTCGCTCACGCGCCCGACCGCGACCTTCGACCGGCCCGAGACCGATCGGTTCCGCGCGCAGGTCGCCTCGCTGTGCGGCCTCGGCGGGGATGCGCTGCTCGAGCGCGATGCCTGGGCCGATCGCGCCAAGCTCAAGTACGCCGCCCTGCTCGCCGCGTCACCGAAGAGCGCCGCCGGTCTGCGCGCGGTCGTGTCGAGCTTCTTCGAGCTGCCGGTGGAGATCGAGGAGTTCATCGGGCAATGGCTGGAGGTCCCCGCGGACAGCCGCTTCATGCTCGGGCATTCCCCGGAGGTGAGCCGGCTCGGTCGCACCACCGTGCTGGGCGGTCGAGTCTACGATCGGAACCACAAGTTTCGGATCGCGCTCGGGCCGCTTTCTCGCCCGGATTTCCTGCGGTTCTTGCCAGGCACGCCCAGCCTCGAGCGGCTCGAGGCGCTCGTGCGCAACTACACGGGTGACGAGCTGGCGTGGGACGTGCGCCTGATCCCCGCGCCGTTCGCCGCGAGTCAAATCAGGCTCGGTCACCACGGCCGTTTGGGTTGGGACTCGCTGGTCGGCGAAGGTCACGGCGCGAACGTGGTGTCCGACGTGATCGTCGACCCCACGTCCCACCAAACGGGTCGCGTCGCGACCGCCCAGCAACGGGGGGTGCAGCGGACCGCGGCAGGCGCCGACGCTGCCCGGCCGGTGGCCCGCGCGTGATCAGCGAAAAGGCCGCGTCAGGGGCCGGAGACTGGGTTAGGGTAGTTCCCGGGTCAGGTCGGGAAAACTGGATCGAGGAGTGAAAGATGGCTGAGATCAGTCGTGCCACGCTATTCGGAAAACTGAACGAGCTCGGCTACAAGGCCATCGAGAGCGCCACCTTGTTCTGCAAGATGCGCGGCAACCCGTACGTGGAGCTCGCGCACTGGCTGCATCAGCTGCTGCAGGTCGCGGACTCGGATCTGCTGCGTTTGCTCCGGCACTTCCAGATCGACTCGGCGCGGCTGGCGCGCGACCTGACGGAGTCCCTCGACAAGCTGCCGCGCGGCGCGACCTCGGTTTCGGACCTGTCGATTCAGGTCGAAGATTCCGTCGAGCGCGGCTGGGTCTACGCCTCGCTGCAGTTCGGCGCGGTCGAGGTGCGCACCGGGCACCTGGTGGTGGGCTGGCTCAAGACGCACAACCTGAAGAACGCCCTGTTCGCGATCTCGAAGGAGTTCACCAAGCTGAAGCTCGACGAGATCGTCGACAAGTTCGAGTCGCTGCTCGGCGATTCTCCCGAAGCCAAGACGTCGCGAGCGGCCGCGGCCGCCGCAGCGGCGCAAGCCGGGGGGGACGCCGCGAGCATGGCTCCGGCGGCGCTCGGCAAGCAGGAGGCGCTCGCCAAGTTCTCGATCGATCTCACGGAGCGCGCCAGGAAGGGCGAGATGGATCCTATCGTCGGCCGCGACGAAGAGATCCGTTTGATCGTGCAGATCTTGCTGCGCCGCCGCCAGAATAACCCCATCCTTACGGGTGAAGCGGGTGTCGGCAAGACCGCCGTCGTCGAGGGTTTTGCCCAGCGCATCGCCGCGGGCGACGTGCCGCCGCAGCTCAAGGACGTGAGCCTGCGCGTGCTCGACATCGGCCTATTGCAAGCCGGCGCCAGCATGAAGGGCGAGTTCGAGGGCCGTTTGCGGCAGGTGATCGACGAGGTCCAGGCCTCGCCCAAGCCGATCATCCTGTTCATCGACGAGGCCCACACGCTGATCGGCGCGGGCGGCGCGCAAGGCACGGGCGACGCGGCGAACCTGCTGAAGCCGGCGCTGGCGCGCGGCAAGCTGCGCACGATCGCGGCCACGACCTGGGCCGAATACAAGAAGTTCATCGAGCCGGATCCGGCGCTGACCCGCCGCTTCCAGGTGGTGAAGGTCGAGGAGCCGAGTGAAGAGCGCGCGATCTTGATGCTGCGCCGCACCGCGAGCGTGCTCGAGGGTCACCACCGGGTGCAGCTGCTCGACGAGGCGCTCGAGTCCGCGGTCAAGCTCTCGAAGCGCTACATCCCGGACCGGCAGCTCCCCGACAAGGCCGTCAGCCTGCTCGACACGGCTTGCGCGCGCGTGGCCGTGAGCCAGCACGCCGTGCCGCCCGAGCTCGAGGACTCGCGTCGCCGGATCGAGGCGCTCGAACAAGAGCTCGGCATCATCGGCCGCGAGCGCCAGATTGGCATCGACACGGGCACCCGCGCCGAAGACGTCGAGGCCGCCCTCACCACGGAGAAGAAGCGCCTCGGCGAGATCGAGTCGCGCTTCCGTTCGGAGAAGGCGCTGGTCGACCGGATCCTCGCGATCCGCGCCGATCTGCGCGAAGCCGACGCTCCCGCCGCGGCGGGCTCGGACGGGGAAGAGCCCGTGGCAGCCCCGAAAGCTCCGATCGATCGCGAGGCGCTGCTCGCGGAGCTCAAGGGGCTCGACGCCGAGCTGCTCCAGCTCCAGGCCGAAAATCCGCTGATCTTGCCGACGGTCGATGCGCAGTCCATCGCCACGGTCGTCGCGGATTGGACCGGCATTCCGACCGGCAGAATGGTCAAGAACGAGATCGAGAACGTCCTCAAGCTGAAGGACATCCTCGCCCGGCGCGTGATCGGTCAGGACCACGGGCTCGAGATGATCGCGCGGCGCATCCAGACGGCGCGCGCCGGCCTCGAAAACCCGAACAAGCCGATCGGCGTGTTCATGCTGGCGGGGCCCTCCGGCGTCGGCAAGACCGAGACCGCGCTCACGATCGCCGAAGCCCTGTACGGCGGCGAGCAGAACGTCATCACCATCAACATGAGCGAGTTCCAGGAGTCGCACACCGTGTCGACCCTGAAGGGCGCGCCTCCCGGCTACGTCGGCTACGGTGAAGGCGGCGTGCTCACCGAGGCCGTGCGGCGCAGGCCGTACAGCGTGGTGTTGCTCGACGAGGTCGAGAAGGCGCACCCCGACGTGCACGAGATCTTCTTCCAGGTCTTCGACAAGGGCTGGATGGAGGACGGCGAGGGCACCAAGGTCGACTTCAAGAACACGGTGATCTTGCTGACTTCGAACGTCGGCAGCGAGCTCATCATGAAGTTGTGCTCGGGCCCCAACAAGCCCGATCCGGCGGCCGTCGCCGAGGCCCTGCGTGGCCCGCTGCTCGAGGTGTTCCCGGCAGCGCTGCTCGGCCGCATCGTGACCATCCCCTACTACCCGCTCAGCGACGAGATGCTGGGCAGCATCGTGCGCCTGCAGCTCACGCGCATCGAGAAGCGCGTCACCGAGCGCTACGGCGTGCCCTTCACCTACGATCAGTCGGTGGTGGACCTGATCATCAGCCGCTGCACCGAGCTCGAGAGCGGCGGACGCATGATCGACGCGGTGCTCACCAACACGCTCTTGCCCGAGGTCAGCCGCGAGCTCTTGCTGCGTACGCTCGCCGGCAACCCGGTCAAGCGCGTGCACGTCGGCGCCGAGGGCTCGACGTTCAACTATTCGTTCGATTGAACGAATCGGTGCCGCATCAATAGATGCCGATCCGCTCGGCCGTGTACCTCACCAACGACGTGCCGAGCGGCCGCTTGCCGTCGGCCGCCCAATGCGCGGCGAAGGCGTCGCGCAAGACCAGCTCGGCTAGCTTGCCGCGCGGGGAGAAACCCCACTCCGACTCTTGCGACATGTCGTCCGGGTCGGAGTAGAGGCGCCAGACGAAGGCTCCGGCGAACCACGGCTCCTCGATCACGCCCGCGAGCAACGCGGAGTAAGCGTCCGCTTGCGCGACCTGATCGACCACGACGTTCTTCATGTGGTCCGGCCACTCCCACGGGCGAAGCGCCGGATCCTTGCGCGTCGTGTAGCCGAACTCGGTGAAGACGACGGGCTTGTGCCAGCGCTCGGCCAGCGCCCGCACGCGTTCGGCCACGGCGCGGCCGCCCTTCGCGAGCTCCGCCGGCGTCGCGTTTTCGGTCTCCGTGAGCGGGAAGAACGCGTTCACGCCGATCAGGTCGAGCTCGCCCCAGATCACCGTGTCTTCGGCGTCGTCCCAGTTCGCGGCGTAGGTGAGGGGGCCGCCGTAAACGGAGCGCACCTCGCGCACGACGTCGCTGAAGCTCGGAGCGAAGCCGTTCGTGACCCAGCTCCGGAGCTCGACCCCGACGGCCAGCAGATCCACGCCGCTCTCCTGGGCGAACGCCGCCCACTCGCGTACGAAGGCCGTGTAGCCGCGCGCCCAGCGCTCCCACGCCGCCGGGCTGCCCGGATCGATCTCGCCGCGCCACGCGCCGGTTTCGACCCACAGGTGGGGCACGAGCAGCACCTTGAGCCCGGCCGCGTGCGCCTGCGCCACCGCTCGCGACAGCGCCCGCCGGTTCTCGGTGTACGGAGCTTCGAAGGTCATGGCCACGCCGGTCGGGGACAGATCCGCGACCCGGCCGAACGGGGTCAGGCTGATCCAGGATGCGCCGAGCCGCTGCACCTCGTCGAGCGTGCGGAGGAAAGCCTTGGAACCGTAGCCGCGGTCGCGATGCAAGGAGCTCTCGATCGGGCCGATCGTCACGCCGCGCAGCGCGCCGAGCCCGCGTTCGTGGAAAACGTTCTCGTGCTGGAGCGCGGCCTTCGGAAACGCCTCGGGCCCAGCCGGATCGCCGGCCCCGTTCGAGGTGACGAACGCGGCCGCGAGCAGCAGAGAGCCGCCCAGACGCCGCGGCTCAGGCATAGAGCCTTCGATACACGCTGCCGAGCCGTGCTTCGTCGAGCTCGGCGATGCTCGGCACCACGAGCGCCGCACCGCGCGCCTCGAGCTCCGCGGCGGGGTAAGTGTGCGCCACCGCCGCGCAGGTGAGCCCGGCGGCGCGCGCGGCGTCGATACCCGCGAGGGAATCTTCGATCACGATCGCGCGCCGGGCGCCCTCTTCGCCGAGCGCGGCGCTGAGGTGAGCGAGGCCGAGCCGGTAGCCTTCGGGGTCCGGCTTGCCAACGCGCGTGTCTTCGGCGCTCACGATCGCGCTCACGTGCTCGCGCACGCCCAGCACTTCGAGTCCGAGCTCGATCTCGTCCCGGAGCGCGCCCGAGACGATCACGATCGGCCCGGCCGCGGCGCGGCGGCGGAGCGCGTCCGCGGCACCCGCGAAGGTCGGGAGGTTCTGACGCGCGCGAGCCAGATACAGCGGGCGCTTGGCTTCGATCAGCCGCTCGACCTCGGCTTCGACGACCTCTCGCCCGTTGTCCTCGAGCAACGCCGTGAAGGCCCCGCGGTCGTCGTAGCCGAGGTACTTCTCGACGTACGCTTCGTCCGTCAGGCCGATGCCGAGCGGCGCGAGCGCGTCGCGAAACGCTGCCAGGTGGACGGACTCGTCGTCGACGAGCACGCCGTTGAAGTCGAAGAGCGTGGCTTTGAACATCGGGTTTGCCGCGGGGCCAGGCATACCACCCTCTCGCGCGGCCGCGCGCCCGCCGAGCCAGCGGCCGGATCCCGAGCGGCCGGTCTCGGGGCCTTGCTTCGGGGGGGCGACTATGTCAGCTTCCCGCGCGCCCGAGCCCCCGGAGTGCCCGGAGGGTGGGCAACCGAGCCAGGACACAGTCGATATTCGATGAGTAAAGGCGATCTTCTCGAGATGGAAGGCGTGATTCAAGACGCCTTGGGCGGCGGCCAGTACAACATCAAGGTCGACCAGGGCGGCGCCATCGTGCGCGCGCAGCTCTCCGGTCGCATGCGCCGCCATCACATCCGCGTGCTGCCGGGCGACCGCGTGCGCGTCGCGGTTTCGCCGTACGACCTCACTCACGGACTTATCGTCTACCGCGGCAAGTAGCCTTGTCGCGCCGTTCGGTGACGGCTGCGTTGGTCGGGCTCTGTGTGGCCTGCTCGCGCGGCGAACCGGACGAGAAACAGCGTGCTCCGGCGCGCCAGCCCGCGCCGAGCGCTCCAACGCCGCCGCCGGAGCTCCTGTACGTGCCGTCGGCCGAAGCGGAGCTGCCGCCGCCGGTCGGAGGGGGCTTGCTGCCCGGCGCGCCGCCGATGCAGACCGGGCGCTGTCCCGCCGAGATGGTCGATGTGCGCGGGGAGTTCTGTATCGATCGCTACGAGGTGGAGCTGTTCGACTTGCGCTCGTCGCAAGCGCTTTCTCCCTACTATCACCCGACGCGCGGTCAGACCCGCGCGAGCTTCACGCGTTACCGAGCGATCAGCGCGCGCAAGGGCGCGCCCGAGCTGCCGTCGCCGCCGCCGTTTCAGCTCGAGTCCGACTTCCAAGCGGCGGCTCGTGCGAGGGTCAACGTGATCCCGAGCGGCTACCTGAGCGGGATCGTGGCGAAGCAGGTCTGCGAGCGGGCGGGCAAGCGGCTCTGTAGCTACGCGGAGTGGCTCACGGCGTGCCGCGGCGAGGCTCGCCGCGCCTTCCCGTACGGCGACCGCTACGAAGACGGCGCCTGCAACGTGCACCGCGACTCGCACCCCGCGGCGCTGCTCCACGGCAACCCCAGCATCCATCACCTCGA
>JAICQO010000008.1 GCA_025937835.1 Polyangiaceae bacterium
CCGCGACCGGAGTCCGGGCGCGCTCCGATCAGCCAGGATCACCTGAACCATCGGCCGGTCGTGACCGCGACTGCAGGAGCGAGCCGCCGCCCGGGGCGCTGCTCGCCGCGAAACCAGGGGTTTCACGGTACTCCCGGTTGCCGGCAGGGGATTGTTCGACTAGCCTTCCGCGCCGTGCTCGGCCTTCCTCTTGCCCCCTCGGGCATCGTTATCGACGGCCTCCACGTCCGCGCACCGCGCGTTGCGCGGACCTCCCGGGCCCATAGCTCAATCGGTCAGAGCCCCCGGCTCATAACCGGGCTGTTCCTGGTTCGAACCCAGGTGGGCCCACTGCATTCGTGTGCGCCCGCCGCGCTCGGTGGCACGCTGCTTAGTCGTATCTCGGTCCCAAGGAGCCCAACCGCAAAGTGACTATTCACCCGCAAATCGACGCGCTCGAGGCCCTCGCCCGCATCGACGCAGAGCTTAAAGACTTGAACGACGCGCTGACGCAGGAGCGCGAGGCGCTCCGCGGCAAGCAGAGCCACCTGGCGGGTTTGGACGAACGGCTCGAACGCAGCAAGAAGAGCACCGAAGAGATGGAGCGCACGCGCAACGACCTGATGGGCGAGCTCCGTCAGATGTCGATGCAGATCGAGCGCTCACGAGAGAAGCTGTCGCGCTGTCGCACCGAGCGGGAAGCCAACGCCGCCCAGCGCGAGCTCGAAGAGCTGCGCAAGCTGTACCGCGATCGGGAGCAGGACATCGAGCGCATCGAAGGGCTGATCGGCCAGGCACGCGAAGAGTCGGTGAGCGTGAACAGTGAGCGCGGCACCCTCGCCAGCGAGCTCGGTGAAAGCCAGAGCGACGTGATGGGCCGGCTCGCCGAGACCGAGAAGGCTCTGGCGGAGAAGACGGCCGAGCGTGAAGGCCTGGTGAAGCGCGTGGAAGGCCCGCTGTTCCGCCGCTACGAGATGATCCGGAAGCGCAAGGGCACGGCCATCGCTCACACCAGCAACGGCACGTGCAGCGCCTGTCACATGCAGCTCCAGCCGATGCTGTTCCAGAAGCTGCTTCGCGGCGACGAGTTCGGGCAGTGCCCGAGCTGCAACCGCATCCTCTACTTCCGCGCCGCGCAAGCCAACGAGCCCGAGACCCCGCCCGAGCCGGCATAGCCGCCCCGAGGTCCATGAAAGCCTGCGCGGCGTGCGGTCGGCTCTACCCGGACGACGCCGGCTTCTGCCCCGTCGACGGCGGGCCGCTCGGCAGCGCCACCCAGATGCCGGCCCCGCCGAGCGAGCACGACCGTCGCATCGGCGAGCTCGTTTGCCAGCGCTACGAGATCCGGCGCGTCGTCGCCGACGGCGGCATGGGGCGCGTCTACGAAGCGCTCGATCTCCAGCAGCGCCGCAGCGTCGCTCTCAAGATTCTGCATCCGGAGATCGCGGGGGACGAGGTGGCGGTCGAGCGCTTCAAGCGCGAGTTCGCCGTCAGCCGCGCGCTGCCCCACGACTACGTCGTCGAGGTCCTCGATTTTCAGGCTACCGCCGACGACAGCTACGCGCTCGTGATGGAGTTTCTCTACGGGGAGGAGCTACGCGCCACGCTCAAGCGCGAGCGCACGGTCGCTCCCGCGCGGATGCTGCGGATGCTGAGCCAGGTCGCGATCGGCATGGACGCAGCGCACGCGCAGAACCTCGTTCACAGAGACCTGAAGCCGGACAATCTCTTCCTCTGCCAGCAACGCGACGGTGACATCGCCAAGATCCTGGATTTCGGCTCGGTCAAGGACAACGCCGAGAACGCCAAGAAGCTCACCATGCTCGGCACCACGATCGGCTCGCCGTATTACATGGCGCCCGAGCAAGCCCAGGGGCTCGATACGCTGGACCGGCGCGCGGACGTGTGGGCGCTCGCCGCGATCGTCTACGAGTGCGTCACCGGTCGCGTGCCGTTTCAGGGCAAGAACGGGCCCGCCACGCTGCTCCAGATCCTGACGCAGGAGCCCGAGCCCGCGAGCTCGGCTGCCGGAGGGCAGAAGCACGAAGTGCCGCGCGCGCTCGATTTCGCGCTGACCAAGGCCTTTCGCAAGGATCCCGAACAGCGCACCGCCACCGCCGGAGCGCTCGCCGACGCGGTCGGTCAAGCCTACGGCCTCGAAGGCGGACACCTCGAGTGGGCGGTCCGTCACGAGAAGGATCTGGCGGCGGAGGTCGCCGAGCGCGCCGCGGATTCGCGCGCAGCGTCCCGTTCGCGCGTCAGCCCGACGTCGGATTTCTTCAACGAGCGCGGGGCGCTCGGGGACTCGGAACCGCCGCAATCGTTGCGCGTCGAGGGAATGCCCCGAGACCGCCGGGTGTTGACCCGGCCCTCGATGCTCGCGCGCGCGATCCCGAAGAAACGCGCCACGGGCACCGTGATCGGAATGGCCCTGGCCGCCGGAGTGGTTCTTTTCCTGCTCGTGTGGGTGTTTCGCTGAGCCGAAACTCGTGTGCTAGGTTTTCGGCGCGATGACCGCTCCGACCGTTGCGCTCGCCGTTCTCGTTCTCGCCACTGCCTGCAACAAGGAGGTGCCGAAGGCCGCTGAAGAGCCGCGCGCTGCTGCGGCTCCTCTGGCCGCGGCGGAGCCCCCAGCCGCCCAGCCTGCGGGACCGACGCAGCCGGCCGCAGCCACGGGCAAGCCCGCCCTGCCCGCGGGCGCCGAGCCGTCGTCCGCCTCGGCGCAGGCCGCGAGCCGCGTCTCCGATGAAAGCTTCGAGCTCAACTTCGTGGGCAAGCCCGAGTACGAGACCGGCAAGCCCGGCGAGGCCACGATCACGCTCGACGCGAAGCCGCCGTTCCACGTGAACGACAAGTACCCCTACAAGTTCAAGCTGAAGGAGACCGCGGGGCTCCAGTTTCCGAACCCCGTCGTCGCCAAAGACGCCGCCAAGCTCGAGAAGCAGCGGATGACGATGGCGGTCGGGTTCACTCCCGCGGCCGCCGGCAAGCACACGATCGCGGGCGTGCTCCAGTTCTCGGTCTGCACCGACGACAAGTGTCTGATCGAGAAGCGCGACCTCTCGCTCGAAGTTCAGTCGAAATAGCCGCGATTTTGTCTGGGGTTTCGCTGACTGACAGGCTGTGCGTCCGTGCTGATAGATGCCAGCCCGCGCCTCGCCGGATTTTCTCCTAGTTGGGGTAGCTGGTGCAGATCGTGATCTGCTCGGGACAAGACTGTCGAGGGCGTGACCGTGACAGGGGGCCGGCAAATATGCGGGGATGCGGGCGCCCGCGGTCGGTGTAGGATCCTGGGACGATGAGCATCGTCGACGACCTGCGGGAGATCGCCGAGCGCGTGCAGCGCGAGTTCGAGCAGGGCAGGAGGCTCCTCAGCTTTCAGGAGTACCTCGAGCTGTTCGGGAGCGATCCGCTCCGGCACTCGCGCGACGCGGCCTGGTATCTGCGAGACGCCTTCGATCACTACGGGCGCGAGACGGTCGAGCGCCCCTGGGGAAAGCTGACGCGGTTCCGCCTCTTCGATCTGCCGTTCCTCGAACAGCACGAGTCGCGGCGCGAGGCCTTGATCGGTCAGGAAGCCGTCCAGGGCGAGATCTACCGCGCGCTCAGCAACTTCGTGCGCGAGGGGCGGCCCAACCGCGTGGTGCTGCTCCACGGCCCGAACGGCTCTGCAAAGAGCACGGTCGCCGCCTGCATCATGCGCGCGCTCGAGCACTATTCGATGCAGGACGAGGGCTCGCTCTACCGCTTTCACTGGGTATTCCCCAACGAAAAGACGGTGCGCGGCGCGATCGGCTTCGGCGGCAAGCGCTCGAGCCCGGTGCTCTCGCGCGAGGAGAGCTTCGCGCATTTGCCCGAAGAGGACATCGACGCGCGGCTGTTCATGGAAGTCCGGGATCATCCGCTGTTCTTGCTGCCACGCACCGAGCGCAAGCGGCTGCTCGAGCGCATGTACGCGGACGCGGGCTCGAAGGAGCCGCCGCCTTCCTGGGTGCTGCGCGGTGAGCTGTCCCACAAGAGCCGTCAGGTATTCGAGTCCCTGCTCAGCACCTACGACGGTTCGCTCGAGCAGGTGCTGCGGCACGTACAGGTCGAGCGCTACTTCATTTCGCGGCGCTACCGCGTGGGCGCGGTCTCGCTCGGGCCGCAGCTGTCGGTAGACGCCGGCGAACGTCAGATCACCGCCGACCGCAGCCTCGGCGCGTTGCCTTCGGCGTTGCAGGCGGTGACGCTGTTCGAGGCCTTCGGGGAGCTGGTGGATGCCGCCGGCGGCCTGCTCGAGTTCTCGGACATCTTGAAGCGCCCGCTCGACGCCTTCAAATACCTGCAGATCACCGCCGAGACCGGCGAGGTGGCGCTCCGCTCCCAGAGCCTCCACGTGAACTGTGTGATGCTCGCGAGCGGCAACGAGGCGCACCTCTCGGCGTTCCACGAGCACCCGGAGTTCGAGAGCTTTCGCGGCCGGCTCGAGCTGGTGCGCGCCCCCTACTTGCTCAGCTGGCTCGACGAGCAGGCGATCTACGACGCGCAGATCGCGCCGCAGGTGCGCACCCACGTCGCGCCGCACGCCACGCAAATGGCGGCCATGTTCGCGGTCTTGACGCGCATGCGGCGACCGGTGAGCGAGCGCTACGAGGGCAACCTGCGGGAGCTCGTGGGCGAGCTCACCGCGGTCGAGAAGATGGACCTGTACGCGACGGGGACGCCCCCGCTCCGCCTCGAAGACGACTCGCGGAAGCTGCTGAGGTCGGCGATCGAGGCGCTGTACCGCGAGAGCGAGTCCTATCCGATTTACGAAGGGAGCGTCGGCGCGAGCCCGCGCGAGATGCGGACCGTATTGCTCGACGCCGCTCAGAATCCGCGGTTTTCGTGCCTTTCCCCGCTGGCGGTGCTGGAAGAGCTCGACGCGCTCTGCGAACGCCCGCAGGAGTACGCGTTCCTGCAGGAGGAGAAGCTGCCGGGCGGCTACCACGATCACGCGCTGTTCCGGCGCGCGATCCGCGATCGCTTGCTAGACTCGTTCGAAGACGAGTTCCGGATCGCGAGCGGCCTGGTGGACGAGTCCCGCTACAACGACCTGTTCGATCGCTACGTCACGCACGTCAGCTTCTGGGTGAAGGGCGAGAAGATCCGCAACGCCGTGACGGGCCAGTACGAAGATCCCGACGAGCGCATGATGCGCGAGGTCGAGACGCTGCTCGGCAACAGCGAAGAGCCGGCCGATTTCCGGCACTCCCTGATCGGCACGATCGCCGCCTGGGCCATCGATCACCCAGGCCGCCCGATCGACCACACTCAGGTGTTCGCCGGTCACCTGCGGCGCTTGCGCGAGGCCGCGTTCGCCGAGCGCCGCACGCTCGTCGCCAAGCTGTGCCGGGACGTCGTGATCTTGCTGCGCGAGGAGGGCGCCGGCCTGAACGAAGCGCGCCGCACGGCCGCCGATCGAGCCGCCAACGAGCTCTATCAGCGCTTCGGCTACGAGAGCAGCTCTGCCGGCGACGCCGCCGCGGCGCTGATCCGCGAACGCTTTCACCAGCTGCTCACGTGACCGCGCCCGCGCCCACCGACGCACGGCCGAACACGGTGGGGCTCGGGTCCTTGTTCGCCCTGGGCGTGAACGGCATCGTCGGGGTCGGCATCTTTTTCACGCCGGGGGCAGTGGCCGCCCTGGTTCCGGGCCCGGCGGGCGCGCTCGCGTACCCCCTGACGGCGCTCCTGCTCGCCCCCGTCGCGCTCACGGCGGCCTTCCTGGGGCGCGCGTTGCCCGTCGACGGCGGGCCTTACGTTTGGGCGCGCAGCGCCTTCGGCGCGAAGGCCGGCTGGATCGTGGGCTGGGTAGCCGGAGTTGCGGCGTTGATCAGCACCGCGGCCGTGTTTGCGGGGGTGGCCTCCCAGCTCGCAGCGGGTTTCCCGTTGCCCGGCGGGCGAGCGGGCTGGGTCGTGCTCTGCGCCGTCGCGCTCTCGGCGGTCGCGTTCGCCGGCCTGCGCCCGAGCGCCTGGGTCTGGAACGCGCTCACGATCGTCAAGCTCGTGCCGCTGGGCTTGCTGCTCGTGCTCGGACTCGCCGTCACAAGCGTGGCGCTCGAGCGGCCGACGGCGGGGGATTCCGTGGCGCCCGCCTGGGGCAGAGCGCTGCTCGTCGCGCTGTTCCCCCTGCAGGGGTTCGAGGTCGTGCCGGTTCTCTCCGGAAGGGTCCGCGGCGGGCGCCACACGCTGACCATCGCCACCTTCGGCGCGCTGTGTTTCGCCGCCGCGTTGTACGCGGCGATTCAGCTCACTTGTGTCCGCGCGCTGCCCGCCCTCGGCGGCGCATCGGCGCCGCTCGGGGAGGCGGCGGCCGTGCTCGGCGGCTCCGGGTCGAGCTGGGTCGCACGCGTCGTATCCGTCGGCGCCAGCGTATCGGCGCTCGGCATCGCCTTCGGCATGGTCGTGATGACCCCGCGCTACATCGCCGCTCTTGGTGAACAGCGCAACGCCCTCGGCTTCTTGGGCCAGGTGAACCCACGCGGGGTTCCGAGCGCAGCGCTGCTCGCCACGTTGCTCGCCGTGGTCTTGCTCGGCTCGCTCGAGAGCCTCGAATCCTTGTTCGTGCTGTCGAGCTCGGCGGTGCTCATCCAGTACGTCGCGGCGTCGGCGTCGCTGATCTGGCTTTCGCTCCGGCGCGCGCACGGCCTCACCCCGAGCTACGTCGCACCCGCGCTCTTGGCGCTCGGTGCGGTCGGCCTGCTGGCGTCTTCGATCGAGTTCCGGGAGCTGCTCGTGCTCGGAGCGTTCCTCGCGGTCGGAGCTTTCGTGCTGCTGGCCTCGCCGGGACGAGAGCGCTAGCAAGGGTTGCCATGTGGTTCGACTCGCACTGCCACCTCGACTCTCAATACTTCCCGGGGGATGCCCAGGCGGCGGCGCTCGAGCGCGCCCGGGCAGCGGGCGTCGAAGGCTTCGTCTGCATCGGAGTGGGGGGAGCTGCGGCGATGCGCGAAGCCGTAGCTGCCGCCGAGTCCGACCCGGCCGTCTGGGCCACCGTCGGCGTGCACCCGCACGACGCCACGAGCCTCGACGCTCCGCTCGAGGCCCTGTTGCGCGAATACCTGGCGCACCCCCGAGTCAAAGCCCTCGGGGAGGTGGGGCTCGACCACCACTACGACCACTCGCCGCGGGACGTGCAGCGCGAGGTGTTTGCGCGGATGATCGCGCTGGCCCGCGAAACCCGAAAGCCGCTCGTGATCCACACGCGTGAGGCGCCGCTCGAGACGCTCGAGCTGCTGACGTCCGAGGACGCCCGCGAGGTGGGCGGGGTCATCCATTGCTTCAGCGAAGATCGGGCCTTCGCCGAGCGCGCCCTCGACCTCGGCTTCGACCTGTCCTTCTCCGGCATCGTGACCTTCAAGAGCGCACGCGCGATTCAGGAGGTCGCGGCCTGGGCGCCGCTGGAGCGCATCCTGCTCGAGACGGACAGCCCGTACCTGGCTCCCGTCCCCGTGCGCGGCAAGCCCTGCGAGCCTTCGCTGCTGGTGCACACAGCGGCCCGCGTCGCCGAGCTGCGCGGCATCTCGCTTCAGGAGCTGTCGCAGCACACGACCGCCAACACCCGCCGCCGCTTCGATCTCGCCTGAAACCGCTCCGCTCGCGACCGGACTCGGCCGAAAAGCCGGCAGGGGTCCCGCGCCTCCGGCCCGAGTCGGACAAGCCTTGACACCGATCGCGCTCGCCCTTCATATTCCGCGCCCCTCGGCCAAAGTAGCTCAGCTGGTTAGAGCACGCGCTTCATAAGCGTGGGGTCGTCGGTTCAAGTCCGACCTTTGGCACCAGCAACCAGGCTCGATTCGCGATCGGGCCTCCCGAGCGGAGTGGTTGCGGGTACCGATGCGGGTACCTCAATCACGGCGGCCTCGGACGCTGCTTCAAGGCCGGGCACCTTGCGGGTACCTGATGCCAGTGCCCGCCGCCGAGCCGCGCTGGCGGCGCGATCCGCGCGTCTTGGTTCGAGCTCGGCGCTCGGCTCGACGGCCTTCGCTCGCGTGCGCTGGCGGGGCAGGGAGGGGCTGCCGACGGCGCTCCCCAGCGCCCGCCCCTGCCTCGCTTGCACGCCTTCCAAGCGCTCGGTGAGCTGTCCGAACGCCTCCCGCATGCCGCGCTCCAGCGACGCCTCCCGTGAGCGCTCGAGCGCCTCGACGAAGCTCACGAGCACGGCGACGTAGTCTTTCGCGAGACGCGGATCGAGCGCCCGCAGGCGCTTCTCGAACCGTCGCGTCTTCGCGAAGAACGGAGCCCACGGATCGGCGCGTCTCACCCGATCTCGCTTCTGAGGTCCGCCACCTCGCCGGCAATCAACGCCACCATGACGGCCGTGTGGGCCCTCAGGACTATGGCGAACTCCCTGGCGAGCTCGGGATCGCGGTCCAGAAGCTTGGCGCGGAACGCGAGAGCGAGGTCCCGTGCCCGGGCGGCGAGCGCTTCGGCGTCCACCTCGGGCGCTTCGGTGTTCGGCGCCCGGGCGGCCTTCCGCGGTGCCGCCTTGCTCGCGCTCTTACCCTTCCGGGTGGCGGCGGCGCGCTTGCTAGCCACCTTTGCCACCCGGCAGCGACACCAACACGGGATCCATGCGCGACTCCTTCGTGGTCGTGTCGAACTGAAATCGCCAGAGCGCACCGCAGTCCTGGCAGCGGTACAAGCGCTCCCCGTGCGCGCCTGGGGCGGTTATCTCCCCGTACTTGTTGCTCCAAGTCACGTCGCTGCGCTTCGTCTTGGTGACTTGCTTCAGACCTCGGAGCAACTTCCCTTCCGCGTCCAACGGTGGCACGCCCTTGTCGGCGTCGGGACTGCACAGCTTACACGGAATCATCGTCGTAGCTCCCTTCGGCTTCGGAAGGCCTCGAGCTTGACCACCGGCGGCGCTTCCCGCGTGACCTCGGACGCGCGCGGCTGCCGGAAGCACGGGTGACCGACGCACGCCGGCGCCTCCGTCTCCACCGGCCTCCACGTCCGAGCGAACGTCTCGCGCATGGCGGTCAATTCGGTGATGGCGTCGCGCAGGTAGCGGGCCCGCGTGGGCAGCCCTTTCAGCTGCCCCTCGGCGTACTG
Source organism: Polyangiaceae bacterium (assembly GCA_025937835.1). Taxonomy (GTDB): domain Bacteria; phylum Myxococcota_A; class Polyangia; order Polyangiales; family Polyangiaceae; genus PMG-095. The sequence continues at coordinate 9,058 of JAICQO010000008.1, forward strand.
CAAGCCCTCGGCGATCAGCTCCTCGGCAAGCCGCAGCTCGGCCTCCGAGGAGCTCTCGTCGATCGTCGAGACCGCTCGGCGCGCGTCCACGATCGGGCCGCTTTTGGGGTTGCGGTTAGCCACGGCCCGCCTCCCGTTCCGCTGCCCTGGCGGCTCGCGGGGCGAGCTCGGTGAAGGGCTCGTAGGCGACCCCATTGAGATCCGCCAGCTCCCAGAGAGCGCCGTCCAGCTGGGCGAGTTCGTCGTGAAGGCTTTGACCGGTGCGGCGCGCGAACCCGATCAGCCGCTCGAAGTCGGCGCGAGAGATCGTCACGGTCGTGGTGGGCTTCGAACGCGCACCGCTGGGAGGCGTCCGGGCCTGCTCCTTCGACGCGCGCTTCACGACGCCCTCTTTTCGAGCACGGTTGCCTCGAACGTCGAGCCTCGCTCGCACCAGGCGCGATAGGCAGCGACCGCGATGGCTTTGAGCTGGACGGTCGCGGCCCTCCGCAGCACTGCATCGTAGCCGCACCCCGAGCGTGCGCCGCCATCCTCGTCGGGCGTGTCGTCGGTGTGCAGGCCCCAGGTGAGGAGCTCGCGGAGCTGCTCGTGCTGCCGTTCACGACGCCACCGCGCTTCCCTCGGCCTGCTCGTTCTGCCGCACGACATCGATCAGCCGCGGCCCGTTCTCCACCAGCGCGAGCGTGGACGCGACCATCACGGCCGCCGTGCGCTGGAAGTCGATCCGGTCGAAGTCGAGCGGGATGAGGTCCCACGCCGGATTGTCCGCGCCCACCGCGAGGAACACACATTCGGCACATGGAGGGGATGGCCCGCTGAACCGTCGCGTGCGGCCGATTGACACCTACACGCCGCGCGCTGCTAGCCTGGCTGACAGTGGCTCCGAAGACGACCCTCGAGAAAGCGAGGCTGTGGGCGCTCCGAGCTGGCCTGCTGGGCGTGATCGGCTTCGGTCTCGGTGCCCTCCTGGGGTTCGTGATGGCCCTTTCCGAATCCACGCTTGAGGGCCGGGCGAGTGTGTTTTTCTTCATCGCATGCTTCGCGGGCGTGACGCTGGCTTCGGTGCCTCTCGCGATCGCCGCTTGGTTCGTCTTGCTTCGAATGATCGAGCAGGTCGCGGACGCTGCGAAAGGTTCGCGTAGAGACTGAGCCGCGCGTCCGCGATCTCGAGCTTGCGGAGCACCTTGGCTACGAGCGGGCGCGCGCAATCCGCGATCTGATCCACCGCCTCGTCAAAGACGGAAAGCTGAGGATTCCGATATTTGCCGCGCGGTGCGGCAAAACCGATGGGGCAGGCGCTCAACATCACCACTCGTGATGTAGAGGGAAAGCTCAACACTTTCGAGGTTATCACCACGGCGGGGAAAACCTCCGCCGTCGGCGGCCGCGCCGGAACCGAGTACTGGCTCACGGAGGCCCAAGCCCTCAAAGTCGTCGCAAAGTCCGAGACCGCCCGCGCCGAGTTTCGGCTTCGCGCCGCGCCCTTCGCAGCTGGCTCTCCGTGAACGCCGTGCTCCGGCTACTCCACGGGCCGAGCGGAATGACGGTCGAGCCGCGAAGCTCGATCAGCCGCTCGAGCCCGGCTTCTTCGTCGAGTTCGTGATGGTGGCCGCGAACGCGCGCGCGCTGCGCCCTGTGGGCTTCGGGGGATCGCTGCGCTCGGACCCGAACGGCTATACGTATGGTCATCCCGAGCGACCCTACGCCAAGTCACGCGCGCGGGCGGCCTGTGGCGTTCGCGCGGGCTGCCGTCTACACGGCGCGCCCTCAAACGTGTTCGAAAAACCGGAACCGCACCCGGGCTTGCCGCCGCCGTCCCCACACACGTAACCCGAGAGGTCGTGGGCTTCTCGTTCCGCAAGTCGTTCAAGCTCGGACCGGTACGCCTGAACGTGTCCAGAGCGGCGTGGCCGCGTCGGTGGGCGCGTCGGTGGGCGTGCGCGGGGCTCGCGTCGGGGTCTCGGCGAAAGGGCGCGCCTATGGCCACGTGGGCGCCGGTGGCGTGGGCTATCGGTTCAGCTCCGGCGGCGGCAAGGGACGGGGGCGAGCAGCGGGCCCGGCAAGCATCGAGCAGTGGCAGGGAGTCGGCAGCGCCGACCCGTCGCCTACCTGGTTCGTGTCGTGCCGAGGCGAAACGATCGGACCGATGAGCGACGCCACGATCCGCGAGTGGGCAGCCCTCGGCGCGATCAACCCCGGGACCTACCTCCAGAGCTCCGCGGGCGGGCCGTGGGTGCCGTTCGAGCAAATGGGCTTTTCGCCGAGCACGTCACACACGGTGCTGGGAATCATCCTCGGCGCCGTTGGCGTCGCCGGATTCGTCGTGGCCGTGTTGGTGCTGTTCAGCTCGTGCGGCCAGGGCAGGGGCGGCGTGGCCTCTACTCGGGCGGGCTGGCCGGCGGTTGCGTCACGCGGCTGAGAAAATCGGAAGTGCTGAACAGACTGGCACCTCGGCAGCAGGTCAAATGGACAAGCTAAACGACGCTATCCGCCGTCAAGACTTCGTGTGGAGGGCTCGAGAGGCCGTGAACAAGGGGTGGGTCATCGCGCTGACGGCGCTCGCCGTGGGCTCGTTGGATCTAGCCGGTACCCTCGCGAAGTGCGAGGCGCTGAACATTGCTTCGACTGTCCTGACCATGCTGGCACCAGGGGTCTATCTGCTCGCGAGCATTGCCCTTCCGGTTCTCTTCGATCACACCGGCAGCCTGATCCCGAATCGCCGGCGACCGTCCAGCACCCCGGCTAGCGTTCGGCGCACGCCACGGCCCGCAGCGCCGCCTGGTAGCTCTCCGTGAGCCGCCGGAAGGCTCGGCGCTGCCGCCCCGGTCCGGGTGCCGCTCGAGCGCGGGCGTCTCTCGTTCAACCCGCCTTTTTCAGCTCCACGCCGGTCGGCGGCGGCATCAGCTTCTCTCGCACGAGACCGAGCACGGCGAGCGGAACCCAAGGCTCCATTTGACGTTCTTCTCGCTCCCAACGCGAGACGCTTTCGAAGGTCGTTCCGATGCGCTCGGCGAGCTCGGCTTGCGTCATGTCGAGAGTCTTGCGCGCAAAGCGCAGCATGGCGCCCGTGACGCGGGGTGCTTCGGTGAACGCGACGAGCGTGGCGCGGAGCTCCACTTTCTCGAGCGTCTCGGCCGACACGGTGAACTCACCGCACTTGGCACAAACCGGACGAACCACGGAGCGATCGATCACGGTGTGTTCGCCGACGCGGGTGGTGAGCTCGACGTTGCGCCGCTCGAACTTGTCGCCGTTGCATTCGTGGCAGTGCATTCTCGTTCCCTTTCAGAAAACCGTGACGACCAGCCCGCGACCGGTGAACACGATCACGACGCCAAGCGGCTCGCCGTCGTCGTCTGTTCCGCCGTCGATGCGCCACTTGTTGCCGCCCTCGTGAGCGGCACTCGTGGCGGACGAAAGAGCAAGGCCGATGTCGCGACGGGTCACGTTCCGTTGTTTCATGCGCTGTAGGGCGTGGGAGCTCAGCTCGAACTGGCGATAGCGCCCGGCGCGAGCTGCCTCCCGGAGCGCTTCGGCGCTGGTCACTTGGTACCCGACACCTTGAGGCTTGCTTGACGTGACGTCAAGTTCAGCCCAGGCCCACGCCGAGAGATTCCATCGATTACTGCGCGAATTTGCTCCTCAATCTGCATCGCGGCCTCGAGCGTCTTCGCCTCCACCGGGATGCCGCGAGCGAGCCCGAGGTAGTGCCGCTCCGCGACCGTCACGGAGTGCCCGAGCTGGACGGCGGAGCGATAGGCGGACGCGGCACCGAAGAGGCTCGGAGCGTTCGTCAGGTACGTTCCGCACGTGCGCCGCAGCGCCTGCCAGTTGCAGCCCGCGGGCGCGCCGTACTCCGATCGGAGACGACGCTCGGCGGCTTTTGCTTCGTCGCGAGTGAAACCGAAGACCAGGCCCTTGCCGCCGCTCTTCAGGTGCATGGTGGCGAGCAGCTTGCGGAGCGCGGGCGAGACCTCGAGCGCGACTGTTCGCGCGCGCTTCGTGCGGCTGCGCGCGGGGATGTAGATCTCGCCGACGGCGGCGCCGGCGTGATCGACCGCCTCGAGGTCGACGTGCTTCCACTCGAGATCGCACATCTCGCGGAAGCGCATGCCCGACAGAACGGCGAGAGCGACGAACGGCGCGATCGGCGTGTATCGCGGCGTCGTTCCGATCGGGCGCTTGCCGGCGAGCTCCTCGCGGGTGGCCTCGAACGTCTCGGCGTCGTGTCGCAGGGCGGCCTCGAGCAGGCGCTGCAGCTCGGCTGGCTTGCGGTAGGTGAGGCGCTCGGCGCTGACGGGGAGCTTCTTCAGGCCGTCGCGGAGGTCGTCCGACGAGAGGCGAGGGAGCAGGCCGAGGGAACGGAGGTAGCCCAAGACGGTGCCGATCGCGCGGAGCTCGACGTTCACGGTGTTGGGCGCGCGGGCCTCGAGCGTGAACCTCGCCGCGCCGCGCTTGCCGCTCTCGACGGGGACGCGGCGCTTCTCCTTCACGAGCTCGGCGCGGAAGGCGACGACGCGAGCACCCGTGAGCTCGTCGGCGGACCGCACGCCGGCCCGCGTCGCCCAGGTCTCGAGCTTCCTGGTTGCGCCCCGGTAGATTTCGACGGTGCGGGAACGAAGCCGAGCGTGATCCTCGAAGTAGCGTTTGAGCGCGTCGGCGAGCGACGTGCCGGTCTCGCGGGCCGCGCCCGCTTCGAGCTCGAGCCGGCGCTTGGCTATCGCTCGCGCCTTCCGGATCGCCCAATCGCGTCGCGCCTCCGAGGTCGGGCAGGCCAGCGGGTCGAGCGTGATCTTGACCGTGCGTCCGGAGTCGGGGTCGGAGTAGCGCGCGCGCCAGTGCGGGTGCCGGCCGGTCGGGTCCGGGCGCAGCAACACCACGCCCGGGTGCGGGCTGCGGGTTCGGCGTTTTCGGTTCGGGCTCGTCGTCGTCATGAACCAGCGGCCCAACGCTCAAACAGCGTGGGGTCCGTGCGGGTACCTGTGCGGGTACCTCGATCCGTCCTACAGCGTCATTCTACGACATTCAAGGGCATCGTCTGATCGACGGGAAACCCGAAAAAACAGGGACGTTGAGCGACGCAGTGTGACGCAGTAGGAAGCGCATCGAACGCTTCATAAGCGTGGGGTCGTCGGTTCAAGTCCGACCTTTGGCACGAGCAACCAGGCTCGACTCGCGTGCGAATCTCCGCGGAAACATCGGCACTTTCAGGCGATTCTGAGCGTGGGGTGAACCGCCCCCGTGGCGATCGTTTCCGTGATTTCCGTTCGCCGCGTTTCGATCGGCATGGTAAGAAGGGAGCGCAGGGTCCGTACCGCGGTTTGCCCCCCATACACACCCCCCCAAACAACCCCCCGCCTGCGGTGCGGGCCCTGCATTAACAAACCGCTTCGCCGCTCCCCCAGGCTCCTCGCCTGCGACGGCTCCGGTTGCTGGCACGTGCGCCGCGGTTTCGTGGATGTCACGAAATCTGCGCTTGCTAACGCAATGCGCCCACGCGGCGGCGCGCATGGGAGCGCGCGGCCCGGCCAGGGGGGTAACACGGCTCGAACGTCCGCTCGCGCCCGCAGCGGCACTGGCACGTGCTTGCAGACGGGCGCGGCGGACGGCAGCGCGTCAGTTGTTGCCGAACAGATCGTGGATCTTCGAGTCGAGCGCCATCGCGATCTTGTACAAGCTGGAGATCGACGGGCTCGATTCAGCTCGTTCAATCTGCGACAGGAGCGAAATGCTGAGCCCGGTGCGACGGCTCATCTGCTTCAACGTCAGCTCCTTTTCCTTGCGCAGGGTGCGGATCGTGTCGCCGATGATCTTGTGTAGCTGCTCTTCCGGCGTGCGGGCCAGGCCCTTCTTCTTCATGACCCGTGACAACACGTCGCGGAACTCGTCCACGTTGAAGGGCTTCTTGATGTAGTCGACCGCGTCTAGCTTCATCGACGCGATGGCCGTCTCGAGGTTCGGATGCGCCGTGAAGATGATCACGGCGATGTCGCTGTCGACGGAGCGAATGCGTTTCAGGACCTCGATGCCGTCGAGCTTCGGCATCATCAGGTCGAGAATCATCACGTGGTAGTCGCCCTGACGCACCTCGTCTTCGACGAGTGTCGGGTCGCTCAAAGCTTTGACGACGAAGCCGTCTTTCTCGAGCAGGGTCTGCATGTACTCGCAGATCGCGCGATCGTCGTCGACGATCAGGATTCGGACGCTCGGTACTTCGATCGCCAAGAGATGCTCCTTCTGTGTGGATCCGTGCGGCTCCGATGTTGCAGTGACACTATAATGCGAATCTGGTTACCACTCCACTATATTTTTAACCGGTCCGTCCTTAGTTCGTAAGCATCCGAAATTAATTAGGAATTCGAAGGGTGTCCGAGCCGTTTTCCGCGGCAGGTTCCGCTTTTCGCGGATGAATGTGGCGCGACCGTGAGTATTCCGTTCGCAGCACAGCCAATTGCGATCGAGCGGAACCGGAACGCGTGTCGCGCTCACTCATCAGAGTCGCGCTTCGAACGATCCAAACGCAGTCGTGCCAGGCAGCGGGAATCCGACGACATCGAAGCGATCCTGAGCCAGTACGTTCGCGACACGCACGCGCAGACTCACGAAGCCCGAGAAGTCCACTTCGCCGCCGGCTTCCAGGTTGCCGTGTTCGGGGATCACGGCGAGGCCCGCGCGATCCGCGTAACGGCTGGCTTGGTGGATATAGCGCGCAGACAGCGAAACGCGATCGATGCCCGCGACGCTCAGTGAACGCGCGTAGGAGATGCCGGGGCTGAACACGAGTCGCGGCAGGAACGGCAGCACGTCGTTGGCGGTGGCGCGCTGTTCGGTCGTGTCGCGCGCGTCGGTGAGCGTGAGCGATGCGTCGAGGCGGAGCCCCGGCAGGGGCTCGGCGCCGAGCTCGAGCTCCGCGCCCAGAGTCCGGGAGCGCTCGCGATTTTCGGGGACGACGTAGCCCTGCGCGGTCCGCGAAAACACGATCAGGTCGCGCGTCCAGCGCACGTACCCGGAAGCGCCCAACCACAGGCCGACGCCCGCCGCGTCGTGGATGCGGATACCCGCGTCGAGGCCCAGCGCGCGCTCCGGTTCGAGCCGCGGGTTGCCGCGCACGACCGGCGACATTCCGAACAGCTCACCGAGCGTGGGAGAGCGCGCCGTGCGGGCGACGTTGGCGAACGCCACGAGCTTGCCGGCGCGCAGGCTCGGACCCACGCGGCCCGTGATCGGATGCTCGCTGCAGGCTTCGAGTCGCGAGGCTCTCGCGCTCGTGCACTCGACGGCGGCGAGCGCGCGCAGCGACCACAGCCCCTCGCCGACCTCGCCGGACAGGGACGGTCGCAGGTCGAAGCGTGCGGCTTCGAGCGCGGGGCGCCCGTGCGGTGCGAGCGGATCCTCGTGGCGTGTCAGCCTTTCAGCGCTGGTGTCGAGCGCGGAGCGAAGCCACAGCCTCTCACCGGCGGCGAGCCTCAGCGCGACGCTCTGACCGCCGCGCACACCGTTCACGTGTACGTCGTCCGAGCCGAGCAGGAGCTCGAGCCCGGGGTCGCTCGCGTGGTTCGAGCTCGTGAGCAGGGTGGTCTGGGCTTCGAACCAGTTACCGTCCGCACCCAGGTCGGTGCGCGCCGTCAACGCCGCGAGCCTGCGCTGGAGCGATTCGCGGGCGAGATGGGTCGGGACATTGGCGAGCCGTCGCGCGCCGCGCTCGAGCGAGCCGTGGCTGGCGAGAAAGCCGAGCTGTGTCCGCCCGAGGCGTCGGCGCGCGTGCAGCCACGCGCCGAACAACTCCGCGTCGGTGTTCGACGAGTGAGCGTCGCGATCGTCCGAGCTCGTGAAGACCGTGCCGCGGCTGTCGTCGAAGGTGTAGTCGTTGCTGGCGGCTTCCAGACCGATGCCGCCGATCACGCCGTCGGACGGCGTACCGCTCGAGGCGGTCGCCCACGCGCCGTAGGTGCCGAGACCGCCGACCAGGGCGCCGAGCCCGAGCTTGCCGTCCGGTCGCCGGGGCACGAAATGCACGCTGCCTCCGGGGGCCGCTCGGTCCGCGTCTGCCGGTGCGTCGCCGCGGTAGAGCTCGATGCGCTCGATGAACCAGAGCGGCACCGTGGCCAGATCGGCGGATCCTCCGACCTCGTCGTTGATGCGCACGCCGCCGAGGTACACGGGAGTCTGCGCGGACGTGGCGCCACGCACGCCGATCGAGGCCGAGGCGCCCAGCCCGCCGAGCTCCGAGATGGCGACGCCCGGGGACCCGCGCAGCGCATCTGCCGCTCGGAGGCCCGGCGCCTGCAAGCGTTCGCGCGGGATGATCTCGGACGACACCGAGTCGTCGCGCGTGGATGCTTTCGGGTGGCGCGTGCCGAGCACCTCGACGTTCGGCGGCGGTTCGTCGGCGCGGGCAGGGAAGGGGCATGCCAGGGCGACGAGCGCTGCGCACAAGGCGCCTGCGGCGCGGCGAGCGACCACCAACCCCCCGCGCTCATCGAACGACGGCGGGTTGTCCCCGCCGTCGCCCGCGCCCCCTCTGTCTTCGTCTCTCGGTCGGGGCGGGCAGATTCGAACTGCCGACCTCACGGACCCGAACCGTGCGCGCTACCAAACTGCGCTACGCCCCGAGAAGGCGACCCCTCGGGCGAGGGGCGCCGGAAGATGATCCCGAGCGTTCGAACTGTCAAGGGAAAGACGCCGGGGCGTGGGGGTTTCTCGAACTTCAGGCCCGGCGCTTGTTCAGCTCCGCCACCAGCGCGGGCACGGCCTGGAAGAGATCGGCCACCAGACCGTAGTCGGCGATCTGGAAGATCGGCGCCTCCGCGTCCTTGTTGATGGCGACGATCACCTTCGAGCCCTTCATGCCGGCGATGTGCTGGATCGCGCCGGAGATGCCGATCGCGAGGTAGAGCGCCGGCGCGACGATCTTCCCCGTCTGGCCGACCTGATAGTCGCCGGGGGCGTATCCGGCGTCCACGGCGGCACGGCTCGCGCCGATGGCTGCGCCGAGCGCGTCCGCCAGCGGCTCGAGGACCTCCTTGAAGCGCTCCTTGAGCGCGCGGCCGCCCGAGACCACGACCTTGGCGTCGGTGAGCTCGGGGCGCTCGCTCTTCACGGAGTCGAGGCCCACGAACTGAACCCGTGCCGCCGCTTCGCCCACGGGCGCCTTGGCTACGCTCTCGACCGGCGAGCTCCCGCCTGCCGGCTCGGCCGCGGAGAACTCGCTCTGGCGCGCCGTGGCCACCTGGATCGGCGTGGACAGGGTGCACGAGCCGAAGGCGTTGCCGGCGAACATCGGTCGCTTGTAGACGATGGCTCCGCCCTCGACGCTCACGCCCGAGCAGTCGCCGGCGAACGCGGCGTCGAGCCGGGCGGCGACGCGCGGCATCAGATCTTTGCCCTGGCTGGTCGCGGTGGCGACGACGAGCCCGTAGCCCTTGGCCACGGCCGCGACGGTCGGCGCGAATTGTTCGGCCGTGTAGTTCTTGAAAGCGGGGTCTTCACACGTGACGACCTTGCTCGCCCCGTAGCGGGCGAGCTCGGCTGCGGCGTCGGCGGTTTTGTCGCCGAGCACCAAAATCGCGAGCGAACCGCCGAGCGCGGGCAGCGCGGCTTTCGCAAAGCTCAGCGCCGAGAGGGTAGCCTTCTTCGGTTTGCCGTCTTCTCCGAGCTCGGCAACGACGAGTGCATCTGCCATGTCTTGAATTCTCCGAGACTGTTCCGCAGGTCCGCTTCAGAGCGCCTTGGCTTCGTCGGCGAGCTTGTCGACCAGCTCGGCCACGTCCTTGACCTTGATGCCGGCCTTGCGTTGCGGCGGGCGTTCGAATTTCCGGTACTGGGTGGTGAGGGCTGCGCCGCCTGCGACGTCGGCGAGCGCCTTCACGTCGAGGGGCTTCTTCTTGGCAGCCATGATCGCCGGAAGCGGTGCGAAGCGCACGCCGTCTCCATAGACGAAACCGGCTTCCGTGTGGCGCGAGTACACGCTCTTCGGCGCCACGATCCGCAGATCTACCGTGACCACTGCGGGCAACCCGAGCCGTAGCGTGAGCACGCCGCCGTCGACCTCGCGCCCCACGAGCAGGCTCTTCTCCGACTCCTCGCGGAGGGTCGCGGCGAAGGTCGCCATCGGCCAGTCGAGCAGCTCGGCCAAGCGCTGGCCCACCTGGTTGCTGTCGCCGTCGACCGCCTGCTTGCCCATCAGCACGAGGTCGGGCTTCTCGGCGTCGACCACGCTCTTCAGCGCGAGCGCCACCAGGCGCCCGTCGAGCTTGTCGTCGCTCGCGTCGATGCGGATCGCGCGGTCGGCGCCCGTGGCGAGCGCGGCGCGCAGCGTGGTCTCCGCCTCTTTCGGGGCGAGCGTCACGACCACGACCTCGCCGATCCGCGATTTCGGCGCCTTGCCGTTCTCGGTCAGGCGCAGGGCGGCTTCGAGCGCGTATTCGTCGAATGGATTCATCTTCCATTCGAGCCCCGCGGTGTCGATCGTGTCACCCGCTGGCGGGATCTTGATCTTGTTGGCGTTGTCCGGATCGGCGACGCGCTTGAGTGCAACCAGGACCTTCAAATCGACCCTCCTTCGAACCTTCGCTCGCTGAGCTTTCGGGGACTCTACCCGATCTGGAGCGCTCCGCGCCGGTTCCGGGCGCGGCGCTGCGTGGCAGGATCGGCCAATTGGCCGATCCGTGCGCGCGGCGGGGGCTGGGACTGGTGGTATGAGAAGCGCCCACCCGTATGGTGATGCGAACTGATTATCTCGTGCTCGGCAGCGGCGTCGCCGGTCTGTCGTTTGCGCTGCAGGCTGCGGCTCACGGTCAGGTGGTGCTGCTCACCAAGCGCGCCGCGATCGATACCGCGACCAGCTGGGCTCAGGGGGGCGTCGCCGCCGTGCTTTCGCCCGACGACTCCTTCGACAAACACGCCGAGGACACGCGAGTGGCGGGCGCGGGGCTGTGCCACGAAGTCACCGTCGACCTGTGTGTGCGCGAAGCACCGGACGCGATCCGGTTCTTGAGCCAGCTCGGCGCGCAATTTTCCGAGCGCGAGGCCGGCTCGGGCAACTTCGATCTCGGCCGGGAAGGCGGCCACAGCGAGCGACGCATCGTGCACGCCGGCGACATCACCGGCCGTGAGATCCAACGCACACTCTGGGAAGCCGTGCGGGAGTCCCCGAACATCGAGGTGCTCGAGTGGCACATGGGCGTGGACCTGATCACGCTCTCGAACTTCGGCGGGCCGGATCGCTGCTGCGGCGCCTACGTGCTCGACGAGCGAAATGGGCGGATCGAGACGCTGCTCGCTCGCGCCACGGTGCTCGCCACAGGCGGCGCCGGCAAGGTCTACCTCTACACGTCCAATCCGGACGTCGCGACCGGGGACGGCGTGGCCATGGCCTACCGCGCCGGGGCCGAGGTCGCGAACATGGAGTTCTACCAGTTTCACCCGACGGTGTTGTACGAGCCCAAGGCCAAGAGCTTCCTGGTGAGCGAGGCGCTGCGGGGCGAGGGTGCCGTGCTGCGCTTGCCGGACGGCGAAGCGTTCATGAAGCGGCATCACCCGATGGCCGATCTCGCGCCGCGCGACGTCGTGGCCCGCGCCATCGACTTCGAGATGAAGCGAACGGGCTCGGAGCACGTGCTGCTCGACATCACGCACCGAAACCCGGACTCGGTGCGCGCGCGCTTTCCCAACATCTACGCCGAGTGCCTGCGCTACGGGATCGACGCGGCGGTGCAGGGCATCCCCGTCGTGCCCGCGGCGCACTACATGTGCGGCGGCGTGACCACGGATCTGCACGGCCGCACCACGTTGCCGGGCCTGTGGGCGATCGGCGAGGTGGCCTGCACGGGCCTTCACGGGGCGAACCGCCTGGCGTCGAACTCGCTGCTCGAAGGCCTGGTCTTCGGCCGGCGCGCCGCGCTGAAGCTCGGGCAACAAGCGGAGGAGATCCGCCGCCAGCCGCTGCCGAACGTGGCCGATTGGCAGACCGGGTCGGCGGTGCCGAGCGACGAGGCCGTCGTGGTCTCGCACAACTGGGACGAGCTCCGGCACACGATGTGGAACTACGTCGGGATCGTGCGCAACGACGCGCGCCTGCGCCGTGCGGCTCGCCGTGTGGCGCTGCTCGAGCAGGAGATCCGCGAGTATTACTGGAAGCACCTGGTCACGCGCGATCTGCTCGAGCTCCGCAACATCGCCACCGTGGCCGAGCTGATCATTGCCTCGGCGGCGAGCCGGCGCGAGAGCCGCGGCCTGCATTTTACGACCGACTATCCCGAGAGCCGCTCGGAGTTCGCAGCCGACACCGTCACCAAGCGCGGAGTCCTACCGCACCTGCGCGGCCACTGACGCGCGCCGCACGGCCATGAGCCGCCCGAGCTTCACCCCGTTCGACGCCGTATTCTGGACGCTCTCGCTCACGGCGGCGCTGGTCGCCGTGATCACGCTGCTGCAGTCGATATCGGCGCGCTTCGCGCACGTCGCGGTCGGCGGCGCGGTGGAGGTCGTGCTCTATGCGGGCGCGAGCTACCTGGTGCTCGAGCGTCCAACTCCGCGCCCGCTCACGGAGCTCGGCCTGACACGCGCGCCGCTCTGGCTGCTCGGGGCCGGCGCCGCGCTCGGTGTCTCGCTGCACGGGCTCGCCGAGGTCATCCAGTCGCTGGTCGAAACCGTGCTGCCGACGCCGGAAGGTGTGCTCGAGCAGCGATTGGCGCGCCTGCAGGGCACGGGGTTCGTGGACAGAGCAGCGCTGTTCGCGTTCGTCTGCGTGCTCTCGCCCGCGGCGGAGGAGCTATTCTTCCGCGGCGCGCTCCACGGGCGGCTCGCGCGCGGTTACGGCTTCGTGCGGGTGGCGTGGACTACCTCGATTCTGTTCACGCTGAGCCACTTCGAGCCGCGGCTCTGGCCGTCCTTGCTGACGGTGGCGCTGGCTCTCGCGCTGCTGCGGCAAAAGAGCGCAAGTATCCTACCCGGCTACTTGCTCCATGCGGCGTTCAATGCCACGACGCTGTTCTCCGTGTGGTTCCTGCCCGAGCCGCACACGAGCTCGCCGTCACCGATGATCCTCGCATTGCTCTCCTCTGCCACGACCGCCGCGCTGCTCGTGGCCTTGGTTCGCCGGAAGAACCGGGAGCTGCCCGGCGCGTGAGCCCCAAGATCGCTCTGTGTTTGCCGGGCGGCGGCGCGATGGGCGCGCTGTATCAGGTGGGCGCGCTCGCGGCGATCGAGGACGCCGTCGAAGGCTTCGACGCCAACTCCTTCGACCTGTACGTCGGCAACTCGGTCGGGGCGAGCTTGTCGGCCACGCTCGCGGCGGGCCTGCCGGTGCAGCGCCTGTACCGAGCTTTCCTCGATCCGGCGGACGTGTACTTCGGCATCGAGCGCAAGCACCTGTTGCGCATCGATCTCGGTGAGTGGCGGCGCACGTTGATGTCGGCGCTCTCGGCGCTCGGTCACGCCGCAGGCTCGGCGCTGTCGCGCGAGGCCAAGGCCGTGCCGGCCACGCTCTGGCAAGAGCTCGATCGGCTGTACGACTCGCTGCCCGCGGGCTGGTTCACTCTCGAGGGTTACGAGCGCTTCCTCGAGGAGTTCTTCGAACGCCGTGGTGTGCCGAAGACCTTCGCGGCCATGCCCAAGCCGCTGCGCGTGCTGTCGCACGACCTCGACACCGGGGCGCCGGTTTGCTTCGGCGACGAGGGCTACGAGGGCGTGCCGCTGGCCCGCGCCTGCATCGCCTCGATGGCCGTTCCGCCATTCTTCTCCCCCGTGAAAATCGGCGACCGCCACTACATCAACCCGGGTGCGGGCTCGCTGTCACCGATGGAAGTCGCGGTGCGGGACGGCGCCACCGCGATCGTCGTCGTGAACTCGATGACCCCGATCTCTGCCGCGTCGGTGCCGACCGGCCACGGTCACCGCGACAGCTTGCGCGACAAGGGCAACATGTGGGTGTTGAATCAGGCGCTCCGCATCGGCAGCCAGCGCATGGTCGACGACACCTGCCAGCGGCTGAAGGCCGAGCACCCGGCGCTGTCGCTGCTCCGCATCGAGCCGGAGCCGGAAGACGGCGTGCTGTTCCTCTACAACGCCTCGAGCTTCGACGCGCGCAGGCGGCTGCTCGAGCGCGCCTACACCTCGACCCGCAAGGAGCTCGGGCGGCGCTTCGCCGCGGCCGATCCCACGCTGCTCCGCGCGGGTTTTCGCCCCAAGACCCCGACCTCACGCCCCTCGTCGCCACCGCCGTCGTGAACCGCGCGCGCCACTGGCTGGCCCTGTCGGGGCTCTTGCTCGTCCTGGTTGCCTGTAACCGGCGCTACAGGATCGGTGAGCATGTGCTCGTCGAATGGGAGGCGGGCAGCGGCCAGTTCCACCCGGCGTACGTGGTCGACCGCGTCGGTGAGGCCCGCGTCGTCGTGCATTTCGACGGCTACGATTCGCGCTTCGACGAAGAGGTGAGCGTGGATCGGATCAAGGGGCGCGTGGAGGGTCTGGTCGCGATGCCGCCTCCGCCAGCGAAGGTCGCGCGCGCCGTCGGCAGCTCCGAGACACCCGATGCCGGCGCGGCCGTCGTCAACCCGTACAAGGTCGGCGATCGGGTGAAGGTGCGCTGGCGGAACTCGGTGTACCCCGCGGTGGTGCTCGAGGTCGTCGCCCGCGATCGCCTCAAGGTGCACTACGAGGGCCTCGAAAACGCCTGGGACGAGACGGTCACGCTCGATCGCCTGGTTGGCCGGCGTTAGACGCGGGCCCGTCAGTCACCTGGGTAGTGGCCCATGCTCGCGAGGGCCGTGACGAGCCGGGCTCGATCTTCACTCGACAAGAGCCGCGGCTCGCGCAAGAGGTGGTGCTTGAGCGGGAGCAGGTAGCTCTGGGCCGCGCGCGCGTCGCCGAGCGTGAGGTGGGAGAGCCCGCGGTACAGGGCGTAGCGCGCGGCCTCGGGCGCGGCCGCGGTTTTCGCTCGAGCCGACCAGGCCTGGAGCTCGCGCAAGGATTCCGTGGTGCGCCCGGCCTCGTAGTCCGAGATCGCCTGGGAGAGCGGAGAGCCGCAGGCCGAGCCCAGCAGCAACACGCCGAGCCAGAGCGGGAGGAAGCGGAGCATGCCCTCGCTTCGTCCACCAGCGGCGCCGAGTTGCCTGTTATCTTACCGACATGTTGGACCGTTTGTCAGCAAACCTGGCTCACAACCTCCGACGGCTGAGGGAGGCCCGGGCCATGACGCAGCAGGAGCTCGGCGAACGGTCCGGTGTCCCGAGGCCGACGCTCGCTCACCTCGAATCGGGCTCCGCCAACCCTACGCTGTCGGTGCTGGCGCGGGTCGCGCAAACCCTGGGTGTTGCGATGGAAGAGCTGGTGCAGACGCCGAACGCCAGCCTCTCGCTGAATCGCGCGGCCGAGCTCGAGAGCTCCGAGCAGGCTGGCGCGCTGGTGCGGCGGCTGCTCCCGAGCGGCGCCACTTCTGCGATCGCCTTCGAGCGGATCGAGCTCGCGGTCCGCGCCGAACACAGCCGCGGCCTCGGCCGCAGCCTCGACCTCTGCTACCTCGCGTGCGAACGCGGCGAGGTCGAGGTGGTGAGCGGCGACGAGCGCGCGATCTTGAAGAGCGGGGACGTCGCAGTCGTTTCGCGGGGAGCCGCCCACTCGTGCTCCAACCGCGGTCGCGGCTCGGCCGTCGTATATTCCGTTCGTACCGTAGCGACGGCGTGACGCCGCGGCAGCTAGCGGCCGACGATAACCCCCAGAAAACCCGCGAGATCGCCGTAGAACCCGGATTTCTTGCGGGTTTCCGCCGGCGCAGCTTGCGGATCCCGGCGCTCAGCACACACTTCGCGCGCCCAATGAGCCCGACCACCCAGCAGCTGCGCAACATCGCGATCATCGCCCACGTCGATCACGGCAAGACCACCCTCGTCGACGCGATGCTGCGCCAGAACGGCGTCTTCCGCGAGAACGAGGCGGTCGTCGACCGCGTGATGGACTCGAACGATCTCGAGCGCGAACGCGGCATCACCATCCTCGCCAAGCACTGCAGCGTCGTGTTCGAGGGCATCAAGATCAACATCATCGACACGCCGGGGCACGCGGACTTCGGCGGCGAGGTGGAGCGCACGCTGAAGATGGCGGACGGCGTGCTGCTCTTGGTCGACGCCGCCGAAGGCCCGCTGCCGCAGACGCGCTTCGTGCTCTCGAAAGCCCTCGAGCTCGATCTGCCAATCGTGGTGGTGATCAACAAGATCGATCGCCAGGACGCGCGCGCCGACGACGTGCTGAGCGAGGTTTTCGATCTGTTCTGCGAGCTCGGCGCGAACGACGCGCAGGCCGATTTCCCGACGCTGTACGCGATCGGCAAGCACGGCGTGGCCTCGCTCTCCCTGGCCGAGCCGGGCACCAGCCTGATGCCGCTGATGCGCACGATCGTGACGCGCGTCGGCGCGCCCAAGAACGTGGCCGATGGCCCATTGCAGATGCTCGTCTACAACATCGAGCACGACGAGTACGTCGGTCGACTCGCGCTCGGTCGCGTCCAGCGCGGCAAGCTGCGCGTGGGCGACAACATCTCCTGCATCGGCGCCAAGAAGACGGTGAGCCAGCGCGTGAGCGCCGTCTATGCCTGGGAGGGCACGAAGCGCGTCAAGGTGGAAGAGGCGATCGCGGGCGACATCGTGGCCATCGCCGGCTTCGAAGACGTCGAGATCGGCGACACGATCACCGCCGTCGAAGCGCCGGAGGCCCTGCCGCGGATCCAGGTCGAAGAACCGACGATCAAGGTTCGCTTCCTCGTCAACTCTTCGCCGTTCGCGGGCAAGGTCGGGCGCTGGGTCACGTCGCGGCACGTGCGCGATCGCCTCTACAAGGAGGCCCGCAAGAACCTGGCCCTGCGCGTCGAGGATACGGAGGAGCCGGATTCCTTCATGGTCTACGGCCGCGGCGAGCTGATGCTGGCGATTCTGGCCGAGACCATGCGCCGCGAGGGCTACGAGTTTGCGCTCGGCATGCCCGAGGTCGTGGTGCGTGAAGTGAACGGCGAGCGCTGCGAGCCGGTCGAGCTCGTGATCGTCGACATTCCGGATCAGTACATCGGCGCCATCACCCAGCGGCTCGGCGAGCGCCGCGGTCAGATGACCAAGCTCACGAACCTGGGCTTCGGCCGCACGCGCGTCGAATTTCGCGTGCCGTCTCGCGGCCTGATCGGCTTCCGCTCGGCGTTCCTCACGGAGACCCGCGGCACGGGTCTCTTGAACTCGTTGTTCGACGGCTGGGAACCCTACGCCGGTCCGATGTTGCGGCGCCCGAACGGCGCGCTCGTCGCCGATCGCGCCGGCGAAGCCACGCCGTACGCGCTGTTCCACCTGCAGCCGCGCGGCGTGTTGCTGATTGGGCCCGGCGTGAAGGTCTACGAAGGCATGATCTGCGGCGAGCACAACCGCCCGAACGATCTCGACGTGAACGTCACGCGCGAAAAGAAGCTCACCAACATCCGCGCCGCCGGCCGCGACGAGAACGTGGTGCTCTCGCCTCCGCGCGTGCTCACGATCGACACCGCGCTCGAGTTCATCGATCGCGACGAGCTCGCCGAGATCACCCCCGATGCGGTGCGGATCCGGAAAAAAGTTCTCGAGTGCAACCGCCGCCCGCGCCGCGACGACGAATAGCCCCGACCCTTTTTCGAGATCTCGGCGGGGGCCGCGCGGGATAACCGATCGACGCCGTGACGCTCGCTCGCTGCCTCTGCGTGATCTGCTTGCTGGCTTGCGGCAGGGTCGAAAATCTCGGCACCGGTGTCGACGGGACAGCGGGGGCGCCCGGTGGGGACGGTGCGGCCTGCGTTCCTTCGCCCAGCGTCGAAGTGGTCGCGCCTGAACAGCTCGATACGAGCGGCTGGAGTTCGGAGGCCGAGTGCGACGAAATCGCGGCCGCGATCGAGGAGCGCGTGGGTGTGGTGCCAGCCAGCCAGCCGATTCCGGAAGAATTAGCCGGGCATTGGCTGGGTGGAGAGGGCGAGGCGCGGATCGAGCTCGTGCTGGATCCCAGCGGGCGAGGACAAATCACGTTAGGTGAGCCCGCGCCGCCGCCGGTTCTCGACGTCGAGGGTGCATACCTCAGCGGTCTCGGAGAATTCGACGCGGCGGCGATCGGCCGGACAGGTTCTGCGGTGCAAGCGTTGAGCGGCTTCACCTATCGCGTCCGAGCGCGCGAAGCCCTGAGCGGTGACACGCGGATCAACATCGAGCTCGCAGAGCCTTGGGAAAAGTGGTGCACCCTGCAGTTACCCGTGCGCCGCGCGGATTGCTACGGCTGCGACTTTGCAGGTGACACCTTGTACGTTGGTGCTTGGTGCGAGGGGACGAGCGCTTGCTTCGTGAGCCAGTCGAAGCTCGGTGTGCGCGTGCACTGTGGCCGGCTCGCGCTGTGCGGCGCGACCGATTCGGTTTGCCTCTGCACGGAGCACTTTTGTACCTATAACCGCGAGCTTCACGGCTCGTTCCTGGTCTCGCTGGACGTCGCAGATCCGACGCGCTTGCGGTTCGACGAGGACGCCATCGTGCCCAAGCCACGCTACTTGCAGCGCGTTCCGGACGAGGAGTGACGAGCGCCGTGTTGGGCGCTCAGACCGAGGCGCTGTCCGAAGCCACCGGCGCTCTCACGCGAGCCGCGCTCGCGATCGCCCGCAACAAGGGGCCGAGCGTGCTGAGATCCGTCGCTGACAGCCCGATCTGGCCGGGGCGGTCGAATGCCAGACGCTCTTCCGCGCTCAGGCGGTCGAGCTTGTTGTAGACGGCGACGCGCGGGCGATTGCCGAGCTCGAGCTCCTCGAGGAGCCGCTGGGTGGTCTCGAGGTGCTGCTCGTGCTCGGGATCGGAGGCGTCGATCACCTCGACGATCAGATCGGCATCGGCCGCTTCTTCGAAGGTGCTGCGGAAAGCCGCGAACAGATCTGCCGGCATGTTGCGGATGAAGCCCACCGTGTCGGTGAGCACCACCACGCGACCGTCCGGCAGCGAGAGCCGGCGGGCGCGCGGGTCGAGCGTCGCGAACAGCTTGTCTTCGGCGAGCACGCCAGCGTCGGTGAGCGCGTTGAGCAACGTGCTCTTGCCGGCGTTGGTGTAGCCGACCAGGGCCACCACGGGCAGCTCGCTCTCGAGCCGCTTGCGCTTGCGCTCTTTGCGGCGGGCCGCGAGCTCTCCCAGCTCCTTTTCCAGGCGATTGACGCGCTCGCGGGCGCGGCGGCGTCCGATCTCGAGCTTGGTTTCACCCGGCCCACGGCCGCCGATGCCGCCGGTCAGGCGGGACAGGGAGTCGTCTTTCTGCTGCAGGCGTGGCAGCGCGTACTTGAGCTGCGCGAGCTCGACCTGCAGCTTCCCGTCGCGTGACTCGGCGCGCTGCGCGAAGATGTCGAGGATCAGCTGCGTGCGATCGATCACCTTGAGATCGGTCTTGGTCGAGATGCTGCTGGCCTGGGACGGCGTGAGCTCGCAGTCGAAGATCAGCGTTTCGGCGTCGAGGTCGATCGCCCGCATCAAGATCTCGTCGAGCTTGCCGTGACCCACGACCGAGCGCGGGTCGGGGCGATCGCGGAGCTGGATCACCTGATCCACGACCTCGACGCCTGCCGTCCGCGCCAGGCTCGCGAGCTCCCCGAGGCGTGACTCGGCGCGGAGGCTCGCGCCGCGCACGCGCTTTTCGCCGACGTGCACGAGGATTGCGCGGCCGTCCTTGGCCACGGCGCGCGCCCGGCGTTTCTGAGCGAATTCTGCCTCGAGCGAGGCGATCAGCTGCCCGAAATGAGGCTCCGGGTGGCCGTAGGGGAACGGGCCCGCGACCTGATACGGCCGTTCCTCCGCGGACTGCGCGGGGACGTTGTACGCCCAGGTGATCGAGCGCGGATCACCCTCAGGAGTGAGAATGATCGCGGCCACCAGGTCGAGCCGTAGGCGCGTCAGATCGACCAGGTCGTCGCGCGTCAGCGGCTCGCCGTACAGGTGCGTGTGAACCAGCCGGAGCGCGCGAAAACGGCCTTCGGCGGCGCGCAGGCGCCCGATGTCCGGCAGCATCAGCGAGCTCGAGTCGCCGACGATCACGCAGTCCACCTCGCCGGAGCGGTGCACGAGCGCTCCGACCTGACGCCGGGTCTCGCGCGAGGCCTCGCACAGCGAGCGCACGAGCTCGGGCGTCATGATCCGGTCGCTCGGCACGCGCCGCCGGTAGATCCTCTCGAGCGCCCGCACCGCGCTCGGGGCAAGACCGGATTTATTGCCGTAAACTTCGACCATTCCGAGGAGCGACCTCGTCGAGTCTGGCATATTTTCCAGGGCCAGGAGCCGGATTTCGCGGGGCCTCTCGCCCTCTGCCATACTCCGCCCCGCCTTGGCCAAACTGAGCCCCTTGTCCCTCCAAAGCGCGCGCGCGCTCGGCCGCGACTACGGTATTGACGTCGCGGGCGTCGAGCCGCTCGCGCTCGGATCGGTAAACTCCAACTTTCGTCTGGTGACCGCGGATTCGCGCGCGTACTTCGCGCGCATCTACGAGGAGCAGGAGCGCGCGGGCGCGGAGCGGGAAATCGAGCTCCTGTCACGCCTCGCGGCCCAAGGCGTGCCGGTGGTGCGGCCACTTGCGCCCGGGGTTCGGGATTGCGCGGGCAAACCCTTCGCGGTCTTTCCCTGGATCGCCGGGGACTGGTTGTGTCTCCAACGGGTCGGAGCGGACTCTTGCCGCAAGGTGGGGGAGGCGCTGGCGCGCGTGCACCGGGCCGATGTACCGGAGGCCCTGCTCCCGGAGGGCAGATTTCGGCCGGTCGACATGCTTCAGCGGCTCGAGCGAGTGCGCGAGTCCGGGCCCGCCGCGCTCGCCGCGGACGTCGCCTTCGTGGCCGGCAAATATGCGGAATACGCGCCGCGCCGCGACAGCGCGCTACCGGGCGGGGTTTGCCACGGCGATCTGTTCCGGGACAACGTGCTCTGGCAAGGCGCGGAGATCGCGGCGCTGCTCGACTTCGAGAGCGTGTGCCGCGGCAGCTACGTGTACGACCTGATGGTCAGCGTGTTCGCCTGGTGTTACCGGAGCGAGCTCGAGCTCGAGCAGGCCGCGGCCCTGGTGAACGGCTACCAGTCGCTGCGCCCGCTCTCGCCCGCCGAGTGGGCGGCGCTCGAGGTGGAGAGCGCGTTTGCCTGCCTGCGCTTCGCGACGACGCGCATCACGGACTTCGAGCTGCGGCGCGACGGCGGTGCCCCGCCGGTGCGGGATTTCAGGCGATTTCTTGCGAGGCTCGCGGCGGTGGAAGCCGGAGTGCTCGGCGAGCTCCGGGCGCGCGTCGAGCGCACACCGGCGGATTCCGGGAGAACATGAGATGACGATTGCGCGTGGCGGACGATTGCCCGACGGCCTCGATCGGGCGATGGAACAACTCAACACCAGCGTCGACGTCGATAGCGCGCTCTGGCCCGACGACATCCAGGGCTCGATCGCGCACGCGCGCGGGCTCGGGCGCTCCGGGGTGCTGAGCGCGGCAGAGACCGAGACCATCGTGTCCGGACTCGAGCGCATCCGCGAAGAGATCGAGCAGGGCCGCTTCGTCTGGGACCGCGCCCGCGAAGACGTGCACATGAACATCGAGGCTCGCCTGGTGGAGCTCGTCGGACCGGTCGGGGGCAAGTTGCACACCGGCCGCTCGCGCAACGACCAGGTCGCGACCGACCTGCGGCTGTACTGCCGCCGTCGCGGCCAGGAAGCGCTGGCGTCGCTCGATCGGCTCGCGGGAGCCATCGTCGATCGCGCCGAGGGCGAGCTCGATACGCTGATGCCGGCGTATACCCATCTGCAGCGCGCGCAGCCTTCGCGCCTCTCGCATCACCTGCTGGCGTGGCAGGAGCTCTTGCGTCGCGATCGCGGCCGGCTGGAAGATGCGCTGCGCCGCGCCAACGAGTCGCCGCTCGGGGCGGGGGCCGTCGCCGGCAGCGGCTTCCCGCTCGACCGCGAGGGCGTCGCCCGAGAGCTCGGCTTCGCAGGGCCGATGCAGAACTCGATCGACGCCACCGGCAGCCGCGACTTCTTGATGGAGATCGCCAGCGCGCTTTCGATCCTCGGTATGCACCTGTCGCGGATCGGCGAAGAGATCGTGCTCTGGTCGAGCGTCGAGTTCGGGTTCATGACGCTGAGCGATGCGTTCTCGACCAGCTCGTCGATGATGCCGCAGAAGAAGAACCCCGACGTCGCCGAGCTCGTGCGCGGTAAATCGGCTCGGATCCTGGGCTCGCTCACGGCGCTGCTCGTGCTCGAGAAGAGCCTGTGCTTCGGCTACGGCCGCGACCTCCAGGAGGACAAGGAGCCGATCTTCGACGCGTTCGACGCGGCGATCGTCAGCCTGGACGCGCTGGCCGGCGCGATCTCGACCGCGACCTTCCGGCGCGATCGCATGCGCGCGGCGCTCTTACGCGGCCACCTGTGCGCGACCGACGTCGCGGACTTTCTCGCCACGCGCGGCGTGCCGTTCCGCGAAGCTCACCACGTGGTCGGGGCGCTGGTGCGCGAGGCCGACACGCGCGGCGTCGAGCTCTCCGAGCTTCCGGAGTCCGCGCTGGTCGCGGCTCACCCCCTGCTCACGGGGCCCGAGCTGAAATCGGCGCTCGATCCCGAAGCCGCCGTGGAGCGCCGCGCCCTCGTCGGCGGTCCGGCAAAGCCGCGGGTGCAGGCAGCGATCGCCGCCGCGCGAGCCTTCTGGAAGGCTAGCGAGCGCTAGAAGAATCCCCGGCAATCTGCCGAAATCGGCGAGCCGAGGCTTCTCATCACTCCTCGGGCGGCACGTAACCTTCGTAGACCCAGCGTTGCTGTCCGGCTCGCTCGCGATCGAAGGCGCCGACCTGCCAGAGCGTGACGCCCGCGATCAGCGCGGCGCCCGCGCCGGCGATCGCGTAGCCGGCCCAGCGCGGAATTCCTCCCGCGACGGGCCGTGGCTTGTCTCGGGCTCTCGGCGCAAGCGGTGCGGCCGCGTACCAGGCGCCGCAGCTCGAGCGACGGCACAGGGCGATCTCGGGGCGCCCTTGCTTGATGCGCAGCACTGCCCAGGCCGGGCAACTCACCTCGCTCGGCGGTGCGGGGCGCGTCTCGCCGTCGCGCGTTCCGCCGAGGTCCGAAGAGCTGCACGCGAGCACGCGCGTGGCGTCGAGCTCGAGCACCGGCTCTGCCGCGGTAACCGAAACCCAGCCCGCCCAGATCAACTCGCCGTCGCGCAGCACTCGGAGCTGGTGCTCACCGGCGCGCACGTCCCCGGGAAACGCTCGTTCGACGCCGTCCCATTCCAGCCGATCGCGCCGCAGCGGGCCGCGGATCTCGAGCCGGAACGCCGGTAAATCGGGCGTGAGTGAGGCGGGATCCTGGCCGAAGGTCGCCGCGCGCTCCGGCTCCAGCGCTCGCGCGCGCTTTCGCAGCTCCATCGAGTCCGCGGCGCGCGTCCGCTCGGCGAGCGAGGCGCCGAGCTCGTGGCGCTCGGCCATCAGCCAAGCGGCCTGAGGAAGCTCGGGGTGCGCGCGGAGCAGGCGTTCCACTTCACTAAGTGCTCTCTGGGCCTCGTCTTCGGCCAGCGCGGCGCCGTCGGTGCGAGCACGCTCGAGCAGGCGTTCGATTTCGGCGACGAGCTCGCTCGAGTAGTCGGGAAATGTCAGTGGGGCTGCGCCCTTCGGCACCGCGACGAAACGTGCCGACCAGCGTGCCTCGATTCGCGCGAGCTCGCTGCGAGGTACGACCTCCACCGCAAGAGTGCCGGGCGCGTGACCGAGGATGAGCAGAGGAACCGCGGGATTCACAGGCTGGCAGGCGTGATAGAGTGAGGAACCGTCGGGGCGACCATTAAGCGTGGCGCTCGTCGAACCGTTCGCCCGACGTCGAGGCTATCTTGCAGCTGGATTTCGTCAATCGCGAGCTCACCGTCAAGCTCGTCTATTACGGACCGGCGCTCAGCGGCAAGACCACCAACCTGCTCGCGCTGCATCAAGCAGCCCAGCCGGGTGCCAGTGGTCGATTGATGACGCTCGAGACCCGGGACGATCGCACCCTTTTCTTCGACCTCCTACCGCTCCGCTTCAAGGGGCACGGCGGCCTGTCCGTGCGGCTCAAGGTGTTCACGGTGCCAGGGCAGGTGATCCACGCGGCCACCCGGCGCCTGGTGGTGCAGGGCGCGGACGGCATCGCCTTCATCGCCGATTCGCGCGTCACGGAGACCGACCACAACACCGAGTCGTTTCTGGACTTGAAGCACAACCTCAAGGAGCACGGCCTCGAGCTCCAGGAGATGCCGCTGATCATCCAGTTCAACAAGCGCGACATGCCGGGCGTGCGCAGCGACGCTGAGCTGGCAGAGCTCGCCTCGCGCGGTCGCGAGCCGGTGTACCTCGCCGTCGCGACCAGCGGCATGGGCGTCGTCGAGAGCTTCGTGGGTCTCCTGCACCTGACGATGGGCTCGCTGAACGCCACCCACGACCTCGAGAAGAAGTTCGGCTTCGATCTGCGCGGCCTGCTCTCGGAGGTGACCGAGAAGCTCGGCCGCGGCCGCGACGTGCCGGCGATCCTGGGCGCTTGCGTCGGCGGCGCGCTCGACGTGCTGGTGCCGGAGGCGGCAGAGCCATGACCGCCGCGGCCGGACCCGGGTTGATCGACGAGCTCGTGCTCGGCTCGACGCTGAAGCTCGAGGAGCTGATCGATCGCAAGGCGCTCGCGGAGCTCATGGAGAGCGTCCGCGACCTGTTCCGCGTGCCGGTCCGGCTGTATTCCGAAGAGGGCCGGCTGCTCGCGGACGCGGGGGCCGAAAATCAGCTGTACGCGCAGCTTTCGGAGTCGCGCCCGTTACGGGTCGCCCTCGAAGAAATCGTGCAGCGCGTGAAGAACCTGGCCCCCGGCCCGGACGGCATCGCGCGGATGAGCTGCATCACGGGCGCTCGCTACTGCGTGGCGCGCGTCGAATACGACGGGCACTCGATGGGGCGTTTCATCCTCGGCCCCTACGCGCTGCCCGGAGGCACGCCGGACGTCGCGGCGCTCGCGGCGCTCGAGCCCGAGCTGGATGCCCCGCGCACGACGGAGCTGTTCGGAAAACTCCCGGCGGTGACCGACGAGCTCGCGACGCAGATCGGCGCGCACCTGTCGCGGATGCTCGATCTGGTGCTGTTCAGCGAGCACCGGGCCCTGCTGACGAGCCAAATGCACCTCGCCAGCGTGCGCGAGAGCTTTCGCGAGCTCGAGGACAAGAGCAAGAAGCTCGAGTCGGCTTACACGAAGCTCACCGAGCTCGATCGGCTGAAGAGCAACTTCCTCGCGACCATGTCGCACGAGCTGCGGACTCCGCTGACCTCGATCATCGGTTACAGCGAGATGCTGGTCGAGGGCCTGGCCGGCGAGCTCAGCGCCGAGCAGCGCGACTTCGTGCAGACGATCCGCGAGAAGGGCGAGCAATTGCTGCTGTTGATCAAGGGGCTGCTCGATCTGTCGAAGCTCGAGAGCGGCACGATGTCGCTCCGCAAGGATCACGTCGAAGCCGCCAAGATCGTGAAGGACGTGATCAGCACGGTCCAACCGCACGCCTTGAAGAAGGACGTGCGGCTGATCCAGTCGGTGGATCCGGGGCTGCCGCGCGTGTTCGCCGACGGCGAACGGCTCGGTCAGGTGCTGCTTAATTTGGCAGAAAATGCCGTCAAATTCACGCCGCCCGGCGGCACCGTGTCCCTGGAAGCCAAGCTCGTGCGCATGGATCCGGAGCCGCTCGGTACGCAACACGGCATGGTTTTGCTCGCCACCAAGCGCAGCGGCGTCGAGTTCCGCGTCGCAGACACCGGCATCGGCATCCCCGAGAACGAGCGCGCGCGCGTGTTCGACGCGTTCTACCAGGTGGATGGGAGCTCGACTCGCGAACAGGGCGGGACCGGCCTCGGTCTGTCGATCGTCAAACGCCTGGTCGAAGCCCACGACGGCAACGTCTCGATCGAGAGCAATCAGCCCGCGGGCACGGTGTTCGTGGTGCGGCTGCCGCTCCGGCATACCTCGCTCGGGTGAGCCGCGTGGCGAGGCGCACGGGTTCGGCAGGCTCCGAGTGGGAGCGCATCGCGTTGATCGCGCGTTTGCTCGCGCCGAAGCGGCGTAGCCGGGACGTAGTGGTCGGAATCGGGGACGACGCGGCGGTCTTGCGCGCGAGCGGGCTTTTGGTGTGGACGGTGGACAGCGCCGTCGAGGGGGTGCACTTCGACCTCGACTGGCTCGCGCCGGAGGATGTGGGCTACCGCGCGACTCAGGCCGCGGTCAGCGATCTGGCCGCGATGGGCGCGCGGCCGCTCGGCGCGCTCTCGAACCTGTGCTTACCGAAGCGCTTCCCGAAGCGCGACCTCGAGCGGCTCCTGCGCGGACAGGCGGAGGCGGCACGCGAGCTCGGGTGCCCGATCATCGGCGGCAACCTGGCGGGCTCGAGCGAGCTCTCGATCACGACCACTGCGCTCGGCTCGACGCGCGCGCCGCTCTTGCGCAGCGGGGCTCGCGCTGGTGACGAGCTGTGGTTGCTCGGCGACGTGGGGCTCGCTCGCGCGGGGTTGCTCGCGTTCCAGGAGGGCGCTTCGCGAAAGCGGGCGCTGGCTGCTGCGGTCCGCGCCTTCGCCAGGCCGAGGGCGCACCTGCGCGAAGGGCTGTCACTGGTCGGCCGCGCGCACGCAGCGCTCGACGTCTCGGACGGGGTCGCTGGCGACGCGGCGCACGTTGCCGAGGCGAGCGGAGTTGCGGTGGTGATCTCGGAGGAGCGCCTTCGCAAGGCACTACCGCGCGCGCTCGCGACGGCGGCCGCCGAGCTCGACCGGGATCCGCTCGAGCTCGGGCTGTTCGGTGGCGACGACTACGCGCTGCTCGCCACGGGCCCGGAGCGCAGGCGCCCGCGCGGAGCGAAGGTCATAGGCCGCGTCGAGGCGGGCCGCGGAGTCTCCCTCGAAACGCGCGAAGGACGCCGCGCGCTCGGCGGCGGTTTCGACCACTTCGCGCGCTAGCGCCTCCGGGGAGCTTACTTACAGGCCGTGGGAAGGCCGACGCCGCGGAGCATGGTCATCAGTCCGCTCACCTGCGCGCCCGCGTCGCACGCGGCGGCCGCCTGCAGCATGTACGTCTTGTTCGGTTCGGGCGCG
Source organism: Polyangiaceae bacterium (assembly GCA_025937835.1). Lineage (GTDB taxonomy): Bacteria > Myxococcota_A > Polyangia > Polyangiales > Polyangiaceae > PMG-095. Next base: position 36,177 of record JAICQO010000008.1, read on the forward strand.
TTCGCCGCGTTCTGGCGCAGCGCCGAGCAGCACTTCTTGATCGACGAGCCCGAGCCCGTGCCTTTCGCGGCCGTGGCGCTCGCAGAGGCCGACGGGACCGGCTCGGGTTCCGGCTCGAGCTGGATCGGCTCCGGCGTGGCGACCGGCGCAGCGACCACGGGGGCCGTGGCCGAAGGCAGGGGCGGCGGCGGCTCGTCCTTCTTGCAACCCGTGGCGGCACCGAGCGCCGGCACCAACAAACACACGAGCAGGGGGGCGAGCACTTGAGCTTTCTTCGTCGGCTTCATGGGATTACTCCGAGCGCGGGTTCTTGCCCGCCACCGGCTCTTTAATAGCCGGCCTGGTTTGGCGGGTAAAGTTCGCGAATCCACAGGGACAGAACGACGGGCGCCGTTCGGCCGGGGTAAACCGGTCGCGCGGTCGCCCGTCGCGGATTACCAAGCTAACGTTCGCGCCCCAAGCGTTCTTACGTCGGCGTGGGCCTGGATTCGACGGGCGTGGGCTTAGCTGCAGCCCATCGAATTCCCGCAATTCAGGCACTTGTAGCAGGCGCCGTTGCGGACCGTGATGTGACCGCAGCCGTCGCAGACGGGGGCGTCGCCCATCATTTCCTCGAGCTGAGCGTCGAGCGCGCCGTGGCTGCCTTCGTGGGCGGCGGCCAGGGCCGGACGTTCGACCTCGACGGGCTTGGCCTCGACCTCGGACGCTACCAGCCTGGGCACCGTCGGATCCTCGATCGGCGATGCGCCCTCGGCGGGTTTGACCTGGGCGAAGTCGTAGCGCTGCAGGTACTCCACGCCCAGCACACGGAAGATGTAGTCGACGATCGAGGTCGAGAACTTGATGTTCGGGTGGCCCGTGACCGCGCCGCCCGGCTCGAAGCGCGTGAACGTGAACTGCTCGACGAACTGCTCGAGCGGCACGCCGTACTGCAACCCGATCGACACCGACATCGCGAAGCAGTTCATCAGCGAACGGAAGGCGGCGCCCTCCTTGTGCATGTCGATGAAGATCTCGCCGAGCGTGCCGTCGTCGTACTCACCGGTGCGCAAGAACACCTTGTGCCCGCCGACGTGCGCCTCTTGAGTGAAGCCGCGGCGCTTCTTCGGCAAACGCACGCGCGTGCCTTCCGGCCGCTGCAGCGTGATGGCGTGGGCCTGCGCGACGGGTGCGGCCTCGGCTTCGGCCGACGGCTCTTCGCTGCGCTCCTTGTTGCTCGTCGATAGGGGCTGTGAGGCCTTGCAACCGTCGCGGTACAGCGCGATCGCCTTCAGACCGAGCTTCCAGCCCTCTTCGTAGATTTGCCGCACGTCGTCGACGCTGGCTTCGTTCGGCAAGTTCACGGTCTTGCTGATCGCGCCGGACAGGAACGGCTGAGCCGCCGCCATCATGCGCACGTGCGCCATCGGAGCGAGGAAGCGCTGGCCGATGCGGCCGCAGCGGTTCGCGCAGTCGAACACCGCATAGTGCTCGGGCTTGAGGTACGGCGCGCCCTCGATCGTCATGCGACCGACGATCACGTCGTTGGCCTCTTCGACCTCCTTGTCCGAGAAGCCGAGGTAGCGGAGCAGGCTGAAGCCCGGCTTCGACAGCTTGTCGGCCGTGACGCCGAGCCGGTCGTAGCATTCTTTGCCGACGACCCAGGCCCCGAACGCGAGCGAGAGATCGAACACGCCCGGCAGAGAGTTCTCGATTTTCGCGAGCTCTTCGTCGGTCAAGCCGCGGGATTTGAGGCTCGCGCGGTTGACGTGCGGGGCGCCGAGCAAGGTGTTCGTGCCCGAGACGTAGGCGACGATTTCCTGGATCTCGGCCTCCGAGTAGCGCAGCCGGCGCAGCGCCTCCGGAACCGACTGGTTTACGATCTTGAAGTAGCCGCCGCCGGCGAGCTTCTTGAACTTCACGAGCGCGAAGTCGGGCTCGATGCCGGTGGTGTCGCAGTCCATGAGCAGGCCGATCGTGCCGGTCGGCGCCAGCACGGTGGCTTGCGCGTTCCGGTAGCCGAGCTGCTCGCCGAGGTTCACGGCCTCGTCCCAGGCCTCCCCCGCGGCTTGCCATAGATCCTCCGGACAAGCGTCGCGGTGGATGGCGTAGGCCGCCTCCTGGTGCATGCGCATGACCCGCAGCATCGGCTCGCGGTTCTTCAGGTAGCCGGGGAACGGACCCTTGGAGCCCGCCATGCGCGCGCTCGTGGCATAGGCGTGACCGCACAGGATGGAGGTCAGCGCGGCGGCGATGGCGCGGCCCTTCTCGGAATCATAGGGGATGCCGAGCAGCATCAAGACCGTGCCGAGGTTCGCGTAGCCGAGCCCGAGCGGGCGGTAGTCGTGCGAGTTTTGCGCGATGTTCTTGGTGGGGTAGGCCGAGAAATCGACGAGGATCTCTTGCGCCACGAAGAACACCTCGACGGCGTGGCGATAGCCCTCGACGTCGAAGCTGCCGTCTTCACGCAGGAACTTGGTCAGGTTCAGGGACGACAGGTTGCAGGCCGTGTCGTCGAGGAACATGTACTCCGAGCACGGGTTCGAAGCGTTGATCTTCCCCGTGTTCGGGCAGGTGTGCCAGCGGTTGATGGTGCTGTCGTACTGCACGCCCGGATCGGCGCAGGCCCAGGCGGCCTCGGCGATCTGGTTCCACAGATCGGTCGCTTCGTAGGTGTCGACGACGTCGCCCGTGGTGCGCGCGCGCGTCTGCCACTTACCGCCGCTCGCGGCCGCGCGCATGAAGTCGTCCGTCACGCGGATCGAGTTGTTGGAGTTCTGCCCGCTGACGGTGCGGTACGCCTCGCCGTTGAAGTCGCTCTCGAAGCCGGCGGCGATCAGCGCCTTGACCTTCTTCTCCTCGCGGACCTTCCAGTTGATGAAGCTCTCGATTTCCGGATGGTCCATGTCCAGGCAGACCATCTTCGCGGCGCGGCGGGTGGTTCCACCGCTCTTGGTGGCGCCCGCGGCGCGGTCGAACACCTCGAGGAAGCTCATCAGGCCGCTCGAGGTACCTCCGCCCGACAGCTTCTCCTGCTTGCCGCGGATCTTGCTGAAGTTGCTGCCGGTGCCGGACCCGTACTTGAACAGGCGCGCTTCGGACTTCACCAGATCGTAGATACCCATCAGGTCGTCCTCGACCGTCTGGATGAAGCAGGCCGAGCACTGGGGGTGACTGTAGGCGTCGGGCGTCTCCGCCACGGCGTTGGCCTTCTCCGAGTAAGCCCAGTTGCCGCCGGAGCCGGTGATGCCGTACTCGTGATAGAGGCCGCAGTTGAACCAGACCGGCGAGTTGAAGGCGCCGTACTGGTTCGCCATCATCCACGACAGCTCCGCCTCGAAGGTGTCCGCGTCCTTCTTGGTCGCGAAATAACCGCCGAAGTCCTCGCCCGCCTTGCGAATGGTGTGGGCGATGCGGTGAATGACCTGGCGCACGCTGGTCTCGCCGCGCTTCTTGTCGCCGTGGATGCCGGCCTTACGGAAGTACTTCGAGACGACGATGTCCGTCGCGAGCTGCGACCAGCCCGCGGGCACCTCGGCTCCCTCCATCTTGAAGACCACCGAACCGTCGGGGTTCGTGATGACGCTCGAGCGGCTCTCCCAGACCATGCCCTCGAACGGGTCCGCGTCGGGACGGGTGTAGCGGCGTTCCAGGGCCAGGCCCTTGCGAAGTTTCTTGGACGAACGTTTCGAGCGAGGTGCCTCGCTCGGACGGCTGGAACCCTTCAGCACCTGATTCTCGTGACCTACGATCGTCGATTGCGCCATCGTTCGTCTCTCCTTCGCCGGGTCTGGGACCGCCTCAAAACACCCAATGAAAACGGGGGAATCGCGACGCGAAAGCCCACCCTGCCCGGACGCGCCGGTGGGCGCCCAGGTCGGTGGTGGTGGGCTCGTGTCGCAGGTTCGGGCGGGGGAGCTACCCCGCGATTTGACCCTGCTTCCGAGGTGTCAGTCTGTTCAGCACTCTACGAAGGCCCGCGCTCGAAACTCGAAAAATACTGGCACTGCGCGCAGGCCCTGCTCAAAACGGGAATGGCCGTTCTACCCCAAGACCTTGGGGATCAACAACATAAAACCACAACAGGTTGTGTCGAGCCCCGAAAACGCCTGAGCAAGATCGCGGTAACTGCTTGTCAGTGCTGAACTTTCGAACCGCTGAACACAAGCAGCCCACTTCTTGTCCACGGGCTTCTTCCGAGGTTCTCAGGAACATGCTCACAGAGCGGCTACGTGGCCGGGCCCGGTTCGGGTGATGACACTGAAATTGCGACGCGGCGCGACCGCGACGGGCGGCGTCACGACGAGCGGCGGTGCGACGCCCGGCGGAAGCTCCGCCGTCAGCGAGTGGCGGTGCCGCAACGACGGCAACAAGACCGCCACCTACGAGCTCGACGGGCCTGCGTGAAGCCGGCGAGCCCGTCGCCGACCGCCTCGAATCGCTGCGGCTGATTCGGCCTATTTCTTGGGGTAGCTGCGCTTCAAGCTGAAGCCGTGCTCCGGGTCCAGCACGACGACCGGGCCGAACTCCGCGAGCTCGGGCCCGAGCACCGCGGCGTCGCCCGCGACCGCGATCACCGGCGTTGCTCGGTAGTGGCTGGCAGCGGCGCTGACGGCGCCGGCCTCGAGCTCGCGCAAGTCCTTGCGGTAGTCGTCGTAATAGTCATCGGGCAGGCCGTTCACCCACAACGAGGCCGTGAGATCAGCGACGCTGCCGACGGTCTCGAGCCGGAACACGAAGCTGTCGGCGAGGAACCGGGTCGCCGAGTCCAACTCTGCCTGGGAGGGGGGAGAGGTGCCGATCTTCTCGAGGTGCTCGAGCAGGGCGCGCACGGCTTCGGTGGCCTTCGGGGTCTGTGTCGCGGCGTTGAGCACCAGCGCCGTGGGGCCGACCGCGACCTCGGAGACCGAAGAGCCCGTGCCGTAGGCGAGTGAGCGCTTCTCGCGCACGTCGAGGAACAGCCGACCCGAGACGCCGCCACCGAGCACCTGGTTTGCCGCCGAGAGCGCAGCCCATTCGGGGCTCTTGCGCTCGACGCCGAGCAGCCCGACGAAAACCTGGCTCTGGGCGCTGCCGGGGCGATCGGCCAGGTAAATCTGACGCGAGCTCGGCGCGAGCGGACGGGTGAACGAGGGGGGCGGTGGTGCTTCGCCCTTCCAGCCGCCGAACACCTTGGCGGCCCCGCGTTGCACGCGATCGGGCGTGACGTCCCCGACCACGACCAGGCTGGCGTTGTTCGGGACGAAGTGCGCCTTGTGCCAGGCCCTGCAGTCGGCGAGCGTGAGCTTCGCGATGTCCCCCGGCTCGGCGTCGTAGCGCGAGTACGGGTGTACCGCCGTCGGCAGATCATAGAGCTCGCGGTAGAGCAGCATGGCCGCGGCCCAGCTGGCGCTGCCGCGCGCGGCGCTCCTCAGCCGGTCGGTCTCGCGCGCCTTGAGCTTCGCGAACTCGGCGTCGAGCAGCGTGGGCGTGAGCGCCACCATCCCCAGGATCTCGAGAGCCGCCTCGAAATCTTCGCTGGTGACGCCCAGTGAGATCCGCGTCGAGTCGCGATCCGTGCGCACTTCGATGGATGTGCCGAGCGCTTCGGCGCGCTCCACGAGCTTCTTCGGCGAGAGGCCGCCGGCGCCGCCGTCCTTGAGCAGATCGCCGGTCACCGCGGCGAGGCCCGGTTTTTCACCGTCGGTGGCGGTGCCCGAGCGCACCACCAGCGTCAGCTGGGCGATCGCGTGCACGTGACGCTCGACGACGCGCAGATCGAGGCCGTTCTGTAGCGCCTGGTGAGCGATGGTCGGGAACGGCGCGGCGGGAGCCACGCCCGGCGCAGGCGGCTCGAGCAGCGCGGGCGGCTCGGGCGGCGGCGGCGCGCTGGGATGCGACGCCCCGGCGGCCGAAGGAGCGACGGGCGGCGCGGGCTGCTGGCAAGACAGGCAGATGGCGAGCGCACACACGCTCGAGAGGCTGGAAAGGAAGGAACGGTTCATGGTTTGACTCCTGCGCTCGGCGGCGCAGCGACCCCCGGACGGACCTCGACCGCCACGCGGCGCTCGGGGATCAAGTATTCGGCAGCGGCACGCTGCACGTCTCTCGGGGTGACGGCGAGATACGCCGTCAGGTCGCGGACCACGGTCCGCGCGTCGCCGAAGAACACCTCGTATTCGCCGAGCCGGGTCGCGCGCGCGCGGTTCGACTGCAGCTCGAACACGAAATGGTTCTTGATCCGCGCCTTGATTCGCTCGAGCTCTTTTTCGTCGGGCGGCGTGGTGCGAAGCCTCTTGAGCTCGGCCTCGAGCAACCGCTCGACCTCTTCGAGCTTGCCCTTGTCGCTCAAGGCGCCGAACAGGCCGAACAGATCCGGGCCGCGGTGATCGTTGGTCCACGCGCCCACCCGCTGCAACAGCCCGCGGTCGCGCACGAGCTTCTGGTACAGGCGCGAGCTCTCGCCATCGGCGAGCAACAACGCGGCCACCTCGAGCGCGGCGTGCCCGGGGGCGATGCGCGGCGGGATGCGGTATCCCCAGTAGATCCCGGGCGTCTTCACGTTGAGGTCTTCGACGACCTCGCGCTTCGCGGTCACGAGCGGGCTCTTGGACGCGGGCGCTGCGCCCGGCTCCGGGGACGGCGCCGGAAACGCAGGTGGCTCCCGCCGCTCGGCTCCGCCGAAGTACTTACGCGTCAACTCGACGGCGGCATCGACGTCGAAGTCGCCGGAGATCGTGAGCACGGCGTTGTTCGGCCCGTAGTGCGCGGCGAAGAAGGTCTGAACCCACTCGAGCTTGGCGGCGTCGAGGTCCTGCATGCTGCCGATGGTCGGGTGTGCGTAGGGGGCGTAGTCCTGGAAGGCCAGCTCCTGGAGGCGCAGCCGGCTCTTGCCGTAGGGCGCGTTGTTCACCCGCATGCGGTACTCCTCTTTGACCACGGCCCGCTGATTCTCGAGGTTTTCGGCCGTGACGCTCAGCCAGCGCATGCGATCCGCCTCGAGGAACAGCGCGAGCTCGAGCTCGCTCGAGGGCAGGGACTCGAAGTAGTTGGTGCGGTCGGCGGAGGTGGTGCCGTTGAGCGTGCCGCCTCGCTCTGAGATCAAGGTGAAGTGCTGCCCGCGCTTCACGTTTTTACTGCCCTGGAACATCATGTGCTCGAACAGGTGCGCGAAGCCGCTCTGACCGGGGGCCTCGTTGCGCGCGCCGACGTCGTAGGTGACGCTGACGGCGATCGTCGGCGAGCTCGCGTCCGGGTTCAGCACCACGCGTAGCCCGTTGTCGAGAGTCACGCGCTGGAGCGAGAGCGCGAGCCGCGTGAGCGAGGCGACGGCCGGGTCCTTCGGAGGATCCGCAGGACCGGCAGGGCCGGCCGCCGCGGCGCCCGGCGCAGCAGGCTGCGCCCACGCGTCCGCCGCGAACGACATCACCGACAACGGAGAGCCGAGCGCGCACGCGGCAACGAGTGCCGTGCGCCGAACCGAAAGCAGCTTTTTCGAGCTCATTTCCAGGTAACGCGAGCTCTTAACACGGATCACGCGCGACGTTTACTACCGGTGGGAGCGCGATTGAGTTAGCTTTGCGATTGGTTCAGAAGATGTTCGTTCTCCTTGGACCGAGCTTCGACGGGAGTAGGGACGCTTACCAGCGGCTTGCCCGAGCTACGGGACTCGTGTCTTACGACCTCAAAGCGCGGATCCGCCCGGGGCTCTGGGGTGTGGTCAAGCTGCTCGGCGACACGCGGGAGGCCGAGGCGCTGGCGCAGGCGCTGCGTGAGCTCGGCTTCGCTCCGGTGTTGATCGAGCGGGCGGTGCTGCACGACTCGGAGCGTCGCATCGTGACGGCCTCGTCCGTGCGGCTCGACGAGAGCGAGCTCTTGCTCCAGCTGCCCGACCGCGAGGTGCGGGTCGCCTACCCGGCGCTGGCCGTGATCGTCCGTGGCGAGGTGCAGCCCGGCCGGGTCGCGACCGCCGCCAACCCGAGCAGCGGCTCGCTGCGAGCGGTCGCGCCGGGAGGCGAGGCGACGTTCGTCCGGGACGCGCAGAAGCTGTCGTTCGAGGGCTACCAGGCCGCAGACCTGCACTTCCTCGAGGTGCCCTGGATCGTCCGGATCGGTACGCGCGTCCTCGAACAGGCCGGGCTCGAGCACGGGCCGCGCGCTCTCGACGCGCTGGTCGATGCCATCGCCGAGCGCGGCGGGCTCCGAGTCGACCGAGGCGCCCGTACCTCCAGCGTCGCGGCCTTCGTGGAACAACCGGCGCCCCTCCGCAGCCTGAGCCCCGTGCCGCCCAGCCTGCGGGAGCAGACCGACGAGCGCTTCGATCCGTACTCGCGCGTGATCGGCGAGGCCGAGCGCCAACTCCGCGCCTCTCCCTCGAGCGCTTGAGTGTGTCCCCGGATGGGGCACACATCCACACTCGATGCCTCATTCCAGGACAGGTGGCTTTCACGCACCACCCGAGTGGGCCAGCGCGAGTTAACCCGTGCCCTCCGCCTCTAGGCGACTGCTGGGCCGTGTGATAGCCGTCAGATTAGAGGGCGAACGTAATATCAAAGGGCTTCGGCCACGACACGCCCTCGTGATTCCATGGCCAATTCAACAACTCGCGGTTACGAGGCGCGGCCCACGACGGCGCCTCCCGCGCCGGGGGCAACCTCCTACTCGGTGCTGGTTTACGGGGCAGATCATCGAGTCTGGATCGTGCCGCTGAAAAACGGACAGCGATACACGGTGGGTCGCGAAATCACGTCCGACATCGTGCTCGACTATCCGTGGGTGTCGCAACGGCACGCGGTGATCATCGGCGGTGATCCGCCGAAGGTCGTGGATCTCGGCAGCCGCAACGGCACCTCGGTGGATTCCCGCGCGGTGATTCCGGGTACGCCGCGTGTGCTCGCCAGCGGCAACGTGATCGGGATCGCCGGCGTCTCGCTGCTGGTTCAGAGGGGCGGCGAGGCCGAGGCGGACGCCTGGCGGCGGGGTGGCGCCGATCCGGGCACGGCGGCTCCGCAGCCGGCCTCGAGTCACGGCAGCTTGGGGCCCTCATCGCCTCCGCTCCTCACGCAAGATCCGAGGATGCAGGAGCTGTGCGTGTTCGCGGAGCGCGTGGCGCCGAGCGACGTTTCGGTGTTGATCCTCGGCGAAACCGGGGTCGGAAAGGAGCTGTTCGCGCGCTCGATCCACGAGCACTCGAAGCGCGGCAAGCAGCCGCTGGTCGTGCTCAACTGCGCGGCGATCCCCGAGAACCTCGTGGAGAGCGAGCTGTTCGGCTACGAGCGCGGCGCGTTCACCGGGGCCACGAGCCCGAAGCCCGGGCTGTTCGAGGCCGCGCACGAGTCCACCTTGTTCCTCGACGAGGTGGGGGAGCTTCCGCTGCCGATGCAAGCCAAGCTGCTGCGCGTGCTCGAGACCGGGGAGGTGCAGCGACTCGGCTCGCTGCGCACTCGCCGAGTCGACGTGCGGCTGGTCGCTGCGACGAACCGCGACCTGGGTACGGCCATCGCCACCGGCACCTTCCGGCTCGATCTGTTCTACCGCTTGAACGGCATCAGTCTGTCCATCCCCCCGCTGCGCGAGCGGCGTGAGGACATCGTGGCTCTCGCCGACCACTTCGCGTCGGCGCTGATGCGCATCGAGGGCCCGCTCTTCACGCCGGAGGCGCGCGCGGCGCTGTTGGCGTACGCCTGGCCCGGCAACGTACGCGAGCTCAAATCGACGATCCAGCGCGCGGCGCTGTTGGCGCAGGGCGGCGTGATCGACGCACCCCAGATCGTCCTCGCACCGGCGCCGTGGCTCGCGCTCGGCGTGGATGCGCCGGCACCGGCGAGCCTGCCGTTCGCAACGACTCCGCCGCTGGATTCTTCGGTGCGCTCCGCGGGGCCCGAGAGCGGCCCTGCTCCGAGCACGTTGGATCCGGAGCAGATTGAACGACGGCGGATCCAGGAAGCGCTGGACCGAATGGGTGGCAACCAGAAGGACGCGGCCAAGCTGCTCGGCATCTCGCGGCGCACGCTGATCAAGCGCCTCGATCGCTACGAGCTGGCGCGGCCTCGCAAGCGTCCGCGGCTCCCGAACGACAGCGGAGAGCGGCCGCTCGCCGAGCCGCCCCCGGAGCCGGCTTCCAGCACCGGGGATCCGAGCGCGCGCACCGGTCGCGGCTGAGCCACGAAGCGATCACGGGCGCGCGATCGCGATCCTGGCCCGTCGCGCGCGGGCGGCGCACAGCACCACGAAACACGCTGCTAGAAGCGTCGTGGCGGTCAGCGGCTCGCCGAGCAGCGCCCAGGCCCAGAGCAGGCCGAGCACCGGCTGGAGCAGCTGGATCTGGCTGCCGTGCGCCACGCTGCCGAGCGACAGCCCGCGGTACCAGGCCACCATCGCCAGGTACATGCTGACCAGCGACACGTAGCCGAGGCCGAGCAGCGCAGCGCCGGAGACGGAGCCGAGCGGACGCGAGGGCCAGGCGTAGGCCGCGATCGCGAGGTTCACGGGCAGCCCCAGCACCAGCGCCCAGGAGATCACGGTCACACCTCCGAGCTCGCGCGCGAGCAGCGCGCCTTCGGTGTAGCCGAGCGCCGCGAACGCGACCGCGGCGAGCAACCAGGCGTCGGCTGCGCTGACGGACAACGCCGCCTCCGTGCCCACGAACAGCAGCACGCCGAACGCTCCCGCCACGGAAGCAAACCAGAACCCGGGCGCCGGACGCTCGCGGCTACGCAGGATCGCATAAACGGCGGTGGCCATCGGCACGAGCCCGATCAGCACCGTCGCGTGCGAGGCCGGCGCCGTGCGGAGCGCAATGGCCGACGTCAGCGGGAAACCGAACACGACCCCGAGCGCAACCAGCCACAACCGCAGCAGCACGCGGCGCGGAAACGCCTCGCGCCGCACGAGCAGGACGAGCGCCGCGAGCAGGCCGGCCAGGACCGAGCGCGCGGCGCCGACGAAGGCCCCGCCGAGCTCGGGCACGGCCGCGCGCGTGGCAACCAGCGTCAGGCTGAAGCCGAAAACAGCCGCGATACACCAGAAGAGCCCGCTCCGGGCCTCGGCCGGGCTCTGGAGTAGCGCTCCGGGCCGAACTGCAGTATCGATACTCGAATCAGACATGAAAACAAGTATCACTGGCTCGGGCGCTGTCAAGGACGCCCGGCACACGTCGGACGGGCGGATCGCGGGCGCCCTGCGCGCGCTGGTCGCGCACGCGAGCCCGGGGTCGCGCATCCCGTCGCTGCGCGAGCTGTGCTCGACGCATCGAGCGAGCCCGGTCACGGTGCACCGCGCGATCTCGCAGCTCGCGCGCGAGGGGCTGGTGATCGCGCGCCCGGGCGACGGCACGTACGTCGCGCGCAGGCCGGCGGAGTCCGCGCCGCTCGACTCGTCGTGGCAGCTCAGCGTGCTCGGGAGCGCTCCCGACGCGCTGCCCGCCGTGATGTACGAGCCGCCGTCCGGGCTCTTGCTCGGCACGGGTTACCCGGACGTCGGGCTGCAGCCGCTCAACCTGCTGATGAAGGCGGCTCGCCGCGCCTCTTCGCGCGAGCGCGCGTGGGATCGAGTGCCGCCCGAGGGCAGCGCCGAGCTCCGAGCCTGGTTCGCGCGCGACGTCGGCGGCGACGCGACGGCGGCGGACGTGCTGATCGTTCCGGGCGGCCAGGCAGCGCTCGCGGCTACCTTTCGCACGCTGGTGCCGTTCGGAGGCCCGATGATCGTCGAGTCACCGACGTATTTCGGGGCCCTGGGCGTGCTGCGTTCGCTCGGGCTTCGGGCCGTGCCGGTCGCGGTGGACGAGCACGGCATGCGCACCGACCTGCTCGAAGCGGCGCTGGCTTCATCGAAGGCGCGCGCCGTGTACCTGCAGCCGGCCCTCTCCAACCCCACCGGCACCAGCCTGAGCGCTGCGCGGCGCGCGGAGGTCCTCGAGCTCGTCGAGCGCGCGGGTGCGTTCGTGGTCGAAGACGACTACGCGCGCGACCTCTCGTTCTCGGCGTCACCCCCGCCGCCCCTGTTCCGAGAGGCGGGGGATCACGTGGTCTACATTCGCTCGCTGACCAAGTCGACCGCGCCCGGGCTGCGGGTTGCCGGCATCGTCGCGCGCGGGCCGGTGCGCCGGCGGTTGCGGCTGCTCCGCGCCGTCGAGGACTGGTTCTTCACCGGGCTACTACAGGACACGGCGCTCGAGCTCGTGACGACACCGGCCTGGCAACGGCATCTGCTCGAGCTCAGGCACACCTTGCGCGCACGCCAGGCCGAAACCGTGCGCGCCCTGGGCAAGCACTGGCCGGAGGCTCGTCTCACCCGCGTCCCCGACGGTGGCTTCAGCCTGTGGCTCGAGTTGCCCGAGGGCAGGGACGAGCTCGAGTTCGTGCGCGCGGCTGCGGCTCGCGGCGTGCAGGTCTCGCCCGGGCGTCCCTGGTTCGCGGCCGAGCCGCCCGGGGCCTTCGTGCGGATCAGCATCGCTTCGGCGAGCGTCAGCGAGCTCGTTCAGGGCGTCGAGCTGCTCGGACAGGTTTCACGCGAGCTCGGCGCAGGAGCGACAGCGCCCACAAGGACAGAAACGGCAGCCAGCCCGCGGCAACGCCGCGCCCGCCGAGCGCGCAATTGAAAGCGCTCGCGTTGTCCGTCCCGTTGGACGAAGGCGGCGGGGCGGTAGCGTCGTCCGCGAAGTAGGCGACGCCTCCGCCGTGATTCAGCGCCTCTTCCAGCAGATCGAGATAGCCCGCGACGAGCATGAAGGTGTTGCGGCTCTCGAGTGACAGGCAATCGCCCGTGATCCGCGAGTAGACGCCAATCAGCGTGTCACCCTCCATCGACAGCGCCGGACCGCCGCTGTCTCCGATGCAGACCGTGTTGCCGTCGACGACGAAGCTCCGCGGCGGGGTGCTGGTCGAGGGCTCGCCGAGACCCGGGTCGACGTCCGTGACGCGCACGTTCGGTAGCTCGCGGCGTTCGACGAGGCCGGTGCGTTGTCCGGTCCCGTATCCAACCAGGCGCAGCTCGTCGCCAATCTGCGTGTCAGGGCTACGAGGAAGGGTGGAGTAGGCGGGCAGCTCTATTGCGCGGTCCAACACGACGACGGCGAGATCGTCGCGGCAGGCTTGAAACGAGCCCGTTTGGAAGAGTCTTTTCCCGAGCGCAGCCGGTTCTTCGAGCGGGCTCGTGCCGAGGTAGATCTGAACGGTGCTGGGCTCGACCGGCGCGCCGAACACGCCCGCCCCCGCGCCGTCGTCGATGAGCTCACCGTCGCCGGTGCACACGAAAGGGCGATCGGGGACCGTGGCGACGCAATGCTTGGCCGTGACCACCGCGCGCGGCGCGATCAACGTGCCGGTGCAGTCGTTCCAGGTGTCGCTCGCGCCCTCGACGTGAAGAAACACCACCTGGTCGCGCGTGGAAGGTGAGTGGGTACCCTCGAGTACGGCTGCGCGAAGTTCCGCTTCACGTTCCGCGTCGGAGGCCGAACACGCGAACGTCACCGTGCAGAGTAACAGAGTAATGATTCGCACGCTGCGCGGGCTGCAAGTCGCGTGCGGTTCACGATGCGTCAGGTTGCCCGTCTTTGGCGTGGTTTTTCGTGGGTCGTTTCGCGTTCGCTGCGCTTCGCGCGAAGCGGAAGCGCATCAAGTGCAGCAGCGTCAGAGCCTCGAGTGAACCCAATTGAGTGAGTGAGAACGCGCGTGATCGCGGCTGCATTCGGAACCACTCGAGTTTCTCGGCGCGCGCTCCCGTCGCGAGTCGAAGGCATTCGGCTTGCAGCCAGAGCCGACGAACGCCGCGTGCGATGCGGCGTCGGAGGCAAATCAGAATGAGACTGCTGGGAACTGTTTCGGGACGAATGTTCGGTGTCGGTCTGGCTTGCCTCGCGCTCTCGTGCGGCGCGCCCGCGGAGACGAGCGAGCCCGTCGCGGAGGAGTCTGAGCCGTTGCTCGGGCTCGGGTTGCCGATCGAGTTGCCGTTGCCGTTGCCGGGTATCCCCGACCTCGGACACTGCTTGTTCTCGAAGGCGAAAGATACGCTGATCGCCGAGCTCGTGAAGGACAGCTGGCGGGTCGGGTATCCGTTGACGCGGCTCTACGTCAACGAAGACGGCAGTGTTTCCGGGCCGGATCTGCCGCCCTCGCTCGAGGGGCAGCTCGAGGTGATCAACACGGTGGAGGCGGCGCGCGCGTCGGTGGCGGCGGCCGTCGCGGAAATTTCGGGTCTCCCGGACTACACGATGAACGGCATGAGCGTGGCTTTGCCGTCGTGCCTGAGCGTGCCGGCGTGGACTCCGAACGGAACCACGACCGTCGCCACGACCTTCAATGAGGTCTTCCCGGGCACGACGAACATTTCGTCGTGGCGCGCCACGCACGCGGCGTTCGGTGCTCAGTGTCCGCTGGTGCGCTCACTCTTGAACACGGATGCCATCGACCCGCCGGGCGACGGAAGCACCAACTCGCCGCCGAGCTCCAGCGTCAGCTCGAGCGGTGTCCGCGCCAACTCCTACGGTTTGTGCGGTGGCGACGCCTGGGAAGGGCGTCACTGCAAGCTCAGCTACGCATCCGGGGTGAACTGGTCGGGCCGCAGGTGCCAGGCCTACTACGGCCGTCTGCGCTGCCTCGTCTACTGAGCACGGCGGACCTGCTGCATGAAACGTAGACCTGCGACATTCGGCACCGAACAGCTCGGCGTGATCGTGCTCGCGGCCCTCGCGGCTGCGTGCGGCGATGCGCCGGCCTCGAACCTCGACGCGTGCGGAACCGGCGGGCGGGTCTCGATCGGCTCCGCACAAGGGGAGGGAGACGACGCGAAAGCGGGCAGCACGGCGACGACCACGCCGCCGAGCTCGCCGCCGACGTCCGGGATACCGCCGGCGCCGAAGCCAACGGAGCCGGAGCCGCCGTCGGACGAGCCGCCACCGGACGAGCCGCCGGAAGAGCCGCCTCCCGTGGAGGAACCGCCGCCCGTGGAGGAGCCGCCGCCGGTCGAGGAGCCGCCGCCCGTGGAAGAACCGCCTCCCGCGGAGGAGCCGCCGCCCGTGGAAGAGCCGCCGCCGGTGGAAGAGCCGCCGCCCGTGGAGGAGCCGCCTCCCGCGGAGGAGCCGCCGCCCGTGGAAGAGCCGCCGCCGGTGGAAGAGCCGCCGCCCGTGGAAGAGCCGCCGCCGGTGGAAGAACCGCCACCGGTGGAGGAGCCGCCCGCGTTGTGCGTCGACGAGACGGGCTCCGAGGTGCCGTATGACTACACGTTCGGGATCGCGGGCGAGTATGCGTTCGAATTGATGCTCGACTGCACATTGGGCGGCTTCATCGCGCCGCTCGTCGATCTCGACCCGCTCGGGCTCACGCTGGTGGACGGCTACGTGGCCGAGCTCACCGACTGGTATCGCGCGAGCGTTCTCGGCTGTGCTGCAGCCGAGTCGAGTCTGCCGCCGGGCGCCTTCGGCCTGGTTCCGTCCTCGCAAGCGACGGGGCTCTCGCGCGGCGACTTCGAGGGAACCATTGCGCTGTTTCTGAGCGTATTGACCAGGCACAACGGCTTGCCAGACGGAGTCAGCGCCGCACAAAAGCTCGAGATCAAGGCGCGCCTCGACGCGCTCGAGGCAGCCGTGGCCGTCGAGAGCGAGGAGCGGACACGTCCATCGCCCTTGCCCGAGTGCCTTCTGCCATTGCCAGGAGGAGAGGAGGGTGGCTCAGATCCCTGATTTTTACTGGTCGCTCCGGCGCTGGGCGTGGCTCGTCGCGCTCAGCGGCTGCAACTACGCGCTCGACTTCGAGACGCGGCAGTGTCGCACCACCGACGACTGCCGCGCTCTCGGCTCCGGCTTCGAAGCCAGCGAGTGCCGCGCAGGCTCGTGTGTTTCGACCGCTGCGATCGAGCCGAACCTGGGCGAGCCCAGCTCGGGCTGCGTGTCGACCGCACAGTGCATCGCCGACAACCGTGACGAGCCCTACGTGTGCCGCCGCCCCGGCGAGCCGTGCACCGCCCTCAAGAGCCCGGAGTGTCCGCTGGTGTTCGGCGATTTCAACGACGATCAAGCCGTGTACTTCGGAGCGTTCTTGAACGTCCCGGAGTCGGCACCGCTGTCGCAGGTGTCCACGCTGAACGTCGAGCTCGCCGTGAACGAATTCAACGATTCGGTCGGGGGGTTACCGGGCGGTCCGCTCGGAAAGCTGCGGCCGCTGGTCGGTGTCGTGTGCCGCAACGACCCGGAGCTCGTCGAGCCGGCGTCGGCCCACCTGCTCGACGAAATCGGCGTCCCGGCCGTGCTCGCGCACTTGCCGAGCGCCGCGTTGAAGCAGTTCTTCGTCGATCACGCCTTGCCCGAGCAGCGCTTCGTGATCAACCCCGGCTTCGCCGACAATTCCCTGACGTCGATCTCCAGCGGTGGGCTGTTCTGGCACGTGATCGGCGACATCCGCGACGTGGCGCCCGCCTACCCCCCGCTGTTGTCGCGGATCGAGGCCCACCTCGCGAGCCCGACGCCGATCCGCGTGGCGATGATCGTGAGCAAGCGCTTTGCGGAGCAGAGCATCGCCGACACGTTGACGCCGCTGCTCGAGTTCAACGGCAAGTCGGTGGTCGAGAACGGCAACGACTTCTACGTGGCAGCCGTGCCCGCGCTGCCCGACGAGCCGAACTACGACTACTCCGAGCTCAACCTCGCCTTGCTCGATTTCCGTCCGCACGTGGTGATCGCGATCACGCGCGAGGAGTTCGTGTACAAGATCTTGCCGCCGCTCGAGTCGGCGTGGGAAAGCGCGGCGCAGGGGCAGGTGCGGCCGTTTTACGTGGTGCCGACCGCGCTCTCCGGCAACCTCGACCTGCTCGAGTACGTCGCCTCCTCGAACGGCGGCTCGAGCGAGAGCAAGCGCCAGCGCATCGTGGGCGTGGCGCCGGCCTCGGCCGAGGACCTGACCCTGTACAACCAGTTTCTGATCCGCTTTCGGAGCGCGTTCCCGCGCTTCGAGAACCCGGGCGGCTTCGAGAATTTCTACGACGCGGTCTACCTCCTCGCCAACGCGATGTTCGCGGCGGGCTCGGTGCCGGAGCTACGCGGGCTCGACGTCGCGCGCGGGATGCAGCGGGTGATCGACGGCAACGTCGAGATCAACGTCGGACCGACCTTCATCGCCGACGGCTTCACGGCGCTCGCGGCGGGCGGAGAGATCCGCCTGCGCGGCACCATGGGGCCGGCGGATTTCGATCCCGGCGTCGGAGCCCGGCGCGGGAACGCCAGCATCTACTGCATCCAGCGCTCCGACGGCGAAGACCGGCTTTCCTTCGCCTACGACGTGCTTCGCTACGACGGGGGCTCGGAGCTCACCGGAAATTTCCCGTGTTTTGCGGGGTTTTGAGGGAGGACAGATGGACGCGGCCGAACACCATCCAATCGAACCCGCCGAGCTGCTTCAACCGGGGGACGCGGTCGGGCGCTACCAGCTGCTCTGCCCGATCGCGCGCGGCGGGATGGGCGTGGTCTGGGCGGCGCGCCAGACCGGTCGGCTCGGCCTGCCGGGCCTGGTCGCGATCAAGATTGCGCTGCGGTCGGGTCACCGCGTTCAGGACTATCTGTTCGACGAGGCCAAGGTGGCGGCCGCGATCGACCACCCGAACGTGTGCAAGATCCTGGAGCTCGGCCAGGAGGGGGATAGTTTGTTCATCGCCATGGAGTGGATCCACGGCGTGTCCCTGGCTTACCTGCTGAAGGCGCTGCCGAACCGGCGCCTGGACTATCGCATCGCCGCGCAGCTCATCGCCCAAGCAGCCGGCGGCTTGCATGCAGCACACGAGCTCCGAGACGACGAAGGCCAGCTGCTCGAGGTGGTGCACCGCGACGCTACCCCGCAGAACCTGCTGATCGCCGTCAACGGCGACTTGAAGGTCGTGGATTTCGGCATCGTCAAAGCCAAAAATCAGATCCATCAAGCCACGGAAACCGGTGAGCTCAAGGGCAAGCTGAGCTACCTCTCCCCCGAACAAGTCCGAGGAAAACCGCTGGATCGCCGCGCCGACGTGTTCTCGCTCGGCTGCGTGCTGTACGTCGCCACGACCGGGCGTAGTCCCTTCAACGACGGCGACGCCGCGAGCACCATCACCAAGCTGATGAACGGCGAGTATCCGCCGCCGTCGGCGCTGGTCGAGGACTACCCCGAGCAGCTCGAGCGGATCCTGGTGCGGGCGCTCGCGAGCCAGCCGTCGGAGCGCTACGAGACCGCCGACGCGCTCCGGATTGCGCTCGAGGAGTTTGCGGCGTCCGGCCCGCACCCGACGACGCGCGAGGACGTGGCGCGGCTCGTCGGCGAGCGCTGCGGCACGAGCATCGAGGCCTGCCGGGCCAACATCCGCGCGGCTCAGCGGCTTTTCGACTCGCAGGCGACGTCGCTCCGTGTGCAGCAACACCCCGGCGTCGCGCGCACCGGCCGCTCCGGCACGTACATGGCGCTCGGCCACGAGCCGGCGGAGCCGCGGCCGAAGCCCGAGCTCGTACCGCCGCCCTTGCCGAGCACCGTGCCACCTCCAGCGGTGATCCCGCTCGTCCCGCTCGCGGAACCGCCGCGCATCGAGCTGTCGTCGGATTTGCGGATCGAGGCGGCCTCGGCCCCGATGTCGACGCAACCCGCGTCGCTCGCCGTACGAGCCACGGAGACCGGGCGGTTTCGCCGGGCCGCGGTGGCTCTGGGGCTGGGCATGACGGCGTTGCTCACGGCGAGCCTGGTCCGCGCCCCCCGCGCGGCGCCTGAAAACGCAGCAGCCAAACCCGCGCCTTCGGTGCTGCTCGAGGCGCCACCAGCGGCAGTCCCGGCGCGCGTCCGGGTGGTGATCGACGCGCACCCGAACGGCGCAGTGGTCAGCATCGACGGAGGTCCGCCGCTCGCGTTGCCGTACACGTCGTGGGCGCCGCCCGATAGCAGGGCACACGCGCTGCGTCTGACGGCTCCGGGACACGAGCCGGTCGTCGCGAGCGTGAGCTTCGATCGCGAACAGTCGTTCTTGTTCGAGCTGCCTCGTACGCGGACCAGGGAGGCCGCACCGATCCACGCCCGCGTGTCGCGGCGTGGCCAGCGCGCGGCGCCCGCTTCCACGCCCGCGGCCGCGCCGCGCGATCTTCCGAGCGCGACCTCGGCGTCGACGCCCGACGCGGGGCCGGCCGCTTTCCCGATGCTGGTCGAGCCCCGACCGCCCCGACCGATCGACGAACGCGATCCGTTCCGGGGTGCGCCGTGAGCACCGTGAAAATCGCGGCAACGGCCGCGTTTTCTGCGCTGCTTGCCTGCCCGGTGAGCGGGCTGGCCGCGTCTTCGCAAGCTCCCGCCGTGGCGGCTCCTTCGAACCCGCAGCTCGAGCTCGCGCGCACTCACTTCTTGCGCGGCGTCGAGTTCTATCGGCACGGCGACTTCCGCCTGGCGCTCGTGGAGTTCCGACGCTCCTACGAGCTGTCTCGGAACTACGCGATCCTTTACAACGTCGGTCAGGTCAACCACCAGCTCAACAACTACGCCGACGCGCTCGGAGCGCTGCAGCGTTACTTGAAGGAAGGGGGCGCTCGCGTTCCCGAGGAGCGCCGCGTCGAGGTGCAGGCGAGCATCACCGAGCTCGAGAAGCGCGTCGCGCGCGTGCGGCTGCGGCTGAACCTCGACGGCGTCGAGCTCAGCATCGACGACGCGTCCCTGGGCCGCATCGGGCGCGAGCGCTGGTGCGTCGTCGACCCCGGCGACCATCGGATCGAGGTGCGGCATCCTGGCTATCGGCCGCTGCGGCGTACAGTGTCGGTCACCGCGGGGGACACCGCGGAAGTCTCGCTGGTCCTCGTGCCCGAGCGGTTGGCAAGCTCGACGGGCGCTGTGCGGTCGGAGCAGCAGCGCGGCTCTGCGTGGGTCGCCGTGGGCTGGGTCACGACCGGCGTGCTCGCGGCTGGCGCCGGGGTGAGCGGCTTTTTGGCCGTGAAAGAAGCGCGCGACCTGGCCGAGCTTCGCAGCTCGCCGGAGTCGACCGAGGCCCAACGCGACTGGAAGGCCGAGCGCGCTCGCGGTTGGGCGATCGCCGCCGACGCGCTCGCCGGCGCGGCCGTGATCTCGGGCGCGCTGTCGCTCTACGTGACGCTGTCCGGGTCGGAAGAAGCACCCGAGCGAGCCTCGACGCGCCTCGGCTTCGCGCCCGGCGGAATGAGCTTTTCCGGACGCTACTGAGCGCGAGTCACTGCTCGCTCTGACAGCCGATCTGATTCGGCTTCAGGCGGCACAGGTCGAGGACCCGCGCGCGCAGGGCCTTGGCGTTCTTCGGGTTCTTCTGCACGATCTCGCCGCGCTCGTACATTTCGGCGAGGCGCGTGCACGACAGCGCGCGATCGCCCTCGCATTGCCTGACGTAGAGCGTGAGCGCGATGCGTCGCAGCTTCTCGGCGCGGCTCCGGTCTTTCGCGCCGGCGCTGCCGGTGTCCAGGGCGAGAGAGACGCGTTCGCAAGCCTCCGGCAGCTTCTTCCGATCGCAGTCGACCTCGGCCTGGTGGAGCTCTTCTGGCGAGGTGGGCGCGATGATGGCGACGGTTTGCGCGACCGTCGGCGCGGGCTCGGCGCTGGCGCTCGGCGCGGTGGCCGCCGAAGCAGACGCTGCCGGCGCGGCGCTCGCCGTTTCGGGAGCGCTCGGCGCGGGGCGCAGGGACGAGGTCGTGCTCTGGCGCTCCGTCTTGGGCTCGGTCTCGAGCGGCGTGGCGGAAGGAGAGGGCGCTTCGGCCGTCGCGGCCGCACCGCCGGTGCGCCCGCGCGCCGTGGCGAGCGCGATCACGCCGCCGAGGACTGCCGCGAACACGATCGGGACCACGGTGCGCGACGACAGGCTCACGCAGACAACCCCTGACGCTCGAGCAGCGCTTCCGGACGTGGCCGCCGCCCCATGAAGCTCACGAACAGGTCCATCGGGTCTCGACTGTCGCCGAGCGCGAGGATCTTGTCACGGAACTCCCGGCCGAGCGTTGGATTCAGTACGCCCTCGGCGCGGAAACGGCTGAAGGCGTCCGCGTCGAGCACCTCCGCCCACTTGTACGAATAGTAGCCGGCCGCGTAGCCGACCGGGCTGCCGAACAGGTGATAGAAGCTCGCGGGCATCCCGTAGTCCGACGGCAACGGCGCGGGCGAGAACTGGCCGAGCAGCGTGCGCGCGTAGTCGAGCACCTCTCCGTCTTTCTCGGGGTCGTAATCGACGTGCAGCGCCAGATCGAGCGCCGCAAAACCGAGCTGTCGCATCTGGGCGCTCGCTGCACGGAACGTACGCGCCGCGCGCAGCCGCTGCAGGAGCTCCGCCGGGAAGGCCTCGCCGGTCTGATAGTGGCGCGCGAACAGCTCGAGGCAGTCACCTTCCGAGCACCAGTTCTCGAGGATCTGCGAGGGCAGCTCCACGAAGTCGTGCACCACGCGCGTGCAAGCGAGGCTACGCACCGTGACCCGGCTCAGGCAGTGATGCAAGAGGTGACCGAACTCGTGGAACATCGTCTCGACGTCGCGGTGCGTGAGCAACGACGGCTTGTCGGGCAGCTCCGGGTTCACGTTGGCGCAGAAGATCGCGACGTGCGGCTCGGGCGGAACCGCGGCGACGAGCCCGTGCATCCAGGCGCCGCCGCGCTTGTTTTCACGCGGAAATAGATCGACGTAGAAGCTTGCGAGCTCCTGCTTGCCGGCGTCCAGCATGCGGTACGTCTTCACGCGCGCGTCCCAGGCCGGGAGCTCGACGGGCTCGATGCTGACGCCGAACAGCCGCTCGGCGAGCTGGAACGCGCCGTTCAGCACGCGGCCAGCCTCGAAGTACGGCCGCAGCTGCTCCTCGTCGAGGTCGTAGCGCTCGCGGCGGAGCTTGTCGGCGTAGTACGGCACGTCCCACGGCTCGAGCGCGGGCGCGCTCGGCCCTTCGAGCTTGCGCCGGAACGCGAGCAGCTCTTCCTGCTCGCGCTCGAAGGCTGCCCGCGTCTTGTCGGTGAGATCGCGGACGAAGCGCTGCGCTTCGGCGCCGCTCGCTGCCATCCGATCTTCGGTGACGAGATCGGCGAAGGTGCGAAACCCGAGCAGCTTGGCCCGCTCCCGTCGCAGCGTGAGGAGCTCCGAAATCAGCGGCCGGTTGTCGAAATCTCCCGAGGAAGCGCGCGTGTTGCTGGCGTGATAGATGGCCCTTCTGAGCTCGGCGTCGTCGGCGTAGGTGAGAATGAAGGTCGGCACCGGCTCGCGCAGCGTGAGCCGATAACCGGTGAGGCCCTTGTCGGCGGCGTTGGCGCGGAGCAGAGCGAGGCCCGACTCGGGCAGCCCCTTTAGCCGCGTCGCGTCTTCGAGCACGAGCTCGAAGGCGTTGGTGGCGTCGAGCACGTTCTGCGAAAACTTGGTCGAGACCAGGCCGAGCTTCTGCTCGATGGCCGTGAGCTGGGCCTTGCCTTCGGCATCGAGCAGCGCACCCTGGCGCTTGAAATCCGCCAGGGTCTTGTCGAGGTAGCGCTTGCGCGTCGGATCGAGCCGCTTCGCCTCGTCCGTCTCGGAGAAGGCGACGAGCGCCTGGAACAGGTTCTCGCGCAAGTAAATCGACGCCCAGAAGGCTGTGATTTCCGGCTGCAGAGCGTTGTAAGCGTCACGAAATGCCGGGGTCGTCGCCACCCCCTCGAGGTGCTCGAGGATCCCGACGCACAGCTCGAGCGGCTCGGTCGCGGTTTCCATCGCGCCGAGCGTCGAGGCGTAGCTCGGCGACTCCGCGCGGATCGCCGAGAGCTTCGCGTCGGCGTCCGCGATGTGCTGGCGAACGGCCGACAGGTGCTCGGCGGTGACCGCGGGAAACGCGATGGGGCGCTCGAGCGAGAGCAGCGGGTTGTTCATGCCCCGCCACGATACCACGCGGCTCTCGCTCGCGAGGCCGGCGCAACGGCCGGAATTGCCGAGGAAAACGGCCTCAGTGGTAGGTGAGGGTGAGCAGCAGCGAAGGGCTCGCGCTCGCGCCGTGGATCCAGCGCACGTCGGAGTCGTCTTCGCCCGTGAGGCCCGCCGCTTGCGTGCGCGCCAGCACACCCAGGCTCCACTCGTCGCCGATCCACCATTCGTAGCCGACCCCGAGCACGATACCGGCACCGAAGGCTTCGTAGCCGTCGTCGTCGTCGTCGAAGCGCCCGCCGTTTCGACTCGTGAGCGCGGCCAGGCCGAGCGCGGCTTGAAGGTGGAAGCCCTTGCGCGGGTTCGGATACCAGTCGACGAACGGCCCGAACACTACCAGATCGCGCCGATCCGGATCCATCTCCAGCGGCAGCGTGCCCTGGCTGTCGTTGTCGTCGCTGTAGTCCCCCGTGAGCAGCGTCGCCGTGTAGAAGCCGCCGCCGAGCACCCAGCCGCGGCCGAGCGTCCCGCCGAGCGCGAACTCACCGACGGAGGCGAGACCGATCGTGCTGCCGCTGACGTCTCCGCCGTGCACGCCAGCGTCGTCGTCGTTCTCGAGTTGCTCGCGATACATGCCGAACCCCGTACCGAGCCGCATGTAGAAGCCGTCGTGCACGTGAGCGCCCTCGCGTGGTGCCGGCGGAGGGGGGGGCGCCGCGTGCATGCGCATTCGGTGATGTCCGAGCCGCGAATGCGGCAGCGCCGGGGCTACGTGGGGCGGGGCCTGCCGCGGGGCGTGCGGCGGCGCGACGTGCAGCGGGGCTGAGGGCGGAGGCGCGGGCGGAGCCGGCGGAGGAAGCGGGCCGGGTTGCGGCGGCGTCGCGGTATCCGGCGCGCGGAGCTCCTCGCTCGCCGGCGCCTCGGGGGACGGCGGGGTTTGCCCGAACGCGAGACCGGTGAGCGACAGACAGGCGAAGAACGGGAGCGAGCGATGCAACATGGAGCTGCGTCTGAGCAATCAGCGTGCCAGCCGCTCCCGGGTAGGCGGCACCGGGGTGCTTGCCCAACAGAACGCGCCTCGCCATTCTACGACCGTGAACCGCCGCTCACGGAGTCGCTCGTGAACATCGCTTCGGTTCATGAAGGGGACCTGCTCTGGACGCCGAGCCGGGAGCAGCGAGAAGCGTCCCGCCTCGCGCACTATCTGCGCTGGTTGAAGCGCGAGCGCGGCATCGATTGCGCCGATTACGCGGCCGCCCACGCATTCAGCGTGCGCGACCTGCCCGGGTTCTGGCAGAGCGTCTGGGACTACTTCGAAGTGATCGGTCACGGACGCGCGAGGACCGTGCTCGAGGGCGCGATGCCGCACGCCCGCTGGTTCCCGGGCGCGACGCTGAACTATGCGGAAAACGCGCTGCGCCGCCGCGACGCGCACACGGCGGTGATCTTCCGCTCCGAGTCCGGCGAACGGCTCGAGCTCAGCTACGCAGAGCTTGCCGAGCGCGTGGCGCGAGCGCGGGCCGGGCTGGTCCGCCTCGGGGTGGGGCTCGGCGATCGCGTCGCCGCCTTCGCGCCGAACCGACCCGAGACGTTGATCGCCTTCCTCGCGGCCGCGAGCCTCGGCGCGGTGTTCTCGAGCTGTTCGCCGGAGTTCGGCGTGGGCAGCGTGCTCGATCGCTTTCGTCAGATCGAGCCCAAGGTCTTGCTCGCGGTCGATAACTACGTTTACGGCGGCAAGCGCTTCGACCGCCGCGCAGAGCTCGAAGCGATCCGCGCGGGCCTACCGAGCCTCGGCGCTATCGTGTTGCTAGGCGAGGGGGACGAATCGGTCGTCCGCTGGGACGAGCTCACGGCGTCGAGCGCGCCGCTTGCCTTCGAGGCCGTCCCGTTCGAGCACCCGCTGTGGATCCTGTATTCGTCGGGCACGACGGGGCTGCCGAAGCCGATCGTCCACGGCCACGGCGGGATCCTGCTCGAGCACCTCAAGGCGCTCGCCTTGCATTCCGACCTCGGCGAAAAAGACCGCTTTTTCTGGTTCTCCACCACCGGTTGGATGATGTGGAATTACCTCGTCGGCGGCCTGCTGCTCGGTTCGACGATCGTGCTCTACGACGGCAGCCCGGTCCACCCCGACCTCGGCGCGCTGTTCCGGATGATCGACGAGGAGCAGCTCACTTACTTCGGCACCAGCGCGCCGTTTCTGCTCGCCTGTCAGAAGCAGGGTCTGAGTCCGAAGCAGCACGCTCGATTCGACTCGCTGCGCGCGCTCGGGACCACGGGCGCGCCGCTGCCAGCGCAAGGCTTCGGCTGGGTTTACGAGTCGATCAAGAACGACTTGCTGCTCGGCTCCGTGAGCGGCGGCACCGACGTCTGCACCGCGTTCCTGCTTTCGTGTCCGCTGTTGCCCGTGCACGCCGGCGAGCTCCAGTGCCGCGGCCTCGGCGCCAAGATCGAAGCCTTCGACGACGCCGGAAAGCCCGTCACTGGAGTGGTCGGTGAGCTGGTGTTGACCGAGCCGATGCCGTCGATGCCCACCTGTTTCTGGAACGACCCGGACGACCGGCGCCGGATCGACAGCTACTTCTCGACCTATCCGGGCGTTTGGCGTCACGGGGACTGGCTCAAGCTCACCGAGCGCGGAACCGCCGTGATCTACGGCCGCTCGGACGCGACCCTGAACCGCGGTGGCGTACGCATGGGCACGAGCGAGTTCTATCGCGTCGTCGAGGGCATCCCGGAGATCGCCGACAGCCTGGTCGTGGACACCGGGGGGCCGGAAGATGCAAACGGCAGCTTGTGGCTGTTCGTGGTGTTGCGCGAAGGCGCCGTGCTCGACGCCGAGCTGACGCAGCGGCTCAAAGCCGCGATTCGAAGCGAGCTCTCCCCGCGACACGTCCCGGACCAGATCCGGAAGGTGCCCGTGGTGCCGCGCACGCTGAACGGAAAGAAGCTCGAAATCCCCGTGAAGCGGATCCTGCTCGGTCAAGATCCGGCCAAGGTCGCGAGCAAGGATACGCTGGCGGATCCGAAGGCGCTGGAGCCGTACGTCGCGATCGCGCGAGCAGAGCTCACAGCGTAGGCGGCCCCGCCTCGAACTGCGGTAAATCGTCGAGGATCGTCTCCCAGTCTGCTTTCGAGCCGACGTGGATGTGGCGGTCCGGGCGCACGCCGGGATCGTCGTCGAAGGCGCCCATCGGAATGATCGCGATCCCGCGCTGCTCGTCCAGGCGCGGCACGCTCGAGCCGCACACCCGGCAGAACCAGTGCCCGAAGTACTTCACCTCGGGCAGGCGGTACTGGGTGATCTGCTCTTGTCCCCGCAGGTAGCGGCAGCCGTCGAGCGGCAGGAACAGGTTCACGGCGTGGCCGGTGCCGCGGACCTTGCGGCAACGCGTGCAGTGGCATCGAGTGACGCCGCGCGGCGTGCCGGTCATTTCGAATGCAATGGCGCCGCACAAGCAGCTTCCTTTGACGCTGGTCATGCCTGGAGGTTACCCCGCGCAGCAGCGGATCCGGGCGTGAATCAAAGCGAGCGTGCGGGCCTACTAGCCCGCGCGTTGTGCGGGCGGTGTGACGCCGAGCCGCGCGAGCCGCTCACGGGCGACGCCGTGCGCGAGCTCACCCTGGTCGATGCCGAGGAAGCGGCGGCCGAGCTTGGCCGCGGCGGCCAGCGTGGTGCCCGAGCCACACATCGGATCGAGCACTAACCCTTCAGGGTTAGAGGCGGCGCGAACGATACGATCCAGAAGTTTCTCCGGCTTTTGTGTGGGGTAGCCGGTGGTCTCTTTGACGAGCGGCGTGTTGGCGCGCATCGCGGGGCAATCGGACCAGACGCTGCCGAGGCGGCGGCCGCTCTCGGCGTAGTAGCGGTAGGTCTTGCCGCCGATCGTGCGTTCGCGGTAGCGGCGGCCGTCGGCGTCTTCGTTACCGAAGTGCATGCGTAAGCTGGTGTCGGCGTAGGGCTCGCGCAGCGCGGCGTCGTCCGCGTTCCAGGTCATGACGCCGCTCGGGGCGTAGATCAGGATCGTCTGGTGGGTGACGCTCGGGCCGATGCGGCGGCGCGCGCCGTTGCCGGGCACCCACACCACCTCGCCGGCGAACGCGGCACGACCGAAGACGCGATCGGCGAGCACCTTGGTGTCGTGCACGGTGCGGTAGTCGAGGTGGATCCAGACGCTGGCTTCGGCTGCCGCGAGCGCTTTCAACGCGGCGAGCCGCGGCTCGAGCATCGACAGGAAGCCGTCGAGGCCGCCCCAGGAGTCGTCGTAGGCCGGGCTGCCCGCGTCCCGCGCGCCGCCGGCGACGCGAGCGCTATGGACCTTGCCAGTGTTGAACGGCGGATCGACGTAGGCGAGGTCGAAGCGCACCCCCTCGGCCTCGAGCGCCGGCAGGACGTCGAGGCAGTCGCCGTGGAGGAGCTCGCCCGAATCGAAGGCGGCGCGACCGTGGATCATGCGCCGCCCGGAGCCAGCGACGCCTCGGCGAGCGGCTCGAACACGGGCGGATCTTCGGCGGCGATCGCCGCGAGGACTTCGGGATCCAGCGTCGGCGTGCTGGGGGCCTGCGGCAGCCACTGCCAGTAGGGGCCGCCGCCGGTGCAGCCGGTCACGCCTTCTTCCGGAGCGCAGGCGACGCGCAGGTGGAAGTGGTCGTCGTGGGGTGCGCTGTCGCGCGGCTCGAGCAGGACGGTTTGCGCGCGGTACACGAGGTCCATCGGCTCTTGCCGGGCCAGGGCGTAGTCGATGAGCAGCGTCTCGACCTTGTGGCTCGCGAACAGGAACTGCACGCCGATCTCCGGATTTTCCAGCAGGGACTTCACGAGCGCCCAGTTGCGGGGGACGTCCAACTGGATGAAATCTCCGTCGTCGTTCAGCTTGCCGAGGCCGTCGCTGTCGAGCGAGACGAAGCCGGGGCTGCGCCTGGGCACGCCGCGCGGCGTGGTGACGTAATACAGCAAATCCACGTCGCGGCCGGTGCGGTGCGAGTTGTGGCCCGGGATCTTGCCGCCGTGGCGGGCCGAAAAATCGCCGATCACCAGCGGCTGTCCGTCGGGGAATTGCCGGTAGACGTCGGCGGCGGCGCGGCTGACGGCGCTCACCAGACGCGGCGTCCCCCAGTGATTTCGGCCCTTCTTGCGGTAACGCTCGAAGCCGAGCCCCGCGACCGGCAGCTCGACCGCGTCGGTCTGGACGCCGTGGTGCGGGACGCCGACGGTGCCCCGCAGGGACGGGGCGAGGGGAGTCGGCGTGCCCACGCAGCCGACCAGCGGCAGCGCGAGGAGGGCCAGGATCCGGGGGCTCATGCAGGGCTCAGCAGGTACTTTGCCACGCTCTGCTCGAGCTCGTCGAGCTTCTGAGCGCTGAGCTCCGGCCCCGCGTGATACTTGCCCTCACGGTGGATCACGTAGCCCTGATCGGCGAACGCCGCGTAGGCGTTCTGCAGGATCGGTTTGCTGACCGCCTCGAAGCGCCGCAGCGTGCCCTCGAGGAAGAGCCGGTTGCCGAGGGTGAGGCCGCGCCGCACGAGCTCCTTGTCGGCGAGCGGGCGCTCGAGCAGCTCGGCGAGCGAGCGCGCCGCGACCCGGTAACCCTCGAAGAAATTACGAAAAATCGCGGCATAGGCCGCGAGCCATTCGCGCCCGGACCAGCCCTCGCGCCCGGGGCCCGGCTCGAACCGCTCGCCCGACTCGGCGATCTCGGAGTCGGCCTTCATGGCCGAGAGCGTGTCCTGCAAGATCACGTCGAAGGGCGCGTCGGCGCGGAACCGGAACTCGACCTTGAACAGGCGCGACAGCTCGTACACGCGCTCGCGCAGGGTGGCTCGAGATACGGGCTCGTCGCCGTCGGCGAGCAGCGCGTAGGCGACTAGCGCCCGCTCGACGAAGAAATGCACGATGGCGTTCTTGGATGTGTCGAGCGCCAGGCGCTTGCTGTCCACGGTGACGTAGACCGCGTTGGGACCGACCGCCACGCGGCGCTGGGTCGGCGCCTGGTCGGGGCGGCTGACCTCGATCAGCTTGGCGTCGGCGAACATTTCGAGGGCGTTGACCAGAGCGTCCGCGCGCAAGCGCCCCTCCACCGTCCCGAGCGCCGGCGTGGTGCGGGCACCCAGGCGGCGCGCCACGGCGTACAGGCGCGAGGCGCGGGCGACCAGCTCTTCGTGGCCGAGGCCGCGCTGCTCGTGACTCAGCAGCACGAGCGCCGTGAGCGCGCCGGGGGTGATGGCCGTGACGCGGTTGATCTCGTCCATCACGCGGTTGGCGAGGCGCGTCACGAGGCTGCGGCGCTTGGCGGGGGTGAGCAGAGCGGTGTCGAGCTTGAGCTCGCGCGCGATCTCCGACAGATCGAGCAGCTGCCCGAATTGTAGATTGATCCGCCCGTAACGGTGGCGGAGCAGGTCACTCGAGGCGAGCAGGCCGCGCGCGTCTTCCTTGACCTTCTCTCCGCCGCGGAGCTCGCGTTCGTAGGAGTCGGCCTCGATCACGCGCTCGTAGCCGATGCTGACGGGCACGAACAGGCACTGCCGCTCGGGCATCGACAGCGCTGCGTCGACCATCATGCTCAGGATCCCGAACTTCGGCGGTAACAGCTTGCCGGTGCGGCTGCGGCCGCCTTCGATGAACAGCTCGAGCGCGTAGCCGTCGCGGATCAAGCGGCGCACGTAGGCGTCGACCACTGCCGCGTACAGACGATCGCCGCGGAACGAGCGGCGGATGAAGAAGCCGCCGCCGCGGCGGAGCACGGGCCCGATCGGGAAGAAATCGAGGTTGTCACCCGCGGCGATCAGCGGCAGCGGCAGGTTCTGGGTGTTGAAGACGTAGCTCAGGATCAGATAGTCGATGTGGCTCTTGTGGCTCGGCAAGAGCACGAGCGTGCCGTCGTGCGCCGCGGCGCGCAGCCGCTCCACGTCCGACGGATCGACATCCACGCCCGCGTACATGCGCTGGAAGACGCGCTCGAGCAGGACCTCGAGGAACTTGCGCGTGGCCGTGCCGGGCGTGGCCTGGAGCCCTTCGAGCATCTCGTGGGCGCGCGCCTGGAGCGCATAGCGGTCGGTCTTTTCATCGACCAGGTCGTCGATCACGGAGCGCAAGCGCGGGCTACGGATGATCTCCTGGCGCACGCGCTCGGGCGCCTTCTCGTCGGGGCCGGTGATGCTCTTGCGCTCGCGCTCGAGGCGGCGCAGCATCGCGTAGATCAGCCGGCGCACCAGCACGGCGTCGGCCTGGCCCTCCGACTCGGCCAGGAATGCCTTGAGATCGAGCGGCCCGCCGAGCTTGAGCGCGACGTGGTTGTAGTTGTAGAAAAACTGCAGGATCGTGCGCGTGGAGTTGGGCCAGGCGCGGGGGCCGAGCAGGACGGACAACGGATCGACTCCGCGCTTGTCCGGGAACTTCGACCACACGAACACCTGCGGGACGACGAAGATCGGCTCCTGAAAGCGGCGCTGGAGCTCGAGCAGCGCGAGCACCAGATCGTCGCCTTCTTTCAGGCCGCGGCCGCTGCCCGCGCCCGCGGCGAGCTCGAGCACGTTGGGCGGCCGCTTGAGGAACAGCGCGGCGGAGCCCTCGCGCGACAGGGCGTCTTCCAGCTCCTGTGCGGGGGTGATGCTGCGATCGGGCCGGAGCGCGTTGAGCCAGCCCTTGCCCATCGGGTTCAGGATCCAGAGCCCGAGATCGTTGACGAAGCGGATCGGCGGCAACCGGTGGCGCTTGGTCAGGTAATCGAGCGCCAAAAAATCCACGACGTTGAGGCTGCGCAGCACGTAGACCACGCGGCCGCGCTGCGAGAGCTCTCGAACCTCGCGCACCCAGGCCTCTTCGACCTGGATCTTCTCGAAGAAGCGCTGGTAGAGCGCGCGCAGCACCGGGTTCGGCGCGTACGTCTGCGTCAGCTCGCGATCCATGGGACGGGCATCATACTTGCCGCTGGCTCCGGTCGCGAGGAAGCACTAAAACCGAGCCCTTGAGAGCGATCCTGCCGTTCGTGGTGCTGAGCCTGGTGCTTGCGTTCGGCTGCCGGTCGAAGCCCAAGAAAGACGCGCCCGCGCTGGCCGGTTCGCAGGCCGTTCGCGAAGCCGAGCCCCTGCGTTGCCGCGAAGCGTCGGGCGCCGAGCTGGTGATGCTCGGCAGCGGCGAGCCTCCGCGGCCCGCGGGCGAGGACTACGAAGAGGCGGAAGAGCTGCCGTACTCGGTGGAGCTCGGCAGCGCGCGCGCCCACGGGAAGCGCTTCGCGGTGGCGGGCCTCGAGAACCGGCGCGGCGCGACGTTCGCGTTCGCGGCGTTCGTGACGGCGGACGGCACGGGCCGGAGCACGGAGCTGTTGCGTGTGTTCGGCGACAGCGAGCCCCCGGAGGTCGCACCCGTGGGCGAGGGCTGGCTCGTGCTCGCTGCGAGCGCCGACGCCGGCAGCGCGACCCTGCGCGTGATGCGGGTCGATCCGCCGTTTTCGGAGCGCGACGTGCGGCGCGGTGAAGAGCTCACGGGCATCCGCCGCGACGTCTCGGGGTTCGCGCTCGAAACCCTCGGAACGCGCGCGCTCGCGGCGTTCGGCAAGCTCGAGAAGAAGCAGGGACGTATCGCGCTCGCGGCGATCGATCCCCAAGAGCTCGGCTTGCTCGGGCCGCCCAAGTTGCTCGAGCTGGAAGCGGGTCTCGAGGGAGAATCGCCGAAGCTCGCGGCACGGGCCGGCGGCTACTATCTGGCGTTCGTCGGCCGCCGAGCGGCGCCCGCACACGAGCCACTCACTGCCAACACGGGCGGCGAGTCGAGCGCGGACGAGCCCGTGGTCGAGGTAGGCCCGGCCGGGTTGTTCCTCGTGCCGCTCGACGAGCACGGCGCGCCGCAGGGGGCGCCGCGCGAGCTCACTCCCAAGGGTGCTCACGTCACCGCCTTCGAGCTCCAGCGCTGGGGCGAGAGCCAGGCCTTGCTCGTCTATCGCGACGATCCCGAAGGGCCCGGCCGCGACCGGCCGAACGTCGAAGCGCTGCTGGTGAGCCTCGACGGCAGCGTGGGCCGGCGCACCTGGGAGCTCGCGGACAGCTCGGGGCTGCCGTCGTTCTTCGTCGATCCCGAGCCGGGGAAGGCAGGCCCGCCGGGCTGGCTGGTGGTGCACGGCGACAGCGATACGCGGATTGGCCCGCTGTCGGCAGATCCGCTGACACCACCCGCGCTGGTCGCCGATCCGACGCTCGGTCGCTCGGAGCCCGCGGCCGTGTTGGGCGGGCGGCTACTTCGAGCCCGGAGCCGCGGCACGCGCGTCGAGCTCGATCTCGTGAGCTGCGAACCGGGTAGACCCTAGACCCCCGGCCGAGCAGTCCCAGCGTGGGACGCGAGAACTGGGTGACCTGGCGCTGACGTTTTCGGAAACTGAGCCCGAAAAGTCAGCTATCTATACGCTTCACTGATCCCGGCTGCCCACCCGGAATCGACATTGCCCCTTAGGTCGCCCGGGGGGCTGGGCAGCGTTGTACTTCGAGCTTCGTAACTCCCAAAGAATAGGAAATCACAGCATGAGCATCCGACTTAACCTCAGTCTTCTGACGATCTTGGCCGCCTTCTCGGCGACCATCCCCGGCTGCGGCGACGACGCCGACAGCGATCCGAACCCCGGCGGCGAGGCCGGCGACGGCGACACCGGCACCGGTGGCAAGGCGAGCAGCACTGGCGGCCGCGCGTCGTCTTCGGACGCGGGCAGCACGGGCGAGGACGCGGGCGCGCCGAGCACCGGTGGCAAGAGCAGCAGCACCGGTGGCAAGAGCGGCTCGGGCGGTATCAGCAGCGACGCGGGCGCTCCGAGCGTCGACGCGGGCGCCCCGGGTGAGGCCGGCAGCACCGGCACCGGCGGCTCGAGCACTGGCGGCGCGAGCAGCACCGGCGGCAAGAGCGGCGGCGAAGGCGGCGCACCGAGCGGTGGCGACTGCGCCGTCCCGCAGTGCTTGATCGACCTCTTGACGGGCTGCGAGCCCGAGGGCGAGTGCACGCAAACCTCGAACCTCGACCCGCTAAACCCTCCGGCCAATCTCGATGACATTACATACGCCATCTGTTGGGAGAACGGCGTGAAGGCCGGTATGGAAGGGTTCTCGGGCGATACCGTCTCTCTCGAGTTCCAGAAGGACGGCGACGTCTGTTACACGACCGAGATGTCGCTCTCGACGAGCGTCGACACCACGGAGATCGTGTACAAAGACAGCTCGGGCAACATCGTCGCGCGCGAGACGATCGATTCGGAGTCGAACACCATGACCGTCACCTGCGAAGACAGTGGCGAATCGGTGACCTACTCGCCGGACGACTGCGGTGACGATGAGCCCACGGGTGAGGCGCCGGACACGTCGGAGTGCGCGATGACTTCGACCTGCACGCTCGACTGATTCGCGCTCGCTCCGCTCTGAACGCGGAGTAGTCCCCACTGCGGCCCTCGGATTTCGGGGGCCGCAGCCATTTTGTGGAGCTGCGCTCGCTGAACGCGTGAGCCGGGTTGCGCTCGGCGGCTCGAGCGAGAAGATCGCCGCGAGGTGAAACCATGGCAGCCGCAGTCGTCCTCCTGGCCGAAGGCTTCGAAGAGCTCGAAGCGATCTCGATCGTCGATGTGCTCCGCCGCGCGGGCGTGAAGGTGATGCTGGCAGGGCTCGCCGAGGGCCCGGTGAAGAGCGTGCACGACGTGGTGATTCAGAGCGACGGGCTGATCGACGAGGTCGACGAGGCCGGCTTCGACGCGATCGTGCTGCCGGGAGGCACGCCGGGCGCTAAGCGGCTGCGCGAGGATCCGCGCGTGCTTTCGATGCTGCGGCGCTTTTACGAGGCCGGTAAGTGGACCTGCGCCGTGTGCGCCGCGCCGACGGCGCTCGAAGCCGCGGGGGTGCTGAAGGGCAAGCGCGCCACGAGCTACCCGGGCAACGCCTTGCCGAGCGCTATTTACCTGGAGGAGCGCGTGGTCGTGGACGGCAACCTGATCACGAGCCGCGGCCCTGGCACCGCCGCAGACTTTGCCCTCGCAATCGCCGAAAAGCTCGCGGGGCCGGACGCCGCCGCCCAAACCCGCAAGGCGATGTTGCTGGCTTCCTGAGACCCGAGCTCAGGGCAGCTTTCCCCCGACGATATCGATCCGCTCGGTCCTCGAGAGCCCGAGGTCGGCCTCCAACATCCCGCGCAGCTTCGCCCCGAAGCTCTTCTCGACCAGCTGCAGACCGACCTCGAGCGCAGAGCCGCCGGCGCGGGCCGTGAGCAGCGGCGCGTCGAACACTGGCGCCGCGCTGTTCTCGAGCCGCGCTTCGGGGCAGGCCGCGCGCAGCAGCGCATCGAGGTCGGGCCCCGCAGCGACGCGGCGCGAGCCCACGAGACCCGCCCTGGCGAGCGCGTACACGCCCCAGCCGATGCCTGCGACGAGCCGCGCCGAGGCAGCGATGCGGGCCAGCTCGCGGACGAGCTCGGGCGTTTCCGCGACGCGGCGTGCGCCGTAGCCTCCGGGGACGACCACGATCTCTGCCGGGTCGAGCTCGGACCAGGCGAGCTCGGCGTCGAAGGCGAGCTGATTTCTGGTCGTGATTTTCCCGGCTCGCGGCGCGGCGAGCTGGATCCGGAACGGGCGGAAGTTCCAGCGGCGTCCGGCCTGCGTCAGCGCGGCGAGCGGCGCCGTCAGATCGAGCAGGTCGAGCTCGTCGAAGCCGAGGATCGCGGTGCGGAAGGCTCGGGTCTGCATGCGGCCTCAGGGCAAGAGCACCGTCGCTCCGCTGGTTTGCCGGCTCTCGAGCGCGACGTGCGCTTTGGCAGCGTCCGCGAGCGCGAAGCGTTGCCCGATGTGGACGCGCAGCCCACCGGACAGCACGCCCTCGAACACCGCCCGGGCGCTCGCGAGCAATTCGCTGCGCTCGGCGATGTAATGGAACAGCACCGGGCGCGTCACGAACAGCGAGCCTTTCGCCAGCGTGAGGACGTCGATCGGCTCCGGCTTGCCGGAGGCGTTGCCATAAGCGATCAGCGCGCCGCGCAGGGCGAGGCATTCGATGGAGCCGGGCACGGTGGTGCGGCCGATGCTGTCGTAAGCCACACGGACGCCGCGTCCGCCCGTGAGCTCGCGCACGCGAGCGACGAAATCGTCGTGTCCGACCACGATTTCGTCGGCTCCGTGGGCGAGGGCGAGCTCGGCCTTCTGTTCGGTGCTGACCGTGCCGATCACGCGCACGCCGCGGTTCGACAGCCACTGGCAGAGCAACAAGCCGACGCCGCCCGCCGCTGCGTGAACGAGCACCGTATCTCCCGAGCGCACCGGAACCGTGCGCTCGACCAGGGCTTCGACGGTCATCCCCTTGAGCAGGATCGCCGCGGCCAGCTCGTCGCTGATGCCGTCCGGCAGCGGCACCAGTCGATCTGCGGGGAGCACTCGCTGCTCGGCATAGGCTCCGGGTGCGCTGCCGCCGTAGCCGACGCGGTCACCCGGCTTGAATTCGCTGACGCCGGGGCCCACGGCCGTCACCACGCCGGCTGCTTCACTGCCGAGGCCGGACGGTAAGCCCGGGACCGCGTACAGCCCGCTCCGGTGATAGACGTCGATGAAATTGACCCCGATCGCGCGCTGACGGATTTGCACTTGCCCCGGGCCTGGCGCTTCGGAGCCGACCTCTGCGAGGTACAGCACTTCAGGCCCACCGGTCCGATCGAAGCGGATCGCGCTCGGCATGGACCGCATCGTACACGAGCTCGCCCGACTGGTTCTACCTCTCGCAGCGGGCGTGACCGATGACTGGCGATCGACGCGGATGTCGGGCGCGCGCCGAGCTGCGATGGAGGGAGCTCCGCACATCTGCTATGCACGGTAATCCATGAATGATTCCGGCATCGAGCTGCGCCCGAAACAGGATCCGCTGAGTCCGGAGCAGCGCCGGAGTGTCATGCAGAACCTCGGCTTCGGTCGAGTCTTCACCGAGCACATGGTGACTCTGCGCTATCGCGCAGAGAGCGGCTGGGACGACGGCGTGCTCGAGCCGTACGCGCCGCTCACGCTCGATCCGGCCTCGTCGGTGTTGCACTACGGGCAAGCGATCTTCGAGGGCTTCAAGGCTTACCGGCAGAAGGACGGGCACATCGCGAGCTTTCGACCCGACGCCAACGCGCGCCGCTTCAATGCTTCGGCGAAGCGCTTGTCGATGCCGGAGCTGCCGGTCGAGCGCTTCGTGCTCGCCTCCGACGTCTTGATTCGCAAGGAGCAGGACTGGGTGCCGCCGGAGCTCGGCGAGAGCCTGTATCTGCGCCCGCTGATGATCGCGACCGAGGCCGCGCTCGGAGTGCGGCCGGCCAAGGAGTACCTGTTCTTGGTGTTCGGCTCGCCGTCGGCCTCGTATTTCGCGCAGGGGATCAAGCCGCTCAGCGTGTGGCTGTGCAAAGAGTACGTGCGTGCGGCGGAGGGCGGCACGGGTGAAGCCAAGTGCGCGGGCAACTACGCCGCGAGCCTGGCGGCCCAACAGGCGGCCGCCGAGCAGGGCTGCCAGCAGGTGATCTGGCTCGACGCCAAGGAGCGCCGCTACGTCGAAGAGATGGGCGGGATGAACTTGTTCTTCGTCTACGACGACGGTGGCAAGACGCGGCTCGTGACACCCAAGCTCACGGGCTCGCTGCTCGCGGGCATCACGCGCGACAGCATCCTGAAGCTTGCGCCGGAGCTCGGCTACACGGCGGAAGAGAAGCTCATCAGCATCGAAGATTGGCAGCGGGACCTCGAAAATGGCTCGCTCCGCGAGGTCTTCGCGTGCGGCACGGCGGCGGTCATCACGCCGATTGGCACCGTGAAGTACGAGGGCGGCTCGCTCGCGATCGGCGGCGCGGAGCAGAGCTCGGTGGCCATGGCGCTGCGGGAGCGGCTGTTGTCGATCCAGCACGGCGTGACGCCGGACAAGCACGGCTGGATGCACCGAGTCCTCTAGAAGGCCGATCAGCGCAGATATACCTCGAGTCTGGGCGGCGAGCCGCCGTCGAGACCGGTCGCGATCGCGAGCCCGGGCGGGACCTCGCGCGTGGCGGCGACGGCCAGGCCCAGGTCCTCTTCCGGATGGCGAGCGAGGTAGACGACGATCGGGGTGACGTCGATGCGGATCGGCACCTCGGGGACGGCTCGACCGATCCCGCGCACGACGGGCAGCGCCTGGGTCAGGCTCTTTCGCGGCTCGCTCGACGCCTCCCAGGCGCCATGGATGCGCGAGACCTCGAGCGGGACGTCGTCGCGCGTCAGCGTGCGCGGCGCCGGATCTAGGATCAGGAACGCGGCGTCGATCTGCGCGCCGCGCCAGATGGGAGCGAAGCGGAGGAACAAGGCAACGCTTTCGCCGGGCGCGCCGAGCACCACGCTCGGCCCGACGCCTTCACGAAGCTCGCCGCGAGCGAGGGCCATGCGCGACGGGATCGCCGAGCGCCGCCGCGTCGCAGGATCCACGGGAGGCGAGCCGGCCGCGACACAACGCGCGGCGAGGCACTCGGCGTTCAGCGGACAGCTCTCGATGCCGAGGCACGGCTCCGGGCCGTGCGAGCAAGCGAGCAGGAGCACGGCGAGCAGGGAAGACGGGCGAATCGACACGACTCCGAGAGCGTACTCGACCGGAGTTCTACTGTCCGCGCTCGCGGCGGCGCCGGCGCTCGAGTAGAATTTCGGCCGCGCTCTGGGATTTTTTGGCGCCAGTGCGCGGCTGCGGCGAAGGCCTCTGGAGCGCGGCGCGTGGCGGCGGCGGTGCTCGCGGAGCCTCCGCCTGGGACGTCGAGGGCGGCGCAGCCCGAGGCGGCGGCGCGTCCGCGACCGGCAGCTCGCTACGCTTGCGGGCCGCGCGCAACGCGGCGAGCGTCCCCGTGTCGGCGGCCGACGGGCGCGCCGGGCTCGCCGCTTTTGGCTTTCGGCTACGCCGGAGCCAGCTCGGAAGCGTGAGCGAGAGACGCCGGGCCGCGACGGACGCGAGCAGCGCGCTCGCGCCGAGGATCAACCACAGGCTATCGAGCGCCTGATAAGCCCTGCGCTCGAGCTCGCGATCGTTGAAGATCCCGCCGAGGGTGGTGCGCTGCTTGCCCCCCGTGATCGCGGAGAGCTTCGCGAGCCCAGTCCGATCGGTCCCGCTCGGGCGGAGCTCCTCGCCGAAAGCCAGCGCGGCGCCGGTGGTGGCGAGCGCGCTTCCCGTTTCGTCGTCCACCACCGTGGTCAAATACGAGCCCGGGCGCGACAGCGGCAGCTTGGCGCTGAAGCTGCCGGCGCCCGTGGTGTCGAGCGCGACGTCGCGCGAGAAGCCGTCGGGGCCCGCGACCTTGACGTGCAGTCGCCGGAAAAGGTCGCTCTGGCCGGCCTGATCGAGCGCCGTGACGCGCACGGACAGCTCGCCGCCCAGCGTGTCGGTCTCGACGCGGATGCGCGGATCGTCGGCACGCCGTGCGAGCTCTCGGCCGACCTGTCCGAACAGCCGCGCCGCGCCGGGCCAGTCGGTCCAGGCCCGCCCCCAGCGGTCGCCATAGTCGCTGGTGAAGGCGCCGGCACGGCCGATGCCCAGCGCCCACGACGCGAGGATCGGGTCGTTCTCCGGCCCGACCAGCTGCACGGTCGCGCGGCCCTTGGGGATGGTGACGACATAACCCTTCAGAGTTGGAGCCTGGCCGAGGTCCACGCCGCGCAGCGCAGGGCCCGGGCTGCCGAGGGCTGGGACGAAGCTGACCTCGTTGATCGCGCTGCGCGAGGCGATCACCGTCTCTTGCGCGAACACGGCCGGCAGCCGCGTGGCGTCTTCGACCAGGTAAAAGCGGCCGCCGCCGATGCTGGCCAGGCGCTCGAGCGCCGGCACGTCGCTGCCGTTGCCGAGCGCGACCACGCTGGTCGTGATCCCTCGGGCCTTGGCACGGCTCGCCAGCGCAGGTGCGTTGTTGCGCTCTTCCGCGTCGCTCCCGTCTGCGAACAGGAGCACGTGTTTCAGCTGCGTCGCCTCGCGATCGAGCGCTTTGTAAGCGGCGTCGAGCGTGAGATCGACGAAGATGCCACCACCGCCGACGCCGACGGCGCGGATCCGGCGCGCGAGCTCGGCCTTGTCGGTGACGGGGCTCAGCGGGACCGTGACGCGCACGGTGGTATCGACGTGAAACACCCCGAGCCGGTCCCCCGTGCCGAGCAGCTCCGCCGAGCGCACGGCAGCCTCGTTGGCGAGCTCGAGCTTGGTCTGGCCGCCCGCAGTCGCAGACATCGAGCCCGAGTAGTCGACGGCGATGATCTCGCTCAGGCTGGCGCGGCGGCGCTCCTGCTTGAGATCGAACGACAGCGGGCTGAGCTCTTCGACCGGTGTGCGCGCATAGCCGCCCGGGCCCATCGAGTGTTCGCCTCCCAAGAGCAGGACCCCGCCGCCCAGGTCGCGGACGTAGCTCTTCAGCGCCTCGAGCTGCGACGGAGAGAAGTCCGCCGCGCTGATCGAGCCGAGCACGACCAGGTCGTGGCGGGCGAAGCCGGCGAGGTCTGCGGGGGTGCCCGAGGGACCGACCGCCGAGACCTCGAACGCGGCGCCGCGCAGCGCCTCGGCGATCGGCTTCGCATAGCGCGGGTCGTCGGCGATCACGAGCGCTGTGGACGGACCGCGCACGCGCACGAAGCTCGTGCCCTGGTTGTCGTCCGGCGCCTGATCCTGCTGGCTGTCGAGGGCGCTGATCTCGACGTCGTAGCGATGCAGGCCGGGGCCGGGCGCGATCTCGCGCAGCGCCACCACGTCCTCGCCCTGGGTGATCCGCGTCGGGCCGCGGCGCACGAGCTCCCCGTCCCGGTAGAGCCGCACCTCGACCTCGGCGTCGCTTCCGGCCTGGGTGATGAGCTTGAGATCGATGGCCTCGCCCTCGGCCGCGCGCGGCGGCAGGCGCAAGCTCTCGACCCGCACGTTGGGGATGCTGCCCTGATCGAGCGGGATCACGTCGATCGGGATGCCCAGCGCGGCCGCCGACAACGCGGCAGACAGCGCGTCACCGCGGGTCGCGACTCCGTCGCTGACGAGCGCGATGCGGGCCGCCGAGTCCGGGGGGATTGCGGCCAGCGCCTGGCGGATCGCCCCGCTGAGATCGGTGCCGTCGCGGGCGATGTCCGCCTTTTGCGGGCTGGGCAGGGCGGTCTTCGGCCGCGGCGGATCTTCCAGCGCGGCGCTGGCTCCGAACGCCACCCGCGCGATCCGATCCTGTTCGCGCATGCTGGTCTCCGCGGCCATCAGCTCGGAAGCGATGCGCCCGCTGGCGTTCGGGACCAGATCGATGCTGCGGCTGCGATCGACCGCGACCACGACGACCAGGCGATCGAGCGGCCGCCCGAGCTCGAGCCCGAGCACCACGAACCCGGCGCACAGCGCCGCGAGCGCGACCGTGGCCTCGATCAGCCGGCGCCGCAGCGCGGTCATGCGCGGGGGCAGCGCGCCCAGCCGATGTGCCAGAAACAGCGCGATGGGCGCGGTGACGAGTGACAGCAGCGGGCGTTGAAAGCGCAGCCACGGCAGCTCGAGGCCCCCCGACCACTCCAGGCCGAACAGCACGAGCGGGCTCGCACCGAGCACGGCCAGCAGGGTCGGTACGGGTCTCATGACGGGGCCCGCGTTGCGAGCGGTCGCTCGGGGAGGCGCGGGCGCTCGCGACCCGAGCCGGCTCGCAGCGGGCGAGTGACCCACACCACGTCGGCGGTGAGCAGGAACAGCCCGAGCAACGCCAGAATCCACTCGTAATGCGTGACGCCCTCGGCAACGGCGAGGGGCCGGCCCTTGCCGCTCGCGAGCGATAGCGGCTTCGGGGCGATCCGGCTTTCGGTCTCGCTCTCCAGGTTGACCGCGAGCAGCGAGCTACCCGGGCGCGGCTCGCCCCAACTGGCGAGGTAGAAGCCGACGGAGTCCGGCGCGGGCAGCACCGCGAGACCGTCCCGCGCGCGGACGTCCCGGCTCGTGCCGCGCGGGTCGAGCAGCGTCACGCGCTCGGTGCCGAGCGGAACGCGCAGCGAGACCGGCTCTCCCGCCTTGGCCAGCCAGGCGGGACCGCTCTCCCGGCCGGCCCGCGCCGCCTCCGTGAGGTTGCGCATGAACAACACGAACGACGCGGTCAGCGGCCAGTTCGACGCCCCGACGTCGAAGCCGACGATCGTGCCGTTGCGGCCGGGAGACGAAGCATCCGCGATCAGCACGCCGTCGCGGGTGCGGACCAGCGCTTCCCGCGCTCCGTCCACGCGCAGCTGGCGTGCGTTCGATACCTGGACGCCGTCGAAGCTCAGGAAGCGGAGCCGCGGGTCGGCCTCGGTCCAGGAGGTGACCGGGGTGTGGACCTGGGTCGCCTGCACCTCCAGCGTGCGGCACGGACCCGGTGGAGGGTTCACGATCAGCAAGTCCGCTCCCGGGATTTTCGGCGGGCACGCGCCGTCGATCACCACCAGCGCGTCCTCGGGGACGGTCTCGGGCGTGAGGCCCGAAAGGCTCGCGGAGAAGAGCTCGACCGCGCCGTCGCTTTCGAAGACGCGCCGCAGCCAGGGGCTCGCTTCTTTGGGTGCGAGCACGACTGGCAAGCGGCGCCCCGCCGGTACGCGGAGGTGGGCGCGGTCGTCGCTCGCGAGCGCGTCGTGAGGCGAAAGCTCGAGCACCAGACCCGTCCCGGCGTCGTTCGGTGCGGCGTCGAAGCCGAGCACCACCGGGGTGTGTTGGTCGGCTTCGACCCTGAGGCGCCGTGTCGCGAGCGGCTCGGTCACGTTCCTCTGCGACAGGGTGACGAAGACGTCGCGCGGCTTGTCGCCCTGGTGCCACACCACCGCGAACGCCTCGACGCGGTCGCGCCCCGTGACGCTGTCCTTGCCGCGCACGACGTGGGCCCTGAGCAGCGCCGTGTTCTCTTTGGCTTTGCCGACCGTCACGAGCTCGACGGACGCGCCCGGAGCTACTAGGGCGTCGGCGTCCGCCACCGCGCCGTCGGTGATCAGGACCATTCGCCCGCCCCCGCGCTGCCGGAGTTGCTCGGCGCCCAGCGCCACCGCAGGGGCCAAGCGCCCCTCGACGTCGCGCACGAACAGGCGATCGAGCGCGGCGCGCAAGCGGGCTCGATCGCGCTCGAACGGCGAGGCGAGCTCCGCTTCGCGCGCGGCGGCCACGATCATGGTCTCGGCGCCGGGCTCGAGGCGCGCCAGGAGCTCATGGGCGACCTTCCGCGCCGCGTCGAGCCGGCTGGGCCCGCCGCCGCTTTGCCCGGAGACGCCACCCTCGAGGGCTCCCATCGACGCGCTCACGTCGAGCACGAGCACCAGCCGGCTGCCGAGCTCGCCTGCGCCTCGCGAGCGCGGCCCCGACAGGGCCAGCGCCAACAGCACCACGGCCAGGCCCTCCAGCAGCAGCGGCACGCTCGGCGTCAGGCGCTGAAACGGTTTGGAAGCGGCCAGGTCGCGCGCGGCCGTGCGCCACAGCCAGGTGGAGGACACGACCTGGCGCGTGCGGCGGACGCGCAGGATGTACAGACCGATCAGCGGCGCGAGCAGGCCCAACAGATAGAGGCCGTTCGGGCGCGTGAGCTCCCAGGGCAAGGCGCCCGCAGCATACGGTGAGCACGGCTCGCCGTCGAACGGCGCGTCACCCCGGGTGCGCGCGTGGCGTCGCAGGCAGGCCGAGGGCGGCGTA
Organism: Polyangiaceae bacterium; assembly: GCA_025937835.1. Lineage (GTDB taxonomy): Bacteria > Myxococcota_A > Polyangia > Polyangiales > Polyangiaceae > PMG-095. Next base: position 78,569 of record JAICQO010000008.1, read on the forward strand.
GGTCGCGCGGCGATCGCGCTCGATGTCCTCGAAAATGGCGGCCAGTGCCGCGGGGCCCACTTCGCTGATCGTGGTCAGATTGCGCTCCGCCACCCATCTCCGGAGACTCACTGTCTCGCGTTCGTTCGCGACGCCGAGCCCCTCGGCGAGCTTCCGGATATCGAGGAACGACGTGCCGGCGCGCGTGCTGCCGTTGAGCTCGTCGAGCAGGCTCTTTCTCACCAGCTGTATGGTCGGGTCGGGAGATCTGCGTACGAACGGCACCAGGCGATCGGAGTGACCGAGGTCCGGCTCCGCGTCGGGGTGGAAAGCGGCCATCGCGAACGGCCCGAGCCCGGGTTCGTATCGCTCGGAGTCGGTCTGGCGCAAGATCCTCAAGTAGTGCTCGAAGTCCCGGCGGCCGATGTCGAGGCAGGGGAATATCAAGAGCCCGACCTCGACCCGTTGGTCGCGGGCGAGCTGGGTGATGGCCTCCAGCGCGGACCGCTGCTGCGAAGGATCCGAGTCGAACAGGACCCGCGGCTCGACCCGCCCGGCTTCGCGCGCTCGCTCCGCCCACGGGCAGAGGTCGAAGCGCTCGACCACCTCCACCGCGTAGCGTTCGTAGATGCGAACGACCTCCCGCACGAGCTCGGGTTCGGTGGCTCTCGAGGCTTGTTCCGTCACCACGTTTGGCGGTCGCAGCCTACCAGTATTGCTGCGAAATTCTCGCGATTTTTGCGACCATCGCGCGCAGCGGGTTGCGTCGCGACGAGCTGGCTTCGACTCACGCGGCCGCCGTCATGGTGCATCAGTACCCGCGCACGCGCGGTCCATTCAGCTGCCGCTGCGCGACGGTCCTCAGCCGCTCGTCGGACGCTCGCCGGTCACCGGGGGGGCTCCACCGGGAACGACGCGCGCGGCGAAAAAAATTCGGGCTCGGGCGGGGCGCCGTTCACCCAGCCTCGACGCCGAAGCAACCGGTGCGACACGACCGGTCGTGCTCGTTCGGCGACGATGGTTTCCGCGGGTGTCACGGCGCGACTCGTCGCAAGCTCCGGGATCGCGAAATCCAGCGCGCATCGCGCTCGATCGTGTGCGCTACGAGTCTCGTTAGAGCGCGCTTCGCGGTGGTACGAAGTGGTCGCGGCGACGCTGTCCGAACGAGTCGCGCGTCGCCCGGTATCACCCCGGGTGAGCACCTCGAGCGCTGCTCGCACGACGCTCGGGTGACCCGTTCGCGCGCGTTCACATTCGACGATGCACTTGACTGCCTGCATCGTTCAGTGAAAGAGTGTGCGCCGATAGAGCGCTGTAAACGTGTGGCGCTCATCGAACAAGAGGACGGAGAATGGCCGTACGTAAGAAGAAGGCGTCCAAGGCGGCAAAGGCGGCACCGGCCGCGGCGAAGGCTGCAAAGGCCTCGAAGGCCGCGCCCGCCAAGAAGGCTCGCAAGAAGCGCCGTAAGAAGAAGGCAGCGGCAGCGCCGATGGCCGACGAGGCAAAGCCCGTCAAGAAGGCCCGCAAGAAGCGCCGCAAGAAGAAGGCGTGAGCGCGGCGAGCGCCGCCCGGTCCCAGCTCGGCAACGAGCGTCTGACCGGGCGGCGCTCGCGCGCAGCCCTTCCTTACATAGTGACAATCCGGCGCTGCTGACCCGCCCCATGCGCGGAGAAGCCCAGCAGCCCGGTAGTCTCGGCAGGACAGCTCAGTCGCGCGAGCGCTCGAGAACTCGACGAACGGCCTGCTGTAGATCCTCGCCCGTGGCGATGCGCGTGTAGGTTGCCTGGTTCTTTTTCGCCCAGCCGCGGAGCTCTTCGAAGAGCCCTGCCAGGCGTTCCGCGTAGGCCGAGAGCGCAGCCGGGTCCACCGAGAGCTCGAGTGTCTCCCCGGTTTCGCTGTCTTCCAGCGACAGGTCCCCTTCGAGAGCCGGGTCGAGCTCGGCGGGGTCCAACACCTGCACCAGCACCAGCTCGTGGCGCGCAGCGCGGGCACGGCTCAGCGCACTCGGCACCGCTCCCGAATCGAAGAAGTCACTGACGACCAGCAACAGGCCCGGGCGCTCGGAGCGCGCCACGACCGCGTCGATGGCCGCTGCCAGGTCGGCACGACCGGAAGCCTGGACGCTCTCCAACTGCCGGCACAGTTCTGCGAACGCGCGCCGCCCGCGCAGGGGTGAAAAGATCCGCTCCAGCCCGGACGCGCCCGGGGAGCGCGCCACCCACAGCTGCGCGCGCCGTCCGCTCGCGAGAGCGAGGTAAGCGAGCGCCGCCGAGACGCGCTGGGCGAGCTCGAGCTTCGGCGGGTCACCGAAGCCGAGCGAGCCGGAGGCATCGAGCACGATGCGCAGCAAGGTCTCTTCTTCGGCGCGGTACAGCTTGGTGACGGGCGTTCCGGACCGAGCCAGCGCGGCCCAGTCGAGGTGGCGCGGATCGTCACCCGGTTCGTAGCGCCGGTGTTCCAGGAATTCCGCGCCCGAGCCCCGGCGCCCCGACGGGCCTTCTCCTATCCGACCCGAGCGAGCGTCCGAAGCGAGGCGACGCCGCAAGGCCTCAAGGACCCGAAGGAAATCCGGATCGAGCAGGGAAGCGCCCATCTACGCGCTCGCGGCCGGAGCGGCGTCACGCTCGGCGCGTTCGGCGCGCCAGCGCTTTCTGGCGGTGAGGGTGCCCGAGATCAGCAGGCCGACACCGAGCAACGCCCAGCCGGCGGCGGCTGCCGCGCCCGCCAGTGCGTAGAGCTCGGGATCGGCGGGCGATGAACGAAAGCGCTGGGCCAGGACGAACGCGAACGCCGGCGAGGGCGCGGCGAGCAACAGGATGTGGTCGCCGGCGTCGGCCAGCATGCCGGCGATGGCGAGAGCGATGTACGGTCCGAGCAGCGCCAAGAACAGCGCTCCCGTGCCCAACACGCGCGGTACGGCGCCCGAATGGGCTCGAGCCCTGGCCCAGACGCAGAAACCCACCAGGAACAAACTGAAGGCCGCGGCGTAGCCCCCGAACGAGAGCGTCGCGAACAGCTGGTCCCGGGTCCGCGAAAGCACGAGCCCGACGCCCGTGGTCGCAGCCAGCATCAGCAGCGAGAGCCCGGCGGCGACCGCGCCGGCCCGCGCCACACCGGGTCCGAGCAGCCGGCGTAGCCAGCCGGCGCCAGCGAGCGCCCAATGCGCCTCCACACGTCGCGACGGGCCGAGCGGCTCTCCGGCGATCAGGAACGCGAGCAGCCCCGCGAACAGCCAGCACGACAGGATGCTGACCTGGACCCAGTCGAAGCCGCCGACGGTGACCGCCGCGAGGATACCCACGAGGCAGAGCAGGGGGCCGCTCACCAACATCCAGATCCGAAGCCGGGTCGAGCTGTCGTCGCTCGGGCTCGCCATGTTGGAGATGGTGATTTCGTAGAACAACCAGCCGGGCAGAGCCGTGACGAGGACCGGGCTGAACACCAGGAACACCAGATAGCTCAGCCCGAAATCGGCGCGGACGTAGGCCGTCGGCAGCCACACGGGCGCACCGGCCGTGACCCCGGGCCAGAGGTTGTGCACGGCGAAGCTCAGGGCAACGCCGCCGAGACCGTAGGCTGCGCCCGAGAGCGGGAGCGCGACGAACAACGTGACGAGGATCGCCACGGCGGGCGAGGCGAACTTGGAGCTCATCGCCAGCCCGAACGCCACGGACAGCGCCGAGATCAGGCCGAGCAACAGGAACGCGAGCAACACCTCGAGCGGGGCGACGCCGCCGAACAGGAACGACAAGCCACCCACGGGGGCCAGCATCACCACGTAGGAGAGGACGTAGGTGAGGGAAGCCAGGAACTTTCCGCGCGCGACGGCGGCGGGCGTCATCCCCGTGAGCAGCAGCGCTTCCCAGGTGCGCCCGCTCTTCTCGCTGGCGATGGTGGCCGCGGCCACGGCGGGGCCGACGGCCGTGACGATCGAAAACGCGAGCGAGAAGAAGGTATGGAAGACGCCGATACCGATCTGCGCCGGCTCCGCCGTGACGCTGAGCACGCCGCCGATCGAGGCGATCAGCAGCGTGGTCATGCCCGTGACGACCGCCAGGATCACGGGCGTGCGCGACAGCCGCGCGCTCTGCTTGAGCTCGCGGATCCAGACCGGGTTCGGGTTCTTGGTAAGCCGGTCGAGCGCCCAGCGCAAGCGCGCGAGCGGGCCGGCGCTCGCGGGTTCCGGGGCCACGGACGGTGAGTGCGTCTGAATGCTCATCCGAGCTCCCCCCGCGTCACCTCGAGGAAGATCCGCTCGAGCTCGTTGCGCTCGGGCTCGACGCCCACGACGCCGACACCCTGCTGCACGAGGTAGCGCACGACGTCCGCGACGAAGCGATCGTCGCCAGCGTAAAGGACCGTGAGCAGGCCGCCCGGAGCCGTCTGGACGTCGAGCACGCCGCCACCGCCCTGGAGCAGCGGCACCACGCTCTCGGCCGGCCCCAGCACGCGCAGCTTCAAGCGTCGCCTGGCTTGCGGCGGTACGACCGCGCCGCCCGGCGTGAGGTAGCTCGACGAGCCCCCGGCCGCGGCAGGCTCTGCACCGGGGGCAGCTTCCCCGGCGCGCTCGCGCTCGAGCCGCTCGGCGATCTCCGCGATCGGCCCGGCGATCACCAGCCGCCCGCGCTCGAGGATGCCCACCGAGGTGCACACGTCGCTGAGCTCGGTGAGGATGTGGCTCGACAGGAAGATGGTCTTGCCGAGCTCGCTGAGCTCGAGCAACAGATCGCGCACCTCGATGCGCGCCCGCGGATCGAGATCGCTGGCCGGCTCGTCGAGCACCAGCACCTTGGGATCGTGCAGCAAGATCCGCGCGATCTGCAGGCGCTGCTTCATGCCCTTGCTGAGCGACGCCACCAGGCGATCGTCGAGCTTGGACAGCTCGGTGAGCTCGAGCGCGGCGTCCACGACCTTGCCGTCGCGCAGGTCGTAGGCGTCCGCGAAGAACTCGAGGTACTCGCGGATCGTGATGCGCTCGTAGACGCCCGCGTGATCGGGCATGTAGCCGACGATCCGGCGCACCCGCTCCGGCTCGAGCGCGACGTCGATGCCGTCGATCAACACCCGGCCCGCCGTTGGCTCGAGCAGCGTGGCCATGATCCGGATCGTGGTGGTCTTGCCCGCGCCGTTGGGACCAATGAAGCCGAAGATCTCCCCGGGCTGTACGTCGAAGCTCACGCCGGAGAGCACGGGGAAGTTGCCGTAGCGGTGCGAGAGATTCTCGACCGAAATCGCGGCCACCGGCGGCGCGGAGACGGGCGCCGACGGCGGAGCCGAGACGGGCGAAGCCTCTTCGCTCACGGAACGCCTCCCGTGCCGACGACCCGGAGCAGCATCCGGTCGTAGTCGGTCTTCAGCCCGGAATCCGAGAGCTTGCCCTCCCCGCCGTCGATCGCCGCGATCAGCACCGGCACGTCGTTCGACCAGAACTCGACGTCGTTCGGCAAGATCGGCTCGAGCGCGGTCCAGGCCCGTCCGAGGCCCGGCGTGTCGGCGTCCAGCGTGCCGGAGAAGCCGCGCGCGTCCAGCGGGAGCGATTTGCTGCCCGGGTACGGGAAGCCGCCGAGCGAGCCCAGCCGCTTGCCGCTCTTCACGCGCAGGCTCGCGCCGTCGGCGAGCTTCGGGAAATAATGCGCTTCGCCGTCGGGGAGCCGAACCACCACGCCGAGCAGCGCCCGACCCAGCCGGTTCTTGACGACGTAGTCGGCGCCGTCCGCGAGCACGCTGACACCGCCCGCCAGATCGACGAAGCCGTCTTCGCGCACGAGCAGGGTTTGCCAGGGGCGGGTGCGCACGCCGGTGAGCCGCGGTCCGTCGCGATCGATGACGAGCGAGCGCCCTGTGTCGCCGTCGCCCGCCAGATCGAGCACGTTTTCGCGGCGCGCCGGCCGCACCAAGAGCTCCTGGGACGAGGCCGCGTAAAAGCCGCGAAAGTGCACGGACGAAGCGCGCGTCATGCCCGCACCCGCCTCGACCAAGGACAGCTTGCGCGACTTGCCCGACAGACCCTTGCCGAACACGCCGAGCCCGACGATCAGCGTGAAGGTGCCCGCCGACCACAGCGGCAAGCGCAGCAGCGCCGAGAGCGGCCGCCCGCGCTTTTGCGCGAGGTAGAAGCTCAGCGGGCCGGCCAGAGCCGCGTAGGCGAGCAGCGCCAGCGCCGAGACCACGATCGTCCAGCGCGAGGCCTGGTTCGGATCCAGGTTGCGCCGCACGCCGTCGATCTGCGGCGAGCCCGAGAACCCGACGCCGTGGCGGAGCGCGACCTGCGAGCGCCGGTCGAAGGCGTGCCGCGCCAGATCGGCGAGCGTCTGTCGCGCCCAGGGATCCGACAGCGCGTCGGCGGCTTCGGGGTCGAACGCCAGGAGGTGCACCTCGCCGAGGCCGTAGCTCGCGGCCGAGCCCCACGGGGTCTCGCGCAGGTTCTGGGCGCGGTAGCCGCGGAAGGTGGCGGACAGCGCGCGGCTCGGCGCCAGATCCAGTCGCTTGAGCCGGGGACCTGCTCCGGTCGAGCCGTCGTCGGGCGGGACCCAGAAGCTTGCGGGACCGCGCAACGCTTCGGGAGGCTTCGTCTCGACTGGCGCTTCGCCGAGCGCGGCGAGCAGCAGTGGAGCCCGCAGATCTTCCGGCCGGGCGATGGCCACGGCGAGCGCGCCGCCGGACACGACCCAGTTGGCGAGGGCCGCGCGCTCCGGCTCGGCGAGGCGCGACAGGGTGCGCCCCGGCGCCACGACCAGCGTCGCGCCCGAGTAACCGGCGGGATAGGTGGGTAACCTGAAATCGCCGGTGGTCGGGTCGATCGGCGCGCTGATCGCTCCGATCGCGACCACCAGCGAGCTGAACGCGGGGCTCCGCCTCGAAGCGATCAGCGCGCCGCGCAGCGCCGACGCAATCCGGCCCGGGTTCGCGAGCTCGAGGATCAGCACCTCGCTGCGCGTGGCTTCGGCGACCTTGGTTCGGCCGAGCTCGCGGCCGTCCTCCGCTCGAGCCACGAGGTCCAGCTCGCCGAGCGTGTCCGGCTCGAAGCGTGTCGGCGCCTCGACACTGGCCCGCGCGCCCGGCGCGAGCGAAAACGGGATGCGCGTCGTGAGTAGCTCGCGGGAGCGGTAATTGTTGGCGAGCTCGACGTCGATGTGGCCCTCGATCGGCGTCGGCTTCTTGTTTTCGATGCGAACCAGCAGGCTACGCCAGCCGCTCGGCTCCGACACGTTCGCGATCAGCGCGCTGCCGTCGATCACGACCTCGGGCGGATCGGCGTGCGCTCGAGCCGCGACGGCGACGCTGGCGCACACGGCGAGGGCAGCGGCGAGCCTTCGCCTCATTCCGCTTCCCGCACCGCGCGCTCGACCTCTTCGGGGCGCGGCGGCACCGTCTCGAGCAGCTCGGCGAGCACGCGATCGACGGAGATGCCCTCCGCCTCGCCCTCGAAGCTGCGGATCACGCGGTGGCGCAAGACCGGCGGCGCGACGCGCGCGACGTCGGCGAAGGCCACGTGGCCGCGCCCCTCGAGCAAGGCCACGGCCTTGGCCGTCAAGATCAGCGCCTGCGCGCCGCGCACGCCTGCGCCGAAGCGCAGCGCACGCTTGGTGAGCGGCGGCGCGCTCGGAGCTTCCGGAGAGGAAGCCGTGACGAGCCGCGCGGCGTAGGCGAGCACCGGATCGGTCACGGAGACGTCGCGGCACAGCCCCCGGAGCTCGAGCACCTCGGCCGCGGTCAGGACCGGTGTCACGTCCGGTGCCGGCTTTCCCGTGGTGGCGCGCAGGATATCGGTGAGCGCGGCCTCGTCCGGCGAGGGCACGATGATCTTCAACAGAAAGCGATCGAGCTGCGCTTCGGGCAGCGGGTAGGTGCCCTCCATTTCGATCGGGTTCTCGGTAGCCAGCACGAAGAATGGCTCGTCGAGGACGTGGCGCTTGCCGGCGATCGTCACGGCGTGCTCTTGCATGGCCTCGAGCAAGGCGCTCTGCGTCTTGGGCGTGGCGCGGTTGATCTCGTCGGCCAGCACCACCTGCCCGAAAATCGGGCCCTGATGCAGCTCGAAACGGCCGCCGGTGCGGCCCGCGGCGTCGAGCGACAACACGTTCGTGCCGGTGATGTCGCTCGGCATCAGATCCGGCGTGAACTGAATGCGCGAGAAGCGCAGATCCACCGACGCCGCCAGCGTCCGCACCAGCAGGGTCTTACCGAGCCCTGGGTTGCCCTCGAGCAACACGTGACCGCCCGCGATCAAGCCCCACAGCACCTGCTCGACCACCGGACCCTGCCCGAGAATGCGCTGCTCGATCGCGGCGCGCAGACGCAGGGCGCCCTCGTGTGCTCGGGCCAAGCGCGCTTCGAAAGCCTGCATGGTCGTCGTCGTTTCGTGATCTGCCCGTGTCAAAGCCGACACGCCTTCCTATCACGGCTCGAAGTAGCGACCTACGTGCTCGCGGTAATCCTCGGGGACGTCGGAGCCTTCGATGGCGCCGATGGCGTCGGCTCGGGCCGAGCCGAGCTCGCCGGTGCCGACCTGGTTGGCCGTCTCGCCGCTTCGCCCTGGCGCCCGCCCGAAGCCGCGCGCGCCGAGCGGTACCCCCGGCAGCACGCGCGTCTGGGCCTTGGATCGCAGCTCCGGGCCCTCGATCTTCGGCGTTTCCCCGTCGTGGCTCGCGGCGCCCGAGCCGGGCCCAGGCCCGCCATTGGGTGTCTGCGCGGGGCCATTTCCCGGTTGCGGCGGGCCGGCTCCTCCGGGCGCCGGCACCGGCAGCAGACCGCCGAGCGAACGTTCGGCCTCGGCACCGCCGCGCTCGGCATCGTCGAGCGCGCGTTCGCGGGCGCCGTCACGGCCGCCGCGCGCCGCGTCTCTCAAAGCGTCGCGCAGCGCCTGTCGGCCGCGCTCGGTCTCGAGTTGATCGAGCAGCGACTCGAGCCGTTGCGGATCGGCCGCGCCGAGCTCGGAGTCGCCGTCGAGCTGCTTCTTCATCGCCTCGAGCAGCCGCTGCCGCTCTTCTTCGCTGAGCTCGGAGAGCGCGCGCCCAAAGGCCTCGGCGAGCCGCTGGGCGCTCTCCGGATCGCCGCCTTCGAGGTACTTTTCGAGCTCGCGCCGCGCGTCGTCCGAGAGCTTCTCTCCGAGCTCCTTCGACAGCTCGCGCAGCATCTGGCCGAGCGCCTCGCGCTCTGCGAACAGCTTCTTTTGCTGCTCCAGGAACTCGGATAGCTTCTTGCCGCCGCGCTCTTTGGCAGCTCGCGCCGCCTCCGCGAGCCGGTCCTTTGCCGCCTGCCGCGCCTCGCTCTCGGCTTGATTGGCGAGCTTTCGCATCTCGTCGTCGAAGCCGACCACGTCGCCCTCTGCCAGCGCTCGCTGCGCGCGCAGCGTCGAACGCTCGGACTCGAGCGCCCGCAGCGCCGCTTCCAGACCCGGCCGCTCCCCGGGCCCGTTGAAACGCTGGCGCTCGCCGGCCAGCTCCTCGCGCAGCTTGCCGATGCGCGCCTGGGCCTCGCGCCGCTCGATGCCGCGCTTCAGGTCCTCCGCTAGCTTCTTGGCCTCGTTCGACAGCGCTTTCAGTCGCTCCGCGTCGGCTGCCGATTGCGTCTCGGTGTGCCCGAGCGCCTCGATGCGCTCGAGGCCGGGGACCGAGCCGCGCTTCACCAGATCCACGCCGCGCGGCGGCGCCGGCGGTGCGGGCGCTGGTCGCGGCGCGAGCAGGCAAACCCACGCAAACCCCGAGAGCGCGAGCGGGAGGGCCGCGTGCCAGCGCAACAGCACCCGCGGTCCGAGCTTTTTCGGAGCGTTCGTCTCCAGACGCGAAAGAGCGCGGGCGCGCGCGGCCTCCGCCCCCGCGTCCGTCTCGGCCGCGAGCACGCCGGTCGTGAACGATTCGTCGCTCGCGAGCCGCGCGTCGAGGAACAAGGCCACCTCGGCGTCCGACCAGCGACGCCTGCGAGAGAGCAGCCAACCGGCGAGCGCTGCCAGCACCACGAGCGCGAATGCGTGAGGCCGATAAGCCCCGAGCCGCAGGCCCCACAGCAAGAGCGCGACGGCAAGCGCAGCCGCCGAACCGATGGCGGAGGCCGTCAGCACGCTCTGCAACGCCCGGCGCCGCCGCACCCGGAGCGCAAGCTCACGAAACACTCGGCTGAAGCGCGGCGCTTCCAAGGCCTGGAGCTTAACACTTCGAAAGGGCCTCGGGCTCGTCCCGCTTCAGGACATCGGCTAGGCTGAGCCACGGTTCCGAGGAGGTTCCCATGGCCCAGAAGGTCACCGTTCCCGAGCTCCGAGCGCGCAAGCGCAGCGGCCCCAAGCTGGCCGTGCTCACTGCCTACGACGCCACGATGGCTCGCCTGCTCGACGCCGGAGGCGCGGACGTCCTGCTCGTGGGCGACTCGCTCGGGATGGTCGTGCAGGGACACCCGAACACGCTGCCGGTCACGCTCGACGAAATCTGTTACCACGGGCGCGCCGTGGCCCGCGGCGCGACGCGCGCTCACGTCGTCGGCGACATGCCGTTCATGAGCTTTCAGGTCTCGCCCGAGCGCGCGCTCGATGCGGCCGGGCGCATGATCAAAGAGGGCGGCTTCGAGTCGGTGAAGCTCGAGGGCGGCGCGCCGTACCTCGAGCACGTGCGGCGCATGGTTACCGCGGGCATACCCGTGATGGGGCACCTCGGCCTCTTGCCTCAATCGGTCCACTCCATGGGCGGCTTCCGCGTCCAGGGCCGGGAAGAGGCGGCCGCCGAGCGCATCGTGAGCGACGCGCGTCAGCTCGAGGAAGCGGGCGCCTACGCGGTGGTGCTCGAAGGCATTCCGAGCGAGCTCGCGCGTCGAGTCACCGAGTCCGTCGCCATCCCGACGATCGGCATCGGTGCCGGCCCCGATTGCGACGGTCAGGTGCTCGTCTGTTACGATTTCCTCGGCATGTACTCCGACGTGCGGCCCAAGTTCGTGAAGCGCTTCGCCGAGCTCGGAGACGCCGTGATCGACGCCACTCGCCGCTACGTCGCCGAGATCCGGAGCTCCGCGTTCCCCGGTGCGGAGCACTCGTTCGGCGGCACGCCGAAGCCCAAGCCGCTACCGGAAGAGACCGGCGCCAAGCCCGTCGCCGAGCCCAACAAGCCCGCTTACGGCCCGGCGAGCGACGATCCTTCATGAGCCTGCACGTCCACCAGCGCGCCGCGGATTTCCACGCGGCGTGCGAGGCAGTTCGCCGCCGGGGCGGCCGCATCGGGTTCGTCCCCACCATGGGCGCGCTGCACGAAGGCCACCTGAAGCTCTGCGACGCCGCCCGCGCGCGCGCCAACAGCGTCGCCGTCAGCATCTTCGTCAACCCGACGCAGTTCGGCCCCAACGAAGATTTCGCGCGCTATCCGCGCACGCTCGAGCGCGATCTGGAAGCTTGTAAGAGCCGCGGAGTCGAGCACGTCTTCACGCCGAGCGTCGAGGAGATGTACCCGAAGAACGACCGGACCCGCGTGCGCGTCGAGGGCCTCACCGAAGGCCTGTGCGGTCCCAAGCGACCCGGCCACTTCGAGGGCGTGGCCACGATCGTCGCCAAGCTGTTCCTGGCTGCTGGCCCGTGCCTCGCGATCTTCGGGCGCAAGGACTACCAGCAGCTCAAGGTGATCGAGCGCATGGCCCGCGATCTGCTGTTTCCCGTGACCGTCCAGGGGCACGCCACGATCCGCGAAGCGGACGGCCTCGCGCTGTCGTCGCGCAACGTCTACCTCTCGCCCGAGCAGCGCAACACGGCGCGGCAGATCCCGGCGGCGCTCGCGGCCGCCGTGCGGCGCTTCGCGGCCGGCGAGCGGCGCGCAGCCGAGCTCCGCGGCCCCGTCGAGGCGCGGCTCCGGGAAGCGGGCCTGCGGCTCGATTACGTCGAGCTCCGCGGCCCCGACGAGCTCGACGCGATCGAGGACTCGGCCGAGGTCGGGGAGCGCGCGTTGCTCGCGGTTGCCGCCTTCGCCGGCAGCACGCGGCTCATCGACAACGTCGTGCTCGGCGAGGATCCCGCGCCCGAGGGGGCGCCCGAGTGAGCGCGTTGATCGTCGTCGAGGGCATCGACGGAGCCGGAACCACCACCCAGAGCCGCCGTCTGGTCGAGGCGCTCAACGCCCGGGGGCGCGCGGCCCGGCACACCTTCGAACCGAGCTCGGGCCCGGTCGGCACGCTGATCCGCTCCGTGCTCGAGCGCCGGCTACTCGACCCGAACGGCGAGCCGCGACGCCTGCGCTCCGAGGCGCTCGCGTTGCTCTTCGCGGCCGACCGGCTCGATCACCTGGACAGCGAAATTTTGCCCGCCCTTTCGGCCGGCACGATCGTCGTGAGCGACCGCTACGACCTGTCGAGCCTGGTTTATCAATCCGTCACTGCCGCGGGTGACGAGAGCCTGCCCTGGCTCCGAGCGCTGAACCGCCATGCGCGCCGTCCCGAGCTCACGATCGTGCTCGACGTCCCCTTCGCAGAGGCCAAGTCCCGCCGTAAACAGCGCGGCGGTGCGGAAGAGATCTTCGACGCGGACGAGCTGCAGCTGAAGCTCGCCGCCGCCTACGCGCGAGCCGAGACGCTCGTGCCCGGCGACACCGTGATCCACCTCTCGGGCGTGGGTGAGCCGGAGGTCGTGACCCAGCGCTTGCTCGACGCCGTGGTTTCTCGCATCCACACCTAATAGACGGCGCTCCAAGACGCCCCGCTCGCCACGCCGGGCGGGGCGCGTTGCCTCGACGCCGGGTGCTTCGACGCTCGTGAAAATCCGCCTCGTGGCGAGGTTTTCGCGCTGGAACGCATCCTGCTTGGTCAGCGGGCGTGAAGCTCACTCCTGCCGTCGCTCTGTTCGCGATCCTCAATCTCGGCTGCGCGTCCTACACGGGCACGGCGCGCCAGGCGCAGATAGTCAAGATTCAGGCCGACAAACGCTGGGTCGTCGTTCCGAACTTCCCACGTGTTCTGCAAGCCAGTGATCACGACTGCGGCGCTGCCGCGCTGGCTGCGGTGCTCGGCTATTGGGGCAAGCCGACGACTCCCGAAGCCGTGACCCAGGCGGTCGGCAGAAAGGGCAAGCAGCTTCGCGCGAGCGACATCGAGACGCACGCGCGTGCGAACGGCTTTTCCTCGTACGTGATCTACGGGAACATGGGCGACATCCTCTACGAGCTTCGCCGCGGCAGGCCGGTGATCGTCGGCGTCGGCAAGCCGTACGGCAAGGACAAGGCCGTCGCGCACTACCAGGTGGTGATCGGCTACGAACCGGAGAAGGAGCGCGTGCTGTTCCTGGACCCGGCGATCGGTTTCCAGACCAACAGCTACGAGGGTTTTGCGCGAGAGTGGGCCGTGAGCAAGGGAGTCACGATTGTCACTTTCTTGAGCGCGACGAAGACCGCACAGGCCAAGTGAGCGCTGGCATATCGCTTGCTGGAACATCGCAACATGGACATTCGGCATCTGGTCGGAACGGGTCTTTTGGCTCTGGCTCTCAGCACGCCTGCGACGTCGGCGCTCGCGCTCGAATCGCGCGAGCCAGCGGTGCAGACGGCGCCCGGCAGCGCCACGCTCGGCTCGGCGTCGGAAGAGAAGCGCTACGCGGCGCGCGCGGCCGAGTCACAGGAAGCACGCAACTATCAGGGCGGCGACGTGATCGTGATCAGCGCGAGCGCGCTGGCGATCGTGCTGCTCGTGCTGTTGGTCATCGTTCTCTTGTGACGTGAGCCGGGGCGGCGTGCGAGCGAGCGTCGTGTGTTGCGCGTTGGCGCTCACCGCGACCGCCGCCCCTGCATTTGGCCGGGGTCCAGAGGCAGCAGCGCCGAGCAGCGAGTGCGCGCCCCAAGAGCGGCTTCACGACGGCTTCTTCGCGCGCGTCGAGACCGGGCTTGCTCTGTTCCGCGCCCGCGCCCGACAGCCGAGCGCGTTCCCTGAACGCACGGCGATCCGCGGGCTCGGCCAATCGACGACCCTGGCCGTCGGCTCGACGCCGGCTCCCGGCCTGGTCGTCGCCGGCAGCTTGTGGGCCGCGCGCCTGGACCCCACCTTCTACGAGCACGGCCAGTCGCGGGCGCCTGACGACGACAGCGTGAAGCTCACCTGGGCGCGGCTCGCTGCGCTCGTCAGCTACTATCCCGACCCGCGGCGAGGCTTCCACGTCGACGCCTCTGCCGGGCTGGCTCTGGCAGTCGAGAGCGACGAAAAGGGGAACCCGCTCGAGCCGGGCTTTGCCGGACCGAGCGCCGCGCTCTCGCTCGGCCACGACTGGTTCGTCTCGACCGAGCTGAGCCTCGGCGTGTCCGCCCGCGCGACCTTCTCGCGCGTCGCGCGCTCACACGACGGGCAGCGCGAGTCCCTACGTCCCGAGATGCTCGAGCTCTCGTTCGCCTATACGTACCACTGAGGGTTTGCGCGGGGTTTGCGCCGAAGCACTTACCGCGGACTAGGAGGTACGCGACTTCCACCCATAAATCGTGCTGCGCAGTCGGTCGTTGGCCGCGGAGCCGTCGCTGTCGGTTAAGGATTCGACGATGCCCGTCGCTGCCGCGAGCTTCATGACGCACTCGGCGAACTCCCGGGAGACCGGGAGAACCCTCGCCAGGCAACTCCAAGAGTCCTTTCGCGAGCCGCCGTCTCTGGTCGTGAGCTACTTGACGGTCAATCACGATCAAGAGGGCTTCCTCGAGGGCCTCGGGGACGTGCTCGGTCGCGAGATCGCCGTGGTCGGTTGCTCGACGCAAGGGGTCGTCGGGCGCGGCTTCATCCGCGAAGAGGGCTACGCCGCGGGGGTAATGGGGCTCGGCGGCGCGGGTGTGTCCGTGGCCAACGGCGTCGTGCACGACATCCAGGACGACACCTTGGAGAAGGGCCGAGCTCTCGGTCGAACCATCCGGCAGGGTTTGCCGTCCGCGCCGTCGGCGGTCGTCTTGCACTACGACGCTCTTTGCGGCGTCGATCCGGACCGGCTGCTCGAGGGCCTGTTCCGCGAGCTCGGCTGTCCGATCCTGGGTGGCGCGGCCGCCCACTCCTTCAGCTATCAGGCGCTCCGCGAGACCTACGTCTACCACGGCACCCAGGTCGCGACGCGCGCGGCCGTGGCCTTCGGAATCTGCGGGGATTTCCGGGTAGAAATCGCTCATGCCCACGGCTGTTCGCCAGCGGGGGTCGAGCTCACCGTCACGCGTGCCAGAGACAACCTGTTGTTCGAGCTCGACGGCGCCCGGGCCTCCGACGTCTGGGAGGAGATTTGCGGCGACATCTCGACGCTGTCGAGCCAGGTCACGGCGCTGGCGATCGGCGTTCCGCAGCCCGGCTCCGACCAGTACCTCGTGCGCTCGGCTTACTCGATCGACCCCGAGAGCGGCGCGATCGTGCTCGGCCCGGCCATCCCCGAAGGCACCAAGATCATGCTGCATCACCGCAGCATCGAGGAGGTGCTCGAGGGCTCACGCAGGATGGGCGAATCGCTTGCCGCGCGCCTCGCTGGCCGTTCCGCGCGCGCGGTGTTCGGCTTCGAGTGCGGCGCCCGCACACGCCCGTTCCTGGGCGACGAGGCCACCCTCGCCGAAAACCTCGGCGTCCAGCGCGCGGTCGCCGGTGAGCCCGCGTGGATCGGCATGTTTCCCTGGGGCGAGCTGGTTCCGGTGGCGGGCAGACCCGCGTTCCACAACTACGCCTACTCACTGCTCGTGCTGGCGGATTGAGAGATGCCGGGCTCGGTGGACGTGCTGCGCCGCAAGGCGATCTTGCTGCTCCGGCGGGAGCGCGAGGTGTTCGAGCTGCGCCAGGAGCGGCGCCGCACCGAAGTCTGGCTCAACGCCTTCCAGGCGCTCTCGAGCAACCTGAGCCGCGCCGGGAAGGGTTCGCTGCTCGAGCAGTGGGTCACGGCCATGGTGGACGAGCTGACTTTCCAGGTGGCTGCCGTTCATGCCTGCGACGCCGCGACGGGCAAGCTCCTTCTCCGCGCAGGGCTCGCCCAGCGCGAGCTCGCGGCGGAAGTCGTGGCGCCCCCGGGTCTATTCGAAAAGCTCGAAGAGACGCCCTGCGGTTTCTTCGCGCGGCGGAGCTCGCACCCGAACCATCCCCTCGGCGAGGCGCTCGGGCTCGGGATGTTTCACTGGCTGCTCCTGGCCGGGCCCGGCACGAGCTTGCTCTTGACGGCCGGTTTCGTCTCCGGGACCGAGGAGTTCCGGGCCGTGGAAGCGCAAGATTTGCCGCATTTCCTGCAGCTCGGGCGCCACCTCGGCGCGCTGCTCGACAATGCTCGGCTGTTCGCCGCGCTCGACAGAGAAAAGTCGGAGCTCTCTGCCTCGAACCGCGAGCTCCGTGAGACTCAGGAAAAGTTGGTTCAGTCGTCGCAGCTGCTGGCCGAGGTGTCGCGCCGCGCCGGCATGGCGGACGTGGCGACCGGTGTGCTCCACAACGTGGGCAATGCCTTGAACAGCATCAACGTCTCGGTCGAGATCCTGGCGGAGAAGCTGTCGAGCCTCGAGGTCTCGGGCGTCCGCCGCGTCGGCGCGTTGCTCGCGGGTCGCGGCCAGGAGCTGCAGCGGTTTCTCGCGGAGGACGAGCGCGGCCCCAAGCTCGGTCCGTACCTCGAGGGCCTCGGCGGCCACCTGGCGACGGAACGCGACGGCATGCGCAACGAGGTGCAGTCGCTCCGCCGCCACGTCGAGCACATGAAGGCGATCGTCGGCAAACAGCAGAGCCACGCGACCACCTTCGACGTCGCGCAGTCGTGCGCGGTGTCCGAGCTCGTGGAGGACGCGCTGACCCTGAGCGAGCACTCTCTGAATCAACTGGCGATCCAGATCGAGCGAGACTACGCGGACGTGCCGCGCGTCGTCACCGATCGTCACAAGGTGCTGCAGATCCTGGTCAATTTGCTGAGCAACGCCCGGCAGGCGCTGTCCGGGACCGCGAGCGACCGACGCAAGTTGCGGCTCGGCGTGGAGCCGCTCGCTGAGGGGCGGATCGCGATCGCCGTGCGTGACAGCGGGGTCGGCATCTCGGCCGAGAACCGCGAGCGCCTGTTCCGCTTCGGTTACACGACCAGGCCCGACGGCCACGGGTTCGGCCTGCACACGAGCGCGATCGCCGCGCGCGAGCTCGGCGGGCGGCTCACTGCCCACAGCGACGGCCCCGGCACGGGCGCGACCTTCGTCCTCGAGCTCCCGCTCGAGCTCAGCCCGTCGGGCGCAGGCCGCTCTTCGGCTGCGCGCACGTGAGCCACTCGCTCGCGTCCTCTGCGGTGAGCGGCTTGCTCAGCAAGTAGCCCTGCACGCGGTCGCAGCGCGCCGGCACCGTCTGGTTCCAGGTGAGGTGACGGAGCGCCTCGAGCTGCTCGGGCGTCTCCACGCCTTCGGCCACGACCGTCAGCCCCAAGGAGTGGCCCATGGCCACCACCGCGCCGACGATCGCCGCGTCGCGCTCGTTGTTCACGAGCTCGTTGACGAGGAAGCGGTCGACCTTGAGCACGTGCAGCGGCAGCGCGCGCAACCGCATCAGAGACGAATACCCGGAGCCGAAGTCGTCGATCGCGATCCGCACTCCGAGCTCGGCCAGCTGGGTGAGGACCGCAGCGAAGCGCTCCGGATCGCGCACCGCGTCGCTCTCGGTGAGCTCGATCTCGAGCACATGCGGCGGGATCGCAGCTTCCACCACGGCGTTTCGCACCACGTCGAGGAAGCCCGCCGCCTGAACCTCGCGCACCGACACGTTCACGGCCATCGACAGCTCGAGGCCGCGCGCGCGCCACTCCGCGAGCTGCCGGCAAGCCGTGCGCAGTACGTAGGCGCCCATCGGCACGATCAGCCCCGACTTCTCCGCGGTCGGGATGAACTTCATCGGTGGAACCAGGCCGAGCTCCGGGTGTTGCCAGCGCACCAGCGCTTCGACCGCGCAGGCCCGGCCGCTCTCGAGGTCGACCAGCGGCTGGTACCAGACCTTGATCTCGTCGCGCTCGAGGGCCTGCATCAGCTGCTCGCGCAGGCGGAGCTTCTCGTTCGAGCTAGAGAGCATGCCGTGCGCGTAGTAGCGGAAGGTTGCGCGCCCCGACTCTTTGGCCTCGTACATCGCGAGATCGGCGCTCTTCAGCAGCCCTTCCGCGTCGCTGCAGTCGTGCGGGTAGAGCGCGATGCCCATGCTGGGCGGCGTGTGCACCGCGTGCCCCGAAACCAGAAACGGCTCGGAGCAGGCCTTGAGCACGCGTTCGGCCACCAGCGCGGCTTCCTCCGGCTCCACGATGTCTTCCACCAAGAGCACGAACTCGTCGCCGCCGATCCGCGCCACGACGTCTGAGGCGCGGACGCAGCCGCGCAAGCGCTCGGCGACGGCGCGTAGCAGCTCGTCGCCCGCGGGGTGGCCGTATGCGTCGTTCACCTCTTTGAAGTGGTCGAGATCGACCAGCACCAGCGCGACGGAGGAGCTCGTGCGTCGGGCGCGGGCGAGAGATGCCGTCATGCGCTCGCGGAGCAGCACCCGGTTCGGGATCCCGGTGACCGGGTCGTGGGTGGCGAGGTGCCGGAAGTCGGCTTCGGCGCGGGTGCGCTGATCGATCTGCACGCGGAGCTCGTGGTTTACGTCCTCGAGCGCCTGGGTGCGGGCTCCGACCACCGTCTCGAGGTTGTCGAGGCGCTGGCGGAGCGCGTGGCCGAGGACCCATTTCCGCGTCAGCGCGTGAGCCAGCTGCAGCACCTCGATGCCGTCGAACGGCTTCCGCAGCACGAGCAGGCCGTCGCTGTGCCCGAGCTTGCGCACGATATCCGACCAGCTGTGATCGGAGAACGCCGTGCACACGACCACCTGAAGCCGCGGGTCCACGTCCCACAACCCGGCGACGGTATCGATGCCGCTCATGCCAGGCGGCATTCGCCCGTCGACGAACGCGAGCTGAAAGGGCCGGCCCGCGGCGAGCGCCGCCCGCGCGAGCTCGACCGCCTGTTCGCCCTGGAAGGCGATCTCGAGCTCGAACTCGCTTCGCCCGGCGGGGTCGGCTTCGGGCGCGCTCGAGTCGCCGAACAGCTCCCGCTCGAGTTGCTGCAGCGCCCGTTGATCGTTCGGACGCCCAACTAAAATTTTGCGAAAGTCTTCGTGGATCGCCGGATTATCGTCGACGATCAAGACTCGCATGCGCGGGCGATCCGGGCTCGTCACAGTACCAACCCGGTTGGTGCGGTTCGAGGGGAGGAACCAGAGCCTGTCATTCCGGCGCGCATGGGAAACGGTCGAGCCTCGGCAGGTTTGAGTGTGCAATATCCGCCGGGTCGTGGGCCCACAATTCATCGAGCCTCGATGAATCGTGGCGGAGACGCGGAGCGCTCCGCCCCACATTCGCCCTGCATTCACGACCCGCGCCGACAGCGGCGCGCGGGGGCCAATCACCCCGAAGAGTGATCAGGAGCGCGACCCGAAGCGTTAACCCGAAGTGACCAGTGCGGACCGCGATCACTGTAGTCACTGCGCGGAGTGTTCGTTGTCCTATGTTCTCGGCGCCGCGCGCCGTCGCTGCCTGCGCACCTGGTAATTAATTCATCACTCCCCCCAGATGACTCAGATGAGTCAGATGAGAGTGACGACTTGGGTTGTGCTGGAGTTTGGATCCTGTACTCTGAGTAATAGTCGGAGTGGCGCGTCTCTCTGGGGAGAGGCCGGAGCGCGTCTTGGGTCGATAGGCCGCTCATTCACGTTGGAGGGACAGCGATGGTCAAGCGTTCGAATCGTATTTTTGCAGGGGCCTCGATGCTCTTGTCGGTCGCGTGCAGCGGAGTCGACGCGGGCGAGGCCGTCGATGTCGAGAGCGAGGCCACGACCGGACAGGTCGAGCTGGCTCACGGCAGCGGCTCGCCCCCGAACGCGGAGGCCGCCGTGCTCGAGAAGTATCGCGAAGGCAAGCGGATCTTTCGTTACGAGACCTTCGGTGACGAGAGCTTCTGGGGCGACGAGCTGCAGCTACACCTGGCGATCGCAGGCGAGGCGAACGGCGGCATCGGCGCTGGCGTGAGCCCTGCCACCGCGCTGTCCCTGGGCCTCAAGGTAGACGTCGACGCGCTGCCGCGCTCGCTGCAGAAGAAAATCCAACGCGGCCAGGTGGATCTGAACGATCCGGCCGTCACGCTCGCGCTGCTCGAGCTAGACGCGGTGATCGGCCTGACCGGCTTCTTCGACCACAGAGGCCGGATCAAGAGCATCGGCATCCAGTGTGCCCTCTGCCACTCGGTGACCGACGACAGCTTCGCGCCCGGCATCGGCCGTCGCCTCGACGGTTGGCCGAACCGCGATCTCGACGTCGGCGCGATCGTGGCCGCCGCCCCCGATGTGTCGTTCTTCTCCGGCGCGCTCGGGGTGAGCGACGACACGGTGCGGACGGTGCTGCGCGGCTGGGGGCGTGGCAAGTTCGACGCGTTCTTGCACCTCGACGGCAAGGCGACGCGCCCCGACGGCGCGCCGGCCGCGGTGCTGATCCCGCCGCTGTTCGACCTCCAGGGCGTCGGGCAAATGACCTGGAACGGCTTCAGCGGCATGTCGGCCTGGGTGCCGCTGGTCATCAACCTCGAGATGTTCGGGCAGGGCGTCTTCTCCGACCGCCGGCTGTCCGACGCGACGCAGTTCCCGATCGCCGCCGCCAACAATTTCGGCAGGGTCCGGCACACGCCCGACCTCGTCACCGACAAGCTGCCCGCGTTGCTCACCTACGTCGAAGCCATTCCCGCCCCGGCTCCGCCTCGCCACAGCTACGATCGCAAGGCGGCCGAGCGTGGCCGCGCCCTGTTCGAAGGCGAAGCGCGCTGCACGAACTGCCACGTTCCCCCGCTCTACACGTTGCCCGGGTTCAACGTCGTCCCCGCCAGCGTGATCGGCATCGACTCGTTCCAGGCCGATCGCTCCCCGAACCACGGCTATCGCCCCCCGCCGCTGCGCGGCGTGTTCACGCGCGAGAAGGGCGGCTTCTTCCACGACGGCCGCTTCGCGACCCTGGCCGACGTGGTCGCGCACTTCGACACGCAGTTCTCGCTGGCGCTGACCCCGGAGGAGCAGTCCGACCTGGTGCAGTTCCTGAAATCGCTGTGAGTCCAAGCTCCCCGCCCGGCCCGAAGGCGAAGCGAGCCGGGCGGGGGCGCATCGCCGGGACGTCAGTCGCGCTCTGCCTCTTCCGCGTCGACGCGAACACCGAGCGAGAGCAAGCGGCGGTATAGCGTCTTGCGGCTGATCCCGAGCACGCGCGCGGCGCGGCTCTTGTTGCCATGACAGGCCTCCACCACCCGGAGGATGTAACGCTTCTCCACCTCTTCGAGCGGGACGAGCTCGCTCGGATCGTCCCCGGCGACCAGCACGTGGGTTGCCTGGTATTGGCGGACTTTTTCAGGCAGATCGCCGGCGTCGATGTGATCGGAGCTTGCCAGCGCAGCCGCGCGATCCACGCAGTTTCTGAGCTCGCGCACGTTCCCGGGCCAGTGGTAGCCGAGCAGCTTCTCGGCGGCCGCAGCCGTGAAACCGCGGAGCTGTCTGCGCGCGCGCACGTTGACCTCGGCCAGAAAGCTCCGAGCCAGCGACAGGACGTCACCGCCGCGCGCGCGGAGCGGAGGCAGCTCGACGTGGAAGACCTTGACGCTGCCGAGCAGCTCCCGGTTCAAGCGATGGTCCTCGATCGCCTGCTCGAGGTCGCGGTTCGAGGTGGCGATCACGCGCGCCTCGAGCGGCACCGGGACCTTTCCGCCCGGCAGCCGCAGCTCGCGGCGCTCGAGCACCTGCTGCAGCCGCAGCTGCGATTCGGCGGGGATGTCGCCGATCTCGTCGAGTAGCAGCGTGCCGCCGGCAGCCGCCAGCAACAGGCCGCCCCGCGGCCCCTGTCCGGGCTCGCTCAGCTCGCCGAACAGCTCACGGTCGAGCATGCCATCGGGGACGGCGCCGAAGCGGCAGGGGACGAAGGGGCCGTCCTGACGCTTGCTGCGCCGGTGCACCTCGCGCGCGGCGAGCTCCTTGCCGGTGCCCGATTCGCCGGTGATGAGCAGCGGCGCGTCGTTGGCCGCGATGCGGTCGATCATCGCGTAGACCTCGCGCATCGGCTGGCTCGTCCCGAGCAGCTGCCCATAACCCCCGGAGTCGTCGATCACGCGGCGCAGGGCGTCGACCTCTTGTCGCAGCGAGTGGTGCTCGACCGCGCGGCGAAGCACCAGGCTGACCGCGTCGATGTCGAAGGGCTTGACGATGAAGTCGTAGGCGCCCGCGCGCATGGCGTGGACCGCTGTGTCGATGCTGCCGAAGGCCGTGACCACCACCACCGGGATCGGCGGCAGTTGCTGCTTTACCCTCTGGCACAGCTCCGTGCCGCGCATCCCCGGCATGTTCAGATCGGTGACCACGGCGTCGAACGGTCGCGTCGCCAACATCTCCAGGGCCTGGTGCGGCTCGAGCGTGGATTCGACCTCGAAGTTCTCGGCGCGCAGCGAATCGCAGAGCAGGGCACACTCGGCGGGGTCGTCGTCGACGATCAGGATTCTCGGATTCATGGCGGGGGTAACCGGACGGTGAAGGTGCTGCCGTGGTTGGGGGTGCTCTCGACCTGCAGCGCGCCGCCGTGCTCCTGCACGATGCCGTACGCGACGCTCAGCCCGAGGCCGGTCCCCTTTCCCACGTCCTTGGTGGTGAAGAAGGGCTCGAAGATCCTGGATTGGGTGGCCTCGTCCATGCCGCGTCCATCGTCTTCGATGCGGATGAACGGAGCCGGGGGCTCTCCGTCCCTGGCGGGCAGGGCGCCGCAGCTGATCTTGACCTTGCCGCCGTCGGAGCAGGCGTCGACGGCGTTCACGATCAGGTTGGAGAGGACCTGCTCGATCTGGGCGCGATCGACGGACGCGACCACGCTGCCTTCACCCTCGACGCACAGCTCGACGCTGCGCTTCCTGGCGATCGGTTGCATCAGCCGCACCGTCGAGCCGACGATCGCGCCGAGCTCGGTGAGTGCGCGCTTGGGCTCGCGGTGCCGCGCAAAGTCGAGCAGCTGGCGAATGATCGCCGCCATGCGGTCGACCTGATCGGCCACGATACCGAGGGACTCCTCCAGCACTTCCGAGGCGGCGCCGCCTCTCCGCAGGAGCTTCGTGCGGCCCGCGATCACGTTCAGGGGCGTCCCCAGCTCGTGAGCGATGCCCGCCGCCAGACGACCGACGGTGACCAGGCGATCGGCGTGCCGTAGCTGCTGGAGCGCTTCGATGCGGGCCGTCGCTTCCTCGCGGGCCCGCACCTGGGCGGCGCCGAGGCGCTCGCACATCGCGTTCATCTCGTTGGCCAGCTCCCCGAGCTCGTCGCGCTGGTGGAACTCGAGCGGGCCGGAGAGATCTCCCTCGCCGACACGCCTGGCCTTGCGGATCAGCGCGTCGAGCGGGCGGCCGATCATCCACACGCCGCAGACCAGCGTCACCAACACCGCCAGCCCGATCGAGGTCGCGGTGGCGGCGACGGCGTTGACCGCGCTCGCGCGCACGTAATCGTCGCGCCCGTCGAGCCGCTCGGTGATCTGGATCGCGCCGACGGGCTGTCCTTCGACCACGACGGGCACGCGGGTTACCAGGGATTTCCCGAGCTCCCGGCTCTCCACCGTGGCCTGCGAGTCGGCTCGGCCCAGCCAGCCGATGGTCAGGTGGGGGCGTTCGCTGTCGGCCGCCTTGACGAGCGACAGCGCCCACTCCGCGCCGTTTCTCTCCCAGGCTCGCGCCACGCAGCTGCGGAGTGTGGTGGCGATCAAACGATGATCGCGCGACATGTCTTCTTCGATCGAGGCGAGCTGGCGCTGAGTGCGGTAGTGACCGAATCCGATCAGTATCGCCAGCATGCCCAGCGTGGTGGCCAGGATCACCTTCAGCGCGAGCCTCATGGCTGGTCTACCTTGGCCGACGCCCACCGCCGTGGCGAGACGCCGACCGGCCCTTTTTCGCCTCGGCTCTCACCCCCCGCCCGGGCGATAGCCGACAGCTGACAGCCGCTGGCCCGGTCTGCCTGTTACCTTTTGACCCATCAGCGCGAGTCGAGCTCCGACGAGCACAGGTCGTGCTCCTCGTGCAGGCGCCGAAACCGGCCGTCCCTCACTGAATAGGTCGCTCTTTTGCAGAGCACGTAACTCAGGTTCGAGACTCCGGCCTCGAGCTCGCTTTGATCGAGCGGTAGGCGGGAGCTCAGGCGTCCGGCGATTTCGAGCTGCGGCGCGCCGTCTTCGCCGCTCGACCAGGTGTACGTGAGCTCGGTCTCGAACCAGCCGCCATGCAAGAACGCCCAGTCGAACAGGCTGTCGACGACGCAGACGCCGTTCGGATACCGCGCGAGCAGGGCAGTCGCCTGCCAGCCGTGCATGGAGACTTCCTGCTCTCGGCCGCGGACCGCAACGATGGCGGTGGCTTCGAGTCCCGAGCCAGGTGCTGCCGGCGCCTCGTCCACGAGCTGCTCGCAGTCGACGTAGGGGAGGGCACCCCGTGCATCGATCGGGAACTTGCGCGCGCATTCCGCCACGGCCGGGCACGAGCTCGCGGCTGGGGTCGGAGGTCCGGCGCAAGCCCGCGGCCCGACATCGGCGCAAGACGGGAGCGCCAGCACCGGCGGGGGAATCTCGGCTCTCCTCGCTTCGAGTTGCTGCGCGTCGGGGGTGGACAGAGCCGCGGCGTGCGTCGCCGCGGTAGCGCCTTGCGGTGCGGAAGTGGGGGGCGCGCAGCCGAGCAGGGCTGCAGAAGCCAACACGGCACGCATGACGCTCCGTAACCCGATCGCGCGGCTCAGCGCGATGCTACGGGCGAGCGCGTCGTCCGCCGATCGACGATCGGGATCCGCAGGTGGCGCTGCTTTCCCGAGCGCTCGAGGGCGACGTCGAGCTCGCGAGCCTGCTTCAGACCCTGAAACGCCGCAAACGCCTCGGTCTCTCGCTCGATCGGCAGGCCGTTGACGCGTGTCACGACGTCGCCTTCACGGAGATCCACGTTCTGCCAGAACTCGCGCGGATACAGGCCGACGATCGTCCAGCCCGAGAACTTGCCGTCGAACACCCGCGGCTCGACCTCGACCATCTGCAGGAAATGCCCGAAACCGCGGTCCACCCAGCGCACCACTTCGTCGCGGTACAGCTTGGGTGGCTCGCGCACCGGCTCCTTGATGACGGGAGGCGGGGCGAGCGCCGGCGCGGGCCCCTCGAGCACGGGGCGGCCCGAACACCCGAGAAGCAACGTCAAACCGAGGAGGATCCGGCGCACGCCGGGACTATGACCGAGTTTTCCAAAGTCGGCCAAACGAACGCAAAGCGAAAAGCCGGGTCGACGCAGAGTGGCTCATTGCGCGCCCTTGACGGCCAGCTGGGCGATGCGGTGCAGGCGGCCGTGGTGGTAGCTCACGGACAGGTAGTCCGAGACGTTGAGCATGAAAATGCCGGTGGGGACCGTCCACCAGGTGGGCGTGTCTTTGGGGCTGCCCTTCAAGGGGTCGCCGTAGCGGCTGCGCAGCTCGCTCCTCACCACGTCGATCATCATCGAGTCGTAGACGCACTCGAGCTCGGAGACCCGTTGTTCTTCGCCCGCGAGTCCCGTGAGCTCCATCTTCAAGTACTTGAGCCCCGTGACGCCCGCGTTCTCGAAACCGCAGGAGGTGACCCGTACCTGCGCGCCCGGGGAGCTGAGCTCCACGCAGGCGGTGCCCTTGGTGAAGCCGGCGGCCTCGAGCTTGGATTCGGCCGCGAGCTTCGTGTCGTGCCCGAGCACGACGTCCCACGGATTCACGCTCTTTGCCTGCACGAAGCGCGAGCGCTTTTGCGGCTCCTCGAGCACGGTCTTGACCGAGACGACGGCCTTGTCCTCGGCCTCCTCCAGCGAGACCTGAGCGTAGCCCCAGTCCCACTCGATGATTCCGGGCTTGGTCTCGGAGTAGAATTTGCCGAAAGCCGGCTCGCGCGTGAGCTCGTTGAAGACGCGGTCGATGTCACTCAGCGGAAACTCGATGATGGCCGCGTACAACCTGAGCCCGCTCGGCCGCTCGGAGAAGCCGACCTTCACCTGGGTCGCGCCCTTGATCTTGGTCCTGTCGAAGCAGAACCAGCTGTCGGAAGCGTCGCGCTCGAGCGCCGACTCGTCGTCGCACCGGCGCTTCTTGATCTTGGCGCCCAGCGCGCGAGACACGTAGCCCGAAGTGTCCTCCCCGACGGTGAGGCCGAACACCTTCGGCTTGTCGAGCTGGTTGTCGCGCTTCGGTGGCGGAGGCGGAGCGGGCGGGCTGCCGCCGTCCTGCTCTTCGCCGGAGAGCGCCGACTCCTGCTCGGCCGCGGTGACGGCCGGCTGTTTCTGGCCCGAGCCGCACGCCAGCGCGAACAGCGCCGGCACGAAAATCCCAGCCACGAATGCTCGCATCGACGCGAGAGTCTATTTCAAGTTCGAGCGCGGGTGAAGCCCCGGATCCGCGGCCGCTCGCTCAGGCTTTCAGCTGAAAAGCCGCGATCGCGTCGAGCAGCGCGCCGAAGCGCTGGCGGGTGAAGCGCGCGCCGCTCGTCACCCAATCGGTGTGTGAGCTCGGCTGGATGTCGTCGTGAAAGTGGCCGAGCACGTCGAGGTGGTCGGCTTCTCCGGCCCAGATCAGCTCGCCCCAGAGCATGCTTAGCGTCGGCACCACGCCGTCGTTCGAAGCGTCCGTCACGCTGGGATCGATCGCGACGCGCAAGAGCTCGGCTTCGCGCGGCGTCGGGCGTGCGTACGGGTACACCTTCGGGTGCTGACTCGCGAACTGATACAGGGTCGAGTACAAGAGCGCCGTGAGCGCCGCGTACGGCGAGCGAATGCGCCGCGCCACGCGCAGCGAGCGGGGCGGGGGAGCCGCTGACGCCACCGAGGCGTAGCGCACCTGCTTGTCGTTTTCGGTGGTGGCGTTGAACAGATCCATCGACTCGGGCATGGTCTGGATCACCGCGCCCTGATCGACGCGGATCTTGCTCAAAAAGTCGGTGATCTCGTCCCGGGCCTCTTTGTCGACGTAGCGCAGGATCGAGTCGGTGAAGCGGCTCAGCAGCTTGAGCTCGCCTGCGATCAGGTTGTCGATCCGCCCGACGCCGCCCAGCACGCGCGAGAAGATCGCGAGCGACGGCTCCCCGAGCGACAACGACAGCACGGTGAACAGGCTGATCGCGTAGAGCAGCCGCGTCCCCGAGACGGTTGCGAAGTAGCCCGCGAGCGGGGTGCCGTAGTGCGGCGTGTTGATCGTGATCGCCGTCCGCACGCGCGAGCGGAAGCTCAAGAGCTCGGGCGCCAGGCCGATGTGCGCGCTGGGCGAGAGCAAGAGCCGTACGTCCAGGCCGCCCGTCGAGTGCCCGACCAAATGGATCGGCCCCTGTTCTCCGGTCGCCGTCCGCGCCACGGTCGTGGCCAGGATCCGCGTGCGGTGTCTCAGCGACGAGGTCGGCGGCGCGGGTACGTCTTCGAAGAGCACCTCGACGCCAGCGCGGCGGAAGCGCTCCTCGAGCCCGACGCGCAGGTGCGTGAAATAGTCGAAGGTGCCGAGCCGCCCGAACCCGAACATCCCGGGCACGAAGTACACGCGGTGCGGATGCGTCATGTCCGCATCCCGGTCTCTTTAGCTTCCACCACGCCCGGCGATTTTGGGTTTTGGCTTCGTTTTCGCTGCGCTCCGGTGCTCACGTAGCCACCTACGCTCCGCTCCGGTGCTCGCGAAAGCCTCGCCAAAACCGCAAACTTGCCGGACGGGTGGTCCTTAAGGTTCTGGGCATTGGGCCTTCGTTGGGCCTTCGTTCCGTTGCGCGGGAGTGCTATCGAACGGGGCGGATGGCAGCCGAGCGCTTCGAGGTGATCGTGGTCGGCGGCGGGCCGGCGGGGGCCAGCGTCGCGACCGAGCTCGCGCGCAAGGGCCGGCACGTGGTGCTGTGCGAGCGCGAACAGTTCCCGCGCTTCCACATCGGTGAATCGCTCCTGCCGTGTTCGATGCCGCTGTTCGAAAGGCTCGGCGTGTTGCCCGAGCTCGAGCGTCGCTTCTTACCGAAGTACGGCGCCGAGTTCGTCACGCTCGATGCGAAGCTCTCCCGCCACTACCCCTTCGCCGAAGGGCTCGTCGAGGGTTCGGCTTCGGCGTTCCAGGTGGACCGCGCCGAGTTCGATCAGGTGCTCCTCGACAACGCGGCGAAGGCCGGCGTCGACGTGCGGCAGGGCGCCAACGTGACTCGCTTCGACACCGACACGCGCCGTGCCTGCGTGAGCGGTCGCCGCGACAGCGGGGAGCGCTTCGAGCTCGAAGCCGACTTCCTGGTCGACGCGACCGGCCAAAAGTCGCTGGTTGCGGGCCGGCTCGGCCTGCGGCGGATGGACACCACGCTCCGCAACTTCTCGATCTTTTCCCACTACCGCGGTGCCAAGCGCTACTCGGGAACGCGCGAGGGCGACATCAGCATCGTGCTCGCGCCGCAGGGCTGGTGGTGGGTGATCCCGCTCAAGAACGACCGGACCAGCCTCGGTTACGTGGCTCCGGCCAAGGCGCAGCGCGGTCGCAAGCTCGACGAGTCGTTCTTGAAGGAGGAGATCGCCGCCAGTGAGTTTCTGCGCGATCGACTGGACGGCGCCGAGCGCGTGGCTCCCGTGCGCACGATCTCGGACTGGTCATACTCGAGCGAGCGCATGGTCGGTGATCGCTGGCTGCTGGTCGGCGACGCGGCGACCTTCATCGACCCGGTATTCTCGACGGGCGTGTACCTGGGAATGATCGGCGCCTTCCGCGCTGCCGACGCGATTCAGCGCTCCTTCGAGCGCGGGCGCTTCTCGGCGGTGGACTTCGCGGGGTACGAGCGCTGGGTGCAGCGCGGGGTCGGCACTTATCGCAAGTTCGTGCGCGGCTTCTACCAGCCGGAGTTCGTGGAGCTGCTCTTACAGCCGAGCGATCGCCTCCGGCTCCGTGGCGCCGTGACCTCGCTGCTCGCCGGTCACGGCATAGACCGCCTGGACGTGGCCTGGCGCGTGGCGTTGTTCCGGGCGCTGGCGCAGCTGAACCGCATCATGCCGCTCGCCCCGCGCTTGCCGGGGCGCCGCGAGGCCGCCTAGGCGCTCTCGGGCGCGCGCACCACGTGCCGGGCGCTGCCGAGGCCCGTGGCGCCGTATTCGACGACGTCGCCAGGCTCGAGGTAGCGCGGTGGCGTCTTTCCCGCGCCCACGCCCGCGGGCGTTCCCGTGCTGATCACGTCGCCGGGAAGCAGCGTCATGAACTCGCTGATGTACGAGACCAGCGTCGGAACGTCGAAGATCAGATCCGACGTGCTCGAGCGTTGCATCGGCTCGCCGTTCACCGACAACCAGAGCGCGGTGTCGAAGGCATCGACGGCGTCGGGGAGCGCGAGCCACGGGCCGAGCGGCGCGAAGCCGTCGGCGCTCTTGCCCTTGACCCACTGTCCCCCGCGGTCCTTCTGGTGGTCGCGCTCCGAGTAGTCGTTGTGCAGCACGTAGCCGGCGATGTGCTTCGGTGCCTCGGCCTTGCTGACGTAGCGGGCCTTCGCGCCGATCACCAGCGCGAGCTCGACCTCCCAATCCGTGGCGCGAGAGCCGCGCGGCAGAACCAGCGCGTCGTTGGGGCCGGCGAGCGCGCTCGACGCTTTCATGAACAACACCGGCTCGCTCGGGATCTGCGCGCCCGTCTCCGCCGCGTGCCCGCGGAAGTTCAAGCCGACGCAGACGAGCTTGCTCGGTCGAACGACCGCCGGAGCGATGCGCTCGCTGTCGGCCACGCGTGGGCAGCCCTTGCCGTTGTTCACGAACCAGGCGCGGAGCCGGCTCGGGCCGTCGCTGCCGAAGAACGACTCGCCATAGTCCTCGCCGAAGGCGGAGACGTCGAAGGCGCCGTCGTCGGTCCGCACCCCGGGCTTTTCGCGGCCGATCGAGCCGAATCGGAACAACTTCATGGGCCGCGACCATACACGAGTCCGGCGATTCGGGGCGATCCCGCGCCGAGGTCGGCTATCGTGGAAAACCATGCGATCCGGGGAGCCGCGCTCCGAGCTCAGCCGTGACGGCCAGATCCCGTCGCGGATCGAGATCGTGGCGCCCGAGCTCGGCGGCGAGGGAGCAGCAGAGGCCGGCTCACGGACGCGCGCGAGCGGGCATTGGACCTTCGGGCTGGCGCGGCCAGCGGCGGTTCTGGTCGCACTTCCCGGGCTCGTGGCCGTGGTCGGCGCAGCTCTGACCGTCTCGTCGTACTCGGAAATGAAGCAGCTCGGCGCACGCGGCGCCGTCGAGCACGTCGAGCAGCGCGCGCGGTTTGCCGAGCAGAGCCTGCGCTCGGCGATCGACCAGGCGGACGCTCTGCTCGACCGCACGCGGCACATCGCGCGCGCGCGTTCGAGCGACCAAGATCCCAGGTCGCTGGCCTTCGCGCTGCGCGATCTCGGGCTCGAGCGTCGCGGCTTGAAATGGCTGAGCGTGTCGTTCCCGGACGGCACGTTCCAGGGCGCGTTTCGCGACGGGGAGCTCCTCCGCTTTCAGCAGAGCCGCATCGAGCACGGCCGCACGCGCATGCTGCAGTTCGATTTCGAAGGCGATGGCCTGGTCGAGAGCGGAGGCGCGGACTTCCATTACGACCCGCGCGAGCGCGAGTTTTATCGGCGCGCGGTCGCGGCGCGCCGCCGGATCTGGACCGAGCCGTACCCGTTCTTGCCCGACTACCGGAGCGGGATCAGCCGCGCCGAGGCGGTGTTCGACGCGCGGGGTGAGCTGCACGCGGTGGTGACGGCCGACTACGACGTGGCGCAGTTGTCGGGCACGCTCGGTGTTCCCGGCGCTCTCGACGGGCGCGTCGTCGTGTTCGCGCCCAATGGCGCGCTGCTCGCCGTACGCGGGTTGCCCAAGGCGGCGCTGCCGAAGAGCGCCGACCCGAGCCGAGCGCTGCGGATCAACGACCTCGCCGATCCGCCGCTCCGCGCCTTCTTCGCCGAGCGCCGGCCGGGGGCGTCCGAGCCCTCCACCTTCGAGAGCGGCGGTCAGCGCTTCTTCGCCGTAGAGCGCGCGCTCACCGAACCTGCGGGCCTCGGCTGGCGGCTGGCGACCGTCACCTCCGAGAGCGCGCTGTTCGCGGAGGCGCGCGCGCACGCGAAAAAGAGCCTGATTTCGAGCTCGGCCTTCGTGCTGGGCGCGATCCTGTGCGCGGCTGCGATCGCGCTCGGAATCGATCGGGTCCGCCGCTCGCGAGCCCGGGCGGAGCGCCGGGTCGAGACACTGCTCGAGCGCGCGCGGCAGCTCGGGAGCTACCAGCTCGAAGAGCGGATCGGGCGCGGCGGCATGGGCGAGGTGTGGCGGGCCCGGCATCGCATGTTGGCGCGCCCCGCCGCGATCAAGCTGATCCGCGGCGAGGTGCTGGGCGACGACCGAGAACGCGTCGAGGCGCGCTTCGAGCGCGAGGCGCGCGCGCTCGCGGGTTTGCGTTCACCCCACACGGTCTCGGTGTTCGATTTCGGTCGCACGCTCGACGGGCGGCTGTTCTTGGTGATGGAGCTGCTCCACGGTCTGCCGCTGGACCGCGTGCTCAAGCTGTACGGGCCGCTGCCGGCGTCGCGCGTGGTGCCGATCTTGATCGGCGCTTGTCACTCCCTGTCCGAAGCGCACGCAGCCGGCATCGTGCACCGCGACGTGAAGCCCGCGAACCTGTTCCTGTGTCACGACGGCGACGGGATCGAGCGCGTCAAGGTGCTCGACTTCGGGCTCGTGAAAGACGCGCGCAGCGTCCAGCTCAGCCTCGAGGGCAAGATCTCCGGCACCCCCGAGTACATGGCGCCCGAGCAAGCGCATGGGAACGAGCTCGACGGCCGCGCCGATCTCTACTCGCTCGGCTGCACCGCGTTCCATCTGCTCTCGGGCCGGCCCGTGTTCAGAGAGCCGAGCGACGTGGCGACGCTGCTCGCACATCAAGCCGAGCCCCCTCCGGCGCTGTCCAGCGTCAGCGCCGCGCCGATCCCGCCGGAGCTCGAGGCGCTGATCGCGCGTTGCCTGGCCAAACAACCAGAATTTCGTCCGATTTCAGCGGCCAGCCTGGGTCGAGCGCTGTCCGCAATCCGCTTCGACGACGACCAGCGGCTGACTCAGGAGCAGCTCCGGGAGTGGTGGGACGTTGTTTCAGCCAGAGACAACCCGCCGCCGTCTTCCGTGGCGCCCCGCGTTCTGGCGCGGCCGGCTTGAAACCAGAAAACCTTCACGGGTATCCTGAGCGAACGTGGCGACTGAACTGAGCGAGCTCGAGAGCGCGAGGCTCAAGCTCGTGCGGGAAGCGCGCGCCGCTGATCCGGAGCTCGCGCGCGCGCTCCATCAAGTGACGCGCGTCGCGGCCGGTACTCTCGGCGTCGATCGCTGCGGCGTCTGGGCGATCGAAGAAGATTGGCGGAAGCTGCGCTGTATATTGCTGTACGACGCGCGCACTGGCCAGTATGCGTCCGGTCAGGTGTTGCAGCTGTCGCAGTTCCCGGCGTACGCCGTGGCGCTCAAGGAGCGGCGCGTGATCACGGCCGAAGATGCCGTCAAGGATCCGCGCACCAGGGAGCTCAACGACAGCTACCTCGGGCCGCACGGCATCACCGGCATGATGGATTGCCCGGTCTACGAGCATGGTGACGTCGTGGCCATCGTCTGTCACGAGCGCACCGGTCCGAACGCGCCCTGGTCGAAGCGCGATCAGGACTTCGCAGGCAGCGTCGCCGACATCGTCGGTCAGCTCATGACCCAGGTGGCGAGCCTCCGCTTCGAGGCCGAGCTCCACACGCTGCGCGAAGAGCTCGCGCAAGCGCGCGTGATGGACTCGCTCGGTCGCATGGCTGCCGGAGTCGCGCACGACTTCAACAACGTGCTTTCGGGGGTCGCGCTGGCGGTCCAGGTGCTCGACTCGGCGCTGCCCGCCGACTCCGCCGCTCACGAGGCCGCGACCGACATCCAAGAGCTCGTCGCCCGTGGCGCGCGCCTGGTCAAGCAGCTCTTGACCTTCGCGCGTCAGGGGGCCTACGCCGGCATCCCCGTCGAGGTCGGCGCCTGGATGCGCGAGATGTTGCCGCGCATCGGCCGTAGTCTCGGCCCCGACGTGGCCCTGACGACCGACGTCGCGTGCGGTCCCGCCTACGTGGCGCTCGACGCGCCGGTGTTGGAGCAAATCCTCGTCAACCTGATGCTCAACGCGCGCGACGCGATGCCGGGCGGAGGCCAACTGGAGATCCGTTGCTGGCGGAACGGCGATCGGCTCCAGCTCAGCGTCCGCGACAACGGCCTCGGGATGGACGCGGCCACCCGCCAGCAGATCTTCGAGCCCTTCTTCACCACCAAGCGCCAATCGGGGACCGGGCTCGGGCTGGCGATCGTGTTCGGCGCGGTCCGCAGCGCCGGCGGTACGATCGCCGTGGAAACCGAGCCGGGCCGCGGTTCGACGTTCGTGCTGGACCTGCCCGTCGTCAGCGAAACTCCGGGCTGAGCGCAGCTTCGAACGAGCTCGCGGAACATCCGCGAACCTCCGCTGTCTCTCCCACCCGAGGCCGCTGCGCGACACCGCGGCCTCCGCGGCCCATCCCTTTCGGGGTGCATTCGGCGCCGCGCGCAACCGGTGTCGATTGGGTCTCGGTCGCGGTGGCGGCCATTCACGGGAGAAGTGCGCGTGTCCTACGTCAACGAAAAGCGGGCGATCGATCTGATGGTGAGCTGGGGAAACAGCGTGATCTACGTGGGTGAGCTCAACCCGCCGCGCAGTTTCTTCGTCGGCGAGACAGCCGGTGCTTCCGGCTGCGACTGCTTTCTGCCGAGCGAGGTGCTGGGAGTCGAGCGCTGGCCGCTGGTGTTGCTCGAAGAAGGCCAGGTCTCTTGCGTGGTGCATCCGAACGCGATCGGGGAGTTTCAGCACGCGGACGAAGAGCCGAGCAACGTGGACGACCTGCCGGATGCCACTCCCTGGGTCGAGTGGCCCGGCGCGCGTCGAATCGTGCTCGGCGACGGTAGCCGCGTGCACCTCGAGCTCGGCGGCATCGTCTTCGATGTCCGCTACAGCCACGCCGAGCAGCGCATCGGGCGCACGATCGGCGCCGTCGCCGACAAGGCAACCGCCGCGTATTTCGGCCTGTCTTTCGGCTTTCACGCCAGCATCCTCGGCGCGCTCGCGTTCTTCACGCCGGCGCTCGGTCTCACCGCGGAAGAAGATCTGGATCAGCGCCGCCTGTACCTGATGCAGCAGTATCTGGACGCTTCGGCGGAGCGCGAGAAGAAGCAGGAGGAAGCGCCGGCCGACCCGGGACCGAAGGAGGACGAGGGCGGAACCGGTACGCGCGCTGCGGGCGAAGAAGGTGCGATGGGTACGCCGACCACCTCGAAGAAGCACGGGCGCTACGGCATCCAGGGCAACGCGCCGCCCGCCGAACAGCAACTCTCTCGCGCGGCAGCGCTCGACGCGGCGCAGAGCTTCGGCATCATCTCGATCCTCGCCGGAGATCCGAACACGCCGACCGCGCCCTGGGGCCGCGACGTGGCGCTCGGCTCCGATGCCATCAGCGCGCGCGGCAACCTGTGGGGTGCCTCGATCGACGAAGCTTTCGGCGCCGGCGGGCTCGGCTTGACCGGGAACGGTGAGAGCGGCGGCGGCCGCGGTGAGGGCATCGGCTTGGGCGAGATCGGCGGCCTCGGTCACGGCAGCGGGACCGGCACCGGCATGGGCTTCGGACCGGGTGACGGCGGTTTTGCGCGCGGCATCGGGCGTACGGGCGGCACACACGCGGCGCGCGCTCCGCGGATGCGTCCCGGGGTGGTCAGCACTTCGGGCCGGCTCCCGCCGGAGGTGATTCAGCGCACGGTGCGCCAGAATTTCGGCCGCTTCCGCCTGTGTTACCAGCAGGGTCTGACGCGCAACCCGAACCTGCAGGGCCGCGTCTCCGCGCGCTTCGTGATCGATCGCAGCGGCGCCGTGAGCAGCGCCTCGAACGGAGGCTCGGACCTACCGGACAGCGCCGTCACGAGCTGCGTGATCTCCGCGTTCTACGGGCTCTCGTTCCCCCAGCCGGAGAACGGGATCGTCACGGTCGTGTACCCGATTCAGTTTGCGCCCGGCTGAGCCGGGAGCTGACACTCGGGACAGTAATAGGTGCTGCGAGCGAGCGGGTCCTGGCGGCGCATCCTGACCCGCGCGCCGCAGCGCAGGCAGGGCTCGCCGCTGCGCCCGTACACCCAATACTGGGAGGCAACTCGACCCGCCGGCGTGGTGCGGCGGGAAGAGCCGATGTTCCTCTGCATCCAACGCCGCCCCAGCGTCACGAGCTCCGTGAGCTTCTCGTCCGAGAGCGAAGCAACGGGCACGAACGGCGAGACCTCGGCCATGAACAAGATCTCGGATTTGTAGACGTTGCCGATGCCCGCCAAGAGCTCCTGGTCCATCAACGCCGAGCCAATCGCGACGCTGTCTCGAGCCCGCAATCGTCGCAGAATTTCCGCGAGATCCAGCTCCGGCGAAAGCAGATCCGGGCCCAGCCGCGAGAGCACGGGGTGAGCCGCGAGCTGTTTCTCGTGAAGGAGCTCGACGGTCGGCGCGTCGAGACACACGGCCGTCTTGTCGGCAGTCGAAAGCAGCCAGCGCACGTGCGGGTTGATCGGGGCGCCCGTGTAACCTCCGTCGCGAACGCGGATCGTGCCGTGCATGCGCAGATGGGTTCGGAGCACGTGGCCGTCGTCGAACTCGACGAGCAGTTGCTTGCCGTGCGCGCGCGCACAGCGGACCTTGCGCCCCTCGAAGCGCGACAGGTTGACGCGGTTCGAGGTCGCCCGCACCAGTGTCTGGTCGCGGAGCGCGCCGTCGATCTCGCGCGCCCAGGCGAATAGATTGTCACCCTCCGGCACGCGCCCTCCGCCGCTCGGGCCGCTCCGCCCGCAGCACGTAGCCTTCGCCGACCGCGCTGAACCCGGCTTGCTCGAGCACCGGGCCGAGCTCGCTCTCCCTCGCTGGAGCGCCGTCGATGATCGCCAAGACCATCGCGCGCCGGTGCTCACCATCGACCAGCGCGGCGAGCCCCATCGCCAGGCGCCGCGCTGCTTGCCCGCGTTCCGGCTGTTCTTTAGGGAGAAACGCGTTCAGCGACTTCTCGCGCCGGCCGAGGTAGCCGAGCAGCGAGCCGTCCGCGAGCACCACGGAGGTGCCGGCTGCGCGCTGAGGCCTGGGTTCGCCCTCGGGCCAGGGCAGCGAAGCGCCGTAGGGGTTTGCCGGATCCGTGGCCGCGAGCACCACCACTCCCGAGCTGTCCTTCGGCGTCCGCAGGAGCCGCAGCCGGTCGTCGGCGCCCGGGCGCGCAAACTGCGCCGCGCCGAGGCCGGACACGAAGTAGCCGCGGCGCACCCGACCCGCGTCTTCCAGCGCCTTCAGCACCGGGTAGAGCTCTGCAAAGCTGCCGAGCCCGTCCGCCGCGATCGCTTCGCGCGGCAACACGCCGTAGCGCTCGAGTAACACCTCGACGCGCGCCGCTGCCATTTCCGCGCCAGTCGCCGGCGCCGCCGGGAGTAGCCGATCGAGCAGCCACCAGCGACCTTCGCTGCCCGGCACCGCGTGGAGCCTGGGCCGAACCAGCCGCGCGCGCTGGGGACGGTCCTTGAGCTTCTTCTCCGTCAGGCGCGCGCGCAACGGCAAGATCGTGTCGTTGGTGAGCTCGCCCGCCCAGACCATGTCCCACAGCGTTTCCAGCAAATCACGCGGGAAAATCCCGGTTTTCGCGACGAGCTCGGAGAAGAACGAGGCGCCGCGGCTCTTCAGGTGCTCGCGGATCTTCACGGCCAGCTCGCCTTCGACGGGCGTTACCGGGGGCGCGAGCAGGCCGTAGCGATCGCTCCGGTAGAATGCGATGCGTCCGTCGCTCGGGCCGATGGCTTCGAGCCCTCTCCACACGAGCTCTCCGGAGTTCGTGAGCACGTCGAGCTCGGCCGGGTGGTAGCGCTCGACGCGAGCCGGGAGCACTTGTTGCTCGAGCGCGGACGCGACCAGAGGAAAGCCCTCCAGTTGATCGAGGACACCGCCGAGCACGTCGTGTCCCGCCCTCGGATGCCCGGCGCCTTGCCACTCGACCAACAAGCGCGCGTAGGCCTCCGCCGAGACCGGCTCTACCTCCTTGCGCAGCTTGATCAGGCTCTTCTGCTTGATCCGCCGCAGCACCTCGGCGTCACACCACTCGAGCCCGTGACCGCCGGACAGAAATGCGCCGCGCACCACCCGCCCGGCAGACTCGAGCCGCTCGAGGACGCCGTGGACACGCGCCTCCGAGAGACCGAAACGCGCGGCGACGGTCGTGGCCGTGAAGGGGCCATGCGTGCGCGCGAAGCGAGCCACCAAGTCCGCGGGCGCGTCCGTGACGCCCTCGAGGAACGCCTGGGGCAAACCGTACGGGATCACCACGCCCAGCGCGTCGCGCAGCCGCCCTGCGTCTTCGGCGGCCGCGAGCCGGCGCTGCCCGCCGATGCTGACGGAGATCACCCGGCGCGCGCGCTCGAGCTCGGCGAGCCATTGCTCGAGCACGGCCGGATCGCCGGCCCGGGCGCGGAGCTCGTCCAAGCTCAGATCGCCGATCGCGATCAGCAAGTCGTGCAGGGCGTCGGCGTGGTTCAGCGCCCATTCGCGCCGCTGCACGTCGCGCTCGACCTCCGCGATCGCGTCCGGATCGAGCAAGCTGCGGAGCTCCGCCTCGCCGAGCAACGCCGCGAGCTGCGCGGGATCGATGGTCAGCGCTTGCGCGCGGCGCTCGGCCAGCGGCGCGTCCCCCTCGTAGATGAAGTTGCTCACGTACGAGAACAACAGCGACGCGGCGAACGGGGAGGGGGAGCGCGTGTCCACGCGCGAGACCCGCAGCTCGCGCCGCTCGATTTGCGCGAGCAGCTCCTTGAGCCCGGGCACGTCGAACACGTCGCGCAAGCACTCGCGGTAGGTCTCGAGCAGGATCGGGAAGCTCGGGTACTTGGAGGCGGCGCGCAGCAAATCCGCGGCGCGCCGGCGCTGCGCCCAGAGCGGGGCGCGCTGCCCGGGGCGGCGGCGTGGGAGCAACAGCGCCCGGGCCGCGTTCTCCCGGAAACGAGCGGCGAACAGCGAGCTCGACGACAAACTGCGCGTGAGCAGCTCGTCCAAAAGCTCCGGCTTGGGCAAGATCAGCGCGAGATCTTCGAGCGGCGCGGCTTCGGGGAACCGGAACACGATGCCGTCGTCCGACCAGATCGCCTCCGACTCGATCCCGAGCGACTGGCGCTGGAGCTCCATCGCGGCGAGCGCCCACGGCGCGTGCACGCGCGCGCCGAACGGCGAGAGCACGCACACGCGGTAGTCACCCACCTCGTCCACGAACTGCTCGACCACGACGAGCTGATCCGAGCAGACATCGCCGGCAGCTTCCTTTTGCTCGCGCAGGAACGAGAGCAGATGCTTGGCCGCTCCCGGATCGAGCCCCTGCTCGAGCAGCCGTTCGTGCGCGGCCGGCTCGCTTGCCGACAACAGCTCGCGGCTGAGCCGGCCGATCGCGCGCCCGAGCTCGAGCGGGCGGCCCGGGCGATCGCCGTGCCAGAACGGCATCTTGCCCGGCTCCCCGGGCGCCGGCGTGACCAGCACGCGGTCGACGGTGATGTCCTCGATCCGCCACGAGCTCGCCCCGAGCAGGAAGACGTCCCCCGTGCGCAACTCGAACACCATTTCCTCGTCGAGCTCGCCGACCCGCACGCTCTTGCCCTCGGGCGTGTTGGCCAAAAATACGCCGTAAAGCCCGCGATCCGGGATGGTTCCGCCGTTGATCACGGCCACGCGGCGCGCGCCCTGCCGCGCGGTCAGCGTACGGCCGATCCGATCCCAGACGAGCCGCGGCTTGAGCTCGGCGAACTCGTCCGACGGATAGCGCCCGGAGAGAAGATCGAGCACCGATTCGAAGGCCTGTCGCGGCAGGCCACGGAACGGCGACGCCGAGCGCACCAGCGCGAACAGCTCGTCCTCGCCGATGGCGCCGTCGGAAACGATCGCCACGACTTGCTGCGCCAGCACGTCCAGCGGATTGCGCGGAAAGCTCACGGACTCGACCGCGCCCTCGCGCATCTTCTCGGCCGTGGCTGACGCCGCGAGCAGATCGCCGCGGAACTTCGGGAACAGAATGCCCTGAGACAGACCGCCCACCGAGTGCCCCGCGCGCCCCACGCGCTGCAGACCGGTCGCGACGGACGGCGGCGCTTCGATCTGAATCACCAGATCGATCGCGCCCATGTCGATCCCGAGCTCGAGCGACGAAGTGGCGACGAGCGCGCGCAGGTGACCGAGCTTGAGCGCGTCCTCGATCGCCATGCGGCGGTCCTTCGCGATCGAGCCGTGGTGAGCCAGGGCCAGAGGCTCACCCGCGAGCTCGTTCAGAGCGGAGCTCAGTCGCTCGGCGAGCCTGCGGCTGTTCACGAACAGCAGCGTCGAGCGGTGCGCGCGGATAAGCTCCACGAGCGGGCCGTGGATCGCGGGCCAGATCGAGCGTTCACGGCCGTTTTCGGCGAGCGAGGGCGCCCCCTTGGCCAGCTCCTCGACGGGCATCGCCACGCGCAGCGAGAGCCGCGGCCGCCCGCCCGCATCGACGACCGCGACCGGGCGCGGCGTCACGCTGCCGTCGGGCCCGACCGTGCCGCCGCTCAAGAACAGCGCCGCCTCTTCGATCGGGCGAATCGTCGCCGACAGCCCTACCCGCTGCAGCGGCGCCGTCACTCCGTGCGCTGCGCGCAGCCGCTCGAGGCGCTCGAGGCTCAGGGCCAGGTGCGCGCCGCGCTTGGTGCCGACGAGCGCGTGGATCTCGTCCACGATCACCGTCTCCACCGCGCGCAAGCCCTCCGCCGCGCCCGAGGTCAGCATCAAGTACAGCGACTCGGGAGTCGTGATCAGGATTTCGCTCGGGTGCTTTCGGAAGCGAACGCGCTCCGCCGCCGGCGTGTCCCCGGAGCGGATCGCGACGCTCGGGATCCGCACCGCCTGACCCAGGCGCTCCGCCGTCGCAGAAATGCCCGCGATTGGCGCCCTCAGGTTGCGCTCGACGTCGACGCCCAGCGCCTTCAGCGGCGAGATGTAGAGCAGGCGCACGCCGGCTCCGTTCGCTGGCGCTTCGCTCATCAAGCGGTTCAGCCCCGAAAGGAACGCCGCCAGCGTCTTGCCCGAGCCGGTCGGCGCGAGCAGCAGCGCCGAGCGGCCGTCCGCGATGGGAACCCAGCCGCGGGCCTGCACGGGAGTCGGTTTGCCGAGCGCACTCTGGAACCATTCTCGAACCGGAGCTCTGAATCGTTCGAGCGGATCGACCACGCTCCCGGCAGCGTAGCACCGCGCTTCGAAACGCCGACCGGGGATTTGGCGCAGAAAGCGCGCGCATCGCAGTCGCGGGCGCGGCAGCCGCGCTTGACTGTTTCGCGGCTACTCGTAGAAACAGCGCCCATGTCCGCTTTGCGCAACCGTTCGCTGCTTGGTTTCCTGGGTTTCTCGTTGCTCGTGTCGCTCGCTTCCGGCTGTGGCGGCGGCTTGAGCTCGGCCGGTTCGCCTTCCGGGTCTCGCGCGGACGTCGCGCGCGGCGGCCGCCTTTACGACAACTGGATCAGCGAGAAGAAGCTCAAGGACTCGTTCAAGCCCGATTCCGCGAAGACGCCAGAGCTCGACGGTAGTGGCGGTCCGAACGGAAACGGCACGCTCTCGGACGGCAGCGGAAAGCCGCTTCCGAACACCGGCCACGACTACCGCTTGAAGAACCTGTTCGGTTGGGACTTGCGCGGTGGGCAGGGCATCTACGGCGCGAGCTATCAGAAGAAGGACTATGTGCTCGCACAGAGCCTGCTCGAGGGCGCGCGCAGCGAGCAGCAGCTCGCGGAGTGGCTGAAGAACGGCGACGCGCAGGTTCCCGCTTACGGCGCGGTGCTCGACGACGGCGATTTGCGGGACCTCGCGGCGTTCCTGGTCGCCGTGCGCGAACACCGCGTGCCGCGCCCGGACGATGTCTTCACCCTCGATGAATCAGCGCCCAAGAACTACAAGCTCTTGCCCGGCGCGGATCCCAAGCGCGGCGCCGCCACGATTGCCAAGCGCTGCAGCGGCTGCCACGGCTCGCAGGGCACCAAGTTCGCGATCGACGACACCGAGAGCATCGGCAGCATCAGCCGCTCGAGCGGCTACGAAATTTGGCTCAAGATCGCCAATGGCCACCCCGGGAGCGCCATGAAGTCGCAGCTGCTCGCGAGCGATGGCGGTGGCGCCGAGCGCGGCAAGCTCGTCCTCGACATTCTTGCCGCGCTGTGTGATCGCCAAGCCTTCCCGAAGCTCGAGAACGGCAGCGACGTGCCCGACGGAGACGCGCGCTGCGGCCAATACCTGCGTTGAGCAGGGCCGCTACTCGGACGTCACCGTCACGCGCAGCACGGCATCCACGCTCGGGTAGTCGTAGCCGTCGTCCACGTCTTCGAGCAGCTGGACGGACTCTTCGCCCGGGTTGCTGGTGTCGGGCGCGGGTTGGTTCGTGACCGTGGTGGGCCCGATGCCCGGCTGCTCGTTGCTCTCGGTGCCGGCGTCCCAGAGGGACACCTCGTCGGTGATGTCGCCGTTCAGTGGCTCGCCGTTGGCGCTGAACAGCGCGATGCCGGTATCGGCCGGTCCGAAGAACACGTCGTTCGTCGCGGCGAGCATGGTCGCGAAGGAGAGCGACGCGCCTGGCGTGGCCTCGAAGCTGAACTCGTAGCTCTTGCCCGGGGTGATCGGGCCCGGCCCACTGCTGCCGACCGGCATGTTGAAGACCGCACCGCTGAGGTAGCCGTCCGATTCGGCCAGCTTGGCGCCCAGCATCATGGGGTTGCCGTCCTCGGCGATGTGCTCGAGGCCCTCTCCGTAGTCCGCGGAGCCTTCTTCGAACAGCGGACGCGTGCCGGCCGCGTGAACCACCCAGACGCCGGGCGAAGCCGGATAGGTGATGCCCGAGTTTTCCGCGATGAGCTCGGCGAGCATCGTCGGGTTGCCGTCCTCGGCGATGTGCTCGAGGCCCTGTCCGCGGTCCGGCATGCCGACCGTGAACAGCGGGTCGATGCCGTTGTGGACCACCCACACGCCCGGCGATAGCGGCGCGGGAAAATCGCCTTCGCTGGTCTGCAGTGCCGTAGCGCTCGAGACGTTTTCGATCGTCACCTCGAACTCGGTGCCTTCGACGTGGGTCAGCGTGACGGTCATCACGTCGGAGGCTTCCGGATAATCGAAATCGAAGTCGTCCTCGGCGTCGCCGATCGCGATCACGTCGCCGTTTTCGGCGGGGCCCGTGTCGGGCGCGCCCTGCTTGGACACCGTGTTGGGGCCGACGCGCGGTTCCTCGTTCAGCTCGGTGCCCGCGTCCCACAGGTAAATCTGGTCGGTCACGTCGCCGGAGATCGGCTCGCCGTCCTCGTCGTAGAACGCGATGCCGTCGCCCTTCGGTGCGAAGAACAAGTCGTTGGTCGCCGCCAGCATCGTCACGAACGACAGCTTTTGCCTCCGACCCGCGTCGACGGTGAACTCGTAGGTCTTGCCAGGAGTCAGCGGTCCGGCCTTGTCGTCGCCCTCGGGCGTGTGGAACACCCCCGCGCTCGTGAACGGCTTGACGGCCGCGACATTCTCGACGGTCACCGTGAAGGTGCGCGCGGCCGAGCTGCCGCTCTCTCCGCCCGAGCCGCCCGAGCCGCCCGAGTCGCCGCCACCTTCTCCAGCTGCCGCCTGGCCTCCGGCATCAGCTCCGGCACCCGAGGTCATGCCTCCCGTCGAGGGCTGTGACCCTCCGCGTCCTCCCGTCGAGGGGGCGCCGGCCTCGCCGCTCGTGCCGCCCGTCCCGTTCATCGAATCCATCTCGTCGTCGTCGCCACAGGCGGTCACGAACGCCGAGGCTGCCAGAGCCAGCACAAGAAACTTTTTCATCGAGCCCATCCTTTCCAACGCCACGCAGCTCCGCCCTGGCTTTTGCAACCGCTCGCACGAGCGAACGAGAGCAAGCCTGTGGTCGTCTGGAGAGCGTGTGCGACGTTGGTAAGCCCGCGGAGCGCGCTGGTTACATCCGAACGTGGATCTGCACCGCGCCTTGACACATTCCCATATAGGAATATGATGTGCGGCCATGGCTCGCGCCGCCACCACGTCCGACGTCTTCAACGCCATCGCCGAGCCGCAACGCCGCCAAATTCTGGTGCTCTTGCGGTCCGGGGAGCGGCCGGTGAATGAGCTGGCCGACGAGCTCGGGATGACGCAGCCGGGGGCTTCGAAGCATCTACGGGTGCTGCGGGAGGTGGGGCTCGTGCGGGATCGGAAAGAGGGGAAGCAGCGGGTGTACGGGCTCGACGCGCGCAAGCTGCGACCGGTCCACGAGTGGGCGGGTGGGTTCGAGCGGTTCTGGAACGCGAGCTTCGATCGGCTGGATGCCTACGTGCAGAGCCTGAAGCACGCCGGGCGGAAGGAGTCGCGATGAGCGGGACGGCTGAGCGCGAGATCGTGATTTCGCGGACTATCGACGCGCCGCGGGAGTTGGTGTTCGAGGCGTTCACGGAGGTGCGGCACCTGTCGCAGTGGTGGGGGCCGGACGGATTCACGACGACGACGCGTTCGTTCGAGTTTCGCGCGGGCGGCGAATGGGTGTTCGTGATGCACGGACCGGACGGCACGGACTACTCGGAGTGGATCGCGTGGACCGAGATCGTGCCGCCGCAGCGGATCGCGCTGGTTCACGGTGAACGGCGCGGCGATCCCAACGCTTTCGAGTCAATCCTGACGTTCACGTCCGAGGGGATGGCGACGCGGATCGAGATGCGCACGGTGTTCCCCACCAAAGCGGCGCGCGATCAGGCGGTCGAGAAGTACCACGCGATCGAGGGCGGTCAGCAAACGCTCGGCAATCTGGCCGCGT
Source organism: Polyangiaceae bacterium (assembly GCA_025937835.1). Taxonomy (GTDB): domain Bacteria; phylum Myxococcota_A; class Polyangia; order Polyangiales; family Polyangiaceae; genus PMG-095. The sequence continues at coordinate 122,379 of JAICQO010000008.1, forward strand.
ACGTTACCGGCCGCGTTCGGGAGGCAGGAGAGAGCTGATGGCTGGCAAAGTGTTCTTCAGCGTGTCGATGTCGCTGGATGGGTTCATCGTCCCGGAGACGATGGACTGGCTTCGCGTCACGGCCGAGCAGCGAGCGCAGGACCCCGTCCTGGAGCGCTGCATGAAGCAGTGGATGGACCTGCAGGGCTGGGTGTTCCCTCTGCGCTTCTTCCGCGAGAACCTGAAGTTCGGCGAGGGCGGAGAGGAAGGGCGCGACAACGACGTCGCTCGAGAGACGTTCGAGCGCACGGGCGTGAGCGTGATGGGCAAGCGCATGTTCGACCTCGGAGAGATCTCGTGGCCCGAAGAGGCGCCGTTCCACACGCCCGTCTTCGTCGTCACGCACGAAGAGCGGGCCCCCTGGGAACGGCCGGGCGGGACGACCTTTCACTTCGTCAACGACGGCATCAAGTCGGCCCTGGACCAGGCCCGAAGGGCCGCGGGCGGACGGGACGTGCGCATTTCGGGCGGCGGCGCGACGATCCTGCAGTACCTGAACGCGGGGCTGGTCGACGAATTTTCGATCGCGCTCTCGCCGGTGCTGTTCGGCTCGGGAACGCGGCTGTTCGAGGGCGTGGACGCGAGCCGCGTGGCGCTGGTGCCGCTCCGCGGAGAGACGACGCAGCGGGTGACCCACCTGACCTACGCGGTGAGAACGCGTTGAATCACATCGGCAGGTCGACCGAGGCATCGACGTAGAGCCCGGTCATCTGCAGCGAATAGTCTCCGGCGTAACTGCAGAAGGAGCAGCCCTCGCCGAGCTCGCTGCTCGGGATCTGGGTGCTGCCGAAGCGCCGCGACGCGGCGAGGTTCACCTGCCACGTCTCCTGGACGAAGCCGGCGCCCGCGGTGAAGGTGCGGGTCGATGCGGGTGGCGTGCCGAACGCGCTCGGGTACGCGGGGTTCGCGACGCGGCTGTCGAAGATGTAGCCGACGCGCAGCGGAACGCTTTGCTCAGGGCCAACGCGGTACTCGGCGCCGAGGCGCAAGGTTACGCCGTCGTGCCAGTCGAAGACGTTGGGCACCTCGGCGTCGCTGCCCATCAGCGTGCCCGAGAGCGGCCGGCGCTGGTTTTGGCTCTGAAACGCGTACTCGACGTCGGTCGCGAGCCCCAGGCGGCCGAGCTCGGTGCGTACGCCAAAGCCGAGCTTGGCCGGCAGCGTGAAGTCGAGCTCGGCGTCGCTGGCGTCGGCGGTGAGCACCTTGGCCGAGTCGGCCCGGGTCGTCACCACGACCTTGTTCCGGAACACGACTCCGAGCTTCAGCTCGTCGATCGGCTGATACTGCAGGCCCAGCCGAAAGCCGGTGAAGCTTGCGCCCTGCATGTTCAGATCCAGGTACTGGAGCTCGTCGGGCTGGCCGCGCTCGCGCGAGAAGGTGACGTAGTTCACGCGGTAGCCTGCTCCGAACGCGAGCTTACCGGGCAACCAGCGGTCGCGCGGCACGTTGAGGCTGAGCATCGGCGTCACCTCGAAGAACACGATGTTCGTGCTGTCGACCCAGGTGACGGGGTTCACGCGACCGACCGGGTAGCGGTACTCGGCGCCTCCGGACGCGACCGGGAAGCCTGCCAGGCCGAGCGTGACCCAGTCCTCCAAACGATAAGCAGCGCCCAGGAGAAAGAACGGCGCTACCACGGCCTCGGACTCGAGGTTGTCGCTGGGGGTGGGGCTGGCCTCGATTTTCCCGAGGATCAGGCTGAAATCGCCGATCAATCCCAGGCCGCGGACGCCTTGTAACCCTGCGGGGTTATGAAAGCCGGCGGAGGCGTCGTCCACGGACGCGATGGCGGTGCCGCCCATCGCCTGGTGGCGCGCCGTGTAGAGGATCGGAGTATCGAACCCGGCGGCGTTCGCGTTGCCGGCCCAGGCAAGGCTCAGCAGCGCAAACGCCGCCCGCAGGATGCTGGCTCGGCGCATGGCTCGCGGTCTTGCGCTCACTCTTCGAGGCCGCTGCAGTCGTTGAAGGTCGGCCTACAGCCCGAGGTCTCCTGACACTCGAGGCAGCCTTCCGAGTTCGGATCGCCGATGCAGTCCCCGAGGCACTCCGCGATCGTGCACGTCACGAAATTCGCGTAGCAGCTCGCGCACTCGGACGACATGTCGAGGTCTGCCAGCATGCAGTCGCGCGCGCAGTTCTCGTCGTCGCTCGTCAGGCACTCGCCTTGGCCGCAGGTCTGCGCGGCGACGCGGGCGCTTCCGTCTGCCACGAAGGGACAGTCGGTGTCGTTTTGACAGGTGGTGGCGTTGTCGGGATCGCACGTGACGTTGCCGCCGGAGGGCTTTCCGCCCGTGCCGTCGTTGCCGCCGTTGTCGTCGTCCCCGTCGTCGTCGCCGCACGCGGCCACGGTGAGGGCCGCAGCCGCCAATAAGGTGAAGGCGAAAATAGGTCGTTTCATGGATTGCTCCTCGACGTTCC